>NZ_JAAGKM010000005.1 GCF_019308355.1 Empedobacter falsenii | reverse complement strand
TACTTTTTGCGTTGTTTTTTGCCAACGCTTCACAGCACATTGCAATCCTCGTTCCTGCGGTTGCAAAGAGCTGTCCCAACTGAAAAAAACAAAGCAAAAAGACACCTACGCTCCAACCACCACCACCACTCCGCTTATGCCAGAAAAAAAACGGGGTAAGCTATTTAACATAAAATCGCTTCCATTATGGTTCAAAAAACGAAGTTGTTTATTGATTTTTAAAAGTGTTTTTTGAAACCATAATTCATTTTATGTTTTCGCTCCGCAAATAGCCACAGCAAAACCGCCTGCACAACTCTTTCCCCTTGCCAACGCTACCCACCCAAAAGCGGTATCCCACTTAAAAAGGAAGCATTTATTTTTTTGAATTTTTAGTTGATTGTTGAAATAGAAAAACTTTTACCCACGCTCAAAATCCACCGCAAAAAGTTTTTTCCAGTTCAACAATCCATCAACACCACCAACAGGAAAAAGAAAAAAACGGATTTTTCTTTTTCAACTGAAAATCAATTGAAAATAAAAAATTATCTTTACGGATAACAAAATGGGATGCCTTAAACTTATATATCAACCAACTTTAGAAGTGCTACGCACACGCAAGGAAATGCCCTCGCGTGAGGCAAAAGTTGTGCAGTGGTTTACAAGTATCGACCCGCTCGCGGAGAAAATGAGACGTCATTCTCCTTACAACTACGCTTTTAATAATCCTGTCTTCTTTATTGATCCTGATGGGATGATGCCTGGACCAGGAGACGAAGTTCCTGTTATTCAAGGAGGTACTTTAGGTGAGGTGCTTGTTACAGGATCTGCTTCAAATAAACCTCAATTTGCAGGACTTAATCTTAATATACCAGCACCCGATCTTACATCTGCTTTTTTTGGTAATCATGTTGATGGAGCTTACAAACATGTACTTTCTCCTGAAAAAGTCGATACTTATGTTAAAATGCAGGAGGCAAAACGTGAAGGAGAAATTGGTTTAGTAGCTGGAGCTGCAGTTATAGCTTCTCTTCCTGTTACTGCTGTTGAAGGACTTACGGTATTAGGAACAAAAGCATTGATTAGTATTACAGCTCAAGGAGTTATAAATCAAAATATTGATTTAGTTGATACTACTGCTGATATCCTAGCTGTTCCTGGAATTTCAGGTTTGGTTGGAGGAAAATATGATTATTATATTTTTGGTGATAAAAAGCTTGAACTTCAAAGCAATACAGATACAAATGCAATACTATTTAATGGAGTAACAAGTACTCTTGGAGCTGGTTTAGGTAATCGTGCAGACAAATTTATTAATGGAATGCAAAAATCAGGACTTGAAAATACAATTGGGACTGTTACCAATACAGCCACATCATTTTTAGAACAAGAATTAAATAAAATATATGGAAACAATAATCAAAAATAAATGGGGATATTTTGTCTTCTTTTGCCTATCATTAGTAACTTTATATATAGTTGTAAATAATTATTTTGATAATTCTACCAAAGAAAATTTTAGATATAGTATTGCTACTTTAACAGAGGTAAATTTTATGGGTAAGAGTTCTTTAAATAAAATAAAATTCAACTATTCTTATAATAAAAATATATACAAAGGGAGTCATTATTTTGATAATGATAGCACATCTTACTATGATAGTAAAATAGGTAAAAGATTCTTAGTTAAAATTAATAATAATGAATGGGTTAATAAACTATTTTCCACAAGTAGGTTATGTATAAATAAACCTGTGCCAGATAGTATAAAAGAAGCTCCATTAGAAGGGTGGAAAGAATTACCTACTTGGGCAAAATAAATAAATTCACAATAATACAAAAGGCAAACTATGTTTTGCCTTTTGTTATTTTATAAGTTTTAGTAAATCCTTTATTTTTTCTTCTTGCTCCATCTAGCCTAACTTTAGTTCTTCACTAATTAAATACATTTCAAACTCTGCTACAGATGCTAAAATTAGTTATAAATATGTCGATTAACTTAGACTCCTATTTTGGTTTGCATATCCAATGATGAGGATGACCTAGAAGACTTGATGAAAAATAAAAAAGGAACTAAATATTTAATTTAGTCCCTTTTTTAGTCCTTTACATTTATAAATCATTGATTTTAAACGTTTATAGTAGCGAGGACCGGACTCGAACCGATGACCTTCGGGTTATGAGCCCGACGAGCTACCTACTGCTCCACCTCGCGATTTAGTAGCGAGAACAGGACTCGAACCTGTGACCTTCGGGTTATGAGCCCGACGAGCTACCTACTGCTCCATCTCGCGTTATTGGACTGCAAATATACGTTCATTATTTAAAATACCAAACATTTTTCGAAATTATTTTATTTTATTCGGACATAAAACAAATAAAAACCACATAAACTATTTTATTAAAGAGGTTTATGTAGTTTTAAATAATTAAATTTATTTTTAATAATCTTCTAAAATAATTTTAAATCGCTTTGATTGGTGGATGATTTTCGATAAAATCAATTGCTAAATCAGCACTATCTGTTAAAAATAATAACTCTTTATATGGTCTTCCTGTTGCTAATTGATGCAAAACCGAATAAATCGCTGTATCTTCTACATATCTTTTCTTGCTCAAAAAAATCATTGGACTATAATATCCTGAAGTTCCGTAATGATTTTGAGCTGCTTCCTGAAAAATTTCTTGGGTTGTTCCTGCACTTCCAGGCGCATAAACCAAACCGAACAAGCTAATTGTTAACAACATATCTTCTCTGATACTATTTGAAAAATATTTTGCAATATTCGTGGCAAATAAATTACTTGGTTCATGACCATAAAACCACGTAGGAATTGCCAAACTTTCAGCACCATTTGGATAGATTTCTAAAACTTTTTTAGCATTCGTCATAAAATTCTTCGCCAAATATTCAGTTTTATCTTCATCAATAAAGTCTAAATCAGCCAAAATATGAATTGCATTCATCAAATCTTCATCCGAATAATTTGCCATATAAGCTCCTAGATTAGCAGCCTCCATAATTCCAGGCCCTCCACCAGAAACAACAAAATACCCTTTTTCAGTTGCTAATTTCGCCGCTTTTGCCGTTTCATTATAAAACTCAGAATTACGCGCAGTAGAATGTCCCCCCATAAAGCCAACCACTTTTTTCTTCGTCATTCCATTATCATCATATTTCAAAATTCGACGCAAACCATCATCAATAGACAAATCATGTAAGCGTTGTGCCAAAGCTTCTGAAACAGACGGATTATATTTATGTTTTTTAAAATGTTTATAGATTTTAAGATCGATACTTTGGTCATTATCTGGATTATAACCTTCCATCAGCTCTTGCCAAGTGTATAATTTTCCACGATAAGGATTATAAGGAACTGATTCAAATTTTGGATAAACAAATGCTCCTTTTTCAATTAAATAGATCGCTTCGTGTTGTTTAAACTTACAACCCAAAAACGATGTATTGCATAAATTATATTCTTCCCAATTAATTTCTTGACGCAAAAAATTAATATCTTGAACTACTTTATCGGTTAAATCTTTGGTTTGAGAAACTAATTCATTCCATTCTGATAGATTATGAACTAAATCTTTGATTGGTTTTATTTTCATTCTTTTTTCTTACTTCATTAAAAATTCGTAAAATGAATTTACACGAATTATTCCAAACCAACGAATTCGGCACAATAAATCTGCTAATTTTCATTTTTCTAATTTATATTTGCATCAAATTCGTGCTCAACTTATTGGGGAATCGTGTGCAATTCACGAACTGTCGCGCAACTGTGAATCAATATTTTTGATAAGTCAGAATGCCACTAATTGAGTTAATAATTAGTCAAAAACTTTCGCAAAAAAAGTAAAAATTATGTTCTATGAAATCATCAAACCACCACAAAAAAACATTATCAACTCAAAAAATAATGAAGAAAAGTAACGTGTAAATATTATGATAATGGAAGTGGAAAAAACACCAAGAGAAGAGTTGATCGAACAACGTATCATCAATTCTGAAACTCGCATTTTCAAAGCTGTTTTTCCAGGAGATACAAACCACCACAACACAATGTTTGGAGGGTCAGTAATGTATTTGATGGATGAAATTGCTTTTATGACAGCAACTCGTTTTTGTCGCAAACCTATTGTTACGGTAAGTAGTGACAAAATTGATTTTAAACACTCAATTCCAGCAGGAACTATCGTAGAAATGGTAGGAAAAGTGGTACGTGTAGGACGTTCAAGTTTGGATGTACAAATTGACGTTTTTATCGAAAGTATGTATCGTGACGGACGTGATAAAGCGATTTCTGGAACGTTTACATTAGTTGCAATTAACGAAAACAAACGACCAGTTCCTGTTATTGACTAACACAAGCTATAGAAAATTTTTAATCCTTTATCTTTTTGATAGAGGATTTTTTTATGATTTTCAATTAATAATTGATAATATTCTAAAGGTTTCTTAGTTTTACATTAAACACAAGAAAAATGGAATTACCTTTTGCCGAACCATTTCGTATAAAAATGGTCGAAGAAATTTATCAATCTACTCGAGAAGAACGCGAAAAGTGGATCGAAGAAAAAGATTACAACCTATTTAACCTAGAAAGCCACAAAGTATTTATTGATTTATTAACTGATTCTGGAACTGGAGCAATGTCTGATAAACAGTGGTCTGCAATGATGACTGGAGACGAAAGCTACGCTGGTTCTCAATCTTTCTTAAAACTGAGAGAAACCATTAATACCATTACTGGATTTGAGTTTCTTTTACCAACGCATCAAGGTCGTGCAGCAGAAAACGTATTATTTTCAGCTCTTGTAAAAGAAGGTCATGTTGTTCCTGGAAATTCGCATTTTGATACAACAAAAGGTCATATCGAATTTAGAAAAGCGCACGCAATTGATTGTACTATTGATGAGGCTTTTGACAGCGAATTGATTCATCCTTTCAAAGGAAATATCGATTTACAAAAATTAGAAAATGTCTACAAAGAATATGGGAAAGAACAAATTCCATTCACATTAATCACTGTTACGTGTAATTCTTCTGGTGGTCAACCTGTGTCTATAGAAAATATTCGTCAAGTTCGTGAATTGTCTAATCAATATGGAATTCCAGTCTTTTTTGATGGCGCTCGTTTTGCGGAAAATGCTTATTTCATCAAAGAAAGAGAAGAAGAATTCAAAACGGAAACGATTAAAGAAATTGTTTTAGAAATGTTTTCTTACGGAGATGGAATGACGATGTCTGCGAAAAAGGATGGTTTGGTAAATATTGGTGGATTTATTGCACTGAATAATGAAGAGCTATATAAAATTTGTGGAAATTTTGGAATTATCTATGAAGGATATTTAAGTTATGGCGGTTTAGCTGGACGCGATTTAGCCGCTTTAGCACAAGGTTTACAAGAATCTACAGAATATTCTTATTTACAATCGCGCATCAAACAAATTGAATATTTAGGGAATAAATTAATTGAATTTGGGATTCCAATTCAGCAGCCAATTGGTGGACACGCTATTTTTGTTGATGCTGTAAAGTTTTTACCAAATGTAACGCGCGAAGAATTTCCTGCACAAACATTGGGAATCGAATTGTACAAAGAAGCTGGAATTCGTGGTGTAGAAATCGGAACTATTTTGGCAGATCGTGATCCTAAAACACGTGAAAATCGTTATCCAAAATTAGAATTATTGCGTTTAGCAATTCCAAGAAGAACTTATTTCCAAAGTCATATGGATTATATCGCGGTTGCGTTGAAAAATATTTTTGATCGACGAAACGAAATTAATTCTGGTTATGAAATTTCGTGGGAATCTGAAATTTTAAGACATTTCACTGTAAAATTGAAAAAGAAATAAATAAAAAATCCTTCAGATAATCTGAAGGATTTTTTTAATATTACCATCTCCAATCGCCCGAAATACGAAGTGGAGTTTCTAAATTTCCTTTGATTAAGGCTTCTTTTACTTCTTGCTCGTTCCAACGTTTTGAAGGAATTTCTTTCAAATTACTCAAACGATACAACAAATAGGTTTCCAAAATCACATTATTTTTCAAACCAATTTCTTCTACATAATCAAATGTATCGCAATTCGCGTGGTAACAATTTAACGCTCCTTTTGTAAATTGACTATCCGAAAGCCCAATAATAGGCACGCCTTGCAACATAAACGGTTGATGATCTGAATGTAAATCTACACTCGCAAATGTTTTCAATTTAAAATCTGGAATTACTTTTTGCACATCATTCGCATAATCAGTTAAAATAGGTAAATTACTTTCCATTGTCGAATAATAAGACTTTGGATTTGTCGTCATATCCATGTTCGACATTACTTTAATTTGATTGATAGACCCATCTTTCAACGCTTGATTGACATAATATTTAGAACCTATCAAACCTACTTCTTCGCCCATAAATAAAACAAATTCTATTGTTCGATCATTTTGAAGATTTAACTTTTTATACGTTCTCGCAATATCCATTACAGAAAAACTTCCAACGCCGTTATCAATTGCTCCTGTAGCCAAATCCCAACTATCTAAATGTCCTCCAAGAACTATTTTTTCATTTGGAAATTTAGAACCGATTTTCTTTGCAATAATGTTGCGACCTTTCATTTGTCCAACATCATTTTTCATTTCGATTTTAGCAATTTCTTTTCCTTTTGATAGATTTTCTTTGATTTTCAATCCATCTTCTAAACTGATATTAATCGCAGGAATTTTAATAATTTCTCCCGTTACAGAGGCCGTTCCTGTCAATAGAATTCCTCCAGCAGGGCGATTAAACAAGATAATTCCTTTCGCTCCGTACTTTTCTGCTAAAGCTGTTTTTTCGGAACGATGTAGATTTTCTATTTCTTTTGGCGTTCCATCCAACAAACCAAGCGCAGCAAAAACAATCTTTCCTTTTACTTTATCACCAATCTTTTTGTAATCTTCTTCAAGTCCATTTCCTAAATCAATCAATTCTCCCGAAAGACTAACATTTTCTGGCGAATGCGCCAAAGCAACGGCTTTTATAGGTTGATTATTGATTTTTAAATCTAAACTTCTACGATTCCATCCGCTAAATGTAAACTCTTGAAAAGACACATCATAACCATACGAACGCAACAAATTTGCTGCATATTCTTCTGCTATTCGTCCATTTTCTGTTCCTGTTGCACGATGTCCGATTGTTTCGGTTGCTTTTTTTAATTGTTGATAAGCTTCAGAATTTTGTTTTACTTCTTTGTTAATCAAGTCTAAAACTTGTTGATTAGTTTGAGCAGATAAACTCATGATTGTAGAGATTAAACCTAGTGTTAATAAAAATTTCGATTTCATGTGTGAGTATTTCTATAAACTTAAAAATGTTTTTGGAAATAGTTGATAGAATGGAAGAAAAATTTACTTAAAAAAAATAGTCCTCAAAAAATGAGGACTATTTATATGAAATTATAAATTATTTCTTAATGAGCTGGTACGAAACGCTCTCTTGCATCTTGCAATAATTGTTCTGCTTCTGCTTTATCACCGTACCCTTCAATTGTTGTTGTCTTATTTTCTAAGTCTTTATAAACTCTGAAAAAGTGCTCAACTTCTTTCAATGTATGAGGATTCATATCAGTGATGTTTTCTAATTGGTTCCATGTTGGATCAGCAACTGGTACACAAATTAATTTTTCATCTTGTCCTTTGTCATCAGACATTTTAAGAACACCGATTGTTTTTACTTCGATTACACATCCAGGAACAGTAGGTTCTGTTAAGAAAACTAATACGTCAATTGGATCTCCGTCTAATCCTAATGTATTTTCTACGAAACCGTAATCAGCTGGGTAGAACATTGGAGAGAATAATACTCTATCAAAACGAATTCTTCCTGTTTCGTGATCCATTTCGTACTTGTTGCGAGATCCTCTTGGGATTTCTATAATTGCATCAAAAGTCATTTTTAACTACGTATTTAATTTAATATTCTTTTATTTTTAAAATTTCCAATTTAATCCAACGGTTACTCCAAATTTTCGAGCTCCTGGGATATCTTTATAATTACCTCTCCAGTTAAAATCTACACGAATTGGTCTTATATTGCCATATCCTATGTTTTCAATCCCAAATCCATATTCATAATAAATTTGTTTGTTTGGAGTAAAATAATCTATCGTTGAACGGTTCATAGCTATACTTTTTTGAGATAAATCTCCATAAGCAGCTCTTAAAAACCCTACTTCTCTTAATTTTAATTTTTTAACCAAAGGAATTTTATTTAAAATCCATCCGTTAAAATGGTGCTCCCAGTTCATTGTAGCATATTGATCAGTTACGAACTCGTAATAATCAACTTGGGAAAATGTTCCATAAACCTGACCATAACTTTCATTACCTGGAATTGCACTCAGCAAAGATAATGGAACTGCTTGAAATGTTTTACCTGCTTCAACAGTTATTAATGTTCTACCAAAAGAACCTATTAAAATTGGTTGTGTATATAAAAATTGTAATTTATCATATTCAAAATCTGAATTAATTACACCTTTCAATCCTTTTGTATAACGCAACATCAACGTTGGAGCAAGTGTTGTCATTTCGTAACGATCAATTCCATATTGAGAATATTTTGCACCTGGACGAGCAATTACCGAAACACTTACACTTGAATTTGTTAAAGTTTCTTTAATCTGACCGTTTTTTTCATATCCAATCGAAAAATGTACTGCATCAGCTGGTTTGATCAATTGATAATTTCCATCAACACGAAACGTTACATTTTTCCAAGGCTCTATCGACGCATACACATTTGTCAAATTATTGTTACTCAAAAATGTATTATCTCCTTGATTGATGATTGATGACGAAGCAAAACTACGGGTCATAATTCCGTCAGAAGCCGTTAACGTTGCAGCCAATTGTTCTACATCACGTTTTGTTCCGATACCGACTTGAAAACGATTATATTTATTGAACATGTAACGAAAATCTGCTCCATATTTGAATTTATCATCTCGAAAACCATATGCCAAGAAACCTTGCGCACGCCACATATCATTTTGCGAAAAATATGTACGAGCTCCAGCTCTCAAACGGAATCCTTCGATTTGGTTGTATCCAAAAGATGAATATAAATTCCCGATATCAATTGCATTTCCAACATTGTAATATCCAGAACCAAAAATCTCGATTGCTTTCACAATATTATTGAATTTTGGTACTTTATTTAATTGCTCTAATGTTTCGTAAATCCCTTCTTGATCTTTTGTTAAAGCTTCAGGACGATTTTCTGCCCAAAACTGATTATCTTTTTCGTTAAGCGCAGCTTTTGCTGGATCTAATTTCTCGTAATAAAAAGCTTCGGGATGTGTTGTATCGAAATCGTAATTGTAATAATTCACCGTTTTATGCGCAAAAATACCTTTCGCACTTTCCTTTTTACTCAACAACGACATATCCAACATCGCGTATTCTTTTTTCGGATAGAAAATAGAATCATTTGGAATATCATATTCTAAATTCATGAAAATATTACGTACAAAATTCACGTTCATTTCTTTCGTTGTTTCCATCACAACCTCTTTCACCGCATAAGCATCTTTCGAAATATATAATTCTCCTTTAAATGTCAACTCTCCTTCACGACGCGGATAATATTTGATTCGATAAGATTCTATTCCATCTACATCAACTGTATCTTTCAATTCGTAATCATAAACTGCGAAACCATCTGTAGCAATTGGACTCACAAATTTGATGTCTAAAATATTGACACGATTATCATAAATATCAATATCACGGAAAAGATTTTTTACCGTAGAAGCTACCACTTCATTTTTCTCGAAACCAGATGTTTTATTCGCAATTAATTCTCGACGCTCCTTTGTTGAAGGTTTATTAATTCCCGCAACATTGTAAATTGACTCATTCAAGAAAGCTGGTAAATATGTTTTTCCATTAATAGAAGAAGTATCTACTTTCTCGAAAACAAACTCCATTCCTTTAAAAATCTTACGTTTCATAAAAGTTGAATCGATATTACTAATATCAAATTGCAACTTTTCGTATTCATCATATTGGTAATGTGGCGCTAATTTTAGTCCATTTTTCTTTTTATGCTTCCATACTTCACGTAAAATAGCATACGCTGGATTTTCTTTCTTTTTAAGACGTTTTTTCTTTGCCGAAACAACCGCAGTTTGTAAATCTACCGTTCCGTCATCTTCTTCTGAAGTATTGTCTTCTGCTAAAAATAATTGAGCAATAAAATTATAATCGATTTTATTTTCGATTACATAATCAGAAGTTTCGTATCCATTTTTTGATACGACAATTTTATTTGCATTCGAACTAGATTCGATATAAAAAGTACCATCAGAGTTTGATGTTGCACTTACTTTAAGTTCTGGTAAACGAATATCTGCGTAAGGAATAGGCTTCTGAGTTTCAGAATCGATGACCTTTCCTTGGATTTTTACTTGCGCGTGCACAGACGCTAGAACAACTATAAAAAAAGCTGTTATATAACTTTTCATCAATAAGATCTGTTTAAAAAAATAAAGTCTAGCAAAATGTATGCTAGACTTTACAAATATAGTTTATAAATCTTAATTATTTATACATCACAGCTTTTAAAGCTTCAACTACATCTTTTGCATTAGGAATCCAAGTCTCATACAAGTTTGGAGCATAAGGCGCTGATGTATCTTTTGTTGTGATACGTTTGATTGGTGCATCTAAATAATCGAATGCTTTTTGTTGAACCATATATGTAATTTCTGAAGCAACTGAAGCGAAAGGCCAAGCTTCTTCTAAAACTACCAAACGATTTGTTTTTTTAACAGATTTGAAAATTGTATCATAATCTAATGGACGAACTGTACGTAAGTCAATTACTTCTACAGAAATTCCTTCTTTTGCTAATTCATCAGCAGCGATGTAAGCTTGCTTAATGATTTTCCCGAAAGAAACTAACGTTACATCTGTACCTTCACGTTTGATTTCTGCTTTACCAATTTCGATTGTGTATTCTTCATCTGGCATTTCCATTTTATCTCCATACATCTGTTCAGATTCCATGAAAATTACTGGATCGTTATCACGAATTGCAGATTTTAATAAACCTTTTGCATCATAAGGGTTTGAAGGAACAATTACTTTAAGACCTGGTACATTTGCATACCAATTCTCAAAAGCTTGTGAGTGTGTTGCACCTAATTGTCCTGCAGAAGCAGTAGGTCCTCTAAATACAATTGGACAGTTGAATTGTCCTCCTGACATTTGATAAATTTTTGCAGCGTTATTGATAATTTGGTCAATAGACACTAATGAGAAGTTGAATGTCATATATTCTACGATTGGACGACATCCCGTCATTGTAGATCCAATTGCGATTCCAGAAAAACCAGCCTCTGCGATTGGCGCATCAATTACACGTTCTGCTCCAAATTCGTCTAACATTCCTTTCGAAGCTTTGTACGCTCCGTTGTATTCTGCTACTTCTTCTCCAATTAAAAATATAGATTCATCGCGACGCATTTCTTCACTCATTGCCTCTGCGATTACTTCTCTAAATGTTTTTATAGCCATTTTATGCGATTTCGTTCTTTATTATATTTTTTCCTAAAGCAAATGTAATAAAAAACTTGCGAATTATTTAAAACGAATTCATTCAATAAAAAAATCCCAAAATAATCTAAAGTTATTTTGGGATCGAAAAATATTTAAAAAAGAATGTAATCTCTATTTTAGAACCAGCCTTTGTGACCTTCTACATATGTTTTATCAAACTCTTCGTCAGATTTAGTCAAATAAATAATCCCTTCAATAAATCCAATAAGTCCAGCAAATCCAAATGTTACAAAAGTGGCAATAATTTGAATAACTCCTTCTTTTGTATATCCTAAATAGAATTTATGAATTCCTAAATATCCTACTAAAATTCCTAAAATTCCAGCAATGATTTTTTTCTCTGATTTGTACGGCTGATTGTTTTCCATCGTTTTTAAAGTTTAAATAATAATTGTTTTTGTTGGTTACAAATTTAATTTGTCCATCATTCTTAAAAATCACTAGATATAATGATTTTGAATACTGTACAAATAAAATAAATCTGATCTTAATTTAAGGCTAACGATTTAACAATCTACTTTTTATAAAATCAATTGCTTTTCTTTACATTTGCATAAAATGGTGCTCAACGAGTGAGTTAAAAGGGAATTTGGTTCAATTCCAAAACTGTCCCCGCAACTGTAAATTCTAACATACTTTTTGTAAAAGAATAAGTCAGGAAACCTGCCATTGCTAACAAATTAATAGAAAATGTTTTCGGAGGAAAAACAGATTTTAATATGAAAAAACTTTTTCTTTGTTTTAATCTTATCGCTGGAATTGCTTTTGCACAGACGGATACCATCAATTTGAAACCTTTGATTTTGAACGATGCTTTTCTTAAAAATCATTACAAATCTCAAAGTATTATCAAACTTAATGATAGTATTTTAGAGCAAAATCCTAATCAACTGACGCAAGTTTTACAAGCGCAAACGCCAATTTATTTTAAAGAAAATGGACGAGGAATGGTTTCTTCGCCTTCGTTTCGTGGAACTTTAGCTTCGCATACAGCGGTAATTTGGAACGGAATAAATGTCAATTCGCAAACAACAGGACAAACGGATTTTAATTTATTTGCAAGTAATTCGTTTGACGGAATTTTAGTGAAACCAGGAGGCGGAAGTATTGCGTATGGAACAGGTTCTATCGGCGGTACAATTCATTTGTTGAATAAATTTGAGTATGACAAAGGTTTACAGCAAAAAATAAATTTAGGATACGGAAGTTACGATACATGGTCGGGAAAATATCAATTGAAATATAGTACAGAAAAATTTAGTTCTTCAATCGATTACGAACGAAATCAATCTGATAATGATTATAAAATTCCGAATCACATGAAGAAGAATTTGAACGGAAAATATTATTTCAATACAATTAATGGAAATTTTGGCTATAAAATTAATCCTGAAAACGAATTGAAACTTTATTCAATGATCAATTTTGGGAAGCGCGAATTTCCTTTAGTTGACATTGGTTCAACGCCTTCTGGGTACGAAAATAAGGATTATCGTTTGATGACAGAATGGAATTTCAATCCAAATGAAAAGTGGCAATCGCAGTTAAAATTAGCTTATATACGAGAAGAAAGCAGTTATTTCAACAATATTCACAAATCTTATTCGGACGATTTACAGGTTGATAACTATATTTTAAAATATTATCTGAATCATCAATTGACCAATAATTTCGAGCTTTCGCTTTTATCTGAAGCTAATTATAATCAAGGAAGTGGAAATAATTTGACTAAAAGCGATCAAAACTCAATCAATTTTGCCTTAATCGCGAAGCATAAATTATCAGATGTTTTGGAATACGAAGCGAGTATTCGTCAAGATTTTTCTGATACGTACCAAAATCCATTTATTTATTCATTGGGTTTTAATTATCGTCCGATTCATTCGTATCAATTAAGAGGAAATGTTTCGAAAAATTTCAGAAATCCAACGTACAATGATTTATTTTGGAAAACTGGTGGAAATCCGGACTTGAAATCAGAATCAGCTTATCAATTTGAACTTGGAAATGATTTTATCAACAAAAATTTAAACATTCAAACCAATATTTTTTATAATAAGTTGAGTGATATGATTCAATGGATTCCGAGTTCGCAAAACAGTTCTTATTGGGTTCCTGTGAACATCAACAAAACTGAAACCTATGGTTTTGAAATGATTGGAAACTACAAATGGAATGCATTTAGTTTCAATACAACTTATGCATACACCAAAACAAAAGATAAATTTAAAAATAAGGAACTGATGTATTCCCCAAATCATAAATGGACGGCGAGCGCACAATACACTTACAAACGTTTATCTGCTTTTGTACAAAACATTTATACAAGTAAAGTTTTTACCGATTCGCAAGAAGAAAGAACACTTGATGGATTTTGGCTAATGAATTTTGGTTTAAATTATACAATTTCACCACTTTATAGCATTTCTATGAGAGTGAATAATGTGTTTAACCAAGAATATCAAACGCAAGAAAATCGTTGGCAACCTGGCACAAATTATAATATACAATTACAAATAAAATTTTAAAACTATGACTAAATTTAAATCTATTGCGCTTATAGCTTTAGCAGGAATTTTTTTACAATCATGTTCTAATGATGATGATAGTGTAAAAAATGATCCAGAAAATGGAAACTATTCAAAAGGAATTTTTATTTTGAATGAAGGAAAATTTCAAGCAGGAAATGCTGATATTACGTATTATGATCCAAGTACTGTAGTGGGAGATAAAAATCCTGTTCAAGAAATTTTCAAAAAAGCGAATTCAAGAAATTTAGGAGATGTTGCTCAAAATATGGTTATTAAAGGAAATAAAGCCTATGTTGTGGTAAATAATTCTAATAAAGTTGAAATTGTTGATAATACAAATTTTAAAAGTATAGCAACTGTTACAGATAATATTCTTAACCCGAGATATATTGTTACGGATAATAAATATTTTTATGTTTCTAACTGGGGAGATTCACAAAACCCGAATGATGATTATATAGCTATTTATAATTTGTCTGACAATAAATTTGTGAAGAAAATAAGTGTTTCTGAGGGACCTGGTCACATTATTGTTGACAACAATAAACTATATGTTGCATACGAAGCAAGTGGAAGAAATGGGATTTTTGGTAAATCTGTAGATGCTATTGATTTAGATACCTCTATAAAAACTAATTATCCAGTAGGAGATTCACCGACAGATATGGTAAAAGTAGGAAGTAACTTATTTGTGCTTTCTCAAGGAATTATTGATTGGAATGGAGGAGTTAATACAATTGGTGGAGCTTTAACTCGCATTAATTTAACAAATAATGTTTCAACAATAATGCCTTTTGACAAAACTGAACATCCTGATTTTTTGATTGAAGATCAAGGATATTTGTATTACTCATTAAATAAAGATATTTATAAAATGTCTATTAATGCAGCTTCTTTACCAACAACAAGATTATTCAAATCTACTGCAATATATATTTATGGATTAGAAGTTAAAAATAATTCAATCTATGTTTTAGATGCAAAAGACTTTGCTAGTGCAGGGAGTTTGTTAATTTATAATGCAGCAGGTGCCTTACAAAACGAAATCACAACTGGAATTGGACCAAACTCTGTTTACATCAAATAATATTTCCTGAAAAATCAACATAAAAAAATCTGAAGATTAAACTTCAGATTTTTTTATGTTTTTTAATTTGAAAATTGTTTGCGAATTAAATACTACAATCGCGAGTAAAATCAAACTATAACCGATCATTTGCATTGACGAAACGGCTTCTTTATAATAGAAAATTGCCAAAACAAAATTCATAATTGGATTCAAATAAATTAAAATTCCAACGGTTGAAGAATCAATTCCTTTTAAAGCAAAATTGTTTAAGAACATAGGAATAATGGTGAACAAAACTACAATCATCATAATACATTGATAGAAAATTGTTTCGGTCGGAATCGGTCCTGAAAAAATAAAAACCAATGGTAACATCAGAATAGCTACAATTAATAATTGCGTCATCAACAAATTAAAACTATCAAAAACATTCAAACTTCTCTGAATGATGATATACAGCGCAAATGTACACGCAACAATCAAACTATAAATCAAGTCAATCAAATGACCTATAGAAAGAACCAAACATGCTAAAAGACTAATACCAACTGCTATCCATTTTATTTTGGTTAAATGTTCTTTCAGAATAATGAAAGCCAAAACGGTTGTAATAATCGGACAAACCAAGTACGATAGCGACGCGGCTTGCACACTAATATGATTCATGACAATAATAAACATCAACCAATTTGTCATCAAAATCAACGATCCGCCAACAATTAAACTTCCTAATTTTTTCTGTTTCTTTTTATCAAATGATTTGAATAAATCAAAATCAGCTTTCATCTTATTGCGTCGAAATCCAAGATTAATTACCACTAAAAAGAAAACCGAAACGTACAATCTAAAAAATAGAATATCCAAAGGTGGATAACCGGCGATCGGTTTCAATCCGAAACTAAAAAATCCCCACATAAAGTAGGTTATAATGGCTGCAATGATATATTTTGATTGATTCATAAAAGAGGCATCAATTTGTACAAATGTATCGAATATCCAATTTGGAAATGATTATTTTTGCCTTAAATTTTATAGAAATGGAAAATCTTTTTACAGACGAATATTTTATGCGAATCGCCTTTAACGAAGCGGTTACAGCTTTCGAGCGAGACGAAATTCCAGTTGGAGCTGTGATTGTTTGCAACAACAAAATTATCGCGAAAGCACATAATCTAACGGAAACATTGACTGATGTTACAGCGCACGCAGAAATGCAAGCCATTACGTCTGCAGCAAATTATTTAGGTGGAAAGTACTTACAAGATTGCACATTGTATGTAACCTTAGAACCTTGTGTGATGTGCGGCGGAGCATTGTATTGGAGCCAAATCTCGAAAGTGGTTTATGGTGCTTCGGATGAAAAACGCGGTTTTAAAGCAAAAATTGGCGAATTACATCCAAAAACTGAAATTGTTTCGGGAATTATGGAAGAGAAATGCGGTCAATTGATGAAAGAATTTTTCCAACGTAAGCGCTAAATTGATTTCAAAATCGATAAAACTTCGTCATAATTTTCTATAAAAGCCATGTGTCCGCCATCAAATTTGTACAAATGAATATTAGGTAAATTTGGAATTAAAGTTAAAAATAATTCAGGATTAACTGTTTCATCATTCATTCCAACAATAATATAAATTCCACCTTTGAAATCATACAAAATCGACGAACGATCTGGACGCTCTCGCATTCCTTTCAAAGCTGCACAAACCCCTTCAATTGGAGTTTTTAAAGCAATTTCTTTTACAAATTTCAACTCATCTTTGAATTGATCTCGATGATGCGCTGCAAATAAAGTAGGCATACTAAAACTCACCAACGCATTGAAATTTTTACGAGCAGTTTCACACGCTTTCAAACGTTGATTTTTCTTCGCTTCATCATCTGGTAAAGTCGAGGAGTTAATCAAAACAATATTTTCTACTCGTTCAGGAAAAAGATCAGCCAACGCACACGTCACATATCCTCCCATCGAATGTCCTACAAAAGCTACTTTTTCAAGATTTAATTCATCCAGAACTTCAATCACTTTTTCTGCCATTTCTTCCATCGTATTCACCTCTTGAAAATTTTCAGAATTTCCATGTCCAGGTAAATCAATTGTAATAATTTGATTGTGATGAAATAAATCATTCTGTAAACGATTCCATATTTTATGATTTTCCAAAAAACCATGTAAGAAAACTATAGGTTTCCCAACTCCAATACTTTCGTAGAACAACATATTTTGGTTCAGAATTTGTAATTAATTAAATACAAATTTACAACAATGAAAAAATATAATCCTATTATAATACTCACAATAGCTATTGGTGCTATTCTTATTTATTGTATTACAAGAAATAAATCACTTATAATTGGAGGTTCTGTACAAAAAGAAATTAAAAAAGATTCTTCTATTCAGGAAATTGCTTTTGCTTCTCCAAAGATTATGAATAATTCTGAATTGAAATTAATACAAGGAAAAGGTAAATTTGAAATTGAAAAAGTAGCAAAAGAAGAACAAACATTTAGTTTTAGAAATGATTCTTCTTCATCTGTTTTTATTCAAATAATTCCTCAAGATAAACTAGGAAACATTAGAATTAATCAACTTATCTCTCCAAATAATGAAAAAGATGGTCCTTTTGGACAAGAAATCAATTACGATTTAAACGAAAAAGGTTTGTATCAAATTCGAATTGGCGAAAGTTTGATGCAAGGCGATCCATTTGAAGGAAAATATACCTTGAAATTGCAGTTAAAATAGTTACTTTTACAACAGAATTTTTCTGTTATGAAATGGACTTTTATCGCTTTTATTACATTGATTACGCTTTATAGTTGTGAAGACAAATCTACACCAACCATTTATCCAAGCAAGATTGGAGTTGATTCTGCGTACAAGGATTTGGTAAAAAAAGATAAACCAACAACAGAAGATGTAATGAAAGAAGAAGTGGTAAAAACAGCTTCTCCTCAGAAAAAAGTTGTGATAAAACCTCAGCAAAAAGTTATATCTAATACAGATAAAATTGTTCCTTTAAGCGCTAATAACACTACAGAGAATCTTGAAGTAAGTTATGCAAAAGCAAAAGCGGAACCGACTAAAATAGCGGGACAAACCAATACGTTTACGTTTAATGCAGATTCTGCAAAGAAAGTTTGGATCAAAATTTCTGCACAAGATTCTACAGCGAATATTAGAATTAATCACATCAAAGGACCTGCGGATTCTATAAAAGGTGGTCCTTTTGGCAAAGAAACCATTTTCGAATTACCTGCGCGTGGCGTGTATCAATTCTCGATTTCGGAGAAACCAACAACCCCAAAACCATACGCTGGGAAATATAAAGTTGAATTGAAATTATTGTGGAAATAAATCTATTTGTAATAGATTTTGTAGTTAAGTGAATGATTTTTCAAAATATCTTGTTTAATCATTTCACCATTAATTTCATTGTAATATTCGACTGATTTTTTTGTTACAATCAAATCAAAATAACCATTTCCTTCGGGACAAAAAGGATTTTCGTAAGAAGTTTCTAAACCAATAAAATAGTTTTTGGCTTCGGAAGGTTTAAGTTTTAAATGAATCGGAAAAATATATTTTCCTTGATAATCTTTATCCACTTCAAACCATTTTTCTTCAATCAAACTTTGTTTATCCTCAATCGATTTTAGAATCATTGGTTTGAAATAATAATATTCGTTGCAATAATTTTTCTTTTTCACTTTTGATTCAAACAAAATTTCAATTGCGACAATTTCAATTTCTTTCTCATTTGGAAGTAATAAATTCGAAAATATTTTAAGTCCGAAACTTGTGTTATCCGTTAATCGAACCACTTGTTTAAACTTTGGACGAAATTGTTTGTAATTGGAATAATTCACTACCTCAACTTGATTGAGATTAATCGTATCCAACTTTTGAGCAAAACTCATCACAGAAAGTAAGAAAAGAATTAGAAACTTCATTTTATAAAAATAGAAAAAATTTTCAGTAAATGATTTTCTCAATTCATCCTAAAAAATCAACAATTCGTAAACATATATTTATACAAGTCTTTTGCTAACTATAGTTTTGATAAAAATTAACAACATGAAAACACTTATCAAAATCCTAAAAATCTTCTTTATTGCTCTAATTTCAATAATTACACTTATTTTTTTGTATTTATTTATTAGTAATAAAATTTTCTTAGCTTCTAAAAATGAAACAAATATTGGCTATCTAAAAAATAATAAAACAACAATTGACAGCAACTTTGATTCTCAGATTTTTGATAATAACTTCAACACTTCAAATGTTATTCTATTAGGTGAAATTCATGGTTTTGCTGACAATCAAAAATTAGATGAATTTATGTTTAAATATTTGAATAAGAATCTTGGATTCAACTATTACATTGCCGAAATGGACAGTTTAAATTCTAAAAAATTAAACACATTTCTAAGCTCCGATGTTAAAAATGAAAAATTATTAAAAGAAGTTGTTTTAGCTATTAAAAAAAGAATTCCTCAACAATCAAGTCAAGAGTTACTAAAAAAATGGAACAACTTGTATGATTACAATAAAACATTAAATGATTCATCTAAAATCGTTGTTTTGGGTATTGATACAAACTTTGATGATTCTAACAACAAAATTTCAAGAGATTCTGCAATGATTGAAAATTTTAATCATATCATTTCAAAGAATCATCTACAAAATGAAAAATTCTATGGATTATTTGGTCTTTTTCATACACTTCAAAAAAGTATGAATGATAAAGAAAAACCTTTTGCTGAAAGACTTTTAGACAATAAATATAACGTAACAAGCATCGTAAGTTATACATTGGACAGTGAAATGTATTTACCTAAAAATGATCAATTTCCTACTCCAGAAAATGAAAAAATAAACTGGGTAAATGCTGATGGACCGATGATGTTAATAAAAGGTATTCTTGATTTTAAAGAACTTGCAAAGTCTAATTCCATTTCAATTTTTAATCTTAATGCGAAAAATTCACCATACAAATCTTCTCAAAATTTAATTCAAATAAAGTCAAGATTATTTGGAGAAAACTTTACACCAAAAGAAAATTTAAAAACAACTGATTATTTTCAATATATTGCAATACTCCGAAATTCTGAAGCGTTAACTCCAATTCAATAAAAAAAACGGAATCTTATAGATTCCGTTTTTTTATTTTCCATTTATCGATTAAATCAAGTTCAAAACTTGTTCTAAATCTTCTAATAAGTCATCTATATCTTCGATACCAACAGACAAACGAATTAGATCATCTGTAATACCAATTTCAGCACGTTTTTCAGCTGGAATAGATGCGTGTGTCATCGTAGCTGGATGATTTGCTAACGATTCAACTCCTCCTAATGATTCAGCTAAAGTGAAGACTTTTAAGTTTTCTAAAATTTTGAAAGCATCTTCTTTTTTCCCAGAAGTCAACGTAAACGTTACCATTCCTCCGAAATCTTTCATTTGCTTTTTCGCAATTTCGTGTTGTGGATGATTTTCTAAACCTGGATAATACGTATGCGCAACTTTAGGATGAGCTTCTAAAAATTGTGCGATTTTCATTCCATTTGAACAATGACGATCCATACGAACAGCCAATGTTTTGATTCCACGTAAAACTAAGTAAGAATCTTGTGGTCCTAAAATTCCTCCTGTTGCAAATAAATTGAAGTGAACATCTGTTGCCAATTGTTCAGAGTTTACCACAATTGCTCCAGCAACTAAATCTGAGTGACCTCCTAAATATTTTGTTGCTGAATGCATCACTATATCTGCTCCCAACTCAATTGGTCGTTGTAAATATGGCGACGCAAATGTATTATCAACAGCGACTAAAATATCAGATTTTTTTGCTTTTGCAGCATCATTTACCGCTTTGATATCAACCACTTTCATCAATGGATTTGTAGGTGTTTCAACCCAAACCATTTTTGTATTATCATTAATTAAAGCAACAACAGCCTCAACATTTGTCATGTCTACAAAATGGAATTTCAATCCGAATTTTTCATAAACACGTGTAAACAAACGGTAAGAACCTCCATATAAATCGTCCATCGCGATGATTTCATCACCTGGTTTAAATAATTTTAATACACCATCGATTGCTGCCAAACCAGAACCAAATGCAAAACCTGCAACTCCACCTTCGATAGATGCTAATGCATTTTCTAAAGCAGTTCTTGTTGGATTTGCACCACGAGAATATTCGTATCCTTTGTAATCTCCTGGTGATCTTTGCGCGAATGTTGATGTTTGGTAAATTGGAGTCATTACGGCTCCTGTAGAAGGGTCATGTTGTTGACCTCCATGTATAGCTTTTGTATTGAATTTCATTGTAAATGCTTTTAACTATAGCAAATATATGGAGTTTTATTTATTCTTTGTTTTAAAGATTTGTTAGAATTTATTTCGGGAGATTAACTAAACAATTCGTATAAAACTTGTAATGATTTTGGCTTCTTAAAATTATTGGTGTGAATTTGATAGTACTTCACTAGAATTTCGAGTAAAAGAGAACGTTGCGATTGGTTGAATGTATTTTTTGAATCTTCGGAAAAGTGTAATTCTAACAATTTTTTGAACAAAACAGTTTCATCTGCTTTCAACATATTGATAGATGAATTCGAATTTGTGAAAAATCCATTTTCTAAATCGAATAGATTTCCATCAATTTCTAAGTTGGGATAAAAACCAAGAAAATGTGATAATTGAATTAAAAAAATCAAATGAAAATCTGCAAAATCATCTTTTTTTTGATCAAATTCTTTTAACGAATCTTCGATGTAAAAATATAATTCTGGATTATCTGATTCTTCTTTTAGAACTAAGTTTAGGATTTCAGCTAAGAAAAAAACAATCGCCGATTTGATGGGATGAAAATGCAACGATTCATAATAATGCGACGTCTGAGCTGATTTTAAGAAAACTAATTGTTGTTCATTTGATTTCGGTTGAAAGCTCAAATCTATTTCTGCTAGCGGAAAATACAACGAAGTATTTCGTTTTTTTTTGGAGAAAACTCCTTTTGCTATAAATGATTTTAAGCCAAAATCTTGTGTATAACAACGAATAATTAAACTCGTGTCACCATATTTTAAACTCGAAAGTACAATGGCTTTGGTTTCTAAAATTTTCATTAACGGACAACTGCAATTTTTAATGTTTTGGTATCTGTACCATCAGCATTTGTCATCAAAACTAAGTAAATTCCAGAAGCTACGGGCTTTCCTTTTGCATTATTTGTGTTCCATTCTACAATTCCTCCTTCTGCTTTTTTCTCAAAAAGTAAATTTCCAACAATATCTGTAATCTTAACCAACGCACGATTTGGAAGATTTTTTATCGTGACATTTCCCTTATATTCTGGGCGATAAGGATTAGGATAAGCAATTGCATTGTTAAAATTATTCGCTTCTGTCGATACATCTCCGTTATACGAAACCACACCTTTTTCCGTTGCAAAATATACTTTTCCTGTCGATTCATCAATCGAAACATCGTACACAACATCCGAAGGTAAAGATGAATTTTTAGACGTAAAATGCAATTTCGTCGATTCTCCATTATCCGAAACATAATAAACTCCTGCCCCATTTGTTGCAATCCATTTATTATTTGCGTTATCTACTTTTATAGCGTAAATCCCAACATCGGTTAACAACGCTTCCGGAATTCCATCTTGAATAATGACAACAGGCTCAGCAATTATATTATTAGAACTTACAGCATTATCAGCTCCGTACAAAACGACTAAACCTTGTTGAGTTCCTATCCACAAGTTGTTTGATCTATCATTTGCAACTGTCAAAACGTTATTAATAGGCAACTTGTTTGAAGTTGTTAAAGTTGTTACTATTTGATAATTTTTATCTAATACAGCAACCCCTCCTCCTTCTCTACCACTTGGATAATAGGTATAAATATCAGAAAAATCAGGAGTTAGAGCCACTATTGCAGAGGCTTTATCAACAGAAATATTATTCCACGTCCCATTAGCATTACGTTCTAAGTAATAAACCGAATTATAATCAGGAGATTTTCCATCTGGAAATGAAGCGCCAATATGTAAGTTTCCTAACTTATCATAAGCCAAGCCCGAAATTCTAGAACTAGGGAACTGATTACTAATAATTCGATCAGGTTTATAATTATTTGCAAACTCGAATTTAGTTGGATCAAATTCTAATAAATCTGTTCGTCCATTTACATCGCGTCCATACTTATTGAATGATGAAACTATAAATGTATTATTATTTTTATCTGGATGAGGAGCGATTCTTAAAACATCTCGAATATCAAAAATATCTTTTGAACGAAAATTGTTCCATTGTTTTAGATTATAATAATAGAAACCATCACTATTATCTAAAACATTTCCATAACCTTGAGTTCCTCCTGGAGCAATCCAGACTTTTCCATTTTTTGTTGTTACAGACCAAGCTTTATTATTGAAAGGTCCATCGGGATAAAATTCTTTATGATTAGATAAATTAATAATTCCATGATTTACAGATCCTCCAAAATAAATATTGTTAATAAAAATTCCAGAATTGAAATTTATTTCATTTCCATCTTCATCAATTAAAGGGTAATTATCTCCTTTGAAAACAGAAATTTGATTATTCTGAGTAATTATTAATTTACCATTCGACGATTTTAACTCTTTAATCAAATTAAAAGGGGGGGTAGAAGTTCCACTTAATGATTTTAATTCATTGTTTACCGAATAATAAATCTCATTTTCAAATAATTCTATATTGGTAACATTTTGATTAAATGTTGGCTGTGTCCACGAATTAATATTTGGATTATTTATTTTTTTTGAAGTTAATTCACTTGAATAAATTCCGTTTGAAGTTGCGATATATAGTTTATTATTCAAAATTGTTGCATCATTTACAACAGCTGTATTTGTACGTGTTGTCTCTTTAAATTCTTCCTTTTTTAAGTCGAAAGAAACAATTCCAAAAGCTCCAGAAATAAACGCAATTCCATCATTTATAAAAATATGATTGACTTTTTTATCACCCGAAAAACCATTCCATTTGATATCCAAAACCATTGTTGATTCTCCAGATTTCAATAAATCTAAACCTCCATTTTCATAACCAACTAAAAACGAATCAGAATCTTTGTCATAAGCCATTGCAGAAACCCCAACATTGTTCAAGAAATTGGTTTTATTTAACTTAATCCAATCACTTGTTGGATTTTGAGGATTGAACAAGAAAATTCCGTTTTCAGTTCCACAATAAATCACACCATTTACTTCTTCCAACAATTTCACATTATTGTAAGAAAAAAGATCAGTCCAACGCACTTTATCATTTTGAGCGTTTAAACTTGTGAAAATCATGGTGATGAAAATGAACAATTTTGTCTTCATAATGCACAAAAATACTGTAATTTATAACAAAATAACTTGCTAAAAATTGTATTGCTTGTTACAATAAATCATAAAATTTACCTGGAAGAGTAGAAATTATTTGCTTCAATTCTAAATCTAATAAAGTTGGCATCAATTCGTAGGATTTCAAATTTAAGTCAAAAGACATTTTATCAATATGTTGTTTTCCATTGGTTTTGAGATAATTTACAATTAAATTTTCATCATCAGAAAACTCAATAAACAAATCTATTTGTTTTGGTTTCTTCTTCGAATTGAAGTTAAAATAATCAATAATATCTTTCGAATTTTCGACCAAATAAGCTTGATGAGATTTTATCAAATAATTACACCCAATACTCAACACATCGGTTGATTTCCCTGGTAAAGCAAATACTTCGCGATTATATTCATTTGCAAATTTTGCAGTCACCAAACTTCCTCCTTTAAAAGCAGACTCTACCACAATTGTAATATCCGACAAACCTGCAATAATCCGATTTCGTTGTAAAAAAGCTTCAGGTGAAGCAATTTTAAAACTTGGTTGCTCGGTAATCCAACCTCCTTTTTGTAAAATTTCAATCGCAATTTTTTTGTGAGCAACAGGATAAATTCGTTCAAAATTTGTTCCCATTACCGACCATGTTACAACATTATTTTTAAGCGCATTTGAATGTGCTTCAATATCGCAACCATACGCCAATCCACTCACAATTGTAACATCAAAATCAGCTAAACCTTCAATTAATTCAGTAATAAAATTTCGTCCATAATTGGTCATTTTTCGTGTTCCAACAATCGAAATCTTTTTATTACTGAGATGATTAAATTCTAAATTTCCTTTGCAAAAAATCACTAAAGGTGCATCAATACATTCTTTTAAGAATTGTGGATAAGCTTCATCATAAAAAGTTAAAATATTGATTTGATTATTTTTACAATATTCTATTTCGTTAAAAGCTAAATCTAACCATTTTTTATTCCCAAAATCTTTGCTTATTTGCTGTCCAATTCCCGAAATTTGCATCAAATCTTTTGGTTTACAATTCCAAGCAGCCGCTGCCGAACCAAAAAATTGAATAATTTTTCGAGCCGTGATATCGCCAATTCCTTTCTGGAAAGAAAGTGCTAAAATATATGGTAAATCGGTTTGCATTTTGTTAAATTATTAATATTAAACCAACTAAGAATAATTTTAAGTATTTATTTTTTGCTAAATCTAAAAAAAATGTTAATTTCGTAGTATGAGGTTAGAAGAGCATATTAGTCAATTATTATTTCAGCACGATTGTGTAATCGTTCCAAACTTTGGTGCGTTTATCTCAAACACTGCTAATGTGGCGTTTGACGAGCAAACAAACACATTTATTCCACCAAGAAAAGAGCTTTCTTTCAATACAACTTTAACAAAAAGTGATGGTGTTTTGGTTAATAAAATTGTAGAAGATGAGCCAATGTCTTTTGAAAATGCGCAAACATTTTTGAATGAACAAGTTTATTTTTGGCAAGAACATTTGAAAAATGGAAAAGTTTTAACCTTACAAAATATCGGATCATTACAATTTAATGACGCTGGAAAAATTGACTTCAAACCAGAAAATGCTCAAAATTATTTCATCGCCGCTTACGGTCTTTCAAATTTACAAGCCAATTACATTTTAGATTCGTCTAAAACTAAAACCTCTAACAAACACATGTCAAAATTTTTAGCCGCAGCCTCATTAATTCCCATTATTGTTGGTGGCTTCCTATATTTTAATACACCGCAACCCGTGCAAGAATTCGTAACGGAGCAATGGAGCGGTTTGGTTTTACCAATGATTGGTAAAGATGACGCAACCAAAACTGAAAAACCTACAGTGCAATACGATGTGTATAATATGCCACAAACCATTGCTGAACCTTCTTTGGTTGAATATCAAATTGCTGAAACCGTAACGAAAACAGATACAATTGAAACGCCTAAAAAAGTTGAAATTACAGTTGTAAAAGAAACGAAACTGAATGAGACTGAAAAGGAAATTACTGCAATTGTAAAGGAAAAACCTTCGACAAAAGAAGTTGTAAAAACAGAAACGAAAAAATTAACGAAAGTTGAAACTCCTAAAACAGCTGAAAAGAAAGTTGAGGACAAAAAAGAAATTGCAACTAAAACAACTGCAAAATCTAGCAATAAAAAATATCAAGTAATTGCGGCTTCATTAAAACGTCAAGAAGATGCTGATCGTTTGGTTGAAGAATTGAAAAAACAAGGTTACAAAGATGCTGGAATTTCTTATGTAAAAGGTCGCTATTATTATGTTACATATAGCAGCTTCAATAATATAGAAGAAGCGCAAAAATATATGAATGATGTGAATAAAAAGTCTCCTGGAACTTGGGTTAGAACTGAAAATTAAATCATTTTTTAATACAAAATAAATCGAAATAAGCTGCCTTTTGGGCAGCTTATTTCTTTGTTAGAATGAATATGAAAACTACTTCCAGCCTCCGCCTAAACTTTTGTAAATAGCGACAACTGTACTTAATTGTTTTTCTTTTGTTTCGATTAATTCCATTTTTGCATCCAATAAATCACGTTGAGTTGTTAACACTTCTAGATAATCTGCACGATTATTTTTGAACAACTGATTCGCAATATCAATAGATTCTACAAGTGCTTTCGCCTGTTTATCTTTGTACGAATAACTTTGTTCTAAATTATTAATCTTCGACATTTGATTTGACACTTCTAAATAAGCATTTAAAATCGTTTTATCATATTCGTACAACGCTTGTATTTGATGAGCATTTGCTGTATTAAACTCCGCTTTTATCGCACTTTTATTGATTAAAGGCGCAGCTAATTCTCCAGCCAATGAATACAAAATGGACTCTGGCATTTTTACCAAATAAGATGGTTTGAACGCATTTAGTCCTAAAGCCGCAGAAATATTAAGCGACGGATAAAACTCTGCACGAGCCACTTTCACATCTAAAGCAGAAGCTTTTAACTCTAATTCTGCTTGTTTGATATCAGGACGATTTGATAATAATTCAGAAGGAATTCCTGCATGCACTGTTTGTGGAATCAAATCCATAAAAGACGAACCATCACGTTTTATCGTTTGCGGATATCTTCCCAATAATGCATTAATTCTATTCTCAGTTTCTGTGATATCTTGTTTAATATTAAACTCTTCACTTTCTGATTTTAATAGCTCTGCTTCAAATTTTTTCACCGCTAATTCAGTTTCACGCGCTGCTTCCTTTTGAATTTTAACTACACGAAGTGATTCTTTCTGTAACTCAATATTTCGATGAATTAACTCCAATTGACTATCTAAAGACAATAATTCATAATAAGACGACGCGATCTCTGAAATTAAATTTGTCAAAACAAAATTCTTTCCTTCTACCGTTGATAAATATCGCGCAATCGAAGCATCTTTCGAATTACGTAATTTTTTCCAAATATCAACTTCCCAATCAGCGCTCAATCCAATCGCATAATCCATCAAAGGATCAGGCATTTCTTTCCCGGGTTTTATCTCAGTCGAAGCATCACCAGCACCTTGACTTGTATAACGACCAACTTTCTCAACTCCAATTCCTGCATTTGCTGAAACAGTTGGCGATAATTTTCCGTTTTTGTACAACACTTCATTTTTAGAAATCTCAATTTCTTGAAGTGTAATCATCAATTCTTGGTTATTTTTTAACGCTTCTTCAATCAAAACGACCAAATTTGGATCAGTAAAAAATTGTTTCCAAGGCGTTAACCCAGAACTTGGTGTATTATCATTTTGAACATTCTGATAAGCTTCTGGAATTTTTGGTGCTTGATGATTTTCAATCTCTTTGCTTACCGCAGGAGCTTTACAGCTCCAAATCATTGTTCCAAAAAGACTTATTGCAATTATATTTTTTAAACTATTTTTATTCATCTTCCGTGATTTCTTCTGTTAAAGGATTTTCATCTTCGTATTTCACCAATTGCATTTTATCCGCCAAAGCGCCAAACGCAACATACAAACCAGGCACAATAAACAACCCGAAAATAGTTCCGAACAACATTCCGCCTGCAGCAGCAGTACCAATTGTTCTATTTCCTACTGCTCCCGGACCAGAAGCAATAACCAACGGAATAAGACCTGCAATAAACGCAAATGATGTCATCAAAATTGGACGGAAACGAACACCCGCACCTTCAATCGCTGATTTTACAATTGATAAACCTTCGTTATGTTTTTGTACTGCAAACTCAATAATCAACACCGCATTTTTACCGAGAAGTCCAATCAACATCACCATTGCAACTTGTGCATAAATGTTATTCTCTAATCCTAATAATTTCAAGAAGAAAAATGCTCCGAAAATCCCTGTTGGTAATGAAATAATAACTGGTAAAGGCAAAATAAAACTTTCGTATTGTGCTGCTAAAATCATGTAAACGAAAATTAAACAGATGACAAAAATTATGACCGCTTCATTTCCACGAGAAACCTCATCTTTCGATATTCCTGCCCAATCAATTCCAAAACCACGAGGCAAAGTATTCTTAGCTACTTCATTAATCGCTGCAATCGCTTGTCCACTACTATAACCAGAAGCTGGCGTACCACTAATTTCTGCTGCATTATACATATTGTGACGCGTAATTTCTGATAAACCATATACTTTTTCAATTTTCATGAAAGCTGAATATGGAACCATTTCACCTTGATCATTTTTCACATACAATTTCAATAAATCTTCCGGTAGCGCACGATATTCTGGCGAAGCTTGTACCATCACTTTATAAGGTCGGTCAAATTTGATGAAACTTGTTTCGTAATTAGAACCAACTAATGTTGATAAATTATCCATCGCATTTTCGATCGAAACTCCTTTTTGTTCGGCAATATCATTATCAATTTTCAAGACATATTGAGGAAAGGAAGCACTATAAAATGTGAATACAGAGCTCAATTCTGGACGACGAGTTAATTCTTTTACAAAATCACGGCTCACTTCTTCCATTTTATGATAATCTCCACTACCCGCTTTATCCAATAATCTCAACTCGAAACCTCCTGCAGCTCCATATCCAGGAACAGATGGTGGTTGAAAATATTCGATATTCGCACCATTAATATTTCCAGCTTTTTCTTCTAATTCTTTGATGATTTCTTCCGCAGACTTAGAACGTTCGTCCCAACTTTTCAAGTTAATTAAACAAGTTCCAGAGTTTGCTCCTGTACCTTCTGTCAAAATCTCATAACCAGCCAAAGATGAAACTGATGAAACGCCATCAATTCCTTCCGCTATTTTTTGTAATTTTTGAGAAACTTCATTCGTTCTTTCTAACGTAGAACCTGGAGGTGTTTGAATAATTGCATAAAACATTCCTTGGTCTTCGTTTGGAATAAATCCAGAAGGCAAACTATTATTCAAAAAGAAAACTCCAGCGCAAAATGCAAGTAAAATTCCGAATGTAACAGTTCGTTTGTTAACTGTTTTGGTTAAAACTTTTTCGTATTTAAAAGAACCTTTGTTGAACAAATTATTAAACTTCAACAAAAATTTATTTAGCATCGTTTTCTTTCTTGGTTGATTATGATTATTTTTCAAAATCATTGCACACAAAGCTGGTGTAAGCGTTAAGGCAACAATTCCTGATAAAATAATTGATGTTGCCATCGTAATCGAAAATTGACGATAAAAAATTCCAACTGGACCAGACATAAACGCAACTGGAATAAAAACAGCTGCCATTACAAATGTGATTGCTATAATTGCTCCACTAATTTCGCGCATCGCTTCTTCCGTCGCTCGTAAAGGCGAGAGATTTTTCTCTTCCATCTTGGCGTGGACAGCCTCTATCACCACAATCGCATCATCGACGACAACTCCAATCGCCATAACTAAGGCAAATAATGAAATCAAGTTTAATGTAATTCCAAAGAAACTCATTAACGCAAAAGTTCCGACCAAAGAAACAGGAACCGCCAACGCAGGAATCAATGTAGAACGCCAGTCACCTAAGAATAAAAACACAACAATCCCAACTAAAACGAAAGCTTCAAAAAGTGTATGTACCACTTTTTCCATTGAAGCATCTAAGAATTTCGAAACGTCATATGAAATCTCGTAATCCATTCCTTTTGGTAAATTATTCTCTTTAAGATCAGCCATTAATGCTTTGATGTTTTTAATCACTTCACTCGCATTACTTCCGTACGATTGTTTTATCACAATTGCGGCAGAAGGTTTTCCGTTCAATGTTGAGTAAATATCATACATCGAACTTCCGAATTCTATATCAGCAACATCTTTTAAACGTAAGATTTCTCCATCAGGATTTGCTCTTAAAATGATGTTTCCATATTGTTCTTTTGTGTTATATCGACCTGAATATTTTAATACATATTCAAAAGCTTCTGAACGTTTTCCAGAACTTTCCCCTGTTTTCCCTGGCGAAGCTTCAATACTTTGTTCATCCAACGCTTTCATCACATCATCCGCAGAAATATTATAGGCTTGCATTCTATCTGGTTTTAACCAAACACGCATTGCATATTCTCGGTTTCCTAAAATATCTGCATCTCCAACTCCATTAATACGTTTCAACTCAGATAAAATATTGATATCTGCATAATTATATAAAAATTGTTGGTCAGCTTTTGGATCGTTACTGTACAAGTTAATGTACATCAACATGTTTGATTCTTCGCGTGTAATTTTCACTCCTTCGCGAACTACTAAAGGCGGAAGTTTATTGACAACCGAAGAAACACGGTTTTGCACATTTACAGCTGCAATATTGGGATCAGTTCCTAAATCAAATATCACTTGAATAGACGCTTCACCGTCATTCCCAGCATCAGATGTAATATATTTCATTCCTGGAACACCATTTAGCGCACGTTCTAATGGAATTACCACCGATTTGATTAATAATTCATTATTTGCACCCGGATATTCCGCTGTAATATTCACCTTTGGTGGCGAAATTGAAGGGAACTGCGTTACGGGTAATTTGACTAATGATAGAATTCCTAAGAAAACTATAATCAACGAAATGACAATCGATAGAACGGGTCTTCGAATAAATTTATCAAACATAACTTTGAATTTTTTAGATTAGTTTGATTTTAATTTCAACGATGAAAGAACTTTTCTTGGTGCAATAAATTTCGTTTTGATTTTATCATCATCTTTCACTTTCTGAACACCCTCTAACAAAATATTATCTTTCTCCGAAAGTCCGCTTTCTACCACATAAACATCAGGCATTTCTAGACCAATCGTGATATTTCTCGATTTGACAACACCATTTTTATCTACTACAAAAACATAGGTTTTATCTTGAATTTCGTAGGTTGCTTTTTGTGGAATTAATAAAGCATCATGTAACGGAACTGTCATTTTTACTTTCCCTGTTTCACCATTTCTTAACAGATGATTTGGATTTGCAAAACGTGCACGAAACGCAATATTTCCTGTTTCGTTGTTAAATTCTCCTTCTATCGTTTCTACCAAACCTTTTTCTGGTAAAGGTTTATTATTCGCCATAATCAACGAAACTTGTTTATTCGCTCTATCTTGAATATTTGTTTGATAATCTAAATATTCAGGTTCAGAAACGTTGAAATAAGCAAACATTGATGAGTTATCAGATAAATTTGTTAATAACATTCCTTCGTCAATCAAGCTTCCCAATTTCATAGGAATTCTATCAATAACACCAGAAAATGGTGCACGAATATCTGTAAATGATAAATGTAATTGAGCCAATTGCATTTCTGCTTTCGATTTTTCTAATCGTGCTTGCGCAATGGCTTTTTCGTTCTTAGAAACGACATTATTATCAGCCAAAGTTGCTGAATTTTGTAATTCAATTTGTGCCTCTTTTACCTCAGCTTTCGATTTTAAATATTCGGCTTGATACATCGAAGGCATAATGCGAAACAACAATTGACCAGCTTGTACATGTTGACCTTCATCCACAAAAACTTTTTGCAAATAACCTTTTTCTTGCGCACGAATTTCGATGTTTCGTACCGATTGAATTTGGGCTACATAATCCTTATCTACAATCGTATCCATTTTGATTGGCGTTGTGATTGGATAATCTTTCACTTCTTCTTTTTCCTGTTTTTTTGATGAACAACTTGTTGTCAACAATACAGTACTTAGAGCTACAAATAATGCGACTCTTTTCATAATTCTTCTAACTATTAAATGTAAAATTTGATGAAATGGATTTCTTGGCAGAAGTAGTTTTACCAAAAAATATTACATACAAAAATTGGTTAACATTCAGCTATTCATGAACTGAACACTAATTTTTGGTGTAATTTTAAAAATTTAAGAAATCAATCAAATTCTAATTGTACGTAACAAAATTTACTTACAACTCGAAAATTTGATGGTTTTATTGTAGAAGATGTGCTTCTTTCTTAAACCTTGAATCATAAAGTTTAAAACCAGAACAACACTTAATAGTTTGATACAAGTTTCTAAATCGATTTTGTTTGATGTCTGAAAATCATCATCAATCGTTTCGATACTTGGATTAAATTCTTGAAATTGATTTGAATTTGAAGTTTTAGAAAATTTAGTTTCAACAATTTTACTTGCGTGATAAATATGTGTATTATCGTTAACAACTGTCTGCGAAGTTAAATTTCCTTGAAAATGTTGAGTACCCGCAAACACTTTAGTTTCCGCAAAAAATAGCAGAAATAAAGCAGACAGCAAGTATGTGATAAACATTTTCATAATTCTGTTCAAATGTAAGACTTGAAATAATACAATAATCTATATTAACATTTTTTAACTATAAAATTTTATTGATTTAATAAAAAACTCAATTACAAATACTTAACACAACGATAATAACTGTTTCAAAACTCGAATATTTTGTTGAAATTTGCACCCAACAAACAAAAGTTTATGGCGAAAGCAAAAACAGCAAAAGAGTCGTTAGCAGTAATGACAAACTTGGTTTTACCGAATGAAACCAACAACTTAGGAAACATGTTCGGAGGCGAATTATTGGCTTCTATGGACAGAATTTCTTCTATTTCTGCGAAAATGCATGGTGGAAGTTTTTTGGTTGTAACAGCAAGTGTCAATCACGTTGCGTTTAACATTCCGATTCCGATGGGAAGTACAGTGAAGTTAGAATCTAAAGTAACTCGCGCATTCAAATCATCGATGGAAGTGTATGTTGATGTCTATGTTTACGATTACGAAAATTGTGTTTATAACCAAACAAATAGCGGTATTTATACATTTGTAGCCGTTGATAATGATAATAAACCTGTTCAAGTCCCTGAATTAATTCCAGAATCTGAACAAGAAATCGAGCGTTATGAAGCTGCTTTGCGTCGTAAACAATTAAGTTTGATTTTGGCTGGCAGAATGAATCCTGCTGATGCACACGAATTAAAATCGTTGTTTATTACAGAATAAAATAAAAAAGTCGAAACAATGTTTCGACTTTTTTATTGATATAATTTTTTAACCTTTTCCAGCTAAACGATCCACCACATATTCTATTTGTGTTTTCCCGTGTGGTTTTGGTTTTCCTTCTGCATCTAAATTTACCATCGTAATTCGATCGACTGTAATAATGGTTTCATGCGTCATTTTGTTACGTACTTCGCATTGTAAAACCAATGAAGTTGTTCCAAATTTCACCACTTCAATTCCAATTTCTACAATATCACCTTCACGAGCCGAAGCCATAAAGTTGATTTCCGACATATATTTGGTCACAACATGCGAATTTTCTAATTGCACAATGCTATACAACGCCGCTTCTTCATCAATCCAAGCCAAAAGCTTTCCTCCAAAAAGTGTTTTGTTTGGGTTAAGATCTTCTGGTTTTACCCATTTACGAGTGTGAAATTTCATAGTTTTCTATTTTAAGTTCTTGCTTATTTTCTGTTGCCAAATGATTCGCATCCGAAATAAACTTGACTAAATTTACAGCATATTTTCCATCTAACAAAGATTCATTATGACGGATTAACGCGTCAGAAATTTCGGCAATGGCGTTAGGATGAAAATTCTTTTGTTCAGTAGAAATTTTGTTTGAACAACACACATTTTTTAAATCAGAATAAATCATTTGATTAAGATATTGATCTCCAATCTTTATTGTTCCTTTTTCAGCAATAAGCGTGATATTACTTTCGAAATTTTTATTGAAAACTGACGTTGTATAAATCATATGTCCGATTGCTCCATCGGCAGTAAAATCAACACAACCCGAATCATCAAATTCTGTCACTTCTTGATGCGTAAAATTGAAACTTTTTGAATTTGTACAAATTACCTCATCAAACCAAAAATTCATGATATCAACAAAATGCGAAAATTGAGTAAATAAAACACCTCCATCCATTTCTTGGTTTCCGTGCCATTCACGCAACTTGTAATAATTCTTGTTACGATTCCAATAGCAATTAATATTCACCATGAAAATTTTCCCTAATGAATTATTATCTATCAAATTCTTTACATATTGCACAACTGGAGAAAAACGAAGCTGCATCGACGTAAAAACTCTAAGTTTCTTTTCGTCAGCAACTTTCAGTATTTCAGTAATATCTTCTACAGTTAATGCAATTGGTTTTTCAATCAAAACATTTTTTCCCGCTTTTAAACAACGAATCGCATGTTCGCGGTGCAAACCATTTGGCGTAGCAATCACAACAACATCAGTTTCTTGATCTTCGTTCAGAAAACTTTCAAGTGTTGAATAACCTTTGAAAGGTAAATCTTCTGGTAAATTGAAATCAATCACCGAAATTAATTGCGCATTTTCCGTTTCTTCTATCGCTTGTTGATGTACACGTCCAATATGACCGTAGCCTAAAATGGAAAAATTCTTCATTGAATTTATTTAATAATTTTTTCTAATATCTTTTGTGTGATTAGATAAGTTGGTTTTACACCTGTTAATCCTAAACCTCCAGAAGCCAATGTACTTCCTGTTTCTAACGGATTATCAGAAGCGTAATAAGCATACATTACTTTAACATCTTTATCGATGTGATGTCTAATTTTTGACGCAACCTGAATCGCTTTTTGATAATGCGCACCTTCCATTTCTAATCCAATCGCTTGGAAAGACGAATTTTTGAAATACTCTAAAACGTCTTTATTTTGTAATGATGTTCCTAAAACCGAAATCATTGGTCCTTCATAAACACCTAAACCTTGTCCTTCGAAATCTGCAGCGGTTAATTCGTTATCAAAAACATAATTATCTGTTGTTCCTTCGAAAACATGCGCTGTAGCAATCATTATATCACCTTTTATTCCTTCAAGAATACCAGCTTTACCCATAATCGCAACAGATTTTACATTCATTTTGAATTTTACATCTCCTACTTTGTATGGTTTCAACAACTCATCCATCGCCTCAAATGCTTGCTCACCAAAGGCATAATCCATCACAATAATCACCTCATTGTTCTTATCTTTTGCATAAGAAAATGCTGAATTTGCAATGTTTACTTTAGATAAATCAATAATTTGAACATCGATATTTGTTCCTGATTGATCTTTGATGTAAACTAAACCATTTTGTTGAGTGTATTCATTTAACGAATCGCGCAACATTTTGTTGTTTGCCGCACTCAAATCTTCGTAAATTTCTACACCATCATTTTTGTATTTTCTTTTTAATCCATCATAGGCATACAACATGTTAGACACACTATGCATATTAGCAGAAATGATGTGAATGTTTTTATCTTGAAGATTATTTTCGAATAATACACGTTTGATTTCATTCGCCCATTTTTCTCCAATCATATGATGACCAATCGATTCACGTAAAGTTGACGTAAATGTAATTTCACGTTTCTTTGTTCCGATACGATCTTGTTGGCTAGTATATCCCATCCAATAAACTACACGGAAAAAATAATCTTTGTCGTCTGCTTTACTGAAATAATGATGAATTTCTTGTGTTTCTTCAAATGTTCTTCCTAAAATCGTCGATAAATGCATCAAAGCAACTTCGCGTTCTTTTCGAGAAATTTCAACTTCATTAAATGCAACATTTTCGATAAATTCCCACGCTCTACTTTTAGAAAGTGTTTCGTTACTGAATGCTCTATTTCTGATTTTATCTGCCTCGTTATATAAAAACGTTAAGTGCGTCAACACATCATAGATATCAGAACGACCGCGAGAAATTTCGATATTCATTTGATCATCATCAATTCTATAGCAAAAACGACGACGTTTTGCAGGAATAATTGGTGTGAAAATAGAACGATCATAGCCTTCGTCAGATGTAAAAGACACATAAGGTGTTTCTACAATTCCTTCTGGTAAACGATCTAAAACGTACATTAATCCGCTTAATTCTACTTTGTTTGGATCTGTCATTGATCCGTAGATTTCAGGATTGATTTCGAATAATAAATTTCTTAATATTTTTCCAGGCGCACCAGATGGACGGTACACTCCTCTATGAAATAAATGACGCATAGAGATATATAATCTTTCAATAGCGTCAGTAGATCTTCTTGCTCTTGTTATTGACATAATAATTTTTTTTTTACTTTTTTTGGTTGTTTAATTCTTGTTGAATGTCCATTAATTCATCGTACCATTCTTGTCCAAATTTTCGGACCAACGAATCTTTTGCAAATGTTGCAACATTCACTTTCAATTCTTTTCCTAAGGTACAAGCATCTGAGCAGATATCCCATACATCATAGTTCACAGAAGTGAAATTTGAATATTCCTTAACACGAACTGGATACAAATGACAAGAAATTGGTTTTTTATAATCGACCTTTCCGTCTTCGTATGCTTTTTCAATACCGCATTTTGAAAAACCATTTTCTTCGAAAACTAAATAGGCGCATTCGCGATTATTGACTAATGGAGTTACCCAATCGCCGTCAGTATCCATTGTGTATTTACCTTCTTGCTCAATCACCGCAATTCCTTCGGGACGCAAATAAGGTTTTACATCTTCATAAATATCGTCTAATACAGTTAGTTCGTCATCATTCAAAGGCGCTCCTGCGTCACCTTCTACACAACAAATCCCTTTACATTTGTTAAGATTACAAACAAAATCTTCATTTAGTAGTTCTTCAGATACAAGGGTTTTTCCTATTTGGAACATGTTACATTAAATTTTGTAACATGCAAAGGTACGGAAAATTCCTCAGAAAAATGTAATTTTGTAAAAGAATAATGGATAATCTACTTTCAAAAATCAATCATCCTAAGGAACTTAGGACTTTTGAAGCGTCTCAATTAACTGCTTTAGCTCACGAGATGCGCGAGTTTATTTTGGATACTTTGAGTGTAAAACCAGGACATTTAGGTGCTAGTTTGGGTGTGATTGAATTAACGATTGCATTACATTATCACTACAATACACCTAAAGATTTGTTGATTTGGGATGTAGGTCATCAATGTTATCCACATAAAATTTTGACTGGTCGTCAACAAATTTTCGATTCTCTTCGTCAGAAAGATGGTATTTCTGGTTTTCCAACGCGTACAGAAAGTGAGTTTGATACATTTGGAACGGGACATTCTTCTACATCTATTTCAGCAATTGTTGGGATGGCAACAGCAGATAAAATCAATCAAATCAATAGAAAACATATTGCAATTATTGGTGACGCATCAATTACTTCTGGAATGAGTTTAGAAGCATTGAATCACCTTGGATCGACAGATTTGGATGTTTTAGTGATTTTGAATGATAATGATATCGGAATTGATCCTTCGGTTGGTGGTTTGAAAAAACATTTTAAATCATTAGAAAATCAATCCGAAAATATCTTTACCAATTTTGGTTTAAATTTCATCGGAACAATTGATGGGCACAACTTTGATGAATTACTGAATGCTTTCAATAAAGCTGATTCAATCAGAGGTCCAAAAGTTTTACACATCAAAACAACAAAAGGAAAAGGTTACGAACAAGCCGAAATCGATCAAGTAAAATGGCATGCTCCTGGTTTGTTCGATAAAGAAACGGGTGAAATAAAATCGAAGAAAAAAGAAAAATCGTATCAAGATGTTTTTGGAAAAACCATGCATCAATTACTTGAAAATAATTCACAAATTGTAGCCATAACGCCTGCTATGTTAACAGGAAGCAATTTAGTAAAATGTCATCAAGATTTCCCAAAACGAGTTTTTGATGTCGGAATTGCAGAACAACATGCGGTAACGTTTGCAGCTGGTCTGGCGACGCAAAACACCATTCCGTATTGTATGATTTATTCGACATTTTTACAACGTGCCTACGACCAAGTGATACACGATGTAGCGTTACAGAATCTACCAGTTGTGTTTTGTATTGATCGTGCAGGATTCGTTGGTACAGATGGCGCAACGCATCATGGTTATTTTGATATAGCATATTTACGCGAAATTCCAAATATGATTGTGTCTTCGCCTCGAAACGAAAAAGATTTCAAAAATCTATTGTATACAGCACAGTTTACAACTCGTCCTTTTGCAATTCGTTATCCAAAAAATAATATCCAAACAAGTAATTCTAAAGTCGAAAAAATAGAAATCGGTAAATCTGAAATTATTTTTGAAGGAAATCAATTAGCAATTCTTTCGACTGGATTGATTAGTTCTCGAATCGAAGAAATTATCATCCAAAATCATCTTCAAGATAAAGTTGCTTTGATTGATTTTCCTTTTATCAAACCTTTAGATGAATCTCGTTTAAAAGCTATTTCGTTGAAATATTCTACCATACTAACTTTTGAAGATGGGATTAAAAAAGGAGGTTTTGGAAGTGGAATTTTAGAGTTTCTGAATTCAATACATTACAAAGGAAATATTACAATCAACGGTTATCCAGACGAATTTATCGAACACGCTTCGATTACCGAATTAGAAGAAATCGTTGGTTTGGATGATGAATCAATTTTGGAAATGATAAAAAGTTATTTGTAATGGAAAATGAGTATTTAGAAAAAGCTTTAGTTGGTTTTTTATTAGGTCTAGGAATGTTAATATTTATATCTCCTTTCTATTATCCATATTATAAAAATAAAAAATCGAAACCTAAATTTGGAATTGATTATGCAGTAAAAAGAGAAAATAAATTAGACCATTTAAAAGACGGTTTTAAAGTTTTAGCTTATAATCGATTAATAGGTGGAATTATAATAGGATTTTTCCTGATAATTTCTTCAATTGTCTATTTGGTTTTAGGAATTATTGAATATTTTTAAACTTAATAATTTTCGGTACGAGAGTTGTAATAGCTTTTTCTAATTTATAAGCACAACAACAATGAAAAAAATAATCGGTTTATCTTTTATAGCAGTATTGTTAACATTGCAATCTTGCGGTACAACAAGCAACATGCAAGAATTCTACAAAAAATATGATAATCAATCTACTGTAATTCCTTTACCTTCTTTTGCGTTGAAATTAGCTGGAAAAGCTGGTGGAACAGATTTATTTAATTATTTAAAATCGGCTAAAGTTTTTGTTGTTTCAGATGCTGGACAAGGAAAGCAAAAAAGAATCATGAATGATTTGCAGTCATCTATGCGTGGTGAAAAATATGAGAACTTAGTAAAATTCAAAGCGAAAGACAGCCGTTTGAACATTTCATTACAAGAAGATGGCGGACGAGTTAAGAAAATGATTTTTGGAATTAACGGTTTACGAAATGTATTGGTTATCGATTCGAAATTAGATATTCCTAGAACAGATTTAGACAAAATTTTGGACAAAGTTTCGGCTGAAGATATTGCAGATTTAGCAGATATTTTGAAATAATATAGGAAGCCAGCTAATTTGCTGGCTTTTTCTTTTGAAATTACTTTGTAACTTTGTCGCATGAGTGGAAAATTATATTTGGTTCCGACGCCAATCGGAAATTTAGGAGATATGACATTTAGAGCGGTTGATGTGCTAAAAGAATCAGATGTGATTTTGGCAGAAGACACGCGAAATAGTGGTATTTTACTGAAACATTTCGAAATTTCTACTCCAATGCGTAGCTATCATATGCACAATGAGCATCAAGCAACTGAGGATATTATTCGTCAGTTAAAAGATGGTCAAATCATTTCGATTATTACAGATGCTGGAACTCCAGGTATTTCTGACCCAGGTTATTTGTTAGCCAAGGAGTGTGTGGCAAATAATATTGTAATAGAATGTCTACCAGGTGCAACCGCTTTTGTTCCTGCATTAGTTGTTTCTGGATTACCAAATAACGAATTTACTTTTGTCGGATTTTTACCTGTAAAAAAAGGAAGAAAATCTAAATTAGATTCATTGTTAGAAGAAAAGAAAACGATGATTTTCTACGAATCTCCACATAAAATTGGACGCACATTAAAAGATTTAGCCGAAGCTTTTGGAGCTGAACGCAAAGCAAGTTTATCACGCGAAATCTCGAAAAAATTTGAAGAAACTTTACGCGGAACATTAACTGAATTAGCCGAAATAGCTGAAAAAAGAAATTTAAAAGGTGAAATGGTTTTGGTTATAGAAGGGAATCATTAATCGTTGAAACGAATATCTTTGATATTCAATTGCCAAGTTCCTTTTCCTTGCCAATAATTCATTCCGATTGTGTAAACCATATCAAACGATTGTCCTTTCTCTAATTTTGGTCCAAATTTCCCTAATTTGAAACCAATCGCAGGAAACGTAATACGTGTATCGCGCTGATGTACGTACAAACGCGCGTGTTCTTTACCAACTAATCGGAAATCGGTTGCCAATAAATCCTTTGAAATAAAAACTGGATTCATATTATCTGGTCCAAAAGGCGCCATTCGCATCACCGATTCCAAGAAAGAACGCGTCATATCATTAAAAGAAATTTCTTTATCGATCAAAATTGATGGCGTAAAATGTTTTCCATTCGACATTTCTTTCACTGTTTGATCAAATCTAATCTTGAATTCTTCAAAATTTTCTTCTTTCATTGCCAAACCAGCAGCAGCCATATGTCCACCAAACTGTGTTAACAAATCTTTGTTTTTTTCGATTGCCGAATGTATGTCAAACTCTTGAATAGAGCGAGCCGAACATACAATTTCGCCTTCATTATTCTTCGTGCAAACAATGGTTGGTTTATAATACAAATCGACCAAACGAGAAGCAACAATTCCGATTACTCCTTTATTCCAAGAAGCATCGTAAACAATGGTCGAATATTTTTCTTTGGTATTAATTTGATTCAGTTGAAAAAGTGCATCATGTGTCATATCAAGATCCAAGGTTTTGCGTTCATTATTTAATGAATTTATATCATTCAAATATTTACGGCAATCCTCTTCATCTGTACTCAACATAAAACGAACCGCTTCCGAACCGTGTTTTATACGACCTGCAGCATTAATTTTTGGCGCAATAGAAAAAACAACATTCGAAATATTGACATTATTTTTAATATTAGTCGGAATTAATTGCTGAAAAGCTAAACGAGGTTCTGAATTTAATCGTTTCAAACCAGCAAAAGCCAATACACGATTTTCTCCTGTAATCGGAACAATATCAGCCGCAATACTTACTGCAACTAAATCTAAAAATGGTAAAAGATTTTCTTTCGGAAGATTGAATTTCTCTGTATAAGCTTGCACCAATTTAAACCCAACGCCACAACCGCTCAAATCTTTGTAAGGATAACGACAACCCTTTTGTTTCGGATCTAAAACCGCGTAGGCTTTTGGCACAGAACGATCTGGCAAATGGTGATCACAAATAATATAATCGATGCCTTTTGATTGAGCATATTTTATTTCTTCGTGTGCTTTTATTCCACAATCTAAAGCAATTACAAGTGAAATATTGTTTTGTACAGCGAATTCTATACTTTGTTGAGAGATTCCATAACCTTCATTATTTCGGTCTGGAATATAAAAAAAGACTTTCGAGTAGATAGAAGTCAGAAATTCGTAAAACAAAGTTACAGCTGTCGTTCCATCTACATCGTAGTCTCCAAATATTAAGATATTTTCTTCATCATCAATTGCATTTTTGATACGTGAAACCGCATCAGACATTCCTTTCATCAAAAAAGGATCATGCAATTCGTCTAAGGATGGATTAAAATACGATTTGGCTTGAGCAAAATTCGTAATTCCACGTTGGACTAATAAAATAGCAAGCACCTCAGATATGTTAAGCGATTCTCTTAAATCCTTAACAACTTCAGTATTGGGCTGTTCTTTTATTTCCCATCTTTTTTCCATCTCTTTAATTTACATATTTTTTAATTAGAGAGAAGGGTAAAGCGAATATTATTTTGATTTATTTGCTTCTTTCACGTATTTATCTAACGCCATTGTCATTGAAGGCGTTTGTGGTGTTGGCACCTCAATGTCTACACGTAATCCCATCTCTTTTGCTTGATCTACTGTCGATTTTCCGAAAACGGCAATTCTTGTATTTTCTTGCACGAAATCTGGGAAATTTTCAAATAATGATTTGATTCCTGAAGGTGTAAAGAATACTAAAATATCGTATTTTACATCAGACAAATCAGATAAATCACTCGATACAGTTCTAAACAAAGTTGCTTTTTGCCAAGTTAATCCTAAACTATCTAATAAAGTAGGAACATTTGGTTTTAAAACATCAGATGCTGGTAATAAGAAGTTTTCGTCTTTGTGCTTTTTAAATAAAGGCACCATATCCGCAAAAACTTTTTCTCCAATATAAATTTTACGTTTTCTGTAAACAATGTATTTCTGTAAATAGAATGCAATTGCTTCTGATTCGCAAAAATATTTCATAGAGTCAGGAACAGTAAAGCGCATTTCTTCTGCTAAACGAAAAAAATGATCAATAGCGTTTCTACTTGTAAAAATTACAGCAGTCACTTTGCTAAAGTCAATTTTTTGTTGTCTTACTTCTTTAGCGTCTATTCCGACAACTTGGATAAATGGTCTAAAATCAATTTTGATTTTATTTCTTTTTTCAATCTCGTAGTATGGCGAGTTTTCTGCCTGAGGCTTAGGTTGAGATACTAATATTGATTTAACTTTCATAGTAATTTTAGATTACTTTACCTACAATTAATAGTTTTGCTAATACCATTATAGGTAAAATTTCTAGGGTGCAAAGGTACAAAATATTATAATACCAAACTGATTTATTGTCACTTATTTGTTTTGCATATATATGATAAATTTCGAATATTCTATTCAAAAACAACAAAATAAAGCCAATCACCATCAAGTAATCTTTGTTAATTTGTGTGTAAAAAAACAAAAAACAAATAATAAGTAAGAGTAAAACATTTTTTGCATTAACAAAACTCGAACTTTTCATAAAATATGAAAGAGAACTAGATTCGTAGAAAACACGATAAAAAATTACCTCAATCATCAACCTAAAGAGCATAATCAAACTGATTACACCAAAGGTAATTCCGACACGTGAAAGATAATAAAACTTAAAATTTGGAATATGATTATACGTAATATCAAAATACGAAACCAACAACAAACTTATCAGTAAAACCGTCACACCATTGACAATAAAACTAAATAAGGTCGTATTATCATCTGTAAAACTCATGTATTCGGTTTTATTATCTAGCGTTTTGAAATTTTTAGCAAACAAGTATTTTGCTGCACAAACCAATAACAAACACACCGTCAAAGCAATAAGAACAGTATCATTGCCAAGTGTATTTTTTCCTATCGAGATTAAATCGTTTGTTTTCATAATTTTTTCAAAAATACAAAAGACTAACAATCTTATAACTATCTTTATGCCCACAAAATAATATTTATGTCGGACAAATTAGTTATTATCCCGACCTATAACGAAAAAGAAAACATAGAAGCCATTATTCGTGCAGCTTTGGCTGTTGACGGAGCATTTGATGTGCTTATTGTTGACGACAGTTCCCCAGACGGAACGAATGATATTGTAAAACGTTTGATTCCTGAGTTTAATGGACGTTTGCATTTAGAAATTCGTACCACAAAAGATGGTTTAGGACGCGCTTATGTACATGGATTTAAGTGGGCTTTAGCAAATAATTACGAATATATTTTCGAAATGGATGCCGATTTTTCGCATAATCCAAATGATTTACCTCGCTTATACCAAGCTTTAGCAGATGGTGCCGATTTAGCTATTGGCTCACGCTATTCTAATGGTGTAAATGTTGTGAATTGGCCAATGAACAGAGTTTTATTGTCTTATTTTGCGTCGAAATATGTGAGCATCATCACGCGATTACCTGTTCATGATGCTACAGCAGGGTTTGTTGGTTATAGAGCAAACGTGTTGAAGTCTCTGGATTTGGATAAAATACAATTCAAAGGGTATGGATTTCAGATTGAAATGAAGTACAAAACTTGGATTAAAAAATTTACACTCAAAGAAGTTCCAATTATATTTACAGACAGAACTTTAGGCGAATCAAAAATTAGTTCTGATATTATTGGAGAAGCCGTTTTTGGTGTAATTTCGTTACGATTAAGAAAAATATTTGGCAAATTATGAAAAACTTGATCTTTTTATCACTGATTTTTTTGAGTATTTTTAGTTGCGCACCAAAAAATTACGACAAACCAAAAGATCTCATCGGTAAATCTGAAATGATTGATATTCTTACTGATTTATATATTAGTCAACAAGGCTTGCAGATGTTTCCTACTCAACAACAAGATCAAAGTATAGATTTAGCAAAAGATGCCGTAGATATTATGAAAAGTTATGATATCACGTTTCATCAATTTTCTGAGAGTTACAAATATTATATGATGCAGCCTGAAAAATTCAAAGAAATGCTAAATGATGTGAAAAAAAATCTTGAAGATAAATTATCTGACGAAGAAAAAGAGCGTCAAAAAAATCAAAAGAATAGCTTAAATAATACTATAGAAGCAGAAAAATAACAAAAAACCTCAAGTGAATCGCTTGAGGTTTTTTTTGTTTACTATATTTTAGTATACATAATTTTTTTTTAAATAAAATCGAGGCTTTCCAAATGGAAAACCTCTAAAAATGTTATATTTCTCTATGAGGAGAAGATATATATAAAAAATGTTATCACGATGGATTCTGTTCACACAACGGATTCGAATTGATTTCAGCGACAGGAATTATCCATTGCCATTTTAAATCTGTTGGCTCTATTGTATAAACGTTGTTAATAACAGTTGCATTGTGATTTGCTCCTGTACGATCTAATTTTTGACCTAATCGTTTTAAATCGAAGAATCTAAATCCTTCTCCCCATAATTCGATTCGTCTATTCAGTAAAATCTGTTGATAATATGCATCCCCAGAAGTTGTAAATCCTGTGAAAGATGTATCCCTTGCTTTTTCTAAAGTTGTTAATACTGCTTTAGATTCTGTTTCTTTTCCTAATTTATATAACGCTTCTGCTTCTATCAAATACATTTCTGCCACACGCATAAACGGTACATCTCCTAAAGAACTTGATGTACTTTGTGCTAAAAATTTTTGAGATGTATATGCAAATAGTGAATAGTTAGACGGTAAATCTAAACTTGTATGCTTTCCTGTCGGATCCACAACTTGCGTACGAACATCTGTTGTTGGAAAAGCATTGTACAAATTGGTATTCATCACTTTTGGAGCAGTACGAATTTGAGATGAATTGTAATTTCGAGACATATAAGCATGGAAATTTCCGAAATAGTCGGATTGATCTTCTTGAATTGTTACGCCCCACATCCATTCTGGATTTGAATAATCATTAAACCCAGCTTTGTATTGCGTTTGTGACATTAACGAAAATTGTGATTTTACCTCGTTAGCATATTCAGCAGCTTTTGCATAATCTTGCTGAACCAAAGCAACTCTTGCCATAATACCTTTTACATTTTCGATCGAAAAATGTGAAGCATTAGACGCTTTTTTTCCTGTTAAATAAGTTTCTGCTTTGGCTAAATCATTCCAAATTTCAGTATAAACTTCTTGTACAGTTGCACGCGTTTTTGGATCAACATCTTTTGGATCATCTCTTAAAACAACTCCTAAATCAGAATTTGCGGCACCTGCTACATATCTTTTACCATACAACTGAACTAATTGAAAATATCCAAATGCACGGTAAGCATAGGCTTCTCCAATAGCTTGATCTTTTATATCCTGATCTCCCGATGCATCATCTCCGTATGTAATAATGTTATTAGCATTTTTGATCATTTCGTACCAAAATGTCCAAGGATAAGATGAAGTTGTAGAAGAATTGTTGCTTTGAGAAATCCATCTTAATTCACTTACAAACCAGCCATTTCCAGTAGAAGGAAATACAACATCTTCTCCCATTACATCTGTAATAATCAATTGTGCAGTATATCCATTATTTCCTTGAGAAGAATTTTGTCTAACATACATATTTCTATGCATTCCATTTATTGCAGCCATTAAGTTATCTGCTGTAGAATAAATAGTTTGGTCACTTACTGAGGATGTCGGAACAACATCTAAATAATCATCACTACACGATGATAGCGAAAGCGACGATATTGCAATAACTGCTAGTAATAATTTTATTTTTTTCATTATAAATTCAATTTTAGAAAGAAACATTTAGTCCAAAACTGACCGTTCTAGACGGTGTGTAACGATAAGTTGTTGTACCATTGAATGATTGTGCTGGCTCTAAACCTTGTCTTGCAGTCCAAGAATATAAATTCTCACCAGAAACATACACTCTCAAATTGCTTAAACCAATTCCTTCAATTGCTCTTTTATCGAAATTGTAACCTAATTGCACTGTTCTGATTGTTAAATAATCTGAACTAACCAACCATCTCGTAGAAGCAGCAGAAGCATTTGTTGTATTTGCCGTACTCATAATCGGAACATTTGTAACATCTCCTGGATTTTTCCAAGCTGATAACATATCTGTACTAATTGCTTGCCCTTGCGGATAAGAGCTCATTAATAAAGCATAATTACTATCGTATGTTTTTCCTCCTAATTGATAATTCAACATCACAGATGCATCAAAATTTCCTATTCTGAAATTATTTGTAATACTACCATAAACGTCTGGTAATGCTGAACCTGAATAAGCATACAATGCATTTGCATAATTAGTCGTTACTTTAGTTCCGTTAACTGTACGCGTATTAGAATCGTCTGCTTTTGTTGGATCTTGGACATACAATGCCGCTCCATCCGAAGAATCTACTCCATACCATTGACGTAACCAGAAATCATACAAAGAATGACCTTCTGCAATACGTTTTGTTCCATTAATAATTGCATCATCCGCTCCATTTGCCATTTTCAACATTTCGTTTTCATTATGAGCAGCAATCAAACCTAAATCCCATGAAAATTTTTCATTTCTGACAATTCCAAAATTTAATGAAAGCTCGACTCCTTGATTTCTCATTTTACCAATATTTTGATAAATAGAGTTTCCTGGAACTCCAGCAGAATTTGGCACAGGAACAGCGAAAATCATATCTTTTACATCTTGTAAATAATATTCTAACGATCCTGAAATTCTATTTCTGAACAAAGCAAAATCTAACCCTACATCAAACGAATTTTTAGACTCCCATGTTAAGTTAGAATTACCAACTTGACCAAGTAAGACTCCCGATTCTGTCCCATTGTTATATCCCAAAGAATATAAATCTAAATCGACTTGATAACCTGGTTCTTCATCAATTCCACCATCATTCCCTACTTGTCCATAAGAAGCACGTAATTTTAATTCATTAATCACTGATGAATCTTTTAAGAAATCCTCTTTATGAATATTCCATCCACCACCTACAGACCAGAAAATACCTTGATTATTTTCATCCGAAAAACGAGATGACTTATCTAAACGAGCAGAAGCAGACAACAAATATTTGCTTGCATAATCATAGTTAACGCGTGCAAAATATCCTTCTTTTCTAATGATGTAATTGTACCCCGTTGCACTTGTTGTATTCAAGAAATTGACTAGTTCATAAATACCAGAAACAGTTTCTCCAGTTTTACGAATATTAGAATAATCAGTTTTTCTCTCAAAACTTTCGTGACCTAAGATTGCATCGAAGTTGTGTAAACCGAATGATTTTCTATAATTTAAGATTTGATTGAATGTTGTACCTGTATACTTATATTCCGTAATTTCTAAAGCAGCAGTACCAGACGCATCTCCAATTTCTTTATTACCATATTCTTTGTATTTGTAATTTCTTACATCATATGATAAGTTTGAAGTAAATGTTAAACCTTTTGCAAGTTTAATCTCTGCATTGAATCTTGAATTAATCGAATTTGTATCTTGATACTGATTGTTCAATAACGTTTCTTGCAACACATTTCGTCCAGAACTTGCACTAGAACCTCTACCACGAGATTCGTTTCCATCATAAACAGGATTTCCTTCGGTATCATAAACACGTTGTCCATTTGCATCATACAAATAAGGTGAATAAATTGGCCCCATTGCTCGTGTAAAATAAAATGGATTGATGTAAGAAGAACCTCCACTCGAATCTGCTTGATTCGATTTTATTAAACTTCCTGTTAAATTAGTTCCTAATTTTAACCAATCTGTAACTTGAGAATCCACATTTACACGTGCATTATAACGCTCAAAATCAGACTTAATCACATAACCAGTTTCTTTATTATAACCAAACCCTGCAAAATAAGTCGTCTTCTCATCACCACCCGAATAATCTATATCATACTTTTGAAAAGATCCAGTGCGAGAAATATAATCTTGCCAATCAAAATCATTGTACAAAGCATCTGACGAAGTTAAAACTCCATCAACCACAACCTGATCATTGGCAACTCCGTAAATATTATTTTTAAGATTATTTGTAATTAAATTAGTTGAAGCATAAGCATTCGCTTGTGCCAATGTTGCAGAAGAATTCGAAGCTAAATAGCCATTTCGCATAGATTCCCAAGTGGCAACATAATAATCTCCAGCTCCCACTCTTGAATATTCTGGCGTAGCTCTTGTTACAACTCCTGTATTAGAAGATAATCTAAACGATCCTTTACCTTTTTTACCCTTTTTTGTTGTAATCATCACCACTCCATTTGCTGCAGATGCACCATATAAGGAAGTTGAAGCAGCGTCTTTCAAGACTGTTAAAGATTGAATATCATTCGGATTCAAATCTTGCAAACTTCCTGTGTAAATAACACCATCTACAACATACAAAGGCGAACTCGATAAATTGTAAGAACCTACTCCACGAACTTGCACCGATAATCCAGAACCAGGTTGTCCAGAACCAGTAGAAACTTGTACACCAGCTACAGCACCATCTAATGCTTTTGCCACATTAGACAAAGGCCTATTTTCTATATCTTCTGCACTAATAGTTCCAACAGAACCAACCACAGTTTCCTTTTTTTGTACACCAAATGCAGTCACAACCGTTTCAGCAAGATCTACAGTTGAGTTAGACTGTAATTTTATAATACCCAAATGATTGCTCGAAACCACATACTCTTTTCCATTAATGATTAAAATATCACCAATTTTAGCATCAATATCAAATTCTCCATTTTCATCTGTGTAAGCTACCTTGTCAGATCCTTTGATCGTAATTTGCACATCTGCTTCTGGAAAACCATTGCCATCATTTATAATTCCTTTCGTTTGCCCATACGAAAATGCAGCAAAACCAAGAAAAGCGAATAAGCTTAATGAAGTTAATTTTTTTCTCATGTTTAATATAAATTGATGCTACAATGATATTTGACATCTTTAACTTCGAGATTATTTTAACTTTCATTCAATTTTAATTAGAATTTACTTAACATAAATAATGAATGATTTTGTTTATTATTTAATGGAATAATTAAGTAAAATTTTAAACATGACGTTTTAACTATTTTTAACATAATAATTGTACTAAAACGCACAACCTGATTTTCAGAAGATGAAAAAAATTGTAAAAAATAAATTTTTATGCTTCTTACAAAATGACTTAATATAAAAATCAAACAGACTTCAAAACAACTAAAATCATCCTTATATATAATATTGTTGTTTTCACAATATTGCATAAGATAATAACTATCAAAAGCAGTTAATAGTTGATAGATTTAAAAGCTTTTCGATACCTATTGTGAGGTTTTTTTGTGGAAAAATAAATGGACGAAAATAAAAAAAGCACTAATCAAATTGATTAGTGCTTTTTGAGGTTCCTAGCGGATTATAAGTATGCAATATGATAATTTGTTATATTGTATTGAATTCATTAAATCTTAATTAAATGCAATGAATATCAAAGTTTAATGACTTTTTCAACATTGCACATAATTGTTTCTAATTTCATTTGATTTCAATTTAGTCGGACTAATGTCGGACTCGATCTCTTACTTATAAATTAGTAATCAAAAAATAACAATTATGGCTAAAGTAAGATTTGTAGTAAAAGGATCTCAAGAAATCGTACAATTAATCATTCGAGTATCAATCTCAAGACAAAATGATTTTCAGAAAGGATCTAAAATATTCATTCCAAAAAAATATTGGAATTTTGAAGAAAAGAGACTTTACGATAAAAAAGATAAATCTTCATTTAAGAATGATGCGGATTTTATCACAACAATCAATAACTCCAATAGGCTTTTATCTTCGATTGAAAATTTCGTTTTTAATAATTTGTCAAATCCGGAATTCATTACCTCATCATCAATAGAAGATGAAATACTTAAATTTCATGGACTCCCTACATCTCATGAAACATTAATTAAAGAAAAAGAGATCGAAAGAAAAAAAGAAGTTGAAAATAACAATAAACTGTTATTATATATTCAAAATTACAATAATATTAGAGCTAATGATTATTCTATTGAAAACTCAACAAAACAAAAATATAAATATCTTGAAAGTGTAATATCCAATTATCAAAATTACATAAATAGAGAAATTAACATTATTGAATGTAATAAAGAATTCTTTTTAAACTTAGAAACTTTCTTATTTGATTACAAAATGTTAATGAAATCAACAATTAGACGAATATTAAAAAATCTTAAAACCATTATATATGATGCACGAAATAACGGACTTGATGTTAATCCTAGTATAAATTTTCCTATTCAAAGAATAAAAGAAGGTGATGTAGTATATCTCAACTTTAAAGAACTGGATCAAATAAGAGATTTTACAACTGATGATAAAATATTAACCTTAACAAGAGATTGGTTGCTCATTGGATGTTATACCGGACAAAGAATTAGTGACTTTATGAGGTTTACTACTGATTGTATTAGAAAATATTTAGACAATAATGGTAATGAATATAGTATAATAGAAATAACTCAAGTCAAGACTAAAAAAAGGGTTGCTATACCTATTCATCCAATTGTAAATGAAATAATTATTAAATATAATGGATTTCCTCCTTTATTCAGTCCAAAAACCTCTTCTAATGCAACAATATTCAATCAACACCTTAAAATTCTATTAGAACAAATAGGTATAAATAGATTAGTATTTGCAAAAGAATTTGATGAAAATGATAAACGAAATTACATGAAAATGATTCCGTTATATAAAGCTGCTTCATCCCATATATGTAGACGATCATTTGCTAGTAATTACTATGCACACCCAAACTTTCCAACACCATTATTAATGAGTATTACCGGACATCAATATGAAAACACTTTTTTACAATATATAGGAAAGAATGATATTAGTAATGCATTGCAAGTAGCAAAAATATTCAACGATTAATATAAATGCGTCATTAACGATATAATGACGCATTATTTTTAATTTGAATTTCGTGATGCATAATCAAATCTAAATTTCTTACTCTATATTTAGTTATTCCAATCACATTAAGTTTTTTGCCTGAAATTCTTCAATACTATAAATTATTCCCTGGTACATTTGATTTTTTTGATATTATATATTGTTTTATTGCATTAATGTTTAATCACTTGATATATAAAAAACTTAAATCAGAGGATCAAAATTTACATAAAACAAAATCAATAAAGCTTAAAGAAAACAAAATTTAAAATACAACTATTTGTATCTTTACAATCTTAGATATAAATACATGATTTCAACTAACTTCCATGCAAAGTATTTTGCACACGATTTAACTCGTCGTTTACCTTCAGATAGTGTAGGGAAATTCGTAGCTTCATTACAAGATGCTCAAGTTGATTTAAATCCTCATCAAGTTGATGCGGCTTTATTTGCTTTCCAATCTCCTTTATCAAAAGGTGCAATATTAGCTGATGAAGTTGGTCTAGGAAAAACAATTGAAGCCGGAATCATATTATCACAAAAGTGGGCTGAACGAAAAAGAAAATTATTAATTATTTCTCCATCGAATTTACGCAAACAATGGAATCAAGAACTTCTAGACAAATTTTTCTTACCATCTACAATTCTTGAATCTAAATCTTTTAACGATGAAATAAAAAAAGGTAATTTGAATCCTTTCAACCAAGAGGATCAAATCATCATTTGTTCCTATCAGTTTGCTAAAACTAAAGATGCATACATCAAACAAACAAAATGGGACTTAGTTATTATTGATGAAGCACACCGACTTCGTAACGTATACAAACCAGCAAATAAAACAGCAAACGCTATTAAGGAGGCTTTACATCCGTATAAAAAAGTATTATTAACAGCAACACCACTTCAGAATTCTATATTAGAATTGTTTGGTTTAGTTTCAATTATTGATGATTATGTTTTTGGAGATTTAAAAAGCTTTAAAGAACAGTACTCACGTAATCTGGATGAAGATTATCTTGAGGATTTAAGAAATCGTATTCAACCTGTTTGTCATCGTACATTACGCAAACAAGTATTGGAGTACATAAACTACACGAATAGAATACCAATTTGTGAAGAGTTCTTTCCTACACCAGAAGAAGAAGATTTATATGATCTAGTTTCTGAATATTTACAGAGACCAAAACTTTATGCACTACCGAATAGTCAACGTCAATTAATGACATTAATACTTCGTAAACTACTTGCATCCTCATCATATGCTATTTTCGGAACATTAAACACATTAGTTAATCGACTTGAAAGTATTTTAATTAAAGAATTGAATTCTGATTTGTTTGATGAAATTGATGAAGATTACGAATCGACTGATGAATTACAGGACGAATGGGATGACGACAATGATGATGATATTTCGGATGTGATTTATTCACCTGAAGATTTAGTTAACATCCAGAAGGAATTAGATGAATTAAAGCAATATAGAAACCTAGCTGAAAAAATTCAAAAAAATTCAAAGGCGGAACACCTTTTTACAGCACTTGATAAAGGATTCAAAGAACTAGAAAATCTTGGTGCAAATAAAAAAGCATTAATATTCACAGAAAGTAGAAGAACTCAAGATTTCTTATATAAAACATTAGAAAAAAGAGGATACAAAGACAAAGTAATATTGTTTAACGGAATGAACAATGATGCTAAGTCAAAAGAAATTTATAAAAATTGGATTCAAAAGAATAAAGGTTCAGATAAAGTCACTGGATCTAAAACAGCTGATATGCGTGCTGCATTAGTAGACTATTTTAAAAACGAAGCTACTATAATGATTGCTACAGAAGCTGCATCTGAAGGAATCAATTTACAATTCTGTTCCTTAATTGTTAATTACGATATGCCTTGGAATCCTCAGCGTATTGAACAACGTATTGGTCGTTGTCATCGTTACGGACAAAAACATGACGTTGTAGTGGTTAACTTTTTAAACAAAAAGAACGAAGCTGACATCCGTGTATATGAATTATTAGAACAAAAATTTCAATTATTTGATGGCGTTTTTGGAGCTTCTGATGAGGTTTTAGGAGCAATTGGTAGTGGCGTTGATTTTGAAAAACGTATTGCAATGATTTACCAAAACTGCCGTAAACCTGAAGAAATAAAAGCTGCTTTTGATGAATTACAAGAAGATTTAAAACCGCAAATTTCTGAAAAAATATTAGAAGCTAAAACTACTTTACTAGAGAATTTTGACGGAGAAGTTAGTGCAAAACTAAAAGCTAATTTATTAGAAACTACTGATTCATTATCAAAATTTGAGGAAAAATTATGGAAACTAACCAATTTTGTTTTAGTTGATAATGCTACATTCAATGATAATTTTTCATTCGAACTAAAGAAAAATCCTTTTAATGACATTAATATCAATAAAGGGAAATATATTTTACTGAGAACAGATGATAAAGGAAAAAAGAATGAAGTTCCGGAACATACTAATATTTACAGAATTGGTCATCCATTAGCGCAACAAATTATTCAAGAAGCTTCTATATTAGAAACTCCAACTCAAAAAATATCATTTAATCTTTCTAGTTCAAAATCTAAAATTAGTTACTTAGAACAGTTTATAGATGAAGAAGGTTGGATGAAAATTGTTAAACTTGAAATTGATTCTTTTGAAAAAGAAGATTACATCATTGCTTCAGCTATTTTAGATGATGGAACAGTATTAGAATCTGATATGGCTCTAAAATTATTCTCATTGGACGGAACTGAAGAAGGAGGAGTTTCACTTGATCCTGAATTTGCACAAAAACTTGAAGAAATTCACTTTGCCAATTGTCAAGAAATCATCAGTACTAACGCAATGAAAAATAATGATTTTTTTGATGAAGAAATGGATAAACTTGATCAATGGGCAGATGATATGAAACTTAGTTTAGATAAAGAGGTAAAAGACTTAGATGCCGAAATAAAACTACGTAAAGCTGAGGCTAAAAAAATCTTGAATTTAGATGAAAAAGTGAAAGCTCAAAGAACGATTAAAGAGCTTGAAAATAAGAGATCTGAAAAGCGTAGACGTTTATATTTAGCACAAGATGAGGTAGATGAAAAGAAAGAAAACCTACTTTCTGAAACAGAAAAACGTTTAGAACAAAATATAACTGAAACGGAATTGTTTGCAATTCGTTTTAAAATTCTTTAATATGACAAACGAAGAATTAATAACATTAGTTAATGAATTGCTCCAACAAGGCAAAGAATTAGAATGGCTTGAATTTAAACAAGGCGATGCGACAGATGCACAACGCTTGGGTAAATACATTTCTGGGTTAGCCAACGCTGCTAATTATAATAATGTGCCTTTTGGTTATTTAGTCTTTGGAATTAAAGATGAAACACTGGATATTGTAGGTACAAACTATAATTACCTCAATAAAAAAGAGAAAGGGAGTGAATTAGATTTTTACATTCGTAGAAACCTAAGTCCTTCGGTACATTTTCAGCATTTTGTTTGTGATTATGATGGTAATAAAATAGAAATATTTAAAATATCTGCTGCTCAAAATATCCCTGTTTCTTTTGAAAATGAAGCCTATATAAGAGTAGCTTCTAGTCTTACTGAATTAAAAAAATATCCAGATCGTATGAGAGCAATTTTAAATTCTCATATTGATTGGTCAGCAGAAATCGTACCTAATGCCACTTTAGAAGATTTAGATACTTACGCTATTCAAAAAGCAAGAGATATTTATAAAGAAAAAAACAAAAACAAGTCTTTTTATAAGGAAATAGACAATTGGACTAATGAAGTATTTCTCGATAAACTTAAAGTAACCATTAACGGTAAGGTCACTAATACAGCCTTAATATTATTGGGTAAATCAGAAGCATCACATTTATTGTCTCCTAAAGTAGCTCAAATCACTTGGAAATTAGATACCGAAGAAAAAGCATACGAGCATTTTTCTATGCCACTGTTTCTAGCAGTAAATGAGGTATTAGCTAAGATTAGAAATGTCAACTATAAGTTTTTTCCAACCAATCAATTAATTTCTATTGAAGTACCTAAATACGATAACGAAAGTATTTTAGAAGCTTTAAACAATTGTATTGCACATCAAGATTATAGTTTAAATTCTAGAATTATAGTTACTGAAAAAATAAACAAATTGATATTTGAAAATGCAGGTGGTTTTTTTGAAGGGAATGCCGAAGATTACTTTTTAGGAGAGAAAACACCTAAGAATTACCGTAATAAATGGCTGGTAGAAGCTATGGTCAATCTGAATATGATAGATTCAATGGGTTATGGTATTTTCAAAATGCTGAAAAGCCAAAAAGAGCGATATTTTCCATTACCTGATTATAGTAAGTCTAAGGGAAACGAAGTCATTTTAGAAATATATGGGCATTCTATTGACGAAAATTATTCAAAATTGCTGATAGAAAATAAAGATGGATTAGACCTTACACAAGTGATTTTACTGGATCGAATACAGAAAAAAACACCTATTACAGATGCTGCAGCCAAAATGCTGCGCACCAAGGGCTTGATTGACGGCAGAAAACCTAATTATTTTATATCGGCAAAAATTGCAGAATTGACCAACCGAAAAGCCGAATATACCCGAAATAAAGGATTAGATAAAGAAGTGCTTGAGTCATTTGTTTTAAAGCATATTGAGCATCATGGATTTGCTTCAAGATCAGAAATTAATCAATTGTTGATGGATAAACTCCCTGATTATTTGGATGAAAAGCAAAGAAAAAAGAAAATAGACAACCTATTACAGGGCATGAAGGATAGCATTCACAATGTGGGCTCTCGTACGGAATCAAAATGGGTGAAAATTAGGAAAGACTAGGAAAGGTTTAGGAAAGAAAAAGAGATTTATCAGATAATAATAAAATGCAAATAAATGATTTTCAGCATTTTGCAATAAAATATTTTAGGAAAGCTCAGGAAAGAACTTAGGGTACGATTAGGAAAGGGAAAAGGGGTTTGTTTAACAATTATAAAATACAAATAAATGATTTTCAGTGTTTTAAAAGAGGATATTTCAGGAAAACTCAGGAAAGATAGGAATAGACTTTGGGATACTTAGGTGATGTAAAGCAATGAAAAAGACAATGCATAATAAGGATTATTCTATTGTTAATCAGGGTTCTACAAGAAAGCCTATTTGGGTATTAAGTTTATCTAATGAGTAACCAAAGAATATTTTTAGACAAACTTTTCCAATTTTAGACAAACTTTAGTTGAACTTCGGAAAGATTAGGGATAAACTTAGGGCAATCTAGGGAAGATTAGGGATAAAAAAGAACGAATCCTGTCCATCCTAACAATCCTTTAATCATGTTCAAGACTATTTAACAACAAAATAAAGATTATAGTAACACACTATGGCTCAAAATAAAAACTTACAAAAATTAGAATTAACGTGGATTGGCAAAGGCGATGAACCTAAGCTAGAACCTCGCATTTTAATAGAAAACCCAGAATACTCATACGGTGACACAAACACCGAAAATATGCTGATACATGGCGACAACCTATTGGCATTAAAAGCCCTAGAACAAGACTATGCAGGTAAAGTGAAGTGTATCTATATAGACCCGCCGTACAATACAGGTAATGCTTTTGAGCATTATGATGATGGTATTGAGCATTCGTTGTGGTTGAATTTGATGTATTTGAGATTAAAATATCTATATAAATTACTATCTGAAGATGGGGTAATTTGGATAACTTTAGATGATAATGAATCTCATTATTGTAAGGTATTATGTGATGAAATATTTGGGCGTAAGAATTTTATACAATCAATAATTTGGAAATCTAGTGACAATTCTAACAATGATGCTAAGCAATTTTCAATTGACCATAATTCTATTTTAGTTTATAGTAAATCTCCAAATTGGTTATCTAAAAAATTAATTCCCAAAGAAGGTCAATCAAAACATTTTAAAAATCCAGATAACGACCCAAGAGGTCCATGGTTTGATGGCAACCCAATCTCATCACCAGCTTATAGAGAGAACTTGGTTTATGATATTGAAACACCAATTGGTACAAAAATAAAATCGCCTAAAAATGGTTGGAGATGGAGTAAAGAAACCTTATTTGAAAAAATGCAAACTGGTGAAATATATTTCAATAAGGATTATACAAATATTAAAAGAAGAACATATTTAGCTGATAGTAAAGGTTTACCTCCTTCATCGTTATGGGCTGATTTGGAAGAAACTGGTCATAATAGACAGGCTAAATACGAACAGAAAAAATTGTTCCCTGAATTTTCTAAAAGTGAATGGTTTGGTACTCCTAAGCCTGAAAAATTAATTAAGAAAATTCTATTATTATGTACAGAAGAAAATGATTTAGTACTTGATTCTTTTTTAGGTTCAGGAACTACTGCCGCAGTAGCTCATAAAATGGGGCGTAAATACATAGGTATTGAGTTAGGTGAACATGCAATTACACATTCTGTTCCTCGTTTAAAACAAGTAGTTGATGGCGAGCAAGGTGGTGTCTCTAAAGCTGTCAATTGGCAAGGGGGCGGTGGTTTTAAGTTTTATACTTTAGCTCCTAGTTTATTAAAGAAAGATAAGTTTGGGCAATGGATTATGTCCGATGAGTACAATGCCGATATGTTAGCCGCTGCAATGGCAAAACAAGAAGGTTTTAAATACAACCCAAGCGAAACGCAATTCTGGAAACAAGGTAATTCATCAGAGCAAGATTTTATTTTCACTACCACACAGTTTCTTACCGTTCAGCAATTAGAAGCTATTGCAGAAGATATGCAAGTAGGCGAAAGTTTATTAATTTGTTGCAAAGCATTCCAAACAGAATGTAAAAACAAGTTTCCAAATATTACCATCAAAAAAATACCGCAGTTGTTATTAGACCGTTGCGAATTCGGTAAAGACGATTACAGTTTAAATATCGTCAACATACCACAAGAAGATAACCAAGAAGACTACGATGTAGAAGAAGAAATTGAAAATGATGAGGAAGTAGTTGATACAAAAGAAAATAACCAAAAATCATTATTTGATTAACTATGAATCAAAACACTATTAACCAAATAAAACAACGTTTATCGTTGCGTTTACCTTTAGCAGAAGCGTTAGAAGTTACAGCAACCATAGCAGATCATATTCCTCTAAATAAAACGAAAAGAAATACTACTGTTCAGGAAGATTTACAAGTCATAAAAGGCTTGTATCCTTCTTGTACTGATTTTCAGCGTGCATTTCCTTCCATCACCCACAATATAGCTACAGGGGTTGGTAAAACACGTTTAATGGGGGCTATCATTACCTATTTGTATTTAGCAAAAGGCGTTAAGAATTTCTTTATTCTAGCACCTAACTTAACCATTTACGAAAAACTAATCAAAGATTTCGGAGACCCAGCATACAGTAAATATGTATTCAATGGTATTTCAGAATTTGTCCACAATCGTCCTGTAATTATTACAGGAGATAATTATGCACAGCAAGGGGCTTTGTTTAGCGAATCAGAAGTACGCATCAATATTTTCAATATCTCTAAATTCAATTCAGATAACAAAGGTTCTAAATCTGGTGGTGTAGCATTAGCACCTAAAATGAAACGTTTATCAGAATATCTTGGCGAATCGTATTGGAAGCACTTATCTTCTTTAGATGATCTTGTTGTCTTGATGGATGAAGCTCATCGTTATCATGCAGATGCTTCTAAAAAAGCGATTGATGAATTAAATCCTGTATTCGGGATTGAATTAACTGCTACGCCAACAGATGAAAAAGGAAAACCGTTTAAAAACATTGTTTACGAATATACCTTAGCTAAGGCATTAGCAGATGGTTTGTATGTGAAAAATCCAACCATCGCTAAACGTAAAAACTTCGATCCAAAAGGAAAAAGTACCGAAGAAATTGAACAAGTGAAATTAGAAGATGCTATTTCTATTCACCAACAAACCAAAACGGATTTAGAATTATACGCACTCAATAACGATCAGAAATTAGTAAAACCTTTTGTTTTAGTAGTTTGTAAAGATATTACCCATGCTAAAGCGGTTTATGATTATATCAATTCAACTACTTTTTACGAAGGGCAATACATAGGGAAAGTTTTACAAATCGATTCTTCTACTAAAAAAGATGAAGAAATAGAACAGTTATTCGTTTCGTTAGAAAATCCAGAGAACGAGATAGAAATTGTTATTCACGTGAATATGCTCAAAGAAGGTTGGGATGTTTCCAACTTATATACTATTGTGCCTTTACGTGCAGCTAATGCAACCGTATTAATCGAACAAACCATTGGTCGTGGATTGCGTTTGCCTTTTGGTGGTAAGCGTACGGGCGAAGCTAATATTGATAAATTAACGGTAATCGCACACGACAATTTCGATTCAGTAATTGCAGAAGCTCAAAATCCTGATTCTTTATTAAACAAAATGTCTTTTGTAGAATACGATGAAGAACAGGTAAAAGAAAAAACCATTGCAACGACTTCTGTATCTAAAGCAGAGAAAGAAATTGCAGTGGAACAAGCAAAGGTTGATGCTATTGTAGATGTGCAACAAAAACAAACAGCACAAAATCAAGTTGATGCTAAAAAGGCTATTATTTCTGTATTACCTACATTAAATAAAATTCCAGAGATAAAGAAAGTTGAAGATTTTGCTAAACCCGAAGTAAAAGCTATTGTAATAGAAAAAATTATAGAGAATTTTAGCCAAGGACAAGGGAATTTATTCGCTGCTGATATTGTTAAAGAAGCCGAATTAATTTATGAACCTGTTGTTTCTAATTACAAAAAGCAAATCATAGAAATTCCTCGTATGGACTTAGTTCAAGGGGATGCTCATGCTTATTTTGAAGATTTTGATTTAGATATTTCCGGATTTCAGCTTAAAGCATTCGATGATGAAATTTTAAGACAAAGTTTATCTGATAAAAAAGATATAGAAACTCTTAGAGCTGTTTCTAGTGGTAATTATGGTAATCCTATCAATAATATCATTGTAGAATTATTAAATTATTCGGATGTAGATTATGATGATAATGCTGAATTATTACATAAGCTAGCAAAACAAGCCTATGGTGCAATAGAAGCTAGTAATTCAGATGAAAAAGATATGAAAAAAGCAGTATTTCAATTTAAGAAAACCATTGCTGATCGTATCTACCTTCAAATGAAAAACCATTTCAAAATTGAATACAGCAACTACGAAAAACCAAACGTATTACCATTTACCAAAATAGAATCACATAATTTTAAAGCATTAGATAATAATGGTTTTAAAGATTATAGAGATACTATCTCACCTGTTAGTTTAGTACCAAAGTATGTATTTACAGGTTTTGAAAAAGCATGTCATTTTGAATACAAGTTTGATTCAAACACAGAAAAAGAATTAGCATTTGTACTTGAGAATGATAGTACAGTAGTAAAATGGTTAAGACCGGCAAGCAATCAATTCCGTATTTATTGGGATAATAACTCTAAACGTTACGAACCGGATTTTGTAGTTGAAACTGAAGATGCAATTTATATGGTTGAACCAAAATCGAAAGATAAAATGCAAGATTCCGATGTATTACAAAAAGCTGATGCAGCAAAAATATATTGTAAATACGCAACAGAAAACAATCTTGAAAACGGAGGAAAACCATGGTATTATGTTTTAATTCCACACGACGAAATTAATAAAACAATAAATTTTGCATACTTACTAAATAAGTTCCTAACAAAATAACAATTTGTAGCATCTGTCACAAAGCATTTACACATAATGGTTACAAAGAAGTATCCGATGGAGTTTGGAGACCTCAATCAGATCCATATTCTTCACAGATATGTAGCATAAATTGTGGCAAAAAACATACAAAGAAAGTACATGATTTAATTGATGAAGTTGAAGACAAATATAATAATGGAATAGATCCACATTCTAATCAAGAATATCAAAGAGGTAATGATGGAAGAATTTACGAAACCAAAAAATGTATTATGTGTTTCGGTAAAGGGTATACTGATTACATAAACCCTGCTAATGGTCAGAAAGAGTCTGAAATTTGTTCAATGTGCAATGGTGCAGGACATTTATCATATTAATAGAAATAAATTGTATTGAAAAAAAATATATCTTCTTATAAAAGATTGATTTTTTATTATCTTAGTAAAACAAAAGTAAGAAATCGAGTAAAATCGGACTAATGTCGGACTATTGAAAAACAAAAAAAGTTAACTATCTAAATACAAGACAATTAACTTTTTAATTGAGGTTCCTAGCGGATTCGAACCGCTGTGGACGGTTTTGCAGACCGCTACCTAGCCTCTCGGTCAAGGAACCATTCCCGTTGTTTTGGATTGCAAATATAGCAATAATTTCAGAAAAAAAAAGTTTAATACGATTTTTCTAAAATAACACTCACTTTTTCTACATGCCCACCAATAGGAGGATTCAGCTTAGATAATTTTACTTTTGCATACGTGACATTCGTAAGTTCTTGACCTATACGATCTAAGACTCTTTTACAAACATGTTCCAAAAGTTTTGAACGAATACCTACTTCTTCCTTCACAATTTTATTTAACGAAACATAATCCAAAGCATCTATCAATTCATCCGATTCTGTTGCTTTCGTAAAGTCTGCATGCGCTTCCAAATCAACCAAATAATCAGAACCAATACGTGCTTCTTCATCTAAACATCCGTGATTCGAATATATTTTTATATTTTCTAAAATAATTATTCCCATAGTTCAAAGATAAAAAAAGACTTGCGTATTTCTACACAAGTCTTGTATTGTTTAATTTTTTTAAACCTTATTATTTTGCAGATGCATATCTTTCCGCAACTTTATCCCAGTTAATTACAGAGAAGAAAGCCTCAATATAATCAGGACGACGGTTTTGGTAGTTTAAGTAATAAGCATGTTCCCAAACATCTAATCCTAAAACTGGAAATCCTTGTACATCAGCAACCGGCATCAAAGTAGAATCTTGATTTGGAGTTGATGTAACAACTAATTTTCCATCTTTTACGATTAACCAAGCCCATCCAGAACCAAAGCGTGTTGCAGCAGCTTTAGAAAACTCATCTTTGAAAGCTTCAAAAGATCCAAAAGCAGCGTTAATTGCATCAGCAACTTCTGCAGTTGGTTGATTAGCACCACCTGGAGTTAAAATTTCCCAGAATAAATTGTGATTATAGAAACCTCCACCATTGTTACGAACAGCAGGTTTGTCAGTTCCTTTTGCTAAAATTTCTTCGATTGTAGCGTTTGCTAAATCAGTTCCTTCAATAGCAGCATTCAAATTATTTGTGTACGCAGCATGGTGTTTATCATGGTGAATTTCCATTGTTTTTGCGTCAATATGAGGTTCTAATGCATCAAATGCATAAGGTAATTTTGCTAATTCAAAAGCCATAATATTTATTTTTTAGATTTAATTTTCTTGTATAAAGATACACAATAACTCAACAAATATGATTCCGAAATGATAGAATTTTAACATTATTTAATAGTAAAAGCTTATTTTAGTAAAAGATTCTAAATTTTTGAAATGAAAATACTTTGGAAAATAATAAAATGGTTCATCGTAATCATTTGTGTATTAATCCTAATTCTTTATGCAACAGGGAATGACTACATTTTTCGTGGCGTAAAATTAACCTATATGAAAGGTGAAAGCACTGCAAATATCAACGATTACAAAGATTTTGATAACAATGTAATTTTGGCAGATGCACCGCGAGTTTGGCATCAACATTTAGATTATAATCAATTTCCGTTGTCAGCTAATTTCGAAAAGGAGATGAACGATTTCGGAACTGCTGGGTTAGTTATTATAAAAGATAATCAAATTTTGAGCGAATATTATTTCAATGGATATGCGCAAAATGATATTACCAATTCTTTTTCGATGGCGAAAACATTCACGACAATGATGTTAGGAAAAGCGATTGAACAAGGTTATATCAAAGGTTTAGATCAAAAAATAACAGATTTTATTCCCGAATTTAAAAACGATAAATTTGGAGCTGAATGCACCGTTGGTGATTTATCTGCGATGACTTCTGGTTATGATTGGGACGAAGATTATTATTTTCCTCTAAATCCTACTGCAAAAGCATATTATGGCGATGATATAGTTAAACAAATGTTAGCTCGAAAATTTGTTTCTCAACCTGGTGGACATTTCAAATATCAATCGAGTGACACGCAATTATTAGGAATTGTGATTGAACGCGCGTTAAAAAATAAATCGTTATCACAATATTTTCAAGAAGAATTTTGGCAACCAATGGGTATGGAATTAGATGCACAATGGTCGAAAGATAATCCGAAAGGAATGGAGAAAACCTATTGTTGCTTCAATGCAACAGCGCGAGATTTTGCCAAACTTGGACAATTATTATTGAATGATGGAAATTGGTACGGAAAACAAATTTTAGATTCAGTATTTGTTCAGAAAATGGTTTTACCAAACAAAAAAGCATTCGGACCAAATGAGTCACAAATTTATGGTTATTCAGTTTGGATGGATTACAATTACAAAACGCCTTTTTATGCAATGTTAGGACATTTGGGACAACGTATCATTGTAATTCCTTCAGAAAAATTAGTTATTGTTCGAACTGGAAAAACGCATAATGATCAACCAAACAATCATCCAATTGCAGATGGCGATGTTTACCGATTGGTAGACGAAGCAATGAGAATTAATCAAAAAGTGAAAGAAAATGATCCAACGAATTCCTTACAGTAAAATATTATTTTTAGATATCGAAACGGTTCCACAAACCGATGATTGGAATCTTTTGTCTGAAAGAACACAAGCTCTTTGGGAAAAGAAAACAGCTTATCAACGCAATAATAATGAAATTTCTCCTGAAGAATTTTATCACGAACGTGCTGGAATCATGGCTGAATTTGGAAAAATTGTATGCATTTCAGTCGGAATTGTAGTTAAAGATTCTTTTATTCATATCAAAAGTTTTTATGGTCACGACGAAAAGAAATTGTTAGAAGATTTTAATTCAATGTTGATTGAAAATTTTTTCAAGCCTGATCATATTTTATGTGCACACAACGGAAAAGAGTTTGATTTTCCGTACATCGCTCGCCGAATGATGATTAATCAAATTGAAATTCCAGCTATTTTGCAATTATTTGGTAAAAAGCCATGGGAAGTTCAGCATTTGGATACAATGGAATTATGGAAATTTGGCGATTACAAGAACTTTACATCGTTAGATTTATTGGCAAATGTTTTCGAAATTCCAACACCAAAAGATGATATCGATGGTTCACAAGTTGCACGAGTTTATTACGATGAAAACAATGTAGAACGCATCAAAGATTATTGTGAAAAAGATGTTGTAACCTTGATTAATGTTTTCCGAAAAATGCGTTACGATCAACCTTTACAACGAAAAGAAGATATATAAAAACGAAAAAAATCCGCTAATGAGCGGATTTTTTATTCTATATTTTCTAATGATTAATTTTCATCATCTTCGGCTGAATCTGGTTCATCGCGAAAGTTTTCAATCAATTCATCTTTCACTTTCAATTGAACTTGCTCAACAGAATTTCGGTACATTTTGATAATTGTTCCTGTATATTCTTCCAAATCAATCAAATCTCCTTCCGTTAATTCTTTATCAGGATAACATTCAGAAATCAATCCAGCCAACGTATCATAATGTTCACTTTCTTCGAATCTAAACGGTACTAAACGATTAATATCGCTTATCGCGTTGTGTGCATTTATATTATAAACACCTTCAGAAACACGAGAAACTATCGGATCTTCGTTATCATATTCGTCTTGAATTTCTCCAACCAACTCCTCCAAAATATCTTCCATCGAAACAATTCCTGCAACTTCACCAACTTCATTTGTTACAATTGCAATTTGCATATGTTTTTTCTGAAATTGTTTCATTACATTCTTAATCAATGCATTTTCTGAGATAAAAATTGGCTCTCGCAACAATCCTTCAATTTCAGTTTGATTTGGATTTTCCAATAATTGCTTGATTAAATCCTTAGCGTAAATGATACCTTTTATATTATCAAATTCTTCTTCGTAAACAGGATAACGCGAATAACCTTCATTAATCGCATAATCTAACGCATCTTTTACAGAAGTATTAATATTAATTGCAGAAACATTTTTACGTAATGTTTGAATATTCATCACTCGACGATCATCAAACTCAAACACATTTTGAATTAAATTACGCTCAGATTCTTCAATTGCTCCACCTTCAGAACTTTCTGTAATAATCATTTTCAACTCTTCTTCTGTGTGAATTTCACCTCCATGAATAGGATGAATTCCAATCGCACGAAGAATTACATTTGCCAAACCATTCATTAAAACAATAAGAGGTTTGAAAACAAAATAAAATGCACGAAGAGGCCAAGCTACTGTAAAAGTAGTTTTTGTTGGATACTGAATCGCAATAGATTTCGGCGCTAACTCACCAAAAACAATGTGCAAAATAGTAATGATAACGAAAGCTGCTGGGAATGCAACATTATGCGCAATCGCTGTCCAAGAAGGAGAAGTTAAACCAACTACTTCAAAAAGTTTTACGATTACAGGTGTTAAAGAGCTTTCTCCAACCCAACCAAGACCAAGCGAAGCTAATGTAATACCTAATTGTGTTGCGGCAAGATAAGAATCTAAATGATTAACGATTCGTTTTGCAGCATTTGAAGTTCTTTCGTTAATATCTTGATTAACTTCAATTTGTGACGAACGTACTTTTACAATTGCAAACTCGGCTGCAACGAAAAAACCATTTAATAAAACAAGGAAAATTGTAAGCAAAAGTTTTGCTACAGAAATTTCATCGGCGACATTGTGATTAGCGACTAAAAACAATGTCGAAATCTGGGAGTATGTATCCATTCTTCGAATTTAAAAAACTGACTTGTTATAAGTTTTTATAAGTCAGTAAATCAATACATCTAAATTAATAAAAAAAATTAAAAATCACAACGTTTTGATTCGTAGCAAAATTACAAAATTTATAAATACAAAATCTTAGAAATTATTGATTCGAGAAAATGATTAAAAAAATCACTAAATTTCCACTTCATTTACCAAGCAACAATTTGCCATGCAAAAGCAAGATTTACATTATATTATCGAGGTCAAAAATTTATCGATTTCTTTTGGAGATAAACAAGTTTTGAATAACATCAATTTCAAAGTAGAACAAGGTGATACATTAGGAATTGTTGGAGAATCTGGCTCAGGAAAGTCGTTAACTTCATTGGCAATTATGGGTTTATTGTCTCCTAATGCAATTATTCATCCCAAAAGTGAAATTCTTTTTCGTCAAGATGATAAAATGATAGATTTGCTTAAACTTTCGCCTAAAGAACTGGAAAAAATAAGAGGAAATGAAATCGGAATGATTTTTCAAGAACCAATGACTTCTCTAAATCCAAGTTTACGTTGCGGGGAACAAGTGGAAGAAGCGATTCGTTTGCATCAAAATTTATCGAAAGAAGAAGCTAAAAAGAAAGTTCTTCATCTTTTTGAACAAGTAAAATTACCAAATCCCGAACGTATTTATAAAGCCTATCCGCACGAATTATCTGGCGGACAAAAGCAACGTGTAATGATAGCAATGGCGATTTCTTGCGAGCCGAAATTATTGATTGCGGATGAACCTACAACAGCTTTGGACGTTACGGTGCAAAAAGCGACGTTAGATTTATTGAAAGAATTACAAGAAAAAAATAACATGAGCATGTTGTTTATTTCTCACGATTTGGGCGTAATTGCAAATGTTTGCGAAGAAATTTTGGTGATGTTTCGTGGTGATGTTGTAGAACAAGGAAATGTGGAAACTATTTTTAATCATCCGAAAGAAAATTATACAAAAGGTTTAATTGCTTGTCGACCTCGATTGGATGAACGCGCAAAACGTTTACCTACGGTGAAAGATTTCTTAGAAAATCCAAATTTCAAAACTGAAATCTATACAGAAGAGGAACGAGAAGCTTTTCACGAAAAAATTTATGTAAATCCTCCAATTTTAGAGGTTAAGAACTTGAAGAAATATTTCTATCCTTCGACTCTATTTGGAAACGCTACAATCCCGAATGTAAAAGCTGTCGATGATATTTCATTCAAAGTATATCCAGGTGAAACAATGGGCTTGGTTGGCGAATCGGGTTCTGGAAAAACAACCTTGAGTAGAACGGTTTTGTTATTAGAAAAATCAACTGCCGGCGAAATTTATTATAATGGTATAGATATTACGAAACTAAAAAAAGAGCAAATTCGTAAATTAAGAAGAGAAATTCAGATTATTTTCCAAGATCCATATTCAAGTTTAAATCCTCGCCAAACCATTGCGCAAATTATTACAGAACCAATGCAAGTGCATAAAATTGGTCAGAATAAAGCTGAGCGATTAAAAACGGCTTCATCTCTTTTACAAAAAGTGGGTTTATCAGATCAAGATTTGAACAAATATCCGCACGAATTCTCTGGTGGGCAACGTCAACGTATCGGGATTGCTCGTGCTTTGGCTTTAAATCCTAAATTTATCATTTGTGATGAATCTGTTTCTGCGTTGGATGTTTCTGTTCAGGCGCAAGTCTTGAATTTATTAAATGATTTGAAAACAGAGTTTAGTTTTACCTATATATTTATTTCGCACGATTTGGCGGTTGTAAAATATATGAGTGATCAATTATTGGTCATGCAACACGGAGAAATGAAAGAATTGAACGATGCAGACAAGGTTTATGCGCATCCGATAACAAACTATACCAAAGAATTGATAGAAGCAATTCCAAAGCTATAAAAGGATCCTTTATAAAAGCAAAAAGCGTTTGAAGTTTATTTCCTCAAACGCCTTTTTATTGATCGCAATAAATCAATATAAACTAAACTATTTCAAAATAAAAAAAGCATCCAAATCTGAATGCTTTTTAGTAGTCCCTAGGGGAATCGAACCCCTCTTTCTAGAATGAAAATCTAGTGTCCTAACCGATAGACGAAGGGACCTCCTTTCGTATTATTGTGGTGCAAAAATAAACGTTTATTTTTTATTACCAAACAATTTTCGAAAAATTTATACTATTTTTTTTAATCAAGTCAAATTGTAGTCCCTAGGGGAATCGAACCCCTCTTTCTAGAATGAAAATCTAGTGTCCTAACCGATAGACGAAGGGACCACTTAATATGAATTAATTAATTCGAATATTATTTATTTTGAATGAACGTCATTTTGTGTTGGGAGTTGTAGAAAAGTCGATGTATAATTCTAATAATTTGAACCAAGTTGAATTATACAGCGACATTTTCATTCCCGATTAATCATCTAAACATTATGATTAACCTTTACAAACAAAACACAAAAAACAATTTCCTTTACACAGTATTCTACTGGTTGTTTAAAAAATCAACAACTATGAACAAGGAAAAAAAAGATTGCAATAATGCAATCCATCTATTAATTTGTAGTCCCTAGGGGAATCGAACCCCTCTTTCTAGAATGAAAATCTAGTGTCCTAACCGATAGACGAAGGGACCACTTTTATTTTATTAAGCTAATCCCGCAATATGTTTCGCTAACTTTGATTTTAAGTTTGAAGCTTTATTCTTGTGAATAATGTTTCTTTTTGCTAACTTATCAATCATTGAAGAAACTTTCGGAAAAACTGTTTCTGCTTCATTTTTATCAGACTCAGATCTTAAAGCTTTAATAGCTGTACGAGCTGATTTGTGATAATATTTATTACGATCGCGTCTTACCGCTGACTGTCTAATTCTTTTTAATGCTGACTTATGATTTGCCATAACTTAAATCTCTTTCTATTTTAGTTCGGCAAAGATATAAACAAATATTTTATCTCGCCAAATTAATTTAATAATTTTCTAAAACACTTTTATGTAGCCCATAGGAGAATCGAACTCCTGTTTCCAGGATGAAAACCTGATGTCCTAACCACTAGACGAATGGGCCGCATGACGGCTTAACCACTTGTTGTGAAAAGCGAGTGCAAATGTAGAACAATTTTTTGGACTTCCAAATATATTTAAAAGTTTTTTTGAATATGTTTTTGTTAAAAAATGTTAAGGAAGTTAATATTTTGTCAAAACAACTCTTATATATAATGAGTTATAATTTTAACAATTACTTTAGCGGTGCTATTAAAATTTATACAAACGAATACTCAATATATGAAAGCATCGATATTAGGTGTAGCTGCAGTGGTTTGCACGATGTTTATTACATCATGTTCATCTTTAACCCCAGTTAGTGAAGCTACAGAATATTCTTCGAGAAGTTTCGTACCGAAACCAAGAGCTATTGAAGCTCAAGCTAAAATAATCAATAAACATGCCAATTTAGATGTTACACCAATAGAAATTAACGATGAAGCGAAATCTATGGTTGTGTTAAACAGCGTTTTAGAAGAAACGAATGAATTGTTTGCAGGGTTTTTATTAAAAGAAGCAGAAACGTATATTGGTACACCTTACCGATACGGAGGCACAACAAGAAGTGGTATTGATTGTTCTGCCTTTGTTAGAAACGTTTTCGAAACTTTCAATAAAAATTTACCTCGTGTATCTGCAGATCAGGCAAGAGAAGGTTTTACAGTTAGTACAGACGAAGCAAAGGAAGGAGATTTAGTTTTCTTTGCAACAAGAGGTCGTGGTAGAGTTTCGCATGTAGGAATTGTTCATGGAAGAAATAAAGATGGAGTTTTAGAATTTATTCATTCATCTACTTCTCAAGGTGTTATGGTATCTTCTTTAAATGATAGATATTGGGGACCAAAATTCTTATACGTAAAAAGAATATTATAACATTATCATAAAAAAAGCATCAAGTAATTTTGATGCTTTTTTTTTGTCTTATTTTTTTATTTTCGATGTTCTCTCAAAATCATCACAAGCAATACAATTAATGGAACAATCATTCCTAAAATATAATATGTATTGATTTGTAAAATTGTTGGATAAAATAATATTGCAGATAATAATCCCACAATTGCTCCACCTAAATGCGCTGAATGCCCGATGTTCCCTAAATTAGTTTTCATTCCATAAACTGAATATCCTAAATATAAAATTCCGAAAATCCAGGCTGGAATTGGTAAAGCAAAAAATAATCTTAATTCCATTTCAGGAAAAGCTGCAATTGCAGCGAATAAAATCCCTGTGACTCCTCCAGAAGCTCCTACTGCCGAATAAAAAGTTTCTTTCTTGTGAATCAACAAAGACAAAAGATTTCCGCCAATAACCGCTGCAAAAAAAACTAAAAGAAACATTCCGTAACCTACATTTAGTTTAGCATTCGAAAAGTCTCCTAATAAAAATCCTTCTGGACTTGCAAAAAAACCGATAACAGGATTCGCAAAAAAGTAAAGAGTTAACATATTGAATAACAAATGAGTAAGATCAACATGTAAAAATCCTGAACTTAAAATTCTATAGTATTCCTTATTATATAATATCGACCCTACTTGGAATTTATATTTTTCAAAAAAAGCTAAATCGTTAAAACCTTTCCAACTTACCAAAACATTCAATCCAATAACGACTAATGCCACAATAGAGATGTCTCCCATTATTCTTCTATATTTTCTTCTTCATTATTATCCTCCTCAATCGCATCAAATAGCGTCGGCTGCGGCTCTTCTTCTGACTCCTCCTCTTCTTCTGGTTCTTCGAATGGAAGCGGTTCTAACACATTAATCTGTTTTAATTTATATGTCGTCAATTGATTTCCTTGCGCTTTAATTCCTTTAACTGTAATAAATTCTTCTAAATTTATCACTTCTGGTTCTTTTTCTAAACCTTTTACTTTCGGGAAAATCAACTCAATAACTGGTAAATAATCTGTCGAAACAACTTTTATTGATGATTTACCATCTTCTAACGTATAAAAAGTTTGTGGAGAAAATGTATCTTCTAAAAGGAAACGTTTCACAAAATAACGATCTTTTTCTGCATCATAATACACGCAAGAAATCGGTTTTGAAGGTTTCCATTTCTCGATAATTTCTAAATCTTCGTCAAAACGATTACTCAAATCAAACGAAACCAATTTTGCTTCACCTTTTTTATTAATCGTTAAAATTTTATCATCACCCTTAAAAGAACCTAATAAAATCCCCAATCCATCTGCATTTAGGCGTTTTGTATCCGTATCAAACCAAATTTGACGAGGTGCTAAAGTCGAAACTCCTTCCTCTTTCAATTCTACTTTTTTGATTGGATATTTTGTTACTAAATTTCCTTTTGATGCACGACCTTTAATCGCTAAATCAGCAAAATTAATATCAAATTTTAATTTTTTGATTCGTTGATGAGTTTTTAAAATAATTGATACAACTTCGGCTTCTCCATTTGGATTTGCTGAAAAATACAACACTTCCGAACCTTTATTACCAGCCGTTAAATCATATTCTTTATCGCGAGTAATTCCCGTTACAGCAAAACGTTTTTGATAAGCCGGACCATTTTTACCATCGCGATAAATCAAGTTATAAATGGTACGTTTATCATTTTTATGCCAAATTCCAACATGAATAATTCCTTTTCCAACAAAAGTTTTTGCATCAACTTTTGTCACAATCATCGAACCATCATGTTTGAAAACCACAATATCATCAATATCAGAACACTCGAATAAATACTCGTCTTTTTTCAATGAAGTTCCGATAAAACCTTCGTTTCTATCCACATAAAAACGTGTATTTGCAACGGCAACTTTTGTCGCATCAATCGTATCAAATGTTCTAATTTCTGTTTTACGTTCTTTTCCTTTTCCGTATTTTGTCTTTAGGTTTTTGAAATAATCGATCGCATAATCAATCAAATTTGCTAAATGATGTTTTACATTCTCGATTTTATCTTCTAATGATTCAATAAATTGTTGTGCTTTATCTAAATCAAATTTTGAAATACGTTTGATTCGAATTTCTGTTAAACGCGTAATATCTTCTTCCGTAACTGGACGAATTAAATGCGCAATATGTGGCTTCAGCCCTTTATCAATCGCAGAAATTACACCTTCCCATGTTTCTTCTTCTTCGATATCGTGATAAATTCTATTCTCGATAAAAATTCGTTCCAACGAAGAAAAATGCCATTGTTCTTGCAGTTCATCTAACTCAATTTCTAACTCTTTTTTCAACAATTCAACTGTATTGTTTGTATTGTGAATTAAAATTTCAGAAACTGTTAAAAATTCTGGTGTTTGTTCATTAATCACACACGCATTTGGCGAAATAGAAATCTCGCAATCCGTGAATGCATACAATGCATCAATTGTTTTGTCTGGACTACTTCCTGGAACAAGATGAATTAAAATCTCAACTTCAGCCGCTGTATTATCTTCAATCTTTTTGATCTTGATTTTACCTTTATCATTGGCTTTTAAAACTGAATCAATCAAAGATCCTGTCGTTGTGCCGTAAGGAATTTCCGTAATTTTTAACGTTGTTTTATCTTCTTGCAAAATCTTTGCACGAATACGCACTTTACCACCACGCAATCCATCATTATAATCGGAAACATCAACCAATCCAGAAGTTAAAAAATCTGGGAAAATTTGAAATTTCTTTCCTTTCAGATGTAAAATTGACGCATCAATTAACTCATTGAAATTGTGTGGCAAAATCTTTGTTGACAAACCAACTGCAATTCCTTCTACTCCTTGTGCCAAAAGCAAAGGAAATTTGATTGGAAGATCAATTGGTTCTTTATTTCGACCATCATAAGATGGTTGCCATTTTGTAGTTTTTGGATTATAGACAACTTCTAACGCAAATTTAGTTAATCGAGCTTCGATATAACGCGACGCAGCTGCTCGGTCACCAGTGTAAATATTTCCCCAGTTTCCTTGCATATCGATCAACAATTCTTTTTGACCAATTTGAACCATTGCATCAGAAATCGCCATATCACCATGCGGGTGATATTTCATCGTATTTCCTACAATGTTCGCAACTTTGTTATATCGTCCGTCTTCCAACTCGCGCATTGAATGTAAAATTCTACGCTGAACTGGTTTCAACCCATCATAAATAGATGGAATTGCTCGTTCTAAAATTACATAAGAGGCATAGTCAAGAAACCATTCTTGGTACATACCAGAAACCTTCTTGATGCTCTCTTGATTGTCTTGCATCATGTTAAATAGCTACTTCTACATTGTTTTTGACCATACAATTAGACTCCACAATTTTGTCTAATTCAGTCAAAATAATATTAATATTTCGGTTAGAAATGAATGCTAAACGAAATTTGACTTTTGTTAAATTGGTAGGATTCTTTTTACTGTTAATATAAAAGACAACGTTTTTTGAAAGAATTCCTTTCTGAAAATCGTATTTGATCAATTTATACTTCGGTAAATCGATTTTGTTCGTTTTTGAATCTAAGAAGGGTAAAAATCCAACATTCTTCGTTTCAAAAGTTATGGTTTCACCTTTTGTGTCTATCGCAAAAAATTGATTTCCACTTTTATAGCTTACATAAATAAACAACGCTATAAAAATTGCAACAACATAAGGTGGTATTATGTGATACTTGTAAGGTAAAATACCAGCATACATAATAAGGTTTAGAATGATTAAAATAACGATGGTGAAATTTAGCATTTTAAAGAGCTGTATCACATTTTTATTATTCTTCTTCATATTTATAAAATAGGTGTTTAGGTTAGATAGAAAGTAAGTTTTTTATATAATATTCTAATTTTTAATAGCTTCTACAGCCAAATTGTTAATAATAAATTCTTGTCTTGTTGGTGTATTTTTTCCCATGTAAAATTCTAAAAGACTTTCGATGGTTTGATCTTTTCCAATCATTACTGGTTCTAAACGAATATCTTTTCCGATAAAATGTTTGAACTCATCTGGCGAAATTTCACCTAATCCTTTGAATCGTGTAATCTCTGGATTTTTAACTTCTTCCAACGCTTTTATACGTTCTGGTTCAGAATAACAATAACGTGTTTCCTTCTTGTTTCTCACACGAAAAAGTGGTGTTTGCAAAATATACAAATGTCCCTCTTTGATCAATTCTGGGAAAAATTGTAAGAAAAATGTAATAATCAACAAACGAATGTGCATTCCATCGACGTCAGCATCAGTTGCAATTACAACATTATTGTAACGTAAATCTTCTAATCCTTCTTCGATGTTTAATGCCGCTTGTAAAAGATTAAATTCTTCGTTTTCATAAACAATTTTCTTTGTCAAACCGTATGAATTCAACGGTTTTCCTCTCAAACTAAAAACCGCTTGCGTTTCTACACTTCTACTTTTGGTAATCGATCCACTTGCCGAATCTCCCTCGGTAATAAAAATAGTTGTATCTAAACGTAATTCAGCTTTCGGATCATTATAATGTTGACGACAATCGCGCAATTTCTTGTTATGTAAACTAACTTTTTTGGCGCGATCACGCGCTAATTTTCGAATTCCAGAAAGCTCTTTTCGTTCCGTTTCTGATTGTTTAATCTTGCGTTCTAATGCTTGCGCAACTTCTGTATTTTTATGTAAAAAGTTGTCAAGATTCGTTTTGATAAAATCATTTACAAACGTGCGAACCGTTGTCATTCCTGGTCCAATTTCATTCGAACCAAGTTTAGTTTTTGTTTGCGATTCAAAAACTGGCTCAATTACTTTGATCGAAATTGCTCCAATAATTGATTTTCTAATATCCGCAGGATCATAATTTTTATTATAAAATTCGCGAACAGTTTTCACAACAGCCTCTTTAAAAGCTGTTAAATGTGTTCCTCCTTGCGTTGTATTTTGACCATTCACAAAAGAATAATACGTTTCCGAATATGATTTCGAGCTGTGCGTCATCGCAATTTCGATATCTTCTCCTTTCAAATGGATGATATCATAAATTGTTTCTTCCTCGATATTATCATTCAATAAATCTTTCAATCCGTCTTTCGAAAAGAATTCTTCTCCATTGAAAATAATTTTCAATCCTGGATTTAAGTAAACATAGTTTTTCAACATTTTGTCTACATATTCTTTTCTGAATTTAAAATTCAAGAAAATCGATTTATCTGGGATAAATGTAATTTTAGTTCCTTTTCGTAAAGATGTTTCTTTTTCATCTTCTTGATTTGCTAAAATCCCTTGCTCAAACTCTGCAATACGTGTTTTTCCATCTCGAATAGATTGCACTCGAAACGATGTTGACAACGCATTTACAGCTTTTGTACCAACACCATTTAAACCAACCGATTTTTTGAAAGCTTGTGAATCATATTTACCACCTGTATTCATCTTAGAAACGGCGTCAACCATTTTTCCAAGCGGAATTCCACGTCCATAATCACGAACCGTTACCTCATCTTCGCGCAGATTAATTTCGATTGTTTTTCCTGCACCCATCACAAATTCATCGATACAGTTATCTACAATCTCCTTCAACAAAATATAAATTCCATCATCTTGAGACGAACCATCTCCCAGCTTCCCAATATACATCCCAGGTCGCATGCGAATATGTTCGCGCCAATCAAGGGTTTTGATATTGTCTTCCGTATAATTTACTTGTTGATCTAATTCTGACATTTGAGTTGTTGAGTGTTAAACGAGTTTTACAAAAATAAGAAAAAATTTCCTAAAAATATTAAGGTTCATTGTTTTGATTTTGAGCAAAAACGACCTAATTTACCAATATGATAAAATCTAAACTACCCAATGTTTCGACAACCATTTTTTCGGTAATGAGTCAATTGGCAAATGAACATCAAGCGATTAATTTAGCGCAAGGTTTTCCTGACTTTAATGCAGATTCTGAATTAATTAGTCGTTTAAATTATTATTCAACACAAAATTACAATCAGTACGCGCCAATGACTGGCGTCGAAAAATTGCGTGTATTACTTTCAGAAAAATATTCTAATCTTTATCAATCTGATTACGATTTTCAGAATGAAATTAACATTACGAGTGGTGCAAGTCAAGCGATTTTTAATGTTGTTTCTACATTAATTCATCCAAATGATGAAGTAATTATTTTTGAACCTGCTTACGATTTATATCAACCAACGGTTGAATTATTTGGAGGAAAAATTGTTCCAATTCAGCTAAAATATCCTGAATATTCTATCGATTTTGAAGAATTGAAGAAAAAAATTAATGATAAAACGAAATTGATTATCGTTAATAATCCGAATAATCCAACTGGAAAAATTTTATCCGAAAATGATTTAAAACAATTTGAACAAATCCTAAAAGATTCAAATTGTTATTTGCTTGCAGATGAAGTTTATGAGCACATTACATTTGATGGAAAATCGCATCAAAGTTTTGCAAAATTAAAATCAGTAAAAGACAAGATTTTCATCGTAGGTTCTTTCGGAAAATTATTTCACATAACTGGTTGGAAAATCGGTTATATTTTAGCCGAAAAAGAATTGATGAAAGAGTTTAGAAAATGTCACCAATTCAATACTTTTTCTACGCATACACCATCACAATATGCAATTGCAGATTATTTAGAAAAACCTGATCATTACTTGCATTTGAATGATTTTTTTCAACAAAAAAGAGATTTATTTGTTAAAGGTTTAGCTTCAACAAATTTTGAAGTTTTGCCTTGCGAAGGAACTTATTTTGTAAGTGCAAATTATGCTAAAATAAGTGATTTATCTGATGATGAGTTTGCAAAACAGTTAACCATCAAAAATAAAGTTGCGACGATACCAATTTCAGCATTTTACCATGATAAAACAGATAACAAAGTAATTCGATTTTGTTTTGCTAAAAAGGATGAAACACTTTTAATGGCTTTAGAAAATTTGAAAAGTTTGTAGAAAAATAAAAGCTCAATCTTTCGATTGAGCTTTTTATATAGATATAATTTAAATCTTAAACATTAAACAAGAAATGCATAATATCACCATCTTGTACGATGTACGCTTTTCCTTCTACGTTTAATTTTCCTGCTTCACGACATTTAGATTCTGATCCGTATGTAATAAAATCCTCAAATTTGATTACCTCTGCACGAATAAATCCTTTCTCGAAATCAGTGTGAATAACTCCTGCCGCTTGTGGTCCTGTAGAACCTTTTTTGATTGTCCAAGCACGAACTTCTTTTACACCTGCTGTGAAATATGTTTCTAAATCTAACAATGTATAAGCAGAACGAATCAAACGATTAACTCCTGGCTCTTCTAATCCTAATTCTTCCAAGAAAATTTGACGCTCATCAAACGTTTCTAACTCGTTGATGTCTGCTTCTATTTGTGCCGCTAAAATTAACACTTCTGCGTGTTCATCTTTTACAGCTTCTTTCACTTTTTCTACCCATTCGTTTCCGTCTTTTGCAGCAGACTCGTCTACATTACATAAGTACAAAACTGGTTTAGAAGTAATCAATTGTAACGAATCCACAATTTCTTGCTCTTTTTCGTCCAAATCCATTTCACGAACATTTTTCAACTCTTCTAAATGAGCGATTACAGCTGTTAAAACTTCTACAACTTTTTGTTCGTCTTTATTTCCTGCTTTTGCTGCTTTTTTAGATTTATCGATACGTTTTGTAACTGTATCCAAATCTTTCAATTGCAACTCAATATCAATTGTTTCTTTATCACGCAATGGATTAATAGAACCATCAACATGTGTAATATTTTCGTTTTCGAAACAACGTAAAACGTGAATAATTGCATTACACTCTCGGATATTTCCTAAAAATTGATTTCCTAAACCTTCTCCCTTACTTGCTCCTTTTACTAAACCAGCAATATCTACAATTTCTACAACAGCAGGCACAACGCGCTCTGGATTTACAATTGCTTCTAACTGATTTAGACGAGTATCTGGTACAGAAACTGTTCCTACATTTGGTTCAATTGTACAGAAAGGATAATTCGCCGATTGCGCCTTTGCATTCGACAAACAGTTAAATAAAGTAGATTTACCAACATTAGGCAATCCAACAATTCCACATTTCATATATGTTGTCTCTTTTTTTAATGATTGAATATTAGAACGATGTTCTAATAATTTTGTGCAAAGATAATGATTTCCATTAAATTTATTTAACCGAAGAAACTCTGTTCAATTTTATATTTAATACATTTCCAGAATATGATTTCATTTCACCATAAAAACAATCGCAAGTCGCATTATAAGTTAAATCATAATAATTAGAAGTTTTATCAAGATTTATTTTTCTGAATTTGAGTTGAGGAAAATTAAACACAACAGAATCTGTCACATCTTTTTCATAACCATCTTGAAAATCAAATTCTATTTTTAATTTTGATTTATTTCTTGAAACATCCATAACCGCATCACTCTTTGTCAAAGGAACTTCTACCACTTTCGATTTATAATCCAAAAAATCTTGTTTCCATTTTCCTTCAATTGTTTTTATATTATTGGATGCGCAACTCACAAGAAATAGCAAAAAGATAAATCCTAAAAAATGTTTCATAAGTGTTAATTTTTTATTGAAAATACAATTATTTATTTACATTTACTTAAATACTTATTACAATGAAATTAAAAGCCTTAATCGTAAGTTTTATGATTGCTTTCGCAGGAATCGTAAACGCGCAAACAGCAACAGAAATATTAACAAAAGCTCAAAACCAAGCGAAGGTTGAAAATAAAAATGTCTTTTTAATTTTTCATGCTTCTTGGTGCGGATGGTGTAAAAAGATGGAAAAAAATATGGACGATCCAGCTGTGAAACCATATTTTGATGCGAATTATGTCAAAACATTTATTACTGTACAAGAACGTGCAGAGAAGAAAAATTTAGAAACTCCTGATGGAGATGCTGTCAATGAGAAATTAGGTGGTAAAAATCAAGGTTTACCTTTTTGGGTAATTTTAGATTCGACTGGAAAAGTTTTAGAAGATTCTCGCGTAAATGGAGAAAATCTTGGTGGTCCAGCTTCTGAAGAAGAAGTAAATCACTTGATTGCAAAACTTGAAAAAACAACGAAAAACGATAAAGTTGATCCAGAAAAAATCAAAGAAGTTTTTATCTTGAAAAAGAAATAATTCACAAAAAAATCCGCTCAATGGACGGATTTTTTTTTATTGTGTTAAAACATGAAAAGCTTCTTCCAAGTTTTTATATTGTCCTTTAAATTCTTCTATCGCTTGATCGGCTACAATTTTTCCTTTATTCAAGAGGATTACACGCGAACAAAGCGCTTCTACTTCTTGCATAATATGTGTCGAAAGTATCACCGTTTTTTCTTTTCCAATTTCTTTAATTACCTCTCTAATTTCAATAATTTGATTTGGATCCAAACCATTTGTAGGCTCATCTAAAATTAAAATTTCTGGGCTAGAAATAATCGCTTGCGCCAATCCAACACGCTGTTTATATCCTTTAGATAATTGATGAATTTTCTTATGTTTTTCTGGTGATAAACCTACTTTTTCAATGACTTCATCAATTTTTGATTTAGGCACATTTCGAATATTTGTTACAAATTCCAAATACTCTCTTACATACATATCCATGTACAATGGATTATTTTCTTGCAAAAATCCAATCAACTTTTTCGATTCAATTGGTTGCGTCGAAACATTAAAATCATTCACAGAAATTTCACCAGAATCTGCATTTATTGCATTGGTAATACTTTTCATCAATGTCGATTTTCCTGCTCCATTTGGTCCAAGTAAACCAACAACTTCGCCATTATTTATAGAAAACGAAACTTTGTCTAAAGCCATCTGTTCACCGTATTTTTTTACTAAATCTGTAATGATTATTCCCATTTGATGAAAAATTTTCGATAAAATTAGCAAAAAAGATTTGGATAACTGAAAAATTATTTTTTAGATTTGTAGAACAATTAGAAAAACGAAATGGCAACATTCAATTATTTTAACGCATTCTTTTTTTACTTTTTTGGATATTATCCAGGAGAGCAGGGACTGCGTTGTCAAAATTGATTGTTAACATTCATAATAAGATAATATAAAGTCCCGCAATTTGTGGGACTTTTTTTGTGGAAAAAAATGAAAGAAAGAGTTGCAATACAAGGTTACATTGGTTCATATCATCACGAAGCTGCCAATAATTATTTAGGAAATGACATCGAAATTGTAGAATGCGACACATTCAAAACTTTAGCAAAGTCGCTTGCAAAGGGAAAAGTTGAAAAAGCAATCATGGCAATTGAAAACACAATTGCTGGGGCAATTTTACCAAACTATGCATTGCTAACGAAATATAATTTGAAAGTTGTTGGAGAAATTTATTTATCAATTCAACATCAATTGATGGTAAAAAAAGGACAAACTTTAGATGATATAAAAGAAGTTCGTTCGCACCAAATGGCATTGTTACAATGTGATAAGTTCCTTGAAAAACATCCAACATGGCGCGTTGTAAATGATATCGACACTGCATTAACAGCCAAAGATATTATTGAGCAAGATTTGAATGATGTTGCTGCAATTGCCTCAAGAAAAGCGGCAGAAGTATATGGATTAGACATTTTAGCTTCAAGTATTCAGACGTTTCAAGATAATTTTACTCGCTTTTTTGTATTGCAACGCGAGCACAACGATTACGAAGATTTCAATAAAGTTTCGATGCGTTTTTCTGTTCCACATAAAGCTGGTGCTTTAGTAGATGTATTAAATCAAATTGCAGAATGTGGAATAAATATGGACAAAATACAATCTGTTCCGATTATTGAAAAACCTTGGGAATACTCTTTCCATATTGACATTACGTTCGAGCAAAAAGAACAATATTATGAATTGCTTGGAAAAATTGCAAGAAAGTTAACGGATTTAGAAATATTAGGCGAATATAAACTGGGGAAAAAATGATAGCAGAAGCCCAACGATTACAAAGTGTTCAAGAATATTATTTCTCGAAAAAATTACAAGAAATAGCGAACATGAAAACCGACATTCCAATCATTTCATTAGGAATTGGAAGTCCAGATTTACAACCTCATCCAGATGTGATCGAGGAATTAATCAAAAGTTCACGAAACGGAATCAATGGCTATCAAAGTTATCGCGGAATTCCAGAAATGCGCGAAGCAATGGCAAGTTTTTACAAAAACAAATTTGATGTAGACGCCAATCCTTCAACAGAAATTTTGCCACTTATGGGCTCTAAAGAAGGAATTATGCACATTTCGATGGCATTTTTGAATGAAGGTGATAAAGTTTTAATTCCAAATCCTGGATATCCAACTTATTCATCTGTTACAGAATTAGTGCAAGCAGAACCTTTATTCTACGATTTGAAAAATGAAAATGATTGGCTTCCAGATTTTGATCAGTTAGAAAAATTAGCCGAGCAAAAACCAAAAATTATGTGGCTCAATTATCCACATATGCCAACCGGAGCCAAAGCCCCAAAAGACGTTCTTAGAAAATTAGTAGAGTTTGCAACTCGTCACAATATCTTAATCGTAAATGATAATCCGTATAGTTTTATTTTGAACGATGAACCGACAAGCATCTTAGGAATTGAAGGTGCAAAAGATGTTTGTATCGAACTGAATTCATTAAGCAAAACCTTTAACATTGCAGGTTGGCGAGTAGGAATGGTGATTGGAAAAGAAAGTTTTATTAATTCTATTCTAAAAGTAAAGTCAAATATGGATTCGGGAATGAATTTTGCGATACAAAAAGCCGCGACAAAAGCTCTTTTAGTTGATGATTCTTGGTACGATGAATTAACAAAAATTTACGCAGAAAGACGAAGAATCATTTGGGAAATCGCTGATATTTTAAATGTAAAATATAATCCCAATGCAACAGGAATGTTTATTTGGGCGAAGCTTCCAGAAGGAAAAGATGATAAAAAATTTATTGATGAAATTTTATACAATAAAAAAGTATTTATTACACCAGGAAGTATTTTCGGAAGCAATGGTGAAGGATTTATAAGATTTTCACTTTGCGCACCTGTCGAGAAGTTGATTGAAGTAAAGAGAAGATTAGAAGCATGAAAATAATTTCAGTAATCGGTTTAGGATTAATCGGAGGTTCTTTTGCTTTAGCATTAAAAAAAGTTGGTGTTGCCGAAAAAATAATCGGTGTTGATCAAAATATTGAACATCAAATTCAAGCTTTAGAATTAGGAATTGTGGATGAAATCGCTCCTTTGAATGAAGCACTTTCTCAATCAGATTTAGTAGTGATTGCGGTTCCAATTAATTCAATTCAAAAAGTTTTACCAGAGATTTTAGATCAAATTAATGATAAAACGATTGTTATGGATATGGGATCAACAAAAGCTGGAATTTGTAAAAAAGTTGCAAATCATCCCAAAAGAAAACAATTTGTTGCCACACATCCAATCGCAGGAACGGAAAATTCTGGACCAAAAGCTGCTTTTCCTGAGTTGTTTTTAAACAAAGTTGCGATTTTGTGTGATGTTGAAGAAAGCGAAAAAGAAGCAGTAAAAAAAGTAAGAAAAATTTATCAATCGCTCTGGATGAATGTTAAAACAATGACTTCGGAAGCGCATGATGCGCACATTGCGTACGTTTCTCATCTTTCGCACATTACTTCTTTCGCCTTAGGACAAACAGTTTTGGAAGAAGAAAAGAATGAAGATGCAATTTTTGACATGGCTGGATCTGGTTTCGAATCTACGGTTCGTTTAGCAAAAAGTTCTCCTGATATGTGGACACCAATTTTGATTCAGAATCGAGAAAATTTACTCAATGCTATTGATGCTTATCAAACACAAATTTCGAAAATCAGAAAAATGATCGAAGAAAAAGACGCCGAAGATATTCATCAATATTTAAAAAACACAAACGACATACGTCGAATATTAAATAAATAATTACTCTCAAATAAAATAAATATTAAATCTTAAATTTGTAAATGTTATGGAAAACAATAACTGGATAAAAGAATACGATAAACCAATGATCATCGCTGGACCTTGTAGTGCAGAAAGTGAAAAACAAATGATGACAATCGCTGAAGATTTGGACAAAGATTATGTGCAAGTTTTCCGTGCGGGAATTTGGAAGCCTCGTACTAAACCAAATTGTTTCGAAGGAGTTGGTGCAATCGGATTAAACTGGTTGAAAAAAGTAAAAGACGAATTCGGAATGAAAATCGCAACTGAAATCGCCAATGCAAATCACGCAAAATTAGCGTTAGAATATGATGTTGACGTTTTATGGATTGGTGCTCGTTCTACGGTAAACCCTTTTACAGTACAAGAAATTGCTGAAGCTTTACGTGATACAGACAAAACAGTTTTGGTTAAAAACCCTGTAAATCCAGATTTAGATTTATGGATTGGTGCTTTGGAACGTTTAGAAGGTCAAGGAATCAAAAATTTAGGTGCTATTCACCGTGGTTTCTCAACATACAAAAAGACAAAATACCGTAACAATCCGCAATGGCAAATTGCGTTAGATTTCAAAAACAAATTGCCAAACGTGCCAATTATTTGTGATCCATCACATATTTGCGGAAACAGAACAGGATTGTTCGATGTTGCGCAACAAGCCTTCAATTTCGAATACAATGGATTGATGATCGAAACGCATAACAATCCTGATGAAGCTTGGTCTGATGCAGCTCAACAAGTAACACCAGCTCGTTTATTAGAAATCTTAAAAGATTTAGAAATTCGTGTTTCTGATGATCCAGATGCAATTTACAAAACTGGAATTCAGAATTTACGTCATCAAATTGATGAATTAGATAACTCTATTTTAGATGCAATTGCTCAACGTATGAAAGTTGCAAACTCTATCGGAGAATTGAAAAAAGAACATAATGTGGCAGTTTTTCAGCCAGATCGTTGGAAACAAATCAAAGATAATTCTGTAAAAGCAGGAGTTTCTTTAGGTTTATCTGAAGATTTTGTTGACAAATTATTGCAAGCAATTCACCAAGAATCTGTTGCGCAACAAAACCAAATTATGGTAAAAAAAGAAGAAAAAATTTAAACAATATTGAAAGGAATTGTCATAAAATCTACTGGTAGTTGGTATCATCTTTTAACCGAAGATGGTGCAACCTATCAGGCAAGAATTAGGGGAAAATTTAGAATAGCCAATATCAAACATACCAATCCAATTGCTGTTGGAGATGAGGTTGAGTTTGAGATTGATAAAGATGATATTGCAGTCATTACAAAAATTCATGATCGCAGAAATTACATCATTCGAAAATCTGTTAATCTATCCAAAAAAACGCACATTATTGCCTCTAATATTGATGTTGCTTTTTTGGTTGTAACGCTTTCTAATCCCAAAACTTCGTTTGGTTTTATTGACCGTTTTTTGATTACTGCCGAAGCTTATCATATTCCTGTTGTAATTTTATTCAACAAGATGGATTCGTACACGGAAGATGAAATGGTTGAGTTAGAAATTTATAAATCAATTTACAATTCTATCGGTTACGAAAGTCTTGATATTTCTGCTGAAACTGGTCTAAATTTAGATCTTGTAAAAAATCGAATGAAAGATAAAGTAAGTTTGGTTTCGGGACATTCTGGTGTTGGAAAATCAACGTTGTTGAATACTTTAAACCCTGATTTGAACCTAAAAACGCACGAAGTTTCTGATTTTAATAGCAAAGGACAACATACCACAACTTTTGCACAGATGTACGAATGGCCTTTTGGAGGTTTCATTATTGATACGCCTGGAATTAAAGAATTTGGTTTGGTTCACATCGATAAAACCGAATTACAAGGTTATTTTCCTGAAATTTTAGAATTGAAAAACAATTGTAAATTTGATAATTGTATTCATGTTAACGAGCCAAAATGTGCTGTGCGTGATGCAGTAGAAAATGGAGAAATCCCAGTTTCTCGCTACGAAAATTATCTCACTTTTTTAGAAGAAGATATTTATACCGAAAAATAATTAAAAGCCATTTCTTTCGAAATGGCTTTTTTATTTTTTCAAATTACGGTTTCACGTAAAAATAATTCAACTTCTCATTTTATTTTTGTTAAAATTAATTGAATGAGCAATTTATCCGTACAAATCGCTTTAGATTTTGTGGAATGTACAAAGGAACAAAAAGAAAGATTTTTATTGCATTTAGAAGATTTAAATTGGAAACCATTAAATCCAAATAAATTGTGGACTGCTGAATTCGATAATTCTAAAAACAAAGAAAATAAACTAAAAAATATAGAACAAGAACTAATTAATGCAAAACAAATATCGAAGCTCTATGAGCTAGATTATGTGATAATTGCAGATGAGGAAATCTATTTTAACCAACTAACTTAAACCTATAGCGATTGCTTTCTAAACTTAAATTACAACAAGCGTTATAACACATCTAAAAGATGAGTTGTAACGCTTTTTTATTTGTTAATAATTTCTTAAATTTCAATCAATTTAATACCGATTAAAACAATATTTATGCGAGTGATTTTACAGCGTGTGCAACATGCTTCTGTAATGGTGGATGGAGAAATAACTGGAAAAATAGAAAGTGGAATTTTGACCTTGGTTGGCTTTGAACCTGATGATACGAAGGAAGATTTTGAATGGATTTCGAAAAAAATAATTCAACTTCGAGTTTTCAATGATGAAAATGATGTGATGAATTTAGATGTGCAACAAACAAATGGAGATATTTTGGTTGTTTCTCAATTTACGTTACATGCCTCTACGAAAAAAGGAAATCGTCCGTCATATATCAAAGCGTCAAAACCAGCTGTTGCAAACGAACAATATGAAACATTTTTGAACGTTTTAGAATCAAATTTCAAACCTGTACAAAGAGGAATTTTTGGTGCAGATATGAAAGTAGAATTATTGAATGATGGTCCTGTAACCATTTTTATCGATTCAAAAAATAAAGAATAACTTGATTAATAGATATTGAATGAAACAAACTCTACTTTTTTCAACTTTTTTGATTAGTTCATTTTCTTTTGCTCAAAACTATGCGGTCGATCAAATTCCATCCGATTTGATAAAAGATGCTTACGCTATTGTACGAAAAAATGAAGAAAAAATAGAACTTCTCAAAGTTGATGAATTAAAATATACGGAAGACGTTGTCGTAACGGTTTTGAGTAAAGCGGGCGATAATTATGTTGGTGCGCAAGCGAATTATGATGCAAATACAAAAATTGACTTATTCGAGGCAACTTTGTATGATGCAAATGGAAAAGAAATTAAAAAATTCAAGACCAAAGATTTTGGTGACCAAAGTTATGTAACAGGTGGACAAATGTACACGGATGATCGCATAAAATATTTGAATTATACTCCAACAAATTATCCTTACACGATACATTATAAAATTGTTACAACGAACAAAAATACACTTTGGATTCCGCGTTGGTCACCTATACGAGCAGCGAATTTATCAATCGAAAAATCGTCTTATCAATTTGTAAATAAAACATCTTCAACTATTCGATTGAAAGAAGATAATTTTAAAGGTTTTGACATTGCAAAAACAGGAGATAACAATAATTTGAGCTATTCATTAAACAATGTTTTGGCATTTAATGAAGAAGATCAAATGGTTGGAAGTCAAAAAATATTTCCTCGCGCTATTTTAGCTTCAAATCAAATTAATATCGATGGTGTTAAAGGAAATTTTGACAATTGGAATGATTACGGAAAATGGACTTTTGATAATTTAATTCGTTCAAAATTAGATTTTACTCCATCTCAAAAATTAACTTTTCAAAATATGGTCAAAGATGCAAAATCGGACGAAGAAAAAGTTCAGATTTTGTACAAACATTTGCAAAATAAAGTTCGATATATTGGCGTACAACTGGGAATTGGAGGACTTTCGCCTTTTCCAAATTCTTATGTTGAGAGCAAAAGTTATGGCGATTGCAAAGCCTTATCTAATTATATGATTGGAATGTTAGATGCAGTGAATATCAAATCGTATCACACCATATTATTTGCTGGAAATCCAATTGATATTGATGAACAAATGATGTATCAACAAGGAAATCACATGATTGTTTATATACCTCTAAATGGAAAAGATATTTGGTTAGAAGCAACAAGTCAAACAGCTCCTTATAATTATTTAGGTGATTTTGCAGGAAATAGAAAAGTATTAATTGTTGATGAAAAAGGCGGAAAAATTATTCCTTCGCAACAATTCAAAACAGAAGATAATCAATTATTCGTCAATGGAAATGCAACACTTTTAGCAGATGGAACATTAAATTTTGATTTTTCTGAAACTTCCAAAGGTTTGATTTATGAGAATTTTGCAAGATTTAATCAATTAAGCGAAAAAGATCTTGATGTTCGTTTAAAAAATCGATTTTCTTACTTACAAGGAATATCATTCAAAAAGAAAGAATTTAATAATGATTGGAAAAATGCTGTTTTTACTTCAAATTTCGAGTTTTCAGCACCAAATTATGCTAAAATTCAAGGAAATAACATCATTCTGAATATTATTCCAGTGAATAAAGAAGAGACTTCTGTCAAAAAAATGAAAGATAGAAAGTTTGATTTCAACATCGAGACAGGATATGTTGACGAAGTTTCGTATACATTGACACTTCCTTCTGGTTATAAATTACCACAAAAATTTGATGCTATAACCGTGAAATCTGCTTTTGGAGAATATCAATTAGAAATCAATCCGAAAGAAAATAATGCATTCGAAATAAAACGTATTTACAAACAATTTTCTGGAACTTTTTCGAAAGAAAAATACAACGAATATGTAGAATTTAGAAGACAAATTTCGGGTTACGACAACACAAAACTACTTTTAGAAAAATTATAACACTAATATGAAAACAATATTTACGATTGTTGCGACAGTTGCAACTGTTTCGAGTTTTGCACAAGATGTAAAATTTGGAAAACTATCTAAACAAGATTTCGAGAAAACAAAAAGTACAATTCAAGCTGATGCTCCAGCAGAAGTTTTATATGCTGACGGAAATTATAAAGTTAGTTTTAATACCAATCAAGGCGGTGTTGAGCAAACAAAAAAAGTTTTTTATAGAGTAATTGTTTTTGATAAGGATAAAACACCTGATGATGTTTTAAAAATAGAAATTCCTCTTTACAAAAGCTCAGGATCAGATCAAGATAAATTGATTACTTTAAAAGCGGTTACCTATAACCTTGAAAATGGAAAAATTGTTGAACAAAAAGTTGAGAAAAAAGATATTTTCTTAGATAAAGTCCATCGTTTTATGGATAAACAAACGTTTACATTTCCTAATGTAAAAAATGGATCGATCCTAGAATATACGTACGAAATTATTTCCCCTTTCTATGGAAATACTGATACGTGGTATTTTCAACAATCGATTCCTGTGGTTGCAAGTAATTTCACGATGCAAAATCAAGAACATTTTAATTATCAACAAGATTTGAGAGGTGCATTTGCTCCAAAATTAACAAAAAATTCTAAAGATGATACTTTTTCAACTACTTCTTTTGGAAACAGAGGTGTTTCATCTTTTGGGGGAAATATGGGAAATCAAGGCGCGACATCAAGTAACCACAAATTAAAAATTGACACGCAAACCTATTCATTAACTAATTTACCTTCTTATTCTCGCGAAGCTTATGTACTTAATCCGAGAAATATGTTAGCAAGTATTCAGTTTGAGTTAGCTTCATTTGTGGTTCCAGGAAGAACCTCAGAAAATTTTTCTACAACTTGGGAACGTATTGGTAAAGATTTGATGGATCATGAAGATTTTGGAAGACAATTAAATGGAAATAACTTTTTAGATGAAACAGTAAATACTACAATTGTTGGAAAATCTACAAATATTAAAAAAGCTCAAGCAATTTACAATTATGTAAAAAACAACATGGCTTGGAATGATTATTTAGGTCAATATACAGATAAAGGAATCCGAAAAGCATTTAACGAAAAATCTGGAAATTCAGCGGATATCAATCTTATGTTAACAGCTATGTTGCGTAAAGCCGGATTAGACGCAAATCCAATTGTTTTGAGTACGTTGCAAAATGGTTTAATCAATTATTCGTTTCCTTCACGTAGCAAATTGAATTATGTAATTGTTGGAGCAACAATAGATAATGAATTTTATTTAATGGATGCAACTGATAAAAATGCTCAAATTAATTTATTACCAATTCGAGCAATTAACGATCGTGGATTTATGGTAAATGACAAAGGAATAAAAGAAGTTCCTCTTCGTAATTCGGTTATGACCAATGATAAAATATCAATTACGGCAGATTTAAAAGCAGACGGAACATTAACTGGAATTTTTTCGAATGTTCGCGATAATTATTTTTATATGTTTGATAAAAGTGAAATCGCAGATGATCCAAAAGCGTTCGAAAAAGAATTTGTAGAAGATTATAATTTTGAAATTTCAGAATTTAAAACACAAGATAACAAACAAAATGTAATTCGTCATCAATTCAAATTTGATGATGTAAAAGTAGATGTGGCTGGAAATAAAATATTATTCAATCCATTTTTATTTGTTGCGAATACAAAACATAATTTAAATCTAGATCAACGTAATTACAATATTGAGTTTGGTGCACCAACTACGAATACAAATACAGTTAAAATTAAAATTCCAGAAGGTTACAAAGTCGAATCTTTACCAACTGAAAAGCAATTTACAATGCCCGATCAAGCTGGTGGATATGCATATAAAGTAATTGAAAAAGATGGTTTTATTATCGCTCAAGCCCAAAAAGTTATTCCATACAGTATTTTACCTGCACAATACTATAAACCATTGAAAGAATTTTTAACAAATATTATTAATGCAGAAAGTCAGCAAGTGATTTTGGTAAAACAATAAAAAATATTCTAAACATCGAATAAAGCCAACTCCAAATACGAGTTGGCTTTTTATTTTTGTACCTTTAACTTTTAAAATTTAAAATAAGATGAGCCTTAAACAAGCACAAACAGACGTTGATAATTGGATAAAAGAACATGGTGTTCGTTATTTTAACGAATTAACAAATATGGCACAATTAACTGAAGAGGTAGGAGAAGTTGCACGTATTATTGCGCGTCGTTACGGTGAACAATCGGAGAAAGAATCTGATAAAAACAAAGATCTTGGCGAAGAATTGGCAGATGTTATTTTTGTAGCGCTTTGTTTGGCAAATCAAACAGGTGTTGATTTAGAATCAGCTTTTTACAAAAAATTAGATTATAAAACAAAACGTGACCACGATCGTCATCAAAATAATGATAAATTAAAATAAATATGATTGAAATTTCTGCTCTAAAATCTCCGATAAACAATCAATTAGCCATCACAGGTTCTAAAAGCGAAAGCAATCGTTTGTTGTTATTAAGTCAATTATTTGAGAATGTTTTGACATTAGAAAATGTTTCAAATTCAGAAGATTCTCAATTAATGCAAAAAGCGTTAGCGAACAAAAGTGATTTAGTTGATATTCACCACGCGGGAACTGCCATGCGATTTTTAACGGCTTATTTTTCTATTCAAGATGGACGAAAAATAACGTTGACAGGTTCTGAAAGAATGAAACAACGTCCAATAAAAGTTTTGGTTGATGCCTTGAATGAGCTGGGTGCAGAAATTTCGTATCAAGAAAACGAAGGTTATCCACCTTTATCGATTGTTGGAAAAAAAATAACGAAAGATTCTATTACAATCCCTTCTAACATTAGTTCTCAATATATCTCTGCTTTATGTTTGATTGGAACGAAATTAGAAAATGGATTAACGATTAATTTGGATGGAAAAATTATTTCTATTCCTTATATTCAAATGACAATTCAATTATTGAATAAAGTTGGAATTAATGCAATTTTCGAAGGAAATACAATCAAAATTCCTTTTACTGAAAACATCAAAGCTAAAACTTTACAAGTAGAATCTGATTGGAGTTCAGCTTCATATTATTATAGTTTGATTGCTTTATCGCAGAATTCTGAAATTAAAATCTCAACTTATTTCGAAGATTCTTTACAAGGAGATTCAGCTTTGCAACATATTTATGCAGAAAATTTTGGTGTAATTTCAACTTTTGAAAATGGAGTTTTAACATTGAAAAATGAAGATAATTTCATACCAAAATCTATCATCGAATTAAATTTAATCAATACTCCAGATATTGCACAGACAATTGCTGCAACTTGTGTGGGATTGAAAACAAAATGTCATTTAACTGGTTTAGAAACACTAAAAATCAAGGAAACCGACCGTTTAATCGCACTTAAAAATGAGTTGGAAAAATTTGGAGCAATTATAACAATTACAAACGATTCATTAACGATAGAAGGTTATAATAATTTTGAAAAAACGCCTACTTTAGCAACATATAACGACCACAGAATGGCAATGTGTATGGCGCCTTTGTCGCAAATTTACCCAATTCGAATTGAGAATGAAATGGTCGTAGAAAAATCTTATCCAACATTTTGGGAAGACTGGAAACAATTAGGTTTTGAAATTAAATCGATTTAAAATATAACAAAAAAATCCGCTTAAAAGCGGATTTTTTTAGTTTGTATATACTTCATTTATTCAAAATTCTGCATATTTACCAAATTGGCATAAACACCTTTTTTCTCAATAAGTGAATGATGATTTCCTTGTTCAATAATTTTACCTGCTTCCATTACTACAATTTTATCCGCATTCTGAATTGTTGATAAACGGTGCGCAATAACCAAAGAAGTACGATTTTGCATCATATTATTCAAGGCAACTTGTACCAATTTTTCAGATTTCGTATCCAAAGCAGAAGTTGCTTCATCCAAAACCATAATCGGTGGATTTTTATAAACCGCACGCGCAATACTTAAACGTTGTTTTTGTCCACCAGAAAGCTTGCTACCTCCCTCTCCTACTGACTCTTGATATTTTTCTGGCATTTTTACAATAAACTCTTCCGCATTTGCAATTTGCGCAGCATATTCTACTTTTTCCAAATTTGGAGATTTATCACCTAATGAAATATTATTAAAAATTGTATCATTAAACAAAATAGAATCTTGCGTAACCAAACCAAATAACAAGCGATAATCATTTAATTTTATATGTTTGATATCAATTCCATCAATCAAAATTTGACCTGATTTCACATCCCAAAAACGAGTAATTAAATTCGCCAAAGTCGATTTTCCAGAACCAGATTGCCCAACTAAAGCAACGGTTTCTCCTTTATTAATTGTTAAATTAAAATTCTCGATCACATTATGTTTTCCATAAGCAAATGTGACATTTCTAAACTCAATTTTATCTTCAAACGCATCAATTCCTTTAGCATCTGGAACATCTTTTATCGAAACATCAGCATCCAAAACTTCAAAAATTCTCTTTGCAGAAACTTCTCCTTTTTGTACATCTGATAATGCTTTCGAAAAGCGTTTAATCGGATCTAATAATGTATAAAATGTTGCGATATAAAAAATAAATTGTGATCCTGTTAAACCATTTCCTTCTAACGATAATTTACCACCAAAAAAAACAATTAATCCAATTGTAACAGCACCTAAAAATTCACTTGTTGGTGAAGCCAAAGCACGTTTTTTCATTACTTTTTGAAGATATTTTCGATAACGATTAATCGATTCATCAAAACGACCTTTTACTTGATCTTCTGCGTTAAAAATTTTGATAATCTTAAGCGAAGAAAGTGTCTCGTCTACATAAGTAATAATGTTAGATAATTCGTCTTGCGCATGAGCAGCAGCTTTTTTCAGACTTTTTCCAATCAACGAAATAATTGTTCCCATAATCGGAAAAACCAAAATAGCGAAAATTGTTAATTGATAGCTAACTGTAAATAATACTACAACGAAAACAATAATCATAATTGGCGAACGAACAATCTCTACAATTGAATTTAAGATGTTAGATTCTACTTCGTTTACATCGCTTGAAATACGATTAATCATATCTCCTTTTCGTTTTTCAGTAAAATAAGCAACTGGCAAATCAATAATTTTGTTATGAATATCAACACGTAAATCACGTGTCACACCCGAACGTAAGTCTACCAAACAAGTTTCTGAAAGAAAACTGAAAATATTTCGAAATAAAAATGCAATAATAAATATCACACACGAAATCGCTAACACATAAACTGGTCCTTGAGTTTGAGAAAGCTCATTCATATAATAAGCTGAATAATCTGAAAAAAATTGTTTCAGATTACCCAAATCACCAGAATAAATAGGTTTTGCGATAACTCCAGGTGATTTTTCACCAAACAAAACACTCAAAATTGGCATCATAAAAGCCAATGCAATTACATTGAAAAGTGCATAGAGTAAATTGAATATAATCGCTGTAACAAACGAAGTTCTATATGGTTTTGCGTACGAGAACGCTCTTTTAGTTAAACTCATTGATGTATTTTAGAAAATCAAAACCTTAGTTTTGAAGTTACAAATTTACGTAAAAAAAATAATGACTATTCTTTTAGAAATAGTCATTATAGAGTAAAATTTTGTGGGTTTGATTACTCAGAGTAACCTTTTCGTTTTTGTTTTGATTTTTATTTAACTCGTTGCCAAGTTTGCGTTCTTCCTACAAGAGAAATCCCGATAAAACCTCTTACGTCTAATTTATCATTTCCGTTAAGAGACATTTTTGCTTTGTATTCCTTTCCACTATTAGGATCAATGATTTTTCCTCCATTCCATTCTTTTCCGTCTTTTTTAAGACCAGAAAGAATTTGCATTCCTAAAATTGGTTTATTTTTTAATGCTCCTGAACAATCTGTACATTTTGCATCTTCTTTTCCTTTCGTTAAAATCTTAGTGACTTTACCATAAAGTTTTCCATCTTTCTCGAAAATCTCTACGTAAGACTTCGCCTGTTTTGTCTCATCATCAATTGTTTTCCAAGTTCCTATTGGTGATTGCGCATACATTAAAGATGTCAACATAAAGAATAATCCGAATAAAATTGATTTTTTCATATTTTTATCCTTTAAAATTTATTTCACTAAAATAACTATTTTTTAGTGTAAATAAAACACTATGCTTTATTTTTTATAAAAATAATCTCTTTTAAACATACAAATTCATTTATAACACTAATTACCAATCATTTAATTAAATAAATATTTTTAAATAAATAATTATAAATTTTATTCATAAAAGTCAAAATAGTGTATTATTATGCTTACATAGCAATAATAAAAACGAAGGCATTTTTATGGTTTTTGTCATTTTTTCGACAATTTCTTCTTCAAGAATAAAAAAATGAATACATTTGTCTACTATTTTTATAGAGTTTATAGATTGAAGAATGAATCAGCTTACGAAATACAGTTTACCATTTAGAAAACAAGAAGTAGAACCGTTGATAGAATCCATTATTTATGATGAGATTTTTCAACAACCAAATCCTTTGTATAAGAAAGAAGATTTACTCAATCAATTCAATTCTATCTTGTTAAAAATTGTTCCTGAGGAGAAATCGAATCAAATTAGTTTATATTTTTTTGAACAATTTGCACAACTTAGACAAGAATTAGAGGAACTAATTTTTGTTTTTTATGCAAATGATCCTGCATCTAAATCGGAAATTGAAATCATTTTAGCCTATCCTGGTTTTTTTGCAATTGCAATTCATCGTTTAGCACATATTCTCTACAATTTAAATACGCCTATTCTTCCTCGTTTTTTTTCCGAATATGCACATTCTAAAACTGGAATTGATATTCATCCTGGTGCTTCAATTGGAAAAAACTTTTATATCGATCATGGTACAGGAATTGTCATTGGAGAAACAACATTGATTGGTGATAATGTGAAAATTTACCAAGGCGTAACATTAGGAGCGTTTTATGTTTCGAAGAATTTGGCTAATAAAAAACGTCATCCAACAATAGAAAATAATGTCACAATTTATGCTGGAGCAACTATTTTGGGAGGAACAACAATTATTGGAAAAAATTCTGTAGTCGGCGGAAATGTTTGGATTACAGAAAGTATAGAAGAAGATTCTGTTGTCTATCAAGAGAATCAACCACAAATAAAAAAACAAAAAAAAGAACAACATATCAATTATATCATCTAAAACCTTACAACAATGATTTACAATAATGTATTAGAAACCATAGGAAATACACCAATTATTAAACTGAATAAATTATTTCCTAACCATAACGTTTATATTAAAGTAGAAAAACAAAATCCGGGTGGATCAATAAAAGATCGTATTGCTTTGGCAATGATTGAAGATGCTGAAAAAGCTGGAATTTTAAAACCTGGAGGAACAATTATAGAACCTACTTCGGGTAATACAGGAATTGGCTTATCATTTGTTGCGGCTGTAAAAGGTTACAAAATGATTATCACAATGCCAGAATCGATGTCAATTGAACGTCGTAAAATTATGGAAGCTTATGGTGCTGAATTTGTTTTAACTCCAAAAGAATTAGGAATGAAAGGCGCTATTGCAAAAGCACAAGAATTAGCCGAAACAATAGAAGGCGCTTGGGTTCCGCAACAATTTGAGAATAATTCGAATCCGACAGTCCATTACAATACAACAGCAAAAGAAATCCTTGAAGATTTTCCACAAGGAGTTGATTATTTAATTACAGGAGTTGGAACAGGCGGACATCTTTCTGGAATTGGAAAAGCATTAAAAGAAGTTAACTCTTCAACAAAAGTTATCGCTGTAGAACCAACAGATTCTCCTGTCATTTCAGGAGGAAATCCTGGTCCACACGCGATTCAAGGAATTGGAGCAGGATTTATTCCTACTAATTTAGATACTTCAATCGTTGATTCTTCTACTCAGATTACAAAAGAAGAAGCATTTGAATTTGCAAAAAAAGTGGCTAAAGTAGAAGGTATATTTGTCGGAATTTCTACAGGTGCTTCATTGGCTGCAGTTGCTAAAACTTTGAATGAAGTAGACAAAAACACGAAAATATTAACTGTCAACTACGATACTGGCGAACGCTATTTATCAGTAGAAGGTTTATTTTAAATACTATAAAAATTTTTAAACGAAAGGAGATATTGACAAAATGTCTCCTTTTTTTATTCAACAAAGTCAAAAAGTCAGTTTTTAGGTTTTATTTCTACTTTGGAATTTTTTTTGATGAAATACACCAAACAAAACCAATATAAAAAACTAAAAACCAATGGATTTTAATCAATTTACAATAAAGGGTCGTGAAGCGATTCAAGCAGCGCAGCAAATTGCAGTTGCACAAAAAAATCAAGCAATAGAACCAGCTCATATTTTAGGTGGAATGATAGATGTTGACGAAAACGTGTTATCATTAATCTTAGAAAAACAAGGTGTAAAAATGGATATGTTGAAACCTGAGTTGGATTTAGAAATCAATAAATATCCAAAAATAGAAGGTCAACAAGGAAATCATCTTTCCAATTCATCTAACCAAATTTTGCAATCTGCACAAGAAATTGCAAAAGAGATGAACGATGATTTTATCACCTTAGAGCATTTATTATTAGGTATAATCAAGAATGTATCGCCTGTAAGTCAATTATTAAAAAATAGAGGTGTAACATTCGACAACACAAAAAAATTAGTAACAGAATTGAGAAACGGAGAAAGAGTAACTTCTGAAAACGCGGAAGGAACATATAATTCATTAAACAAATACGCTAAAAACTTAACAGATTTAGCAAAAGAAGGAAAATTAGATCCTGTAATTGGACGTGATGAAGAAATTCGTCGTGTTTTACAAATTCTATCACGTCGTACAAAAAATAACCCAATCCTTATTGGTGAACCAGGTGTTGGTAAAACCGCTATAGCAGAAGGTTTAGCACATCGTATCATCAATGGAGATGTTCCTGAAAATCTTTTGAATAAACAAATTTTTTCATTGGATATGGGAGCTTTGGTTGCTGGTGCAAAATACAAAGGTGAGTTCGAAGAGCGTTTGAAAGCCGTTGTGAAAGAAGTAACCGCTTCGAATGGAGAAATTATTTTATTCATCGATGAGATTCACACGCTTGTTGGTGCTGGCGGTGGCGGAGAAGGCGCAATGGATGCAGCAAATATCCTAAAACCTGCTTTGGCTCGTGGCGAATTACGCTCGATTGGTGCTACTACTTTAAATGAATATCAAAAATATTTCGAAAAAGATAAAGCTTTAGAGCGTCGTTTCCAGAAAGTAATGGTTGAAGAACCAGATGAAGAATCTGCAATTTCTATTTTGCGTGGAATCAAAGATAAATACGAGCAACATCATAAAATTGGAATTAAAGACGAGGCAATTATTGCGGCTGTAAAATTATCAACACGTTATATTACAGATCGTTTTTTACCAGATAAGGCCATCGATTTGATGGACGAAGCAGCTTCTAAGTTGAGAATGGAAATGAATTCTAAACCAGAAGATTTAGATAAATTAGATCGTAGAATTATTCAGTTAGAAATCGAAATTGAAGCGATAAAACGCGAAAATGACGAGAAAAAATTGAATCTTTTAAAAGAAGAATTATCTAATCTTCAAGATGAAAGAAATCAATTGAATTCGAAATGGGAAGCGGAAAGAAATCGTGCCGATGAAGTTCAAGATTTAAGAAAATCTATCGAAAATATCAAATTCGAAATTGAGCGTGCAAAACGAGATTACGACTATGCAAAAGCTTCCAAATTAGAGTTTGAAGATTTAGTTAATGCAAAAAATAATTTAGAAGAAGCTGAACATAATCTAGAAGAAAATAAACAAAACAAACTAGTAAAAGAGTTTGTTGATGCAGATGATATTGCAGAAGTTGTATCAAAATGGACAGGAGTTCCGGCTCAGAAAATGATGCAATCTGATCGCGAAAAATTATTGAATTTAGAAAACGAATTACACAAACGTGTTTTAGGTCAAGAAGAAGCAATTATAGCAGTTTCTGATGCCATTCGTCGTTCTCGCGCAGGTCTTAGTGACGAAGGAAAACCAATTGGTTCGTTCTTATTCTTAGGTTCAACTGGTGTTGGGAAAACTGAGTTGGCAAAAGCCTTAGCTGAATTTTTATTCGATGATGAAAATGCAATGACTCGTATCGACATGTCCGAATATCAGGAGCGACATGCAGTTTCTCGCTTGGTTGGGGCACCTCCGGGTTACGTTGGTTACGACGAAGGTGGTCAGTTAACAGAAGCGGTTCGTCGCCGTCCTTATTCAGTTATTTTGTTGGACGAAATTGAGAAGGCACATCCAGATGTTTTCAATATTTTGTTACAAGTTTTGGATGACGGACGTTTGACAGACAACAAAGGTCGTGTGGTTAACTTTAAAAATACGATTATCATTATGACATCGAATTTTGGTTCTCATACGATTTTGGATAAATTCTCGAATATTGACGAAAATAATGTGGCGCAAGTTTATGATGAAACAAAAGATGTCGTTTTTGAGGAATTGAAACAAAACTTTAGACCAGAATTTTTGAATCGTATTGATGAAATTATTTTGTTCCGTCCGTTGAGCGAAAACCAAATTTCCGGAATCGTGAATATCTATTTAAGCGGAGTTGCGAAGAAATTAGCACAACGCGATATTACATTAGATATTACGCCAGAAGCTGTCGATTATTTAGCAAGAAAAGGTTACGATCCACAATTTGGAGCACGACCATTGAAACGAGTTATTCAACAAGATGTATTAAATGAACTTTCGAAAGAAATTTTAAAAGGAACAATAAATGATAATGATGCGGTTTTAATCGATTATTTCGAAGAAAAATCTGGAGATAATAAATTAGTTTTCAGAACTAATCAATAAGTATATTACGATTTTATTCATGTGTAAAAAAATCCGCTCGTTGAGCGGATTTTTTTATTTCTTCTTTTTATAAAGCGGAACAGTGCTACACGCTTCACCAAACATTAACGAACTTACAATTGGTTGTAAACGTTCAATTAACTGAATATAAGCCGAATCTGGAACTGGCTTGTGTGAACAACCTTTCACTATTATTTTTCCATCAACATAATCTTCGTAAGGCAAATGATCTACAATTTCTGTGTACAAAATCGTATCTAAATCTTGTAAGCTTCCGTGTACAATTCGTTTCGCAATTGGCGACAAATAGGTTGCGACCAACAAATAAGCCCAAGACGGAACAATCGCATCCGCAGTACACGTTAACGCTACATATTTATCTTGATATTGTGTCCAATCATGATTTTTCAGATTTTCTCTAAAATCCTTTTCTCTAAGAATCAATTCTTCATATAACCAATCTTTCAAGTCAAAAACAACACGATCTCCATCAGGATAATAATCTTGTAAATCAATTGTTACTAAACTACTATTGGCAACTTTATTTATAATTTCGTCTGACATTTTTCTTTGTTTGAAAGAGTAAATTTACGCAATAAAAAACATTGAAATCTACTCCACTTATAGATTTCTCCTATCTTTGTAAGAAGAAAAATGATTTCCATTGAAATACTATATCATTGCAGGTGAAGCTTCGGGCGATTTGCACGCATCGAACTTAATGAAAAAATTAAAATTAAAAGATCCACAAGCTGAATTCAGATTTTGGGGAGGAGATTTGATGCAAATGCAAGGCGGAACTTTAGTCAAACATTACAGAGATTTGGCGTTTATGGGTTTTGCTGAAGTTGTAATGAATTTAAGAACGATTTTAGGAAATATTTCGGTTGCTAAAAAAGACATCGAAACTTATCAGCCAGATGCAGTTATTTTAGTTGATTATCCTGGTTTTAATTTAAGAATTGCTGAATTTGTAAAAAGTCTTGGAATTAAAGTTTACTATTATATTTCACCACAAATTTGGGCTTGGAAAACTGGTCGAGTTCATAAAATCAAAAAAGTTGTCGACAAAATGTTTGTGATTCTTCCGTTCGAAGAAGAATTTTATCAACGTTACGATTACAAAGTAGATTTTGTTGGAAATCCATTATTGGATTCGTTGAATAATCTTCCGCCAATTGATGAACAACAATTTAGAAAAGACAATAATTTAGACGAAAGACCAATTATTGCTTTACTTCCTGGAAGTCGAACACAAGAAATTAAAGTCAAATTACCTTTAATGCTTTCTGTTGAAAAAGATTTTCCCGATTATCAATTTGTTGTGGCGGGTGCTCCATCTCAACCAATCGAAAATTATAAAAAAATTGCAGAAAATGATTTGAAAATTGTAGAGAATAAAACCTACGATTTATTGCGCGTTTCTCATGCAGCTTTGGTTACATCAGGAACAGCAACTTTAGAAACTGCTTTACTGAAAGTTCCAGAAGTTGTTTGCTACAAAGGAAATGCAATTTCGTACGAAATCGGAAAACGTGTTGTAAAAAACATTCGTTTTATTTCGTTGGTGAACTTGATTATGGATGAAGAAGTGGTGAAAGAGTTGATTCAATATGATTTAACTTACGAAAATATCAAACGAGAATTAGATTTAATTTTAAATTCTCCTAAACGAGAAAAAATCATGAAAAGCTATGAAGAATTGTATCATAAACTTGGTGGAATTGGCGCTTCAGAAAGAACCGCTTCACTAATTACTGAGGACTTAAAAAAATAATTAAAAAAAAGTAAAAGTTTGACGCAACCTTTTATTGTTTTTTAAATCTTGTAAGCTATAGATGTCATTCAGATCTAATTATTAAAATGTTTCAGGATTGACTTAATTAAAGTTTACACCTATTCTAACAAAGGTAATCCTCTTGATTTTCAAGGGGATTTCTTATTCTATATGTTAATTTCTTATTCTTTCACGCAACCTTTTCTAAAATCTATATCTTATTTTTATAACGATTAAAACTCATACAATGAAATTAATGAAAAGATTAAGCATGTTTGCTTTGATAGGTATTTTAGGTTTATCAACATTTAGTTGTTTAAATAATGATGACTCAGATTATATGAATTATGGTTTTTTAGCAACAACGGCAATTAATGTTCATGAAGACTCTATTCAGCCAGTAGGAAAAACTACAAATATTCGAGTAACGTACGAAAAAACAAATTCTTGTCAAAATTTTATTCAATTTAGCTCTTTACAAGGAAGTACAACTTTTAAACACAACATTGGTGTTTATGCAAGTCAAAGTAATGGAAACTGCACGCAAAATACTTCGTACGAAACAAAAACTTTGAAGTTTACACCTAAAGAAGCTGGTGAGTACACATTAAGATTTTGGACGGGAAATAAACCAAATTCAACTGAACCAATTTATGACTCAATTGTGTTAAATATCAAAGAAAAATAAAGTCCAATAAGTTTTGAATAGTGACTCTCTTGAAATTTTAATCAAGCAATGTCAAGAACAAAATAGAAAAGCTCAAGAAGAAATTTATGTTGAGTTTTCGCCTGTTTTGTTCTCGATCTGTCTTCGTTATGCCGAAAATTACGAAGATGCGCAAGATATTTTTCAAGAGGGTTTTATTCATATCTTCAATAAAATAAATCAATTCAAGTTCGAAGGATCTTTTGAAGGTTGGATGAAACGGATAATGGTAAATCTTAATTTAGAAAAACTAAAAAAGAAGAATAATTTACCTTTTGAAGATTTCGAAAATCTCATTATCACACAGGAAGATGACGACGAAGTTGAAGAAGATTTTGATTATCAACAGTTGTTAGAAGCCGTTCATAATCTTCCACCACAATATAGGCAAGTTTTTAACCTCTACGTTTTTGAAGAATATTCGCACCAAGAAATTGCAGAAATGCTGACCATTTCGGTTGGAACTTCAAAATCAAACTTATCAAGAGCACGAAATTTATTAAAACAAAAACTCAATCAATTAAAAACTGTCACAGAAGATGAACAAATTTGATCAACATATTAAAGATAAACTCTCGCAACCACAACTTCCTCCTTTGGATGCTTGGAAAAATATTCAAGAGAAATTAGACGAGAAAGAAAAGAAAAAACGCATCATTCCTTTATTTTATTGGATTGGTTCTACAGCAGCGTGTTTAGTTGCGGGAATTTCTATTTATTATTTTAATCAAAATGATGCGGTTAACGTTAATCATACTCCGACTAATGAAGTTGTAAAAACGAAATCGACTTCTAAAGAATCTATCAAAAAAGATTGGAATAATATTGAACATACAAATGAAAAGTCTTTTGATAATAAGATTGTTTCTTCTGTAAAAAAATCGACTGAATCAAATCAAAAAATAATTCAAAGTTCAAGTTCATATTTTGAAAATATAATTGGAGAATCAACTTTATTTTCGAATACAATTCCAAATCAAAAAGAAGATAAAACACTAGAATTATCTCAAAAGAATTCAACTCAAAAAGATAATTTTGTACAAAATAATTCTTCAATCAATCCAAAAAATGAAGTTTCTGAAAAAGAAACTAATCCTAAAATTTTAGAAGAAAAACCATTAGAATTAGTTCTTCAAGAAGAGGAAAAAAAGAAAGAGAAAGTAGAAATCAAACAGAAATCTCCACTTCTGACGATTTCTTCGTACATCAATCCAACAAAAGTGTTAGAATCAAAATCTATTTTAGCAAATGAATTTAATGATTACAACATCAAAAATAACATTACAGTTGCTTATGGCGCAAAAGTTTCTGTTCGATTAAATGATAAGATAAATGTTCGTTCGGGAATTGCAAAAGTTGAGTTGGAACAAAATACAACCAATATAAATTCGGGAATCAATACAGGTGTTTATGCACTTTCTGCAAGCATGCCAAAATCATCTAACAATATCACATATCATTCGAATATTCGAGTTGTAGGTGATAATATATCACATACAACAATGACAATGTTGTCTTCTGAAACAAATAATATGGAGCAAAAAGTGCATTATATCGAGATTCCGTTAGAAGTTGAATACAAATTAGCGAGTTTTGATAAATTTAATCTTCTTGCAACAGCTGGTGGAAGTTATTATGTAGTCACAAAAAATACGATTTCTTTGGCTGATGTTAACACAAGATCTCAATATAAATTGGGTGAGGCAAGCAACTTGAATGATATGAGTTATAGCGCGAATGCAGGTGTTAAATTAGAGTATAATTTATCGAATAAATCAAGCATTAACCTTGAACCAAACTATAGATATATGCTAAATCCATTGAAAAATGTTGACGCTAAAAACCCATCTTTATTAGGATTAAATTTAGGTTTTTCAATTAAGTTTTAACAAAAAAAGACGAAGATTATTCTTCGCCTTTGTTATTGTTTAATTTGATTACAATTGTGTTATTTTCTTCGGTCATTTCTACTTTAGCTTCCTCAAAAGTTGGCTCGCGCAAAATAGGATCCAAGTTTTTCGAAAAACCATAAGGTTCTTTACGAACGCCTAAAAAACTTTTGTCTAATTTTTTGTTATTGTTCGTATCCAAAAACACTTTTACCGCATAAAATGTTGGTTCAATATCTTTAAAAACCGTTTCATACTTGTCTATATCAGCAACTGGAACGTACAATTTCTTAAATGCATTTTGACCTTTTGTATAATTTTCTACATTTCTATAAAACTCTATAGCCAAATTTCCTTTCATTTTCTTAAGGTTTGTGATTGATAGTTTTACATCAATTTGAGCCATTGCCATTTGAGTAAAAAATAACACAATTAATATAAGAATCTTCTTCATTTTTTTATTTTTTTAATCAATTCATTTACAAATAATTAAAACCTACTATTTGTAAAAAAATTTATAAATTATTAGGATGAAAAAGTATCTCTTTTTTACCCTAACAATTTGTTTCTCAATCGGAATAATTTTATCCGAATTATTAATTCCTGCTACAAATTTACGAATTATATTTTTTTCATTAATTATTCTACTTTTTATCTCTTTGTTAAAAAATAATAATCGTCAAAATATAATCACTTTTTTAGGCATTTCGATGATTTTAGGCTATTATATTCATCAAAATTATAATAGACATTCAAAAATTGATTTCGAATCTGTTTCGAGAATTCATTTACTAAAAGTCGTTTATAGTTCTAATTCTACCGAAAAATATACCAATTACGTTGTAAAAGATATTGAAACGAATGAGCAAATTTTACTTCATATCAAACCTCAACAACAAATTTTATATCCCAATGATGAAATCATAATTTTAGGAGAAAAAAGAGAAATCCAAGAACCGTTAAATCCATATCAATTTGATTATAAACGTTTCTTAAACAGAAAACGAATTTATTCTCAAATCTTTACAAATGAAATTATTTCTATTCACAAAGAAGGAAATGGATTTCGAAATTGGGTTGCCAAATCGAAAGTCAAGATTCGAAAAGAACTAACAGAACAAGGTTATTCCCTTGAAAGTAGAGCGATTATTTCGTCTATGCTTTTGGGTGATAGAACAGAGCTTTCGCAAGAACTCAATCAAAGTTATGTAGCAACAGGAGTTGTGCATATTTTATCCATTTCTGGTTTACATGTGATGATGATTTACATGATTTTACAATTCGTTTTACAACCATTATTAAAGCTAAAACAAGGTCGAAAAATTAGAATAATTATTAGCTTAATATTTATCTGGATCTTTGCTTTTTATGTCGAATTACAACCGCCAGTTTTTCGTTCTGCGTTGATGATTACCATTTATTATATTAGCGAATTACTCAACCGACCAAAAAATATTTTTCACACACTTTCACTTTCTGCTTTTATCATTCTAGTTTTTCAACCTAATTATTTGTTTGATGTTGGCTTTCAATTGAGTTTTTCAGCGGTCTTTTTCATTGTTTGGCTCAATCCAATTTTTGAGTATTATTGGAAAGTTAAAAATAGTTTCCTGAAGAAAATCAAGATTATGATTGAAACAAGTTTATCTGCTCAATTAGGAACTTTACCAATTTCGGTCTTGTATTTTAATCAATTTTCAGGATTGTTTTTATTTGGAAATTTAGTCTTGATTCCTGCTTCCTTTTTTATGATTTGTGGCGGAATAATTAGTATTCTTCTCATCATTTTCGATCTTAATATTCCAATCTATACATGGATTTTCAATCATTTTATCTATTACTCAAATCAATATATTTATTGGTTAGCGAACTTCAAGTTTATTGCAAAAGATGTTTACATCAGTTTATTTACCGCAATTTTGATTGGCGTTATTTTATATGCATCAAAACCATTGTTCCTAAAAAAATCTAAACTAGCATTATTTGTTTGTTTAATTTCTTTATTTCTAATTCAAGTGGAACGATTTCACCAAATTAATCAACTCAATCATTCGAATGAATTAATCGTTTTTAATCAATACAAGAATAGTATTATCGGCATAAGAAATCAACGAAGTTTAAGCATTTTAAGTGAAAATCCTTTAGATGAAAAAACATATAATTTTACGATTAAACCATATAAAATCCACGAAAGAATAAAAGATGTTAGTTTCTACTCTTATGATTCAGACTTTAAACATCAACATTTTATCAAACATCCAAATTCTATTGAAACGAAGTCATTTAAGCTCTTATTAAATGAAGAACATTCTGATATTCCTTTTTATGTGTTAATTCATCAATCAAGGCTTTATCCTTTCGAAAATAATGAAAATTTAAAAAGGGTAATTGCTGATGCCAGCAACTACCCTTCTATTGTTACAGAACTCGAAAAAACTTCTGATTCTGTTTTATGGAAAACCTCTCAACAAGGTTATTTCTCGATTAAATTTTGATATCGTTTATGAAATCTGTTGAACTACGATAACCCAAAACGACTTTGTTGATATCTCCTTTTCCGTTCATCAAAACAGTTGCAGGATAACTCAATTGTCCGTTTGTAAAGGCATATGCCATATAATTCGCTTTAGCAGGCGCAATATATGTATACTGAATTCCCATAAATTTTACCATATCCTTTGTTTCTGCATCAAATTTTACCGCAATATAATTTTTGTTTACATAATCTGCGACTTTATTATCTGTAAAAGTTTCTTTGTCCAAACGCTTACAGAATCCACACCAAGTTGTATAAAAATTAATCAATACAGGTTTTTCTGGATGTGCTTTTATTTCCTTTGTTGCTTCGTCTAATGATAACCATTTAATTTCTTGTCCGAAAAGAAATGATGATAAAATTAGGGCAGCGATTGCTAAGCTTGATTTCATAAATTTCAATCTTTATTATTTAACTCCGTGCATCAATTTCTTCATAACTGGATTTAATGCGATAACGATTAAACCTGCTACAATTGGTACAATTGTAAAAATTAAGAAGAAAGTTGATAACGAATATTCTTTTGTAATATTTTCGATTTGACCTCCTAAAATGGCTGCCAATTTGTTACCAATTGCAATTGCAAGGTACCACATTCCGAACATAAATGCAATCATACGTGCTGGAACTAATTTTGATACGTACGAAAGTCCAACTGGAGATAAACAGAGCTCGCCCAATGTATGGAACAAATAAGCTAATACTAACCAGATGATAGAAACGCGAACGCCTTCTGAAATTCCGTAAGAACCGAAAGCTAAGAATCCGAATCCGATTGCCATAATGATTAATCCTAAACCATATTTTACAGAAGCTGATGGGTTGTATTTAGAATCCCAAACACGAGAAACTAATGAAGCTAATGCAATGATGAAGAAAGAGTTTAATGTAGAGAACCAAGAAACGGTAATTTCTACTTGAGAATCTTTAATCTCTGCTACTTTCGCAGGAACAACTTCAGATGGTTTGTTTTGATTTTTATATTCAGTATCTAATTTCACTAAACTTTCTGGAGAAACTAATACAAATTTATCTCCTTCTTTGTGAATGCTAATATCTGAACCTTTTGTTAAAGCGTCTTGAGAAGCTAAATTAATTGTTTCAGTAACAATTTTATCTGTAGAATTTGCAACATAAGAAGCCGTAACTGGTGTTTTATCAAAAACAGGTTGACCTTCTTCGTTCATCACTTGTTTACCAGAGTCGTCTAATTTAGCCGTTTCAATTGCTTGGTAAGAAACATCGTAAGAGTGAGAAGTCCAGTTATAGTTTAACATCCAAATTGCAGCAGCCCAAATTCCTAAGAAAGTAAACGCTAAAACAACATTAGATAAAGCCGCTTTTTTAAATGTTTGTTTTGCTAATAAAATCAATACATACGAGATGAACAATAATGGAACAACTGTTAATAATGTATTGAAAACGTTGAATGCCATTGCAGCACCTCCAATTAAGTTACGTTCTGTATTATCACGCGCAAAGATTACTAATGATGTAGCTCCTTGTTCGAAAGACATCCAGAAGAAGATAACGAAGAAAGCAAAAATAATTACCGCAATCATACGATCACGAACCACTTTTGTATAATTTGCCAAACGACGAATTACCACAAAGAAGAACAAGAATAATGCTACTAAAATAACGACATTTTGTCCTGATAATCCTCCGATAGAGAATGGGAATAAGTTAATTCCACCAATTGCATTTAACGGATCATTGAACGCATATCCTAATCCTAAAAGCGTCATAATAACGATCAATACTTGATCTAATACTGTAAAAGGATTTGGTTTTTCTCCTGGTTCGTATTTTGGTGTATCATCATCAGCAGTAATTTGATTTCCTGTTTTTGAAGGAACTTCACCAATATGCCCAAATAATGGTTTTGCTAACCAGAACTGTAATGTTCCTAATAACATGAAGATTCCAGCTAAACCGAATCCCCAGTGCCATCCTACTTTTTCTGCTAAGAATCCACATAACATCATTCCGAAGAATGCACCAGCGTTAACTCCCATGTAGAAAATTGTATAAGCACCATCCTTTTTCTCAGGAAAGTCTTTGTACATTTCTGATAAGATAGATGTCATATTTGGTTTAAAGAATCCTGTTCCGATAACCAAACACGCCAATCCTAAATATAAAAAGATAGGTGTATCAAAAGCCATGAATGCATGACCAAGAGTCATAATAATCGCACCAATTACAACTGCCCAACGATAACCTATGTATTTATCGGCAATAATACCTCCAAAGATGGGCGTAATGTATAATAACATTGCATATGTTCCATATAAAGCAGTTGCTTTTTCTATAGACCATTCCCAACCTGGATTTAACCCAATAACTGCAGCTGTTAAAAACTGAATTAATAAAACGCGCATTCCGTAGAATGAAAAACGCTCCCACATCTCTGTAAAGAAAAGCACGAACAATCCCGACGGGTGTCCTAATACTTTTGAATCAAAGAAATTTTCCGATTTTGAACTCATGTTTGTTTGTTAAAAGTATATCTTAAAAGTTATTTTACGTCTTGCATTAATTTACGAATAAATGGAGACAATACGATGACAATAACACCTGCAACTAAAGAATAAATTGCCAATTGTTGATAACCATCTGTGTAAGCCATTAATTTATCTGTTAAAGATGCAGTTGGACTTGGATCTGACATTCCAGCTCCTAAGATTCCTGCTAAATATTGCCCGTAAGCAGATGCTAAGAACCATAATCCCATCATCATTCCTCCTAAGTGTTTTGGAGATAATTTTGTTACCATTGATAATCCAATTGGTGATAAACACAACTCTGCAATTGTAACTGCAAAATATGCTAATGCAAATATTTCTAATGATGATAATCCATTTTCGTCAGCAAAAAATCTTAATGAATAGAAGATATAATAAGCCCCTGCTAACATCAAGAAGGCTAAACCAAATTTTACAACTGTGTTTGGCTCAATTTTCTTTTTCGCCATCCATAACCAAACTAATCCTAATAAAGGTGAGAAAATAATAACATACAATGAATTTGCACTATTATTTACAATGTTTGGATCTAATGGAACGCTAAATAAAGTTGAATGTAAGTTTTTGTTAGCAAACAAAGCTAAAGAACCTCCTGCTTGCTCAAAAATTGCAAAGAATAAAATAGAGAACGTAATCATGATAAAAGCAGCGATAAACTTACTTTTTTCTTTAGAACTTGGTATTTTATATAATTGAATTAAATAATAAATAATTGCCAATGGTCCTACAATAAACATAAACATATCTGTGTATGCTGTATTATGAATCATGATAAAAATTAAAGGAATACAAACCAATGCTCCTACATATACGGCTACTTCTCTAATTAATCTTTTCTTAGGATCCATTTTTTCAAGTGGAGAATCTCCAATTGGTCCCAGCTCGTTACGGATAAATAAGAATAAAACAACTCCAATTATCATTACGATACCAGCCGCTAAGAAAGCATAATTCCAACCAACTTGTTTACCTAAATAAACACAAACTATACCTCCTAAAAATGCACCTATATTAATCCCTGAATAAAATAAACCGAATCCGGCATCACGTCTTGGATCATCTGCTTTGTACAGTTCTCCAACCATCGAAGAAATATTTGGTTTGAAAAAACCTGTTCCAATAATACTTAATGTAATTCCGTAATAGAAAAATTGATGAGGATCTGTTGCAATTAATAAGTTTCCTGCAACCATTACCAACCCTCCGAAGATTAATGATTTTTTGAATCCTAAGATTCTATCTGCAAAAATACCTCCAATAAAAGTAAATGCATAAACAAAAGCTTGGATTGCTCCATATTTTAAATTTGATTCTGCATCCGTTAATCCCAACATATCTACCATAAAAATGGCAAGAACTCCTCTCATTCCATAGAAGCAGAAACGCTCCCACATTTCTACCATAAACAAATGCCAAAGCTGTTTTGGGTATTTCCCTTCAAAGTTTTGAATTTGCTCTAAAGTTAATTTTTGACTCATAATTTCTTTAACTAAGCGCTAATATATCATTTAGATTTTATTAGCAATCAACGAAAATAAAAAAAACCTCCGACAATGCAGAGGTTTTTTTTGTTTAATGTATGATTTTTGTCAATTTGAATAATGTTTCATCTTATTCATTGGCGTATTCTAATAAATACAGCTTTTTTCTTACAAATTCTTCTTGATAAAATTTGTCATTTTACGATATAACTGAATTCTTGTGTTTCCACCATAAATCCCGTGATCTTTATCGGTATAGATTGCCATATCAAAATCTTTGTTCGCTTGTACCAACGCTTCCGACAATTCGAATGTGTTTTGTGGATGTACATTATCATCAGCAGAACCAGAAATTAATAAGAAATTACCTTTCAAGTCGTTTGCATAATTAATCGGTGAATTATCGTCATAACCAGCAGCATTCTCTTCTGGTGTACGCATAAAACGCTCTGTATAAACAGAATCATAATAACGCCAATTCGTTACAGGAGCAACTGCAATTGCCGCTTTGAACACATCATTCCCTTTGAATAATACATTCGAAGCCATGAATCCTCCATAAGACCAACCCCAAATTCCGATACGAGATTTGTCCACATAAGGTAAATTACCAATCTCTTTTGCTGCTGCAATTTGATCTTCTACCTCATATTTCCCTAATTGCAAATACGTTTGTTTCTTGAAAGCTTCTCCTTTATATCCCGTTCCTCGACCGTCAACACAGAAAACGATGTAACCTTCTTGTGCCAACATCATGTGCCAATAATCATTCGAGTTGAAATACGCATTGTTTACATTCTGAGAACCCGGTCCAGAATATTGATACATCAAAACTGGGTATTTTTTAGTTGGATCAAAGTTCTTTGGTTTGATTACATAAGCATTCAACTCATTTCCAGCCGCAGTTTTCAACACAAATAATTCTTTTGTTCCAATATTATCTGTATTCAATTTATCTTTTAAAGAAGTATTCTCAACAATAACACCCAAATCTTTACCAGATTTAGATTCTACTAAACTAATTGTTTTTGGAGTCGTTGTATTCGAAAAAGTATTAATGAAATAAGTAAAATTCTTACTGAAAGCAGCCGAATTTGTTCCATTATTTTTCGTCAACATTGTAGTTTTCTTACCATCTAAACTAACCGAAGAAATTTGTCTTTCTGTCGAAATACGTTTTCCATTATTCGAGTTAGATTGATAATAAAGTGTTTTATTACCAGGATTATACCCATAGTAATTCGTTACCTCCCAATCTCCTTTCGTCACTTGGTTAATTAGCTTTCCGTTATCTGCATAATGGTAAATATGGTTATTTCCATCGCGCTCAGAAGTCCATAAGAACGAATTATCTGCTAAAAACTCTAACGTTAAATTATCCGTTTCTATCCACGCTTTATTTGTTTCAGTAAATAATTTATTTACTTTTTTCGTGTTGATATCATAAAACGAAACATCTACATTATTTTGATGACGGTTAGACGTTACAACCGTTAATAAATTCGCTTTTGTAGAGAACTTAATTTTAGGAATATAATAATTCTGAACTCCGCCTAAATTAACATTTGCAGTTGAGTTATTCTTCGTATCAAAAACATGTAACGAAACTTCCGAATTATCTTGCCCTGCCTTTGGATATTTGTAACGTAATTCTTGTGGATAAAGATTGTTGTGGTAAATCGGAATATTAATTTCTTTCACTTTCGATTCGTCAAAACGAACATAAGCCAAAGACGTTCCATCAGCATTCCAATCAAAATTTCTTACGAAACCAAATTCTTCTTCATAAACCCAATCATTAATCCCGTTGATAATATTATTCTTTTTACCATCAGTCGTAACTTGCGTTACCTTGTTCGATTTTAAGTCTTGAATGTATAAATTATTCTCAAAAGCAAAAGCTACCTTAGAAGCATCTGGCGAAAACAAAGGCTCTTGAATTCCTTTTCCATCAAATAACAATACTTTCGATTTTGTTTGCGTATCATACACCTCAAACTTTGCTGTAAACGAATGACGATAAATTTGGTGCGAATTAGTTTGCAATAAAACGTAACGCTCATCAGAACTAAATTCATAACCTTCAAACTTTCCTGGAACGACAACAATATCAGAAGTCTGCCCTTTTTTCAATGTCGATTCGTACGAACGTTTTACCAATCCGTCTTTTGTCAGAATAGTATAATTTTCTCCATCGTTCAATGAGTTCACACCGTACAATGAATTTTCGCGGTATTTTCCGCCATATATCCCTTCAATGGTTATTTGTTGTGCATAAGAATAAGCGCCCATCGCAAGGACAGCCAAACTTAAAATAAATTTTTTCATATTAATTTTCTAATCATGTGAGTTCAAACAATCAAATATAAACAATTCTATTTTCTCAAATAACACATTTCCTCGAATAATCCATTATAATCGTTCATATAAACGAAAAACTCTTCACTATTTTATATTTTAAACAATTTACAGATAATCGTATTTCATCATTCTTATCAAAATATTTAAATTAATCAAATATTTGTAATATAATCATTTAAACAATACAAATCACATTTTCCGCAAAAAGTGACCACAAGTGCCCGGTTTTGTCCACTTCTGTCCTCCAATATTTTTATCAACAATACATTTTTGTTAATTGAAACTCCTATACAAACCTTTGTGTATCTATGTTTCACATCATCTCGAAAAATAGCTCATTTTACTCTTGTTCGACCATCCTTCGACGAACTTGCGGAAAAATGCACCTTTGCGAGGACAATGGTCGAAGAACTGTCGAAGAAAACACGAATAAACTCTATAGAGAGTTATAAAAAAAATAATAACGTTGCAGTAAAAAATTAGTACGAAAGAAAAATAATTTTGTCTGATATGAATACCTTCACTCAACGATTAAATGCTTCTTTCAGAGCATTTTAAATTACAAACTTGTTTGTTCAAAACTGCACTCTCACGCAATCAGTGTTTTAACCTAAAAATCTTTGGTGTATAATAATGATTATGTTAAGTTGGCTTACATTTTTAAATAATTAGAAAATTATCCATTTTTAAATAATTATACAGATATTTTTTCTATTTTTTTATTGACTGTTTTTTTAAAAAAAATATATACATAACTTGTTATAACCTAATGGTTAGGTGAATTTAAAAATCAATTTTAAAATTTATTACTATGAAAAATTTATTTTTTACTTTATTTCTATCATTTGGAAGCCTTGCGTTTGCTTCAAATGGAATAGATAACAATCAAGTAACAGTTTCTTCAAATTTAAATGAAACTACTGAAACTATTACTGAGTGCAATATGCAAACAACACAGGATTCTGATGGAGATACCGTTACAGTTACATGTTGTAGAACTACTTATTCAGAAGCATTTAACTGTGCTGCTGATAAATTAAGAAAAGCTGTAGAAGAAGTTGCTCCAGTTGAATAAAATCACAAATTTCCACCCCCTTTTTTAAAGGGGGTTTAATTTAAATTAAAATGACTAAAACTTTATATTTATTAATAATATTTTTTATTACACAACACTCTTACGCACAAAAAATAAAATTTTCATATAATAACATTGAGACAATTTTAGAATACGATTTATTAATAGATGAAATTTCAAACACTTCTCAATGGAAATTAACTAAAAATGCTAAAGGAGAAGAAGTGATTAATTTTGATTCTAATAATTTATTTTTTAGAAATAATGATATTTATTATTTAAGTGATAAAACATTAAAAAGAAGATTTCTAGTTAAAGATATTCCTGTGTTTAATTGGAGTTTTGATGATAAAATGAAAGTGAATATATTAGGTTATACTTGCAATGTAGCAAGTGTTATTTATAGAGGTAGAAAATTTAATGCCTATTACACTACTCAAATACCTTTGAAATTTGGCCCATGGAAATTTAATGGATTAAATGGATTAATATTAAAAGTTGAAAGTGATGATGGACTATATAAATTTGAAGCAACAAATATTGATTTAAATTATTTTAATGATAATTTATCAAAATCTTTTAAGTCTATAGATAAATATACATTTAATAGTTGGGATGAATTTACTAAATTATATTTATCTGATCTTGAAAAATATATTGAAGATCAAAAATGTAATTGTGATACTGATGGTAGAAATGAATTGAAAATTTCTCGAATTGAAAAAATCCACCCTGAGTTACATGACTTAGGAGTAGTTTTTTAAATATATGTACCATGAAATTATATAGAAAATTTATTTTTATCTATCTATTTAGTATTTCAATTTATACATTTTCTCAATCAAATGATCAAATTGAAATACTTTATTCTGAGAGAGTTTTTTGGGAAATAAAAGATTCTTCTAAATATTCTAAAGAACAGTTGATAAGTTTAAAAAATACAATGTTAGAGAAAAGATTTTTTAATTTAAAAGCTAACAGAACTGAATCCTTATATAACTCTGTTCCAAAAATAAACAATAGTCAATCAAATAGTTTTCATAACTCTTTTCATAGTTCTGAAAACTACATATATAAAAATTTAGATGATAATTTTTATATTATAGAAGAGACATATCCTAAACTTTTTTTTATAAAAGATTATTTACAAAATTTAAATTGGAGTATCAATAAAGAAACTAAATCATATAAAGATTATATTATTAAGTCTGCTTATTGTGAATTTAATGGGTATAAAATACTTGCTTGGTATAATGAAGACATTAGCATACCTACAGGACCTAAGTATTTAGGAGGTCTCCCTGGTATTATTCTAATTGTAGAGATGGAACACATAAAAACAGGAGAAAAAACACAGATATTAGCTGAGAAGATATCTTTTTCAAACACTAATAAGATAATAAAACCTAATAATTTCAAAGAAAATAAGGCTATTTCAAAAGAAAAATATGATGAAATATTAAAAAAGCACATTCAAAAAGAAAATGATTTTTTTAATATAAGCGTAGATAAATAGAATTAATTTTAAATGTATTTTGATGTAATTATTTATATTCTATAACACCTTTTATGTTAAGTAAAAGGTGTTTTTTATATTTTAGAATATCAATTTTCAAGTGGATATTTTCTTCAAAAAGTTATAGTACAATAACTAATTCTGTAATCTTCCCTAAAAACCGGACCGTTTAAAAATATAGTTTATTAACTTAGGGATAATTATGAAACAAAGCAATTTTACAGAAGTTCAGATCGTCAAGATCTTATCAGAACAAAATCAAGGCAAAACAGTCAATGAAATTTGTCGTGAACATGGAATAAGCCAACCCACTTTTTATAAATGGAAGAGTAAATATGGCGGAATGGAAGCCCATCAATTAGCTCAATTAAAGGAACT
>NZ_JAAGKM010000059.1 GCF_019308355.1 Empedobacter falsenii | reverse complement strand
TAATAAAATTCTAATTGTTTTCTTTCTTAAACTATAATTAATTTTTCTTTTCATCCTTCAATAATTAAACAATCAAAATAAATTATTAACGTTTATCTATTCATACTGCTAAATGTATAAATATTATACATAGCGTCTCCAAGTTCAATTAACTCATTTGAAGATAATCCTAAGTTAGCCTCTTCAAATACTTCAATTGTTAAAGCTCTTTTTGCTTCACAATCTTCTTTTTGAACAATAGTTTTAGATTCTTCAATCTTTGATACTTCAATCTTTTCACTTGAAGCAAAAGTAAATGTTCCTATTAGCATAAAACCTAATGTGAAAACTAATCTTTTCATGTAATTTTTTGTTTTAAATTAATTAATCTGCTACCTGCAGTAGGTTGGAATTAGTTCCCTTATTGGTAATCATTTATCTAATCAATTTGTTTACAAAATACGATTTAATCTCTTTCGTAGTGAGTGACTTTATTTGAGAACTTTGAAAAATATGTTCTACAAAACTATTTTAATAAATCGTAAATCTTGGACGTCATGCTGTTAAAAATTGCCACCAACGGTCTCGTGTATGAGCAGTAGCGGATTAGAAGCACTTTCCTGTCCGTTTAGCACAAAGTTTATTAAATGCACAGAGCTTCGATTTACCACTTCACCCGCTATTGCTTATACACAATGTTGTGCGTTCGCCCTTTATTTTCAGTCGGTTTGGTCAATATTCAAAGGTAGGATTTTTTCAGTGGGGAAGGCACACTCTCTTGCAAGTTTTGGTCAGGCGTTGGCTGGTGCGACTTGCAAGAGTGTGTGCCTTTGGGTCGGATTAACTCGCACAGCAACTTAATTTCGATAAGTCTTTTCCAAAAGTTATCGCAGCTAATTTTATTCCTTCTCCCAAAGTCAAATAAGGGTAAAAACTGTCTGCCAAGTCTTTTACAGTTATTCCGTATTTGATTGCCATACTTAATTGTTGGATAAGCTCTCCACCTTCGGGTGCGACTACTCTTGCACCGATAAGCTTGTCTGTTTCGGTGTTGCGAATGAGTTTAATAAATCCCCTTATGTCGTTTGCTGCTATGGCTCTCGGCACGTCTTTCAATTCCAACTTTGAAACTTCAAACGGAATGCCTTTTGCTTCTGCCTGTGCTTCGTCCAAACCTGCCCCTGCAATTTGTGGGTCAGTAAAAACCACCCAAGGCAAAGAAGAATAATCGGCTTTGTTTTCTGCTCCTGAAAAAGCATTTTCAACAGCAATTTTGCCTTCAAATGCGGCAGTGTAAACAAATGCAGGGGTGTTGGTTACGTCTCCTGCTGCGTAAATGTTGGATAGATTGGTTTCCATTTTTTCATTTACAGCGATATGTCCGCTTTGGGTGAGATCCAATCCAATGTTTTCTAATCCTAATTGGGTTGTATTGGCTTTTGTTCCCGTGGCAATTACGACCTTTCCTTTTTCCACTATTTCGGTAAATGAACCGTCAGGACATTTACAATGAATTATCGTTTCGTTTCCGTTCTTCTCGAATTTCACGGCTCTGAAATTGGGTAATATTTCAATGCCTTCTTTTCGCATTTGAATTTCCAATGCTTCGCTGATGTCAGGGGTTTGTGTTCGCAATACTCGGTCGGTAAATTCTATGATACGAACCTTTACACCCAAACGATTATAAGCCATTGCAATTTCCAATCCGATGTAACCTGCTCCCATAATAGTCAGACTTTCAGGTTTTTCTTCTAAATCGAAAAGAGAAACATTGGTCAAGTAGTCAATTTTGTCCAATCCTTCAATAGTCGGAATGTTGGTCGTAGCTCCCGCAGCAATTAAAAATTTGAAGGCTTTGTATTCCTTGCCATCAACCAAAATGGTTTTGTTGTCTTTGAATTTTGCCCAACCTTTTAGCATAGTCAGGTTTTCAAAATCGCTCACCACATCCATATACTTTTTCTCTTGAAGTGTGGCTACTAATTTTTTCTTGTCTTTGATGATTTGAGCGAAATCAATGTCAACGCCTTTTGGTTTGATACCATCAAAATTGGAATGGGTAGCGTGATAAGCCGTTTCGCCTGCACGAATTAGATTTTTGGAAGGTACGCAACCTACATTGACACAAGTACCGCCAAAGTCCAAACCACCGTTTACCATTAAGGTCGATAAACCTAAACTTTCGGCTTTGATAGCTGCCGAAAATGCAGCCGAACCACCACCGATAATTATTAAATCAAATTGATTATTCCTACTATTTCCATTTTCAGAAATTTCACTTTTTACACGATAGTTTTTTGTGCCGTTAATGGTATTGATGATTTCTTCTTTACTTGTTTTGGTAGGGTCAAAAGAACATTCACAAGTAGCTTTTGGATAGCTCACATTTGCTTCTTTTACACCTTCGTTTTTGGAAAGTAGTTTTTCAATGCCTGTGGCACAATGGTCGCAGGTCATACCTGTGATGTCTAGTTTTATTATTTCTTTGTTCATAATGATTTCTCTTTTTGATTTTCCTTAATGATTTCGGCTTTATAGCCTGTCTGCTCAATAACCTTGATGATGGCATCAGGATTTGTTTTCTTTGGGTCGTATTGGATGGTTGCCAAATCGCCCGGATATTCCACTTTGTGTTCAATAATGCCGTCCACTTCTTTGAGGGCATTTGAAATATGGTTGGAACAACCTGCACAAGTCATTCCCGTGATTTTCAGTTGCAGGGTCTTACCTTCTTGCTGTGTTGTATTTGCTGTTTGTGCTTTATTGTCAGTCGGTTTGCAACATTGTGCATTGAGCTGAGCAATTCCAATTAGGAACAAAGCACTCAATAGAATTAAATTCTTTTTCATTGTGTAATTATTTAATTAAGTTCTTAAATACAAAAGGCAAAAAAATACTATTTCTTGCCAACCACTTTGTAACCTGTACCGTTGATGGCTTCTTCAATTTGAGCTAAACTAACTTTGGTTTGGTCAAATTCTACTTTGGCAGTCGCTTCTTCATAAATCGCATCTACCTTAATAATACCTGGCAATTTGTTCACGTCATTTTCTACGTGTGAAGCACATCCATTGCAAGTCATTCCTTTTACATCAAAAGTTACCGTTTGGATGTCAGAAGCATTGACGATTACAACTTCCTTGTTGTCGTTTGAAGGATAGAAAATGTGTGCATAGTTTGGAAAAGCGAGCATCAAGGCTGCAAACACGGTTACAATTCCCAAGAATGTTTTGGTCTGCATAAAGGGTTTTTTTTCGTCTTCTTCGCAATCGCATTGGATTTCTTTCGCTGTTCGTGGTTTGAGTTTCTGATACCAAGCAAAGCCCAATACCAAAACGGTGATACCGATTAGATAAGGTCTTGCTGGTTCCATCCATGAAAAGGTAGATGCCACTCCTGAAGCTCCTGAAATAAGAGCCAATACAGGTGTAATGCAGCAAAGTGATGCTGCTACTGCCGAAAGCACACCCGCTCCGACAAGTCTGTTGTTTTTCTTGTTCATACTGTTTCCTTTTTTGAATTGTTTATGATGTGTTTAAAAAATGGACGAAGTAAAGTAAGTTGCTCCTGTTTCAAAGAGTAGAAAATGGTTTGTCCTTCTCTTCTACCTTCAATGACGTTTCCGTCTTTTAGTTTTCTGAGGTGTTGCGAAACGGCAGGGATGCTCATTCCGAGAATGTCTGAAAGGTCGCAAGGACAAAGTTCGTTTTCTTCTTCTAAGAGAAATAAGATTTTCAATCTTACTTCGTTTCCTGCCAATGCTAAAAGTCCACTCAGTTGGGTGAATGCTTTGTCGTTGGTTTGCAGTATTTCTCTACAATTGTCTATTTGAACCTTGTCGGCAAACACACGGATACACGATTGATTGTTTTCCATAATTTCCTTGTTTAGGATTTAATAACGCAGCAAAAATACAAATAGTTTTCTTATTTAAGCAAATACTTAATTATAGTTTTTAACAATTCTTCTTTGTCAGCGGTGGGTGATTTAGCTCTTTTGGTTTTTTAGCGTTGGCTTTGAGTGTCGGAAAAACCAAATGTGCTAAATGTGCGGTGGGTTTTTAGGGTGACGCACAACGTTTTGCGGCTTTGCGAAGAAGCGGATTTCGAAGCATTAAACTGTCAATAAACCACAAATGTTGATACGAGGTAGAATGTTCAATTAACCACTGAACCCGCTTTTTTGCAAAACCGCTGTTAGCACTTCGCCCTTCTTTTCTGTCGTGTTGTTGTTTGTCCATTTTGTTCTGTCTTGGTGCGTTGGTTTGGTGGCTCTTTTGGATTTTTTAGCGTTGGTCTGTGCGTTGGAAAAAAATACAAATGTGCCACCAAATGCGTTGGCTTACGTGTCTTTAAATAATTGTCCGTCAGTTAATATTTTTGTTATGTCAGTTGGTTTAACGTTAGTCAAGTCTGATTTGAATTTAACCTCTGAAACTCTTTCAGGAATATTAATTCTTTCAACTTTTGAAATGTCTTGATGTCTGTAAAACCTTAACGAGTTTTTCGCCAAATCATAATCATATTTAATTTTTGTCGTCTGTTCAAAAGTGTTCCCAAGAGTTTTTGAAACAATTCTAAAAATCTTTTCTTTCAATTCTATCTCTACAATTCGCTTGTCGATTTTGTCTAACAAGTCAAGGATATTCAGTCCATTTGAAACTTGTTTAGTAAAAATGGAAGCAATAATAACTTGGCAGTCAATTGTTGGATTTAATTGTTCTGCTGTAAAAATGTGAACCCTTTCTAAATTACTGCTGCTTTTAACTTCTATTTTTTCGCTATCTGCATTGAAGTCAAATTTTTCTTCTGGTATGTTATGCCAATAATTAATTAACGTTTCAGGTTTTTTACTTTGTTCAATAAGAATAAGTTCTGCCCAAAGTCCTTGAATTGTTTTGGTTGGTGTTTCTGTTAATGACCTAAAAATTTCAACGAAATTTTTAAATGTTTCAAAAACTTCTTTTTGGGTTGGCTTTTTTGAAAGTGAGTTTAAAAGTGAATGAGCAATTCCAAGGAAATAGTTTTGCAATGTTTCTTCATTGCTTTTAAATATGATTACAGAGTAATTGTCAATTTTAGATTTTCCATTTTCTGAAACTTTACACTCAAGATTATGAGTAAGTTCAATATATTTTAGCTTGATGTTTTTTTGTAATAAATGGGTTTGGTCAAACTTTGAAGAAATTAATATTACTGGAAATCCAAGATAGTTAACTCCAATTTTAGCAAATGGAAAATCACTCAATGCGTTAGCATTGAATAATTTTGGATTTTCCGTTTTGGGAATTTCTATTTCTAAAAAAACATCTAACAAGCTCATATATTGTCGGGTTGTCTAATGATGTCTTTACCAATAGTTTCAGGTATCCAAATAGCAAGACTTACTAAATCATTGTACACTACATTTCCATTATCGTCCAAAATTGGATTGCCACTAACATCAGTAAGATTTAATCTGTGAATTTGGATTGTAACCTTATCTTGATTTTTAATGTTTCTATCTCCAATGTAAACTTCGCCTTTTCTTAATCTTCCATTTGACGTAGGTTGCTCCCCTTGAAAAAGTTGCTGAATATTGTCGTTTTGGTTTAATCTACGTTGTCTTGTTGTTTGGACAATTGCATTATTCTCAATTCTTGAACTTATCAGATAAACTAAACAAGTTTCGTTTGGATTTTCTTGTAAGTATGAATTTAATAAACCCCTTAAACTTGAATACGTTTGACTGTCTGTTTCTCTTGTGAATTTTAATCTATTTAAAAGTTGCTTTAAACTTTCTTCAAGCGGTAATTCTGCTTCTAAGTGCTTTTGTAAGTCTGTTCGTTCCGTATGCCCTTGGTTAGTTGCAAAACTTGTAATGTGATTATTTGCAAATTCCGCAACAACACTCTTATTGAATGGTATTAAATTTTCTGTGTCGTGAGGTGCTCCTACAATAAACCATTCTTGACCAAAGTAATCTCTATCAATGTCATTGAATAAAATATTTGGTCTTGTAAGTCTTAACATTTGGTCTAAAACCGCTTCTCTGTCCCATTCGTTTAAGTGTTTGTTGTTTACGTCAAATTCTTCTAAACGCTGTCTAACATCCTCCTCGTGTTCTATGATTGCTCTAAATGCTTCAATGTTTGGGTTGTCCAACCAAACTCTGCAAAAACCCAAATAAGGTCCTTTGTAGCCAAAAAATCTTGCTCTTTGTAAAGTTGTATCAACTTGTCCAGTAGCTAATGGTCTTGGCATATATGAAACAGTCAAGCCTTCAACGGTAAATCCTCTGTCCATTGCTTGACCACCAACTAAAATATGAGAATAAAAATCACTCCAACGAATTTCAGGCGTTCTTCCCCGACTTGCATTAATTTCCATAATTCTTGTATTTTTAATGGAATGCAAAAGTCTTGTGTTTGTGAGTTCTTCAAAAGCTGGTAAGTCGGTTACAGTTAAATTTAAGTCGTCATAAGCTTCTTTAAATTCTCTTAATAATTCGTTTCTTTCTTCTTCATCGGCTGGCGATGTACTTTGTAATAATGTTTTCCAACTTTCACAAACATTTCTAATCCAAGTGAAGTAAATATTTTGAGAATTGGTTAAACGTGATGGGTGAACCATCATAGAACGATTACGTTGGTCTCGCTTTATTTCTCCTGCAACAACTCCCAAGAAAAATATTTTTAAAGCAAAAAGTAAACTTTCTGGTGGTTCGTGGACGGGATTATGATTAGATGGAATTTCTAAATCAGGAATTCGTCTAACAAGATTTGGGTTTTGTACAAAGAAAGCATTGCCTCCAGTATATCCGTTTCCTGGGGTTAATAGTTTTATGAAATTGGGTGAAAGTCTATCCATAATATTGATGAATAGATTTGCCTGTGGTGTTGCTGTATATTGTAAAAATGTATGATGAGGAAAAACATTTCTTAATTCATTAATTCTTCTGTAGATTGTTGAAACCTCTCCTTCATTTACACCTTCTCCAGCATTTGCGTTGGCTCTTGCTCTTGTATTTAAACTTGCTTGGTCGCTTTCATCATCTATAATTAAAGTTGGCACACCATTTAGGTTTAAGTCGCTTAAAAGATTGGTTAGGTTTCTTAATCGACTGCCATTTTTCATAACAGTAATCAATAGAGTTGAGCAATTTTCTCTTGGGAAAGTTGGGTCTGCCCATTGCTCCAATTTCATTTCAATTGTATCTCTATCTTCTTGTGTTCCTGCATTTTTTATTATTGTCCATTTACGGTCAAACCTTGTTTCAACTCGTAAATCCTTTTTCATTCTTTCAAAGGATTGCTCTGAAAGAGGAATTGAAGTTCCTGCAATGATTATTACAATTTGATATTGATTGTCGTTGGCTAAAGCTGCAACAGAAGTAAAAGAAAGCGTTTTTCCACTTTGAACATACCCAATAACCAAACCCGTTTCAACATTTTGCTGTTCGGCTGGATTGCCACACATTTCCAAAATCTTAAAGGTCTCATCAATTACACGGTCGCCAGTAGCGTTTATATTTCCTGTGCTATCTGTAAATCCTTTGTGCTTGAGTAATCCTTCAATTTCTTCCCCTTGATAGGGTTGCCATTTTGAATTGTTTGGATTTGTATTTCCTGTGATTTCTATTATTTCTGCCATAACTAACTTTGAGAGATTTTTGTGATTAGTTGATTGAAATTTCTACGAATTTCTCCTTGGGTTTTTGCTCCGCTTTCTTTAGCTATAATTTCTGCCAAACCCATTGCTGCTGCCATTTTTAGAATTGGTTCAATTTTCCCATTTTCAGTTCCTGCATACTCAACCATAAAAGGGTGAGTTAGAGAAAGGCGAATTCCAATTTGTTTTACATTAGGTTCTGTTGAAGGTTCTTTTATTAAATGTGGACCAACTTCGAGCAAGTCATTTAAAGAAGTGTCGTATGAAAGTTCAATTGAAATAAGCCAATTAATTTTATTGAAATTTACTTTGAATGATTTGTAAATTCTTTTTTCGGTTTTTGGTAACTCAATTTCAACTTCACTTTCAACTATGGGATTTTCAAAAGTTTCCTTTATGGCTTCAGGTGCTTTCTGCTCGAAGTCAGAAACGGTATGGCTTAAAGCTTTGATACCTGAATTTCTATAATCAGTATCATTTGCTCTTGCTCTAAATTTTTCAGCTTGCGTTAGTAATGGGAAATTATCGTGTGAAAGTTCATCTTTTAGACATTGTAGAAACACATCAAGATTTTCATCCCATTGAATTCCTTTCTTTGTGAATGAAACATCAAAACCTTCTAAATGCAGTTCTCCGAAAACTCTTTGATAGCGATAGCTATTTGGTGCACCAAAAATAAATTCAGGTCTAAATCCATTATCAAAACTTCCTTCAATAACTCTTCCTCTTCTAAAAAGTGCAAATCCCGCTTCTGCTGTTGAGCCTGTTTCTCTAATTCCAACAAAACCCTTTACGGATAAACCATCTTCTAATCCAAAATTAATTTCCCTTTTCCATTTTATTTTTTCTCCGTTTGGTTCATCATATTTTGGTGCAATGAGAATGTTTGGTTCTGCAAACTGCAATTCAGTGTTATCAACAATTAATTTTAAAATGCCTTTGCGAAGAAATTCTCTGTAAATGCTTGCTAAATGTGATTTTACTTTTCCAAGTCCTTTTCGCCTTGGCATCTTGTTTACATTTATTAATTCAATAATTGTGTAGTGATGATTTTTATCTGTTGTTTTTGATGTGAATTCTAATTCTTCAAGTTTGTCCTCAAAGATTTTATTCATATCAAATTTTACGGTTTTCTCAACCGTTTCATTCAATGCTTTTGTTCTTACAGTCCAGTAGTCAGAAAACCAACAAGAAGCAGATTTCATTCCCATTCCAAACTCAGAAAGACCAGAAGTATCTGCTGGAATTTCAGCAGCTCTAAAAGCTCTATTATAGTTTGCTTGTTCAATTCCACCTGCATTATCACGAATTGTAATTTTGTTTTCGGGGTCGTTAATTTCGATTATTACTTCTAATTGAAAATCTTCTCCGTGAAGTTGTTTTAGAGCTTTTTCATTATTCAAATAACTTGCAATTGCATTATCTACAAATTCAGCTAAAGCAAACCACGTTTCATATTCTAAGAATTTTAGAACAGAAAGCATAGAAACATTTGGTCTTATGTTTATTTTGTTTTCACTCATACGGTTAAAGATTGTGTTACTTTATTCCCATTCAATTTTTTTGCCTTTTCCTTTGGCAAATCGTTTGGGTCTATTATTAATTGCTTTGCAATTAATTCAACAATATGAGAATTTACTGCGTTGCCAAGTGCTTTGAAAGCTGCACCTTCGCTTTCAGGCAATTTTATGCCAGTCAGAGATTGAAGTTTTAAACCTTCTTTTTTTGTTATATATCTTTTCTCCCAACCAATAATAGGAATTTGTGTATTTGTACAAACCAATGAAGGAAAAAAATCTGCCTTTTTTATTCGTATTCCAGATGCTCTAAATTGTAAAATGTAGTCGGTTATTTTTCGCTTGTTCTCTCCAACATTCCATTCTAACTTTTGCCAACTTTGAGAAGGTAGTTCTGAAATACGTTTTACAACATCTTCAACATAGCTTTTATTTTCCTTGTAAAATTGCCTGTTGTATTTTATGTATCGTTGTTTCCAGTCGGGAAATTTTGTTTCAACTCTTGCGTAACTTGGAAGGTTTGCCAATTGTTCTTCTTTGGTCATTCCTTTTAAACTTATTCCAAAATTGCCTTTGTATTTTGAAAGTTCATTAGCTGAAAGTAAATGAGGAAATTCGTCTTCAAATGGATAAGTTGCTCCAAACTCCATTCCCCAAATAGGAAAGCCGGGAAGTTTTACGTCTTTTGGAATATTTGAAATAAATTCTTGCCAAAGTTTTATGCAGTCTTGATTGGCTTTAGGCAGTTTTTTTGCGTCTGCTGGTTCTACTTCAATGAACTTATGAATATCAATTTTATTGGTTTTTCTTTTGTCGACTTCGTCAAAACTGAAATGGTCTAAACCAATTCTTGAACCTACAATAAATATTCTTTTTCTATGCTGTGGAATTCCAAAGTCTTGTGGCGAATAAATATTATGGTCGACTTTATAACCAATTCTATCTAATTCACTTTGCATAAATTCCCAAGTTGCTTCGTTGTCGTGTTTGGCAATGAAAGGGACATTCTCAAGTATGAAAAATGTTGGTTTTCTAAATTCAAGAATTTTTACAATTTCGTCAAACAAAGTTCCTCTGTCGTCATCTCGTCCTAGTTGTTTGCCTGCTTTAGAGAATGGCTGACAAGGAAAACCACCGCACAAAATGTCGTGTTCAGGTATCGTTTCAATTTCTTTGTCAACTATTTTTTTTATGTCTCCGTGTACTTCAATGCCCCAGTTTTTCGTGTAAACTTCTCGCAAAATAGGGTCGAGTTCACTAACAAAAACACATTCGTGTCCGAGTTTGTGAAGAGCTTTATGAAAACCGCCAAGTCCTGCGAATAAGTCTATAAATTTCATTAATTATTTTTCTAATTTAAAACTGTCAAAGTTACAATTTACGTTTTGGTTAATGTCAAAAGTTGCCGTTAAGTTGTCCATTGTCCGCTGTTGGGGTGGTGGGTGGGCTTGGGTGCGGTTGGGCAAAATTAAATGTGCTGCAAAAGTGTTGGCTTATGTGTCGGCTTGCAGCTCTTTTAATTTTGCGAAGGGTTGGCATTTTGTCTGTCATTTTCCTGTTCGTTTATTGTCGGTCGTGTCGTCTTTTAGGGTGAGTGCTAACACTCAAATATACGAAATAATATTTTATATACAACTTAAATTTTAAAATCACAAAACACTGTATATTAACACACAATATCAATATTTATTTGTAAATTAGTCATTCTATTCATAATAAATATTTG
>NZ_JAAGKM010000058.1 GCF_019308355.1 Empedobacter falsenii | reverse complement strand
ATCGATATAATTGCAATAATGGATACAAATGTAAATGAAAACCAATAATTTTTGATTCCAATAAAAGCCAACATAAACAGAAGAAATGCTAAAAAAAGTATTCTAAATACTAACTGAAAAATAAGAGAATTGCGTTTCATTATTTATAATTCGTAATGTTATATTTTTCTAATTTTCGATATAAAGCAGCACGAGAAACACCTAAATTTTCTGCTGTTTTACTAATATTTCCTTCAAAAAAGTGTAAACGTTCTATAATTTTATTTCGTTCTATTTCATTCAAATTATTTGAATTATCAGTAATTTTTTGAGGAATAAATGTTGTAAAACCTAAATTTTCGATCGTAATTTCATTTTCTTCCGCTAAAATAACTGCACGTTCAATTCTATTTTGCAATTCTCGAATGTTTCCGTTCCAATCGTAGTTTTCTAATTGATACAAAATTTGTTCATTAATAACTGGTTTTTCGACCTCATATTTATCAGTATAAAGTTCTAAAAAATAATCAATCAAAGGTTTAATATCTTCTTTTCGTTCGCTAAGATTCGGCATTGTAACCGAAATGGTATTGATTCGATAATACAAATCTTCTCTAAAATGACCAGTTTTTATAGCTTTTTCAAGATTCGCATTCGTAGCAACAATTATACGAACATCGACTTTTCTTGGTGAACTTTCTCCTAAACGAATAATTTCTTTATTCTGAATAACTTGCAAAAGTTTTGCTTGCAAATGATTTGGTAAATTCCCGATTTCATCTAAAAAAATCGTTCCATTATTTGCAGCTTCAAATCGACCAATTGTATCTTCTTTCGCATCGGTAAATGCTCCTTTTTTATACCCAAACAACTCACTTTCAAATAGATTTTCATTCAAAGAACCTAAATCAACATGAATAAATTTTTCTGTATTTCGTGTAGAATTTTCATGAATTGATTTTGCCAAAACTGATTTTCCCGTTCCATTTTCGCCTAAAATCAAGATTGTTGCTTCAGTTTTTGCAATTTTATTGGTGATTTTATATACTTTTTCGATACTCGGAGAATTTCCATAAAACAACTTATTTTCTTTCGATTCTTTTATTTTCCTCGATTTTCTAAGCTGTTTTATCGCTTCTTTTATAAGATTAACTAATTTATCATTATCCCAAGGTTTTAAAATATAATCAATCGCACCAAGTTTTAAACCTTCAACTGCAGTTTCTACGCTTCCATAGGAAGTCATCAAAATTACTTTCGCTTTTGGTTGTGAATATTGAATCTCTTTTAGCCAAAAGATTCCTTCTTTTCCATCTTCATAACCTGTTCTAAAATTCATGTCCATTAAAACAACATCAATTTCATTTTCTACCAAGATTTGAGGAATCTTTTTAGGATCAGAACAAGTGATAATTGTTTCGAATTGGCGTTTCAAAAGTAGTCGACTTGCAATTAATATTTCTTCTTGATCGTCTAAAATCAGTATAGTGGCTAAAGTTTTCTTCATATTCAGTTTTGTCATATGTCCGTTTCTGAACAAATAAGTGTTCGTTTTCGGACAGTCTATTTTTTTATATAATTTTTTAAAAGAATTGATTTCAATGCTTTAAGAAATTATAAATTTTGGGCACATTTATTACGTATTGATAATTAGTAAAATAACCATAAATAAACGGCTGTTTGGTAAATTTAATAAATAATGGATACGAAAATCAATCAAAAAAATAAAAAATATAAACGCCTTGGAATAATTGCTGTGACAACCATAATTTTAGGAGGTTCGAGTTTTTATTTGATGAATCGACCACGAGCTTTAACTGTAAGTGCAAATGAATTGATGATAAAAGACGTTTCTGAAGATTATTTTGAAGATTTTGTTGTTTTTCAGGCACAAATAGAACCAATTAATTCAATCTTTATCAATGTGATAGAAGGTGGTTCTGTTCAAGAAATATTTGTAGAAAATGGAGAAATGGTTACAAAAGGTTTGCCAATTGCACGATTATATAATCCGAATACGGAACTTAATTTTTTGACGCAAGAAACGGCAATTATCGAACAAATGAATCAATTAAATGTTGCAAAACTATCTATTCGGAATCAAGAATTGGATTTATCAAAGGATTTTGTAGGAATTGAACACGATTTTAATCAATCAAAATTAGATTATGAATTGAACCAAAAACTGTATGATAGGGAAGTGTTAGCGAAAAATGAATGGGAAAATACAAAGGAAAAAATGCGCTACCAGCAAGAACGAAAAGCAATTATTCAGAAAAGTTTGGTTAAGGAACGTGAATCAAATACGATTCAATTAAAACAAATTAATGAAGCTTTAGCTATCATGCAAAAAAGTTTGATAACACTTCGAAAAAACAAACAAAATTTCTTAGTTCTAGCACCTGAAACTGGTCGATTGAGCTCTTTTGAAGCGACATTAGGACAATCAATAGAAGCAGGAAAAAGTATTGGAAAAGTGGATATTCTAAGCGGATATAAATTGGTTGCGATGGTGGACGAATATTATTTGGATCGAATTCAAGAAAATCAATATGGACAAATCGAAATTAAAGGAAAAATCATTAAAGTGAAAGTGACTAAGATTTCTCCAGAAATAAAAAATGGAAAATTTAAAACAGAATTAGAATTTATTGATAAAATTCCTGAAAATTTACAAGAAGGTTTATCCGTAGGGGTGAAATTGATTTTATCCGAAAAAGAAAAGAAATTAGTTATTCCAAAAGGATCCTTTTATACAACGACACAAGGGAAATGGATTTTTGTTGTCAATAATGATAAAGCAACATGTAGAAAAATTGAATTAGGTAGAGAAAATCCGAGTGTTTACGAAGTGATTTCTGGATTAAAAACAAATGAAAAAGTAATTATTTCGAATTACGAAGATTATAAAGAAGTACAAGAATTAACGATTAAAAAATAACATCATGATTAAAATAGAAAACTTATCAAAAATATTTATCACAGAAGATATTCAAACAAAAGCGTTGAATGAGATTAATTTAACCATCAATTCTGGAGAATTTATTTCCATTATGGGACCTTCGGGTTGTGGAAAATCTACGTTATTGAATATTATTGGATTATTGGATTCTTTCAATGGAGGAAGTTATGCGTTGAATAACCTTGAAATGTCTAATGCAAACGAATCGAAACGCTCTCAAGTTAGAAAAGAAAACATAGGATTTATCTTCCAAAATTTCAACTTAATTGATGAATTATCAGTTTATGATAATATCGAATTACCTTTGATTTATTCTAAAGTTTCGAACTCGGAACGAAAAAAACGAGTGCAAGAAATTGCCGAAAAACTAAACATTGTTCATCGTTTGCAACATTATCCACAGCAACTTTCTGGTGGTCAACAACAACGTGTTGCTGTAGCAAGAGCTTTGGTGATTAATCCTAAAATAATTTTGGCTGATGAACCAACAGGAAATTTGGATAGTATTAATGGAAATGAAGTCATGGAGCTTTTGACCGATTTGCATGCGCAAGGATCTACAATTTTGATGGTGACACATTCGGCTCATGATGCGGCTTACTCTGATAAAATTATTACCATGAAAGATGGTGAAATTCTTTCTGAAAAAATGAATCAGAAAAATGTAAATGTTTTTGAGAAAACTAAAATTTAAATTCAATGCTAAAAAATTGGCTTAAAATATACTTAAGAAATACGATCAAGAATAAAGGGTTTACATTTCTTACAATTCTTGGTTTAGCTATCGGAATTGCTGGTGTTATTTTTTCGACTTTGTATTGGAAAGATGAAACGAGTTACGATCAATGGAATCATGAGAAAGATAGAATTTTCGAATTAATCACTTATTTAAAACCTGATTTACAAATAGCTTCTACAACTGGTCCAATGGCGGAATTGGTAAAAGAAAAGTCAGATAAGATTGAAGAAACTTTGTTTTACATTCCTAGTTATTCATCAGAACTTTATATCATCAATCAGAAAAAAGAATTATTAAATAAAATTGCAATTACAGGGAATAATTTCTTCGATTTTTTCCCATTTGATTTTGTGCATGGAAATAAACAACAATTCGAGAATAATAGAAATGCAGTTGCGATTGAGGAGCAAGAAGCAAAACGAATTTTTGGAAATGAAAATCCTATCAATAAACAAATCAAAAATCTTAATGGAGAAATATTAACTATTTACGGCGTTTATCAATTGAAAAATAGTTCAGGGTTTTTACCTAAATATGTTATTTCAAGTCCTAATCAAAGTATTGATGATTGGAATAATTTTACCTACGCTTTATTGATTAAACTAAAAAATTCTAATGATAAAGAGGCTGTAGAAAAATCTATTAATAAAATTTATTACGAAAATATTGTACAGAGGTATTCAAAAGCAAGGGGTATTTCAGTTGAAGAGTATATTAAAACATCGAGCATAACTAAAGGATATTTACAACCAATAACAGATAGTCGTTTGAAAGCAGAAATGACAGGATTTCCAGAAGATAAAGGAAATTTTACTTTTCTGAAAATTAATCTAGGCTTATCATTTCTAATTTTATTACTTTCAATTATTAATTACATCAATCTTTCTACAGCTCAAACTATTCGTCGCGCGAAAGAAGTTGGAATACGAAAAATTTTGGGAGCTTCAAAACAAAATATCATTGTACAGTTTTTGTTTGAAACCTCTATCACAACGGTTTTTGCATTGATGTTAGCATTAACTTTTGTTGAAATTGCTTTACCAAGTTATAATGTTTTAATCAATAAAAATTTATCAATTGAACTTGTAGACTTTTTACCATATTTAATTTTAATATACTTACTTGTTATACTTTTTGCTGGAATTTTTCCTGCGATTTATGTTTCGAATTTTAAAGAATTGAATGTTTTGAAAGGGAATTTTTCAAGAAGCAAAAATGGAATTTGGATTAGAAATTTGATGTTAATTATTCAGTTTACAATTGCTACTTTTTTTATTATTTCAGGAAGCTTAGTGACACAACAAGTAAATCATATGAGTAAAAAAGATCTTGGTTTTTCGGGAGATCAAGTTCTTAATATTACATTGAAAAGATACGATTTAGGAGAAAAACGTTTAGATTTTTATAAAGCAATCAAACAAAATTTATTGAAGATTAAAGGAGTGAAAGAACTAAATGCAACAGCATTTAAGTTTGGAAATAATGCAATGAATTCTTCTCCAATCACTTTTAAAGATAAAAGTATTCAAATTCAAAATGTTCCAATTGATTATAATTTTATACAAATGATGAAAATCAAATTAAAAAATGGAAGAGATTTCGATCCTAAAATTTCTTCAGATACGATTAATAACATCATTTTGAACGAAACAGCAATGAATGAATTGGGAAATTTATCAATTGGAGATCAGGTTGATTGGAACGAGTTCAAATTTAAAATTATTGGAACTGTAAAAGATTTCAATATTGGTAGTCCAGAAAATAAAATTCCCCCGATGATGCTTATCAACGTGAATACAGTCGATTGGTTACAGAATAATCTTAGTCAAGTTTACATCAAAATAGAAACTGAAAATGCAACTGAAACAATTGCTGCAATCGAGAAGTTTTGGAAAACAAAAGTTGACAATGATTATCCATTTGAATATGAATTTGTTGATAAGCAATTTGCTCGTTCGTATGAAAACTATACAAAACAAGAAAAAATGTTCAAAATTCTGAATGTTATTGTGATTACAATCGCATTATTTGGATTGTTTGCGCTTTCATCTTACACAATCGAACGTAAATACAAAGAAATCGCCATTCGAAAAGTTTTGGGCGCAGAAACGTCTTCTTTATTACAAATTTTATCAAAACAATATATCTATTTCGCATTCATAGGTTTTGCACTTGCTATTTTACCAAGTTATTTTTTGATGCAAAAATGGTTAGAAAATTTTGCTTATCGCATTGATATTTCAATCTGGATTTATGTATTTGCTTTTGTTTTATTATTGAGTTTAACCTTAATTGTCGTTTTAATAAAAGCTTATTCCGCTACACGAATCAATAGTTTGAATTACCTGAAATACGAATAATTTTTTGTTTATGAATGCTAAATATTTTTTATTAATGGTTGTGTTTTTCTCTTTTTTGGGAAAAGCACAAAACCTAACGTTAGAAGATTGTTTGAAATTAGGGAGAGAAAATCAACCTGATTTTAAAATTCAGTCGATAAAAATTCATCAAAAAGTGAAAACTAAACGTTCTTTTGCTTCGCAATTTTTACCAACTATTGATGCTTCCGTTTCGCATGCGTATAATTTTGGTTCATCAATTGACCCTTCAACCAACACAAGAGAACCATCTAATATTCAGTCAGATAACATATCGATTAATGCTCAAATTAATTTGTTTGATTTTTCTAAATTAAATCAAACAACAATACAAAACTATGATATCGAATTAGAAAAACTTGAATTAAAAACAATTCAAAATCAATATGATTTATTGGTCTTAGAAAAATATATGGCGACTTTGGCTTTACAGGAATGGCAAAATGTTTTGAAATCTCAAATGGAAAATTCTCAGATACAATTTGTTCGAATTTCGAAAGAAGTAGAGGAAGGGAAGCGTCCAAAAAGTGATTTTTATGATATTCAAGTCATTGTTCTTCAAGAGCAAAATGATTTAGAAAAATCTAAACACGATGAAATTATAAGTAAAACTGAATTGATTCAATTATTGAATATAACAAGTATTTCCCCAGAAAATATGACGTTACAACAACCTTTGTTAGATGAAATGAATCAAAATGAATTCAATTTTTCAACTTATCCATCCATCGAAAAATATGAGTTGAATACGAAGAAAATCAATGAAGAATATAAACAGTTATTTGGTAAATATGTACCAAGTTTATTCTTGAATTATTCTTACGGAACTTTTTATGCGCAGAAAATTAAAAGTTTGGCGGATACTAATTTTCAGTTTGGAAATCAATTAAAAGACAACAAAAGTCAATATATTGGATTGAATCTTTCTATTCCAATTTATTCGAGAGGAAATACAGCGCAACAACGAGAATTGAAAAAAATTGAATTACAATTGAATGAAGCGCAAAAAGATAAAGAGGAAAAACGATTAAATGATCTCGTTAATCTTGAAATAAAAAAATTAAATTTATTGAAAGATTTGGCCAATTCTTTAATTGAAATTGCAAAGGCTTCTGAGCAATCTTTTGAAACCACAGAAACAAAATATAAGTTTGATAAAGTTGATGCTTCGGTTTACAAATCGTCTAAAAATCAAGTATTGCAATCAAAATATAATGAACTCAATAATAATTTGAGTCAAGTATTTATTCAAAATCAATTGAAAATTTTAGTTGAAAATTAAACTATACAAAACAAAAAACGACTCAATAAATTGAGTCGTTTTGCTATTTATAAGTTGTTATTTATTCGGTAATTGTGGTGGACGTATTTTGTATTGATTCTGTTTCAAACTCATCAAAAAAGCTTCTAATGCATCCATTTCCGAAGCAGTTAAATTCAATTTCTGAACTAACTCTGTTGTTTTCGGAAATAATGAATCATTTTTCTGTTTCTCATTTGGTTGAAAATGGAACATTCCTGCATTGTACATATTGATTACACCACGAATCGTAGGAAAAAGTCCGTTGTGCATATAAGGAGCATTTTGAGGAACTTCTCGTAATGAAGGCGTTTTAAATTCACCAACATTCTTAGCCAATTTAGTTGTATTGTATAATCCTAAATCTTCGTATTCTCGACCATAATATGTCAAACCTATATTATGAAATTTATTATCCGAAAAATACGCTGTATTGTGACAATTGATGCAACGCGCTTTTGTACGAAAAAGATGTAAACCTTCAATTTCTTGATCAGTTAATTCATCCGATTTTCCTGCAATAAATTTATCAAATCTATTTTTCGGAGATAAAATTGTACGTTCAAAAGTTGCAATTGCTTTTGTAATACGATCATTCGTTACTTTTTCGTCACCAAAAGCGGCTTTAAATAATTCTTTGTAACCATTAATTTCAGCAATTCGTTTTGTTGCAAAATCAATGTGATGATTCATTTCTTTTTTATCACGAATCGGAAATTCAGCTTGTTCTTCCAATCTGCTGCACGCGGAACGTAGAAATATTGAGGAGAAAGCACTTGTTGCTCATCTGTACGCTCGTCAGAAAGGTTCCATGAAAGATTTTTTTCATTGAATTTCTGCAAGTCAATCATTCCGAAAATTCTAAAACCATTTTCAGTTGTATATAAACCTTCGCTCAAAAAACCGTAACGACTTGTTTCTTCTGCTGTTTGTTTACGCGAAAATTGATTGTTTTTATGACTGAAATAAATTCCAGTATGCGTATAATCTTTAATCGGTAAAGAATGTGTCGCAACAGGTAATTGCCAATTCAAATCCTTTATAACTTGTTCAGCTTCGTTAGAAGTTACTTTTATCGAATCATTTTCTTGCGCAAATGATGTACTTCCTAAAAGTAAACAAGCAAAAGAAACAATTTTCAATAATTTGTTATCGTATGTTGTTAAATCAATTGATTTCATGTTTTTTAATTTCTATTGCGCAAAAATCTTTGGTTCAGCTTTGATGTTTACAAAATCGTTTGTCGAATTGTTTGTATCCTTCAAAATTATACGACCATTAATTGTTTTTTGAGTTTTACGAATAATAGATGTTGATGTATAAGATCCTGCTGTTAAATAGGCGTAACCAGCATCTTGTTTGTTCTGTAATTTTTTCGGAACCAATTTAGTTCCCATGTCTTGTGTTGTTTCTACAGCATCTAAAATAAAATAATTCGGCAATTGTAAATACTGATACGTCGTTTTATTTGATGGATTTTTAACTTTTCCAAAACCATTTATATCATTTTCATCAGCCCTAAAAAGAATATAAGCTTGACGACCTAAATTATCTAACAATAAATCTTTATTTCCATTTGCCCACCAAACAATATCTAAATCTGGAACAGCAGGATTTTGAATATCATATGAATATTGAGAACCTAAATAGCTCGTCATATTTACCTCAAAATCTGCATTTGATAAATCGACCGTCAACTCTGGTTTTAGAATTTCGATTACTTTACCATTTGCATCGGTGTAATTTCCTTTGTGATTTATCGCCGTTTGCGCAATTGTAATACTTTGTCCTGGTTGAACTGGATAAGTCGTTCCATTTCCTGGAATACGAACCGCATTCGCAACATACACATAACCTGTATTTGCTTCTGCACCTTTTGTGTTTCCTTCACCTTTAGACCAATCTAATTGTCCATTTGCTTGGGAATATGGTTGAGATTCGACTGTATTTGCGCCAAATAATTGTCCAAAAATTAAACCATCTGCATAAATTACTTCATTCGTCATTCCTGTTTGTATATTTTTTAGAATTGTTTTCGCATTTACAGGTAATTTTGAAGCATCAAAATCGCTATCAAAAGTAACTTTTGTTGTAAATGTAACGGGTTGAACCGCTGAATTTCCAAAATCATCATCAGAACAAGAATTAAATAATAAACTTGCTAAAATAGGAGTGAGAAGTATATATTTTTTTAACATAATAATCTTTTTTGAAATTGTTTAGAATTAGAAAGTATATTCAATTTTACCTCCCAATGAAAATTTTGCGATTTTTGAAACAATTCTTTCACCAGAATCGTTGATATAAGTAGGTTTTAAACCAAAAACATTTGTTGTATAAACAGATACTTTGAATCCATTTAAGAAATCTTTCGAAATACGTAAATGAAAATTATGCAATGAATTTTGTAATTCTGCTAATGTTTTTTGTGGAGCTTTAATCAAATGTCCGTATAATTCTGTATTTCCTCGATCTTCGACAGGAATTTCGTGATAAACAGAATTTTCATCTAAGTAACCAATTGGATTTCTATTGTTGTATTTATCGTGATTTTGAATAAAAATATGTTCTGTACGAAGAGATAAAATCAATCCAACTTTTTTTAAATGATAATTAAAATTTGTTCCAAACATTAAAGCTTCATCATTCGATTTTGGATTATAATAAACAGCATATTTCTCTTTTGCTAAAACATTTGTAGAAGCCGAATATTCATAAACAGGCTTATTATTTGTAGTTTTTGTATACGAACCATTCACTGAAATATCTAAATTTAGAGGTTTGATTCGGTTAAAATTCATAAACATTTCAATACCTTTATCTGTCGATTCTAAATTATTTTCCAAAGTATTATAAATAATTTGATAGGCTTCTTTCCCAATAACAGAATAAGTTGGAGTAGAAGTGGATGTGTCGACACTAATTGTAGAACCTTCTAAAGTTGCTACATGATCAACTCTTGAAATTCCATCCTTCAATTGATTATAATACCCTGTTACATTTAATGATCCAAAAGGTAAATTAACATCAAAACCAATTTCTGAATTGTAAGATCTACTTGGTTTCAAGTTTAAGTTATTTCCTTCCAAAAGAAACGTTTCAATCCACCCATATTGTTTATTGTTGACATAATAAATTCCGTCTCCCAACAAACGATCATAAATTCGATCTCCCGTGAATAGCTGATTTAACGAAGGTGCTTTAGAAGCAATACCGTATCCACCACGAATTCTAAGTTGTAATTTGACGTAAATCAACACCATAACTAGGGTTATTAAAATCATTGAAACCACCACCAGATAAGGAAGTAAACGCTTGCATATTTTCATTGTTCGAAATTGGAATATCGTTGACTACAATCGACGTCCCAAACGCTTTATTCTGAAAATAATCTTTGCGATCATTATTTGTATTACTTGACAAACTTCCTGATAATCCCAAATTATTTGAAGAAATCGCAGTTCTAAAAACAACATTTTTGAACTCGTTATTATTAAAATCCATTGTTACTTGTCCTGGTAATTGTTGCAAAACTTCGTTTAACGAAAACGCTTGCACATTTTCTATTGCTTCTTTACCAAGCGTAATCTCGGAATATTCTTTCTTTTTTTTTGGGAAAATATCAACTTGTTCCAAACGTAAAGTTTGATTGTATAACACAATCGAAACGTTATTTTCTGAAGAATCTACAACAATTTCTTGTGTTTCTTTTCCTTTTTGAGAAAAAGACAAATTAGTATTCTCGTTCGTTAATTCTATTGTAAAAAAGCCATCCGAATTTGTTTGTGTCCATCGTTTCGTTTGAGGATCCTGAACCTGAACGTTAGATAATTTTTGACCATTTTCATCCGTCACAGTACCAGTTAAAATTACAAAACCAAATTTTAATAAAATGAGTAAAGAATATTTAATTCCAATTTCTGTAAAAGGAATCGTTATAATTAATGGAAAATATTTGTTAGTTAAAAACAATAGAAACGAATGGGAATTGCCTGGAGGAAGATTAGAACAAAATGAATTAGTAGAAGAAACTGTTGTTAGGGAAATCAACATTTAAAATTATAAATAATGGATATATAAAAGAGCTTAATAAAATACTTTATTTAACATAATATATATTATAATAATAATATTTCATAGAAATATTATTATTAATAATCTTTATTATGTAAAGTTGAATAATGTCGTCTACCTATTATTTGGGATTATCTATACAACTTTGAAGGTTTTAGATTAGGAATATATTTTAGAACAATATAATTTGCAAACTATTTAAAACTATAATATGTCCATAATAACTATTTTTTATTGTGTCTGTTACAAAAATAAAGGACTGTCTCTTAAAGTGTGTAAGTTCAAAAATTAAGCTTGGGTTAGGTTCTACTTTTTAGAGTCTAACCCTTTCTTGATATAGGATTAAAAATTGATCAATAATAACTCCCCAGTTT
>NZ_JAAGKM010000057.1 GCF_019308355.1 Empedobacter falsenii | reverse complement strand
TTTTGCCTTGATTTTGTTTTGATAAGATCTTGACGATCTGAACTTCTGTAAAATTGCTTTGTTTCATAATTATCCCTAAGTTAATAAACTATATTTTTAAACGTTCCGGTTTTTAGGGAAGATTACAACACCTGTAAATATATTACTACAAGTAAGCAAATTAGGCTTCCAAAAATGTCTGATTTGGAACTTGTGGCACTCAACCTCACTGCAGAATATATGTCTATTAACTCTGAACTACAGTTATTTAGATGCATTTCAGGGACTGATTTGGATGGAAGAATTGAAAGGAGTGTCTACAATAAAAGGAAAAGAAAACTTTTTCCCTACATTGAAAAAATCAGAGAAACCTTGAGCAGCAAGTTTTCGGATTTCACCGATGTCTTTATTGTGGATTCCACGCCAATTGAAATCTGTAAAATAAGTCGGGCAAATCGTTCTGCAATCTGTTCCACGGATGAGATCAAACCTGCATATGGATATTGTGCCGCACAAAAATCTAGGTATTTTGGCTATAAACTTCATGCGGTTTGTGACAAAAATGGAATCTTCCACTCGTTTGATTTTTCCCCTGCAAACGTTCACGACGTGAACTATCTGCACGACATTAAGGAGAATTTTGAAAACTGTTTATTAATCGGCGACAGAGGGTACATCAGCAAAGAACTCCAACTGGATTTATTCAACTATTCCAAGATAAATCTTTCGGTTCCAATGCGTAAAAACCAGCATAATTTTGTGGACTTTTGCAAGACAAAATCAAAAATCAGAAAGAGGATTGAAACCAATATTTCGCAACTGTGCGGACAGTTCTTAATAAATATTAACCTCGCAAAAACCTTTCAAGGTTTGGCAACAAGAATAGTATCAAAAATAACTTCTTTTACCATGATTCAATATCTAAATTTTTTCGTCTTCAAGAGAAGTTTGAATAAGTTAAAAATTAATTTGTGCTAAATGCACAACAGGTAATTAAGTATTTTAAGAATAGTATTTAAATTATCAAGTTCACTATTATTTTCATGAATGACATCAAATTCAAACTTAGATAAAACAGAAATATTTAGATTTTGATAATTATCAATAATAACTTTATCAGACTTGTTTACTTGATTTACACTTCTTACTTTAGAAATGTTGTATGGTAATATTTTCAGATGATTATCCTCAAATAATAACATCCCTGATTTTACGTACATTAATTTCTGATTTTCTGGATATCTAATCATACCAAAAAATTCTTCATAAGAAATATCAAACGCATTGTTGTGTTTATACACATTAGGTTCTAAATACGCTCTGTGAACTATAAGATAAATTGCTAAATCTAACAACCTTATATCTTTATGATAAATTGCTAAATATCTTAGGTAATTAATCGAACTATACGTTGCATTCATATTCTCATTAGAATATGAATTAAGAATTACGACTAAATATTGATTCGAAATTAATGATTGAAGGTTTAGTTGACTTTCTTCAGAATCATCATCATTAAAGCCATCTAAAACTTTATCGCGAAGTCTATTTATCTTTTCGATAATTGATTTTGCAAAGAAATATCTTTCATAATCCTCAAAAAAACCGTGCTTAATCATTAATATGATCGTATCATAAATATGCCGATCAGCATCAGAATTAAAATATTGAGAAATATTAATAATTTGCTTTAGAATATTTTTTTTCTTTTGATTTAAGTACGGAGAACGAGCTAAACTTTCTTTAATTTCTTCTAAAAACTTTTGGTCTTCACCTTCCAAATATATGTGTAAAGCTTCTGCTAAAGCTTCTAATTTAACTATTTTAGATTCAGCTTTTCGGATTATATCAGGTCTTCTAAATTCACTGAAATTTAAAAGATAATTAGACCCTTCTAAAATCCATTTCTCAATTTTCACATAGATATCAATCAAGGTAAGACTTCTTTCGTAATTCTCATTTCCTAATTCAGCATAAATTTCTATGTCTAAATTAGCTAAGTATGAGAATACCCATAAATTTTCTCCCTCATTGTATTGATCAATATAAGAACTGTTGTTTACCGTTTCTATATCGTTTTCATCATTTGTTAAAAAATCTTTGTTCTTGAAAAAATATTCGTCTTCTTTATCTGCATATCCAATTTCTTCGAATACATCTTCAATCAAATAATTATTTTTACTCCAGTCAGCTAATTCATTTACAAGAGTTAAGAAGCCATTGTCAGTTATTTTTAATACAATTAATTTTATTTCATCCTCTTGATTCAGTTTATTATAATCATTATTAAACGTTAAATCATTGTACGGGTAATAATTGTGGCGTAAATTAAATTGGTCCTTTAATATCCATTTTGTAATTCCTGTTTCATGATTAAATTCTTGTTCAGTAATAACTAAATTAATTTCTTGACCAATAGTGAACAATTTAGAAACAATAGAATATCTTGTAAGTTTTAAAGTTTGAGTATTAGAATCCTTAAAAGTGCCTAATGTTACTTGAAGGGATTTACCTAAATCGGCATTTTTTAAAATAGAAGGAATACTAACTGAATATACTTTATTTTTGAATTCTATTTTAGCAAATAAATTATCATTTCGATTAATATAGGTTTCTAGAATTGTAATATTATAAATTTTATTTGTTTCAAAATCAGAATAATCAATCTCATAAGTAACCGGTTCGTATTCTCTATTTTTAAACTTAGGTTTATTATCTTCTAAGTCAAAATCTTCAATTTCGAGTGTAATAGTTGTTTGATTTTCTATTTCTTTAAATGAAATTGGAACTGCAAACTCTAAATAATCAAAATTAGATATTACTAATACTTTATCTGTTTCTTTTATAATTTTAAATTCGTAAGATTCTCCTATTTTATAAAGATTAAGAATACTATATTGGAATTTTATTCGATTCGAAAAACTGTTGAATTCTTTTTCGAATAAATAAATCTCTTCTCCAATAGAATGATTTAAGAGAAAACATTTTTGTGGATTACCTGTGATTGTATCTGTAATCCAAGTAGAATTTTCTTGATGTGAAAGTATTTTATATTTTCTGTGTCTGTGATGTTTCATAGTGTAATATTAATTTTTATAGCGTGTTTAAGTATTTGATAACTATAGTTTAGTTAATAATTGAATGGCTGGGATTTGACTGATTTGATCTTCTTGGTATGATGGGGTCATTCTGTTTTATTAATTCATTAGATTAATTATTCTTAAAAAAGCTCATTTACATCTGAAGTTTTTTTACTAGATTTTATATGTTCTTCTATATTATCTATAAAACCTTTTAATCGAGCCAATGTATCAAAAACATATAAACTTTCTTGATAATTTAACAACTTATTGTCGTGCGCAAAACTATTATTGTTTCTTACATCATTATATTTATCAAGCAAATTAATACTGTATTTCAAAATAGCTAAAGTCATATCAGATTCAATAATATTTAATTTTTCAATAAATTTTATATACTTACCAAAAATTGCGTTCAATGACTCTGAATTACTAAATGAAATTTTATGATTTGTACATAAACCTCTTATAAACTTTGTATAAAATGTATGTAGTCTATCTAATGCTAATTCAGGTTCATTCTTCTCTATATATTCCTTAATATTACTTGCTAATTTTAAGAAATCATCTTCATCATACAAAGGAGTTATTAATTCTGAATGAGGGCTTATAGCTTTAGATAATAATTTATTACATATTTTTTCAACACATTCAAATAATTCTGATGAAGCATTAAAAAAAGATGAATTAGATACTTTTAAACCTTTATAATATTGAATAAAAGACTTTAATAATTTACCTACTAAATAATCTGTTTCAATTTCCCAAAAAGCTCGTATTCTCTTAGCTTTTGAAGTTCCATATTTATCATATTTATCATCATAAATATTAACTCTAATACTCTCAAAAACAAACCTTTGTAAAGAATCATTTGAGAAGTCTAAACAAAATCCATCTCCCATCATTAAGAATTTTTCTAAATATGCTTTATCCTGATATGTTAACTGTGCCATTAAGTAAAGATATTTTTTTTAAAAATTGATTTTAGGTAATTCAGTTGTTAAGAGGTTTGTTATTTCGGTAGATACAACGTTTGGATATCCCCGTGAATTTTCCATTGTAAGTTAAGCTACATATTTTAAAAATTGTAAATTATTATTAAACTCAAAGATAGTTTTATATCCCAATGTTTTATGTCTTCTATTTTTGTTATACCAAATTTCAATATACTCAAAAATTTGCGTTTTCATTTTTTCTCGTGTTATTAATTTATTTCCATAGATCAGTTCTGTCTTTAAAGATTTAAAGAAGCTCTCAGCTACAGCATTATCCCAGCAATTTCCTTTTCTTGACATGCTACGAATAACACCATAAGAATCAAGTACATTTGTAAACTTATTTGAAGCATATTGAACACCTCGATCAGAATGAAATAGCATTCCTTTTTTAATTGATCTATTCTTTATAGCCATACGCCATGCTGCTAAACTCGTTTCTTTTGTACTCATGGTATGGCTTAAACTCCAACCAATCACCTTTCTATCGTACAAATCGATGATTGTTGTTAAATACAAAAATCCCTCTTGAGTTTCAATATAAGTAATATCTGACACCCATTTCATTGAAGGTTTTGAAGCGCTAAAGTCTCTATTAAGTAAATTGCTTACAGTTAAATAATTATGTTTAGAATTTGTTGTAATTCTAAACTTCTTACTTAATTTACTTCTTAAGCCAAGTTCTTGCATATATTTAGCAACCGTTTTAAGTGATATTCTATAACCTAAAGCGTTCAATTCTGAATGAATTCGAGGACTTCCATATCTCTGTTTAAATTCAAAATATAAATATGTTATTTTATCTAACATCAAATTTTTTCTCAAAAGTCGATTGGAATACCCTCTTTTTTTCCATTTATAATAGCTACTGGAATTTATTTTTAATAAAAAACACATTTTCTCAATCGGAAATTGGCGCTCATGATTCTTTATGAATCTGTATTTCATCGACCGTTCTTGGAGAAAATGCTTATTGCTTTTTTTAAGATATCTCGTTCTAATTCAGCATCTTTTAGTTTTTTCTCTAATTCGACTATACGCTCTTGTTCAGGTGTTAGCTTTAAATTGCCTTTTCCTGGAAAACTATTCGATCCATATTCTTGATAATCTTTGCGCCATTTATATAATAATGAGGCTTTTATTCCAAGTTCTCTAGCTAATTCGGAAATATTACTTCTTTCGTAACTCAGTTCTACTGCTCGTAATTTAAAAGAAGCATCGTAATGTTTTTTTTGTCCTTTCATCATGTTAAGATAAGTTTTATACCTTTTCTTACTATGGAATTTTTGTTAGGACATCCAGTTTGATTATCTATAGCAAAAGCCATTTGATCGCTTGGATTTATATTGGTGTACTCCGTTAAGGCAGTATCTCCTGCTTTTAATAATGGTAAATTCCAATTAAAATTATCCGCTACAAAATACGCTTTAGCAATTGGATTGATAAAAATGTTGTTTTGTAGCCCTTTTTCCCACAATGTTTTTCTTTCGAATTTGAATTGGAACATTTTATAACGACCACGCTGTACGATTTCTATTAATTCTAATTCGGCTAAATTTTCGACTGCACGCGAAACGTTGATGGTATTTACCTGAAATTGGTTTGCAATTTCTTTTAATGGAATATTTTCGATTGTATATTGATTATTAGTATTCAGCAAATGTGCAATGACTAATACCTGAGCAAACGGTTGCAAGGTTTGTGCAGTACGTCCTTTTGTTTGGTATCTGTATTCTGTAAAATCGATGAATACGTATGGTATATACAATTGCTTAAACGGTACGATAAATGCTCGTTTTTTTTCGATTAATCGTTTACGATTATAGGCTTCCATTTCGTCCACACAAAGAATAATGGGTTGATTAATTCTTTCTTCAATATTTGCTAGTTGCGTGTCGATGGCTGCAATTGTAAACTCATCATCCGTTTCTGCATAGGCAATGACGAATTTTTTATTTAACATCAACAACTCGTACCATCCATAAGCATTACGCAAATAGATGGGTAATTGATTAAGGACATCCTTGCTTAAAGGGCTTACCTCGCAATGAATTCCTATCGTTTCGTTGATGTAATTTTTTAGCTGAATCATAATACTAACATTAAAATTGCACGATAACAAATATAATGTTATTATGCAGAAAAAGTGTTATTAAATTAAAAATCAATAATTTTATTCCAATCCTTTATTCCTGAAGCCTTATCCAATTGATTGGTAAGTAAGCTCGTGTTCCTTATATTTATCATCTCATTGGCTGTATGTGTATGACCATAAATCCAATACAGTGGTTGGTATTTTATAATCAACTCCTCTAACGAAGATCCATAAACCGAACTGATATTTTCTTGTTCCGGAATAGATAACATTATAGGGCAATGATGTGTTACTACGATAGTTTTGCTGGGATTTGCAGTTTGAAATTTATGCTCCAAAAAACTCAATGCATCGATATGAAATGCATTGTAATCTAAGGCATCTATATAATCCTCTTGGTATTTAATGTATTTAAAATCGTTGATGTGATATTGTAAAAACCATCTTTTGTTTAGGTCTACATTAGACCATAAAGTAGAGCAAATCAATTCATAATCCTCTAGCAACACCGATTGGTTATTGATTAAAAATACATTTTCTCGAATGGGAATATTACAGGATTGATATGATTGGTAATCTGAGCCATAAAATTCATGATTTCCAGGAATCCAAAAAACTTTAGTAAACGCCTGACTGATATGATCTAGGAAAAAATTAATTTGATCGATCTGGTTTATTGGTATAATATCACCAGCAAGAACCAAATAATCCGCACAAGGTTGAATAGGATATTTTTCAAAAAACATCCTGTTGTTATGTGATTCTAAATGAAGATCTGAAATGTATTGTATTTTCATTATTTTTTTGAATTACCGTGTTCTACACCACCACCATGCCATTCGCCAGTTACTAACCAAATAGTTGTTTTTTGGTTTAAGTAGGTTAATCTATATTAGCTTTAATTCCTTTAAAAACGCTTGCATTTTAGCTTCTGTTTCTGCCAAACTGTTTTTAAGTTGATTGATGTCGTTGTTCACTTCTTTGATGTCTACTTCGGCTTCTTCTTCAAATGTATCGATGTAACGAGGAATATTTAAATTGAACTCGTTTGATTTAATATCTTCAAAGGTTGCACGGTAAGAGAATTTATCGGTAAGTACTTCTCCATTTTCTGTTTCTAAAGCAGGTAAAGCTTTGAATTTTTTAAATTCATCAACTATCTTTTGGATGTGTTTTTCACTTAATTTATTTTGATTTTTACCAGAATCGTACTCTGCACTTGCATCTATAAACAACACATTGGTATTAGAACCTTTAGCTTTATTGAAAATAAGAATAGCCGCAGGAATACCTGTACCAAAGAACAAGTTAGCAGGTAAACCAATTACAGCTTCTAACATGTTTTCTTCAATTAACTTTTGACGGATTTTACCTTCGCTACTTCCTCTAAATAATACACCATGCGGAACAATAACACCAACTTTTCCAGAATCTTGATAAGTTGTTTCTATCATGTGAGAAATGAACGCATAATCTCCTTTAGATTTTGGAGGAACCCCACGATGGAAGCGTTTGTATGTATCTGCATCGGCGTTTTCTGCTCCCCATTTGTCTAGTGAAAACGGTGGATTAGCCACTACAATATCGAATTTCATTAAACTATCTTCCTCTTTTAATTGTGGATTGTTTAATGTATCACCCCATTCTATTACTGCATTATCTTCTTCGTGCAAGAACATATTCATACGAGAAAGTGCCCAAGTAGAACCGTTGTTCTCCTGACCATATAAGGCATAATTTTTCCCTTCGATTTCTTTGGCAACTTTAATCAATAAAGAACCCGAACCACAAGCCGGATCACAAATACGATTACCTGGTTGTGGATCAACTAATTTAGCTAATAAGGTACTTACCTCTGATGGAGTATAGAATTCACCAGCTTTCTTACCTGCTTCACCTGCAAATAAGGAAATTAAATATTCATAGCTATCACCAATAACATCATTATTTTCTAAATGAGAAGGTTGTAAGTTAAGCTCATTCAAATCTGTAAGCAGATTTTTTAGAATTTGATTGCGTTGTTTTGTAGGACCAAAAGCAGTTTCTGAATTGAACGATATGCTACGGAATACCATAGCTAATTTTGAACGGTTTTCATCTTCTAATTTAGTTAACGCAATATCTATTAACTCTCCAATGTTATTTTCATTACGATTCTCAAAAAGATAATCGAAAGAACTTTCTTCAGGTAATACAAAACGTTCACGTTTTAATTGACGCTTAACCATCTCTTCGTTTCCGTCGTATTTAGCTCTTAAATCGTTTGCTTTTTCATTCCAAACGTCAGATAAATATTTTACGAATAACAATGTTAAGATGTAATCCTTATATGAACCACTTCCCATGACCGGGCGTAATGAATCACATGCTTTCCATACTACTTTATTGATCTCTTGTTGCGTTAATTTTGATGCCATATTTTTATTTTGTTATTTCGTTAATTAATTGGTTAAATCTTACTTGCTTTTTTTCTTTTAGTTGTTCTAATAATTGTATTTCTTTATTATGGAGATCATACATTTCTACAATTTTATGTTGTACTTGTAATGATGGAAGATTAATTTCGAAATCTGCTAATTCGCTTTTACGAATAGAAGGAATAGAACTACCAGCTCCGATACTGTTAAAGTAGTTATGACTTTTAGAATGATTAAGAATACAGGCTAAATAATCTGGTAAAAGTGCCTCTCGATTCGTTTTTATTATATAGAAAATAGATGATGCTACAGCCTCACCAATTTCTTGTTTATATGTATATGCAAAAAATCGCATCCCCTTACCTACAAAAAGAACATCTCCATCTTTTAAGAGTACATCATCTTTGTTTTCATTCAATTCAATATATTTATCTACGTTATTCAAATAACTTCCATTCTCGTTAAAATTACGCGCTTGTAGATAAATAATTCCTTGACTTTCAATTTTACTCGTATGAAAACCAAAAGTAAATGAAGCAATATCTCTTAATTTTACCTTTTCATAATTTTTCATTGTAGAATGTTTCAAATTTCACTTCAACAAAGGTTGTATAAAAAAAATTATCCTGCAAATTATTTGTTAAATATTTTTTGTAGAGTTTTTCAATTTTACAAAAGTAACCTAAGTAACCAAATTTCGGCAAAAACATTTTTTTGTTTTTTTAAGTTTTGAATAAACTGTTTCAAACGAAGAATAGAATGCAAAAAGGAGAACCATTGGTTCTCCTTTTCATGCTTTATTCTCTATAATTGTTTTGAAAATATTTAAAATATCATTGGAATTATTATTTTTTAAAAATACTTCCAAATCTTTATATGCGAATGGTTTTAATTTGGATTTAGCTAGAACTAAAAGATCATTGAACTCATCGGATTTAATTGAATCTTTCAAATAAGTAGTATCTTCATTTTCATCGAAAATATAAGTTACAATGATGGATTGTCCTATATCTAAATTAATCGAAAGAATTAAATTATACTTTCCTTTAGTTAAAGTTTTCTGTCTATCAATTTCAATAATTTTTCCTTTCCCAAGAGGTGAAAATTCTATCTCTTCATTAATTTGGAAATTATCTGTTTTAGGTTTATTCGCTGATTTAAGAACTGGAGCTAATAAAAAATCTTCTTTATCTTTGAATTTCTTTTTGTTAATTAAATATAGTTTTTCTGCGATGCCTTCTAAATAAGTTACATCTTGAACATTATTCCATTTATTTGGAATTATTTTTTCTCCATGTAAAGCACCTAATAATGAACCTGTGAATGCAGCTATACTATCAGTATCTGTCCCCAATGCATTAACAGCTTGTAAAATACCTTCCTCAGGATTATTTACAAATTTTAAAGCTAAATATAACCCTCCTATAACTGTTGAAGTCCCCGAACCTTTTGTTTGATTTGCAAAACATCCTAATTTATCTAATGTTTCATATACAGTTACATCTTTATTTAAACTTTTAAATACTACTCTTAAATATTCTTGAGTTTCTGCACAAATTTCATCATAAGTATCTCTGAAAGAAATATCACTAGATTTATTCCACTCTTCTTCCCATTTTAATAATTCAACAGAATTTAAAAAAGATAAATTAAATGTTTCATTAAAATTTGAACCAATTTCAGTTAAGACATTTTTAAACTCAAAATTATTCGGATCAGCTGATAAAAAACGATTTATAACTACTCCATAAAGCATTGCACCTAATAAAGCTCTTGGATGACCATGCGTAATAATTGAATTAGAAAATATATTTGCTTTTATATTCTCTTCATTTTTGAAATTAGCTAAAGCTATAGGAAGTACACGCATTGCGGCACCATTCGCACCAGTATCTCTATAATCAACTTTTTGATCTTTTATACTATAAGTATAAAAGTTTGAATACCAATTAGCCGATTTTCTTTGTATTTTATCTGCTGCTTGTTTAATTGTACGACCACCTCCTCTTGCATAATATAACCAATTTGGTAATTCATTTTTTGCAAAAAATACTTGATCTACATCTGCAGAAGAATTTATAGATCTGGCAACAGCTAGCATTAATTGCGTATCATCTGAATAAGAACCTTCTTTTATATAATCAACATAATCATAAAAACGTCCGCCTACATTTTTAGACCATGGATGAAATTTTGTGATTCTATTTGTATCATACTTTTTAATTAGATCAACTTCACTTTTTTCAAATTCTGTAATCCAACCTAAAGCATCTGCCATAGCAGAAAGTTTAATACTAGCAATATATTTTGATTTAAGATTATCCATTAGTTTCTGTTATTTGAAAAGAGTAAATTATCAACTTTAAAATTATCTGTATTAAACTCAGCTAATGCTGCTTTAGCACTTGCCATATCCTCTTCATTTTCAAAGCAAACTTCGATTATATCACTAATTGGAATTTCATTAGCAATTAAAACTTCTGCTTGCTCATCTGTAGGATATTTATTTTTTAATTTATCTCTAATAATAATCCTTGAATTATATGATGTTACAACCTTAATTTCATTGTCAAATAACATTCTAAATTTATCAATATCACCTGTTACTTTAGTTATATTTTTATTGTAACTATTAGCAGCATTTGTAACACTAAAAAGAGTAGAGTCTTTATAAATAAATTTAGGATTAATTTTTAAAATACACCAATAGATATGAGGTTCATCTGCTGTTTTTTCTCTAAATTTTTTTAATAAATATGAATTAGGGTGAGAAATTGAGGTATTTATATAATTTTTATCATCAAATCTTATTTCATCTGTAAATTCGATAAAATCTAAAATATCCGTTTGATATACATCATATTGTTCTAATAAAGCTCTTGAAAGTATTTTTTCTTGCTCGAACATACTCAAAAGATTAATAACAGGAGTAAAATGAATTAAATATTCAATTTCTCTCTCATTAATTTCTTTTTTAAAATCAATGTAATTAGGTTTTAAATTAATCAAAATCTATATAATATTTTTGTATCATTTACGTAGTCAACTAAATCGACATCTATTTCATTTAAATATCTTGAAGGATTATCGCTCGATAAAATATACAGTTTTTCCCTAGCTCTAGTCATAGCTGTATATAACAAGCGTCTTTCTGTTGATATATGAAATTCATCATCAGGTTCGTTAAAACCAGGAGGATAAGGAATTACATCATCATTCACATCTACAATAAAAACATTATCAAATTCTAAACCTTTGACTGAAGAAAGTGTACAAATTTTCACTTTATCTGATAAAAAATCAATTCCATAAGAGTTATTTAATATTTCGCATGGAATATTATTGTTATTCAATAAAAATTCAATTTCTTTAAGCCCTTGTCTTGTACGATGTAATATAACTGTAGAATTTAGATTTTCATTTTTTCTAATATTATTTAACTCTTGAATCAAGTATATATTTTGTTCGTCGTAATTATTAAAATTACCTATGATAGGTTTTATATTTATATCTTCATCACGAGCTGATTCTATATCTGTGAAATCTGTTTTATCTTGTTCTTTATCTAAAAGAGATTTAGCTGCATCTGCTATTGATTTAGTATTTCTATAATTCTTCTTAAAGGCGATTGATCTTCCTCTAAAATCAAAACCAATCTCTGCCCAAGTAAAACCACTTTTGTAAATGCGTTGAGCTGCATCGGCAATAATAGAAATACTCTTCGTTTCCTCAGAAACTAATTTAGTTATGACTAGAATTTGTGCCTTATTTAAGTCTTGTGCTTCATCTACAATTATATGTGTGAATGGTGGTATGAAGTTAGGATTAGAATCAATTATTTTTAAACATAAAAGAGCATAATCATCAAAATCTACTTTATCATTTTCTTTTTGGTAATGGATATACTCTTCATAGATATTCCAAATCAATTCCTTATCTTCTTTAGTAATACGATCCGTTGTTCCTCTACCAGTACGTTTAGCTTCAATATATTTCTCTCTATGATCAAATAATTTCCCCTTTATCCACGAGAATTCTTCAATATAAAAATCATTATTTTTATTAAACAACTTAGAATCAATAACTAAGTGTTTGTTTTTAAGTTTGCTAAGTATAAGATTCTGCTCATTAGATTTAATCAATTTATTGTATAAAACTAAACCATTTGCTTTCAAAAACTGATAAGCCCAACTATGAAAGTTATAAACGTTAACATTTAACCCAGGAGGCTTAGTTTGAATAATTTCATCTGAGTATGGTTGATAGCCACTAGAAATAAAAGGTTGTGTAATCTTCCCTAAAAAACGGAACGTTTAAAAATATAGTTTATTAACTTAGGGATAATTATGAAACAAAGCAATTTTACAGAAGTTCAGATCGTCAAGATCTTATCAAAACAAAATCAAGGCAA
>NZ_JAAGKM010000056.1 GCF_019308355.1 Empedobacter falsenii | reverse complement strand
TGAAATATGGTAAGGTCAAAAATCCTAATGATTTTCCTACATTTCAAATTAATCAAAATAATAATACAATAATATTAAATAAAAACTCTACTTTTAAGTGTTCTTAACAAGGGGAAGATTACATCTTCTTTTAGCGATTGTTTGTTGTTTAATAAATGACTTTATAATACTGCTTTTCCCAGAACCATATGAACCTGTGATTGCGATATTTTTATCTGCTTTATTATTTATTCCCCACTCTAATTTATCAGAGTAATTTTTTATTTCATCCTCTTTTAAATGAATTGAATTTAGATGTGAAAATTGTATAATTTTTTCTTCATTTGTTAATTCAGATTTATTTTTTTCAGAACAATTAACACATTCATCGTTATTATTTATAATAGAATCTCTTGAAGGCATTTGTAATAATATATATCCGTAAATTTAAGTTTATTCTTTTATTAAAAAATCCTCAACTTCGCTGTTGAGGATTAATACTATTTTTAAAGATAGACTTCTTTACAATCTTCCACCTACTCCCTTAAACTTATCAATAAAGGCACTTATTTTTTGAAAAACAGTTTGCTTTTTTGTAAGATATTGTGGATTTAACGGACTCATTTTGGGTAAAATGGCGTTTAATTCAGTACCGTTAGAACTTGCGTATTCCCGTTTTAAAGAAGATTCGATGTAGCGTTTTGTCGCTTCTTCGTTTAAGTTTTCCTCTACGATTAATTCAGTAGCTTCTTCTTTTTGTTTGACTTGCGCATACTTAAAGAACGAATCAATAACCGTTGCTTTATCTGGTATGGAATCTAAATCTGTTTCGTTAATGAAATCCACTACTAAAGATTCTTTACCTCTATTCCCAATACTTGCACGAATTACTCGACTTATTTCTTCAACTAATTCAGCTTTGTTTTTTGTTTTTTTGTTGTGATCGAAGATTAATTCTAAGATGTAATCTAAATTAATCTCTTGAGATTTTAATAAATCAACTTCAAAAACCACATCATCCCAATCGATTCCACCATCTTCTGGTTGTTTCCCTTCTTTTTCTTTTCTTAACCAATCACGAATATCATTATACGTCGAACGATAGTCTTGTTCTACACGTTGTGGTAACAACTGAATCTTTTGCATCACAGCTAAATCATCATCTGAAACATGGTACATTTCTTTGAATTCTTCTACAGCAGTCGCATCGCTTTGGTCAATGCTTTGTAAGGCTTTTAGACTTGTGAATTCATCGTAGTTTTGTAAGATATTTTCAACGCGTAAGTATTCTCCGAATAATTTTGTAAACTCCTTTTTATCCTTCTCCTTTTCAATTGCATCTGGATTTGGGAATTTTGTATTTAATTCGTTAACTACTTCAATAAATCCTCTACGTGCATCACCTGTTGAAACATCTGTAAAACCTTCTAAATATTCTTTGTAGCTTTTCTCTAAAACAACATTCTTCGTGTTTTTATTTCCAAATAATGTGATGGCATCAATCGTTGCTTGTTCCAAATCGCGGAATGTAACAATATTTCCAAAAGATTTCGTTGCATCTAAAATACGATTGGTACGAGAAAATGCTTGAATTAAACCATGGTAACGTAAGTTTTTATCAACGAATAAGGTATTTAATTTTGGTGCGTCAAATCCAGTTAAAAACATACCGACAACGATTAATAAATCGATTTCTTTGTTTTTTACTCGTTCTGATAGATCACGGTAGTAATTCTGGAATTCATCGCTATCCACACCATAACTTGTTTTGAACATCTTATTGTAATCGTTGATGGCTTTCGTTAAGAATTCTTTTGCTGTACTGTTTAAAGCAGAAGGCTCGAATGATTCATCTATGATTTCTCCAATTGCTGATTGTTCTTCGTTCGCTGCAAAAGAAAAGATCGTCGCAATCTTCAACGGTTTTTCACTGTCTATTTGCTGACGGTTTAATTCTTCGTAATAATGTTTAGCTGCTTCTACGCTACTCACGGCAAACATCGCATTGAAACCATTGTTTCCACCTTTTGTACGGTGTGTTTTGATGCGATAATTCTGTAAGATGTATTTCGAAATTTCGCTGATACGTGCAGGATGCAGAAAGGCTTTCTTCGCATCTTCTGCATTCAATTTCTTTTCATCTATTTCTGTCTCAACGCCTTTGAATTGTGGTTTTACATTGTGGTAATCCACTTTGAATTTTAAAACCTTTTCATCTCTGATGGCATCTGTAATGACATACGCGTGTAATTCTGAACCAAAAACACTTGCTGTGGTTTCTGCACCTAATGCATTTTTAGGGAAAATTGGTGTTCCTGTAAATCCGAATTGGTAATATTTTTTGAATTTCTTTTGCAGATTTTTTTGGGCTTCACCAAATTGAGAACGGTGGGCTTCATCAAATATGAAAACAACTTGTTTATTGTAAATATCCAACTCTTGATCGCCTTTCATTAAGTTGTTTAACTTCTGAATGGTTGTAACAATAATTTTATTGTCGTCTTTTTCGATATTTCGTTTTAAACCTGCTGTACTGTTTGAACCGTTGACACTATCAGGCGAAAATTTTTGGTATTCTTTCATGGTCTGAAAATCTAAATCTTTACGATCCACTACAAAGAATACTTTATCGATAAAATCTAATTTAGTCGCTAAACGAGCAGCTTTGAAACTGGTTAAGGTTTTCCCTGAACCGGTAGTATGCCAAATGTATCCACCACTTTCTAAAGATGACCATTTTTTGGTTTGATAAGCACTTTTAATTTTCCATAAAATACGTTCGGTTGCTGCTATCTGATAAGGTCGCATTACCAATAATGTATCTTTTACATCAAAAACCGTATACGTTAGTAAGACATTTAATAACGTGTTTTTTTGAAAAAATGTGGCTGTAAAATCCTTTAAATCTTTGATTAAGGTATTATCTGCTTTTGCCCAATTCATCGTGAAATCGTAACTGTTTTTGTTACGCGTAACGGTATTGGCAAAATAACGTGTATCTGTTCCATTCGAAATTACAAACAACTGCAAGTATTTGAATAGCGAATTATCTGAATTAAAGCTCTCTTTGGAATAACGATGGACTTGATTAAACGCTTCACGAATGGCTACGCCACGTTTCTTCAGCTCTACTTGAATCATCGGTAATCCGTTGACCAGAATTGTTACATCGTAACGATTTGCGTGCGAACCTGTTTGTTCTACCTGTGAGATAACCTGTACTTTATTACGCGTAATATTCTCTTTATCGACTAAATAGATGTTTTGAATGTGTCCATCATCAAATACAAAATCGTAGATGTGGTTATCGTGAAGTTTACGCGATTTATCGACTAAACTATCACTTGGTTTATCTAAATATTCTACAAGAAAACGCGCCCATTCGTTATCGGTAAATACCATATTATTCAATGCTTGTAATTGTGTACGCACATTGACTAACATAGCTTCAGTTGATTTGAGATGAGTCGGATTCTCGTATCCCAGATTAATTAAATCTTGGATGAATTCTTTTTCTAAGGCAGCTTCTGATTGATAAGCCACTGGAGCCTCGTTTAATTCGTAGAATTTGGTGTATTTGTCCAATACAATGTAATTGTTGGATTCTGCGATCGTTTTGTACATCTTATGTTATTCTAGTAGCTGTTAAAGGTTGTATGGGTTAATTTTGAGGAAAGCTTAATAACTTTTCTCTGTAATATTCGTATTGTTGGGTTCTTAGTTTAATTTCTTTTGAAATCTCTTCTTCGATGGCTGTATGTGTGGCATCGAATTGATCTAAGAGTTTTACAATGCATTCTTGTTCTTCTTGTGATGGTATCGATATATATATATTCTTTAAAAAAGTACCTGTAATAAGAGGCTGTCCAGCACCTTTTGCAAATTGATTTAAATTCATATTAAATAAAAAATAATACAGAAATTTAGTTAATACTTTTTCACTTTTCTCAATAACTAAAGCGTTATCAGAAACATCATATTCTCCATCTGCTATATATACAAAACCAGCATTAGCACCTACACGTGCTACTAAAATTCTTTCTGAATCAAATTTTTTAACATCAGTCTTACCAATTATTCCTGTAGACCCATATAAAATATATTTACCATTATCTGATTTATCTTTATTTTTTCCAGAAGCAATTTTACATAAGTCACCTAATTTAACTAAATCTAATTCACCCTCCTCAAACCTAAACAACTGCTCACGGAAGAACTCGAATTGTTTTTTACGGTTTTGGCGTTCGGTTTCTAATTCGGTTGTTAATTGATTGGTTAAAGATGTTAATTCATCTAAAACACGAACAATTTCTTGTTGGATTTCAAGTGATTTTTCTGGATTATCTGGACAAGGGATTGGGATTTTAATTTTTACGAATCTTTTCTTGGACACATTATATCTTGTAACTCCACTAGCTGTTTTAATAATTTCATCACGAATAGATTTACTTCTAAATAGATATTTAGAAAATTCTGGTAATATTTTAATTTCAGATTTAAATCTTAATCCAAAAGAAAAACTGTTTAGAAAAACTTTAGCCTCAGAATTAAAAGTTACGGCAGAAGAAATACCTGCTTCACTAGCATTTTCAGAAGAACCTGTAAATAATACATCTCCATATTTAACTTCATATTGATTCTCATTAGATGAAACCTTTACCATTTCAAGAGCTTCCAAATCAACTTCAATATTGTTATAAATATTTTTATAAGTAACATATTTTGCATTACCATCGGTAAAATCGGACTTATTTTTACCTTTTAGTCCACCATATATTTCTGAAATATCACCTAATGCTTTCCACTCAACATCAACCCCTTGTAATAACTCTTCTAATTTACTCATGATTTCCCTCCTTTTTTGTTATTTGCTTTAGCCTGTTTATCGCCTGCTTTAGCTTGTTTTTCTAAGATTGTAATGGTTTTTAGGTATTCACTTTCCACATTGCTAAGGGTTTTGGCTTTGTATTTTTTGTATTCTAAGGTTGCTTTCTCTTTCATTGCAGCATTAGAGATACTCCCTGCATTATCTAAAACTTTGCGTCCTGTCGAATTCAGGATATTATCTAACTCTCGGATATAATCGTTCATACACATTGGGCGTTCTTCAATGGCATTTAATTCGGCTAAATCAAAATAGGCTGCTACCAAGTTATTTAATACGCGTAATTCTTTTTCTTCTAAAAAATTTTTAGCAATCATCGCTTCAGCTTGTGTAGGCTCATCGCCTTTAAAATTGGTTAATCCAACAAAAGGCTTATCGCTATCTACACGCATATAGATGACTTCGCTTGCAGTATGCCCATGAGCAGCATAATGCAATTTGTTTTGTACAATTTTGAAAAAAGTTACACTTGCATCACTTTTTGGGTCGTAATCGGTTGCTGTAGCGTACAAATCTAATATTTGGCGGTACATTACCTTTTCACTTGAACGGATATCACGAATACGGTCTAAAAGTTCTTTCCAATAATTGCCTCCACCCAAATTTTTCATGCGTTCATCATCCATCGTGAACCCTTTTACGATGTATTCTTTCAGCCGATTGGTTGCCCATTGACGAAAGCCTGTAGCAATCTTCGAGTTTATTCTATACCCCAAAGCAATAATCATATCAAGATTGTAATAATCCAGTTCACGAGAAACTTCACGATTACCTTCTATTTGAACTGTTCGGATTTTCCGAACAGTTGCTTCTGCAATCAGTTCTTCTTCTGTAAAAATATTCTTAATATGTTCACTTACTGTTGATTTTGAAGTTTGGTATAATTCAACCAATTGTTTTTGCGTTAACCAAATTGTATCGTCATCCAATTGGACATTAATTTTAGTTTGTCCATCTTCTGCAGTATATAAAATTATTTCACTCATCCTTCGATTTCTTTAATTAGGTTATCAATTGCTGTACGTAAGGTTGTAATGTTGTTCACAGTTTCAGCTAACTCAGTATTTAACACTTCAATATCTATGACTTCGCGTGTATCTACAGCTTCTACATATGAACTTACAGAAAGGTTGTAATCGTTTTCTGCGATTTTTGCATTGTCGATTGTTAAAGCAACGTGTTCTAGATTTTCTTTCGAATCGAATAACTGCATAATCTTCTCGATATGTACATCCTCTAACATGTTGTTATTGGTTACTTTTTTGTAGAAGTCCTCACCTGTTGCATCGATAAATTGTGTTTTGTACTCAGATTTGTGTTTTGATAACACTAAGATATTTACGCCAATAGAAGTCCCAAAGAATAAATTAGCAGGTAAGCTAATCACCGTTTCTACAAAGTTGTTGTCCACCAAGTATTTTCTAATTTTTTGTTCTGCTCCACTACGGTAAAAAATACCAGGGAAACATACAATGGCTGCACGTCCTTTACTTGATAAGTAATTCAACGCATGTAAGACAAAGGCAAAATCTGCTTTTGATTTTGGTGCTAAAACTCCTGCAGGTGCAAAACGATCGTCGTTGATTAATGTTGGATCATCCGAACCTACCCAAGGAATGGAATAAGGTGGATTAGATACAATGGCATCGAATGGTTTATCGTCGATAAAATGAGGATCGGTTAATGTATCTCCTAATTGGATGTTGAATTTATCGTAATTGACATTGTGCAAAAACATATTCATACGTGCTAAGTTGTAGGTTGTATGATTGATTTCTTGTCCAAAGAATCCATCCTCGATAATGTGGTTATCGAAATGTTTTTTCGCTTGTAACAACAAAGAACCCGAACCAGCAGCAGGATCGTAGATTTTGTTCACCGTAGTTTGTTTGTGCATCGCTAATTGCGCAATCAATTTCGATACGTTTTGAGGCGTAAAGAATTCACCACCCGATTTCCCTGCATTTGCTGCATAGTTGGAAATTAAGAATTCGTACGCATCCCCAAATAAGTCGATTTGGCTATCCTCGAAACTACCAAAGTTTAATTCAGCTACACCTTTTAAAATTGCAGCTAAACGTTTGTTTTTATCTTCTACGGTATTTCCTAAACGTGTACTTGTCGTATCAAAATCTGCGAATAAACCTTTGATATCTTGTTCAGACTCGTATCCATTTGCTGAGTTTTCAATATCTGTGAATATCGCTTTTAGATCTGTATTTAAGTTTGAATTTTTGTGTGCTTTATCGACTACATTACAAAACAATTGACTTGGATAAATGAAGTATCCTTTTGTTTTGATGGCGTCGTCTTTAATTTCTGGCGTGATAATGTCGTCTGCTAATTTTGCATAGTTTACACTTTCATCTCCACCTTCGATGTAATTGGTGAAGTTTTCACTGATGAAACGGTAGAATAATGTTCCTAACACAAAGTGTTTGAAATCCCATCCGTCTACTGAGCCACGTACTTCGTTGGCGATTTTCCAGATTTTAGCTTGTAGTTCTGCTCTTTGGGTTGTATTTGTCATTGTCTTTATTTCTTTTTAAAGATAAAAATTATCTTTTGTATAATCATTATTGTAAACATTACAAGTTTAATGCATTTAAACGCCAAAATAAGACGTTAGTGCTTTTTTGTATTGGTTTGTTTTTTACTTGTACAAATATACATTCTATGTGTGCAATGTTTTTGCATAGTTATTTTTCAATTTGAATTAATTCCTGTGGGTACGTCATATCCTCGTAGACTAAATTAGTAAAAAAACTAATATAGCCTTATGATGATTAAAAAGACAAAAGAAATAGCAGCTTACTTAACTTATAGTAAAAAACTACAAGTTCTAAAATACGCCAAAGAATATGGAAACAATTCTATCGCTTATAAATTTTTTGGAGTTAAAAAGAGCACATTTTATAAGTGGAAAAAAGCATATGAAGAACATGGAGAAGAAGGTTTACTCAGAAAGAAACCAACTCCTCGTACTTTTCCTAAATAAATTAAGCAAGAGATTGTAAATAAAGTATTAGAACTTCGAAAAGAGCATAAATTAGGGACTTGGCGAATTAAATGGTATTTAGAACGTTATCATGATATTTTAATATCAGAATCAAGTGTTTATCGTATTCTAAAGCGTAATAATGTCGCTAGATTAGACAGAAAGGTGACTAGAAGGGCAATGCATAGTATTCGATACGAAAAAGAAACACCTGGTCATCATGTACAAGTTGATGTTAAATTTCTGATTTTTCATGATTCAAATGGCACTGAAATCAAACGATTTCAATACACAGCGATTGATGATGCTACACGAATTAGAGCACTTAAAATCTCTGAAAAACATAATCAATTAAGTTCAATTGAATTCATAAATTATGTTGTAGAAAAATTCCCTTTTAGAATTAATACAATTCAAACAGATAATGGACACGAATTTCAATCAAAGTTTCATTGGCATGTTCAAGATTTAGGAATCAGACACCGATTTATAAAAGTGGGTACACCTCAGTTAAATGGGAAAGTTGAACGATCTCATTTGACTGATAAAAAAGAGTTTTATCAACTTTTAAGTTACACAGATGATGTCGATCTAAATCAAAAATTAGAACAATGGGAAAAATTTTATAATTTCGATAGTCCACATGGTTCATTTAAAGGAAAAACACCTTATGAAATACTAAAATCTAAACTAAAATAATTATATTTAAAGCCTACGAAGTCATGAAGTACGACAGGTTTAATACAAACAAAATGTATACATTATTATATATTTTGTCTAAAATTCGTACATTTGATTATTATAATATACATTTATGTTAGATTTCACAACAATAAAAGATGTAAAAAATTCAATTGGTGAATGGTGTAAGAAAATGCGAAAAGCAGAACACTTAACACAACAAGAATTAGCTGATGAATTAGCGCTTTCTCGTTTAACAATTGCTAAACTTGAAAATGGAGAGAATCCTACAATCGAAACTCTTTTGAAAGTATTACAGTATTTTGACGAAATGAAATCAATCAATCAATTCGTTTCAGATAAAATTGAAAATTTAGATAATAATCAATCCATGTATTAATTATGGCAAAGAATCAAATCATTTCAATCAATTTTCATGGAATTGAAATTGGTAAAATTGGTTATGACGAAAACCAAAGGAAATCTTCATTCCAATATAATCCTGATTTTTTGGAGAATAACATCTATAAAAAAATATTTCCTTACGTCATTCGTAGAACACCTAATGTACAAGTGTTTTCTGAATTTGAGGGAGAAACATTTCGTGGTTTACCACCTATGATTGCTGATTCTTTACCTGATTTTTTCGGTAATATTGTCTTTAAGGAATGGCTTGAAGCGACTCAAAAAGACATAAGTTCAATCACTCCTTTAGAACAGCTTACTTACGTAGGAAAAAGAGGTATGGGAGCGATAGAATTTTCACCTGCAAAAGAAATTAGATCCAATCAAACAATTAATGTCGATGAAATTACAGAAGTAGTTAAAAAAGTATTGGATTTAAAAACTTCCACCGAAGAAAAAGGATTAAGTGATATTGCTTTACTGAATATTTTCAAGATTGGAACTTCAGCTGGCGGTGCACGACCTAAAATTTTGGTTTCGGAAAATAAATCTACAGGACATTTAATTCCTGGTGATTTAGAAACTTCTGAAGAATATAATCATTATTTAATCAAGCTTTCGATCGACGAAGATCAAGGCTATTCAAAAGAAAAAATCGAATATATTTATTATCAAATTGCAACTTCCATTGGAATTGAAATGATGCCTTCTAAATTAATTGAAGATAAACATTTTGCAACATTACGATTTGATCGTCAAAATGGACAAAAACAGCATATTTTGACAGCTTCAGGAATGACAGGGTGGGATTTCAAAAAGCCTGAAAATTCGTCTTATGAAAATCTTTTTAAACTAGCCTTTGATTTGAAACTTTCGCACAAAAATATTCAGCAATTATTTAAACGAATGGCTTTTAATCTTGTTTTTTTTAATATTGATGACCATTTAAAGAATTTCTCATTCATTTATGATACAGAAAAAGACCGTTGGAATTTAGCTCCTGCCTATGATTTAACCTATCCGTTAGATGCTTTAAAAAACTATCTTCGAATTTCAAGAGCGATGTCTATTAATGGAAAACGAACTGAAATTAATCGAACTGATTTACTGAAAATAGCTGATTTATTCACGATTAAAGATGCTAACGGAATTATTGATGAAGTCGTACAATCGACTAATCAATTCAGAATCCTATGTCAAAAACAAAATATTACTGAAAAAGTGATTGATAAAATTGAATCTGAGTTTTTAATGTTTTAATTAAAAATAGCGTGATACTAAATACAATTCGTTCAAGAGGATTTTGAATATCTTCAAAGAAAGACTCAGTTAATTTATATTGATAAGGGTTTTTGCTATTGAAGATTTTTATATTAATAGAAGATTTGCAGTTTTATGTAAGCAAATTTTGATAGCTGGTTATGCAAATAAAAAGTACAGTAAAATTTAAGCTACATTTTTGTAAACATTATTTAAGTTATTAAATTCTTCAATTGTTTTGTAATTCAATGAGCTGTGTCTTCTTTTTCTGTTGTACCAAATATCAATGTATTGAAATATTTCGCTTTCCATTTGTTTTATGAAAATCTGTACGTTGTCAAAATGATTTGGACACCTCTTTCTAAAAATTAAGAGAGTGTTTGGTTTATAAATTTATTATTTTTTCTTTCGAACACACTTTAGATCCTTTGCTCGTAATTCTGAACAATTTAACTAAAATTCGTCATTTCGATACTAAATCGTCGGATTTTTAATTTCTTTTCCAATATTCAAATTCGCTTTTAGTACGGTCACTGAGGTTTTAGAAGGAAAAAATCAAACATGCGAAGGGAAAAGATCAAACTATCAAGAAGAAAAGGTTTTCAGTATGGTTAAAATTTAGTTTATATCCATTTGTTATACGTCTTAATTAAAATTCGTCAGTTCGAGTGATTTTTCGAAATAATAATGAAGAAAAATTGTATCGAGAATAGAATTTTATCTTCAAAAAATTCAGCCACCAAAAGATCGTTCCCTGAGTTCTAAAAAGGAAAATATCGTAAAAGTGTGACTTCGAGAACCTCAGCCACAAAGAAATAATCGTACCCTAAAAGGTATAATTATTACGTTTATATAAATTTTATACCTTATTGGGTATAAAACAAAAATTATGACTATATTTATACCTCAAAGGGTATAAGTATGAATCAATCAATTGCAGAATTTATCAAACAAAAAAGAAAAAGATTAAAACTTACACAACCTGAATTAGCTGAGAGAGCTGGAGTTGGTTTAAGATTTATTCGTGAACTAGAACAAGGAAAACCTTCTGTAAGGTTAGATAAAGTTAATCAAGTTTTAGCTTTATTTGGTTCTGAAGTTGGTGTAATTGATAAAATTGAGCAATGAGAAAAGGTTTAGTCTATTATAAAAATCTATTTGCAGGAACAATTTCTGAAAATGAAAATGGTTATATTTTTAAATACGATCAAGAATATTTGAATAATTTGGAATCGAAACCAATTAGTTTAACGCTTCCAAAACAACAAGATTCGTATGAAAGTAAAATTTTATTTCCTTTTTTTGATGGATTAATACCAGAAGGTTGGCTTTTGAATATTGCAGTAAAAAATTGGAAATTAAATTCTAAAGATCGTTTTGGTTTATTATTAACCCTTTGCAAAGATTGTATTGGAGCTGTTTCTATCATTTCAAATAATGAAGAATTATGAAAAAATGCCTTAGTTGTTACAAAGAATTAGCAGAAAATGAAATTGATTTTCATTCTAAATGTTCTAAAAAAATATTTGGTTCAATAAATCCTCCTTCAATTGATTTTGACAGCAAACAATTAGAAGAATTAGCAAAAGAGTTGATTGTAAAAAGTGTGACAGTTACAGGTGTGCAACCAAAATTATCTTTAAATCTTATAAGCGATATAAATAAACAATCGAGATTTACAATTGTGGATCTTGAAGGAAATTATATTTTAAAACCTGCTTCAAAAGAATATATCGACTTACCCGAAAATGAAGACTTAACCATGCATTTAGCGGAATTGGTAAAAATAAAAACAGCAACACACACACTTATTCGGCTTAAATCAGGTGAATTGGCTTATTTAACAAAGCGATTTGATCGAAAAAATCAAGATAAAATTGCTGTTGAAGACTTTTGTCAATTGACTGAAAATTTAACGGAACATAAATATCGAGGATCAATAGAAAAAATCGGAAAATTAATCTATCAACTAACTAAAAATAGTGGATTTGAAGCTCAAAAATTATTTGAAATTGTTTTATTTAATTACTTGACTGCAAATGCTGATATGCATCTTAAAAACTATTCATTAATCGAAAATGATTTCAATGAATACGAATTATCTCCAGCTTACGATTTATTGAATACACTGTTATTAATTCCCAATGATAAGGAAGAATCTGCATTAACAATTAATGGTAAAAAAAATAGATTAAAAATAAAAGATTTCAATCAGTTAGCGAAAACATTAAAAATACCTAATAAATCAGTAGAATCTATTTACAAAAGATTCATCAAAATTAGACTAAAATGGATCGATTTTGTGGAGATTAGCTTCTTAAATAAAGATACTAAACAAGCGTATATTGAAACATTGAACACTAGATTTAATAAATTGTTTAGTTCTAATAATTAGAGCAAGTATGACTTCAAGAACCTCAGCCACCAAGAAAACCCGTTCCATGAGGCACTCGAAGGGAAAAGAGTAAACACTCGAAAGGAAAAGATCGTAAAATGTGACTTCGAAAACCTCAGCCACCAAGAAAACCGTTCCCTGAGCATTCTAAATGCAGTATCTTTCTATCACTTTTTTATTCATAGCTTAATCTATTTTAATTATAGATATTCATTTGAAACAATTAATAACTCATGAATAAAAAATGAATGAATATAGTTTTTCAAAATCCTTTTTCTAATTCAAATTCGTTGTCACTTTTAACAACAAATTTTGTCATTCTGATTTCTATGACAAAACCAAGTTATTTTTATAAATATTTTGATTTTTAATTAGTGCATAAATTCTGTGAATTATTTTATTTCTGACTGCGTTTAAGACCGACATTTTATTTTTCCCTTCT
>NZ_JAAGKM010000055.1 GCF_019308355.1 Empedobacter falsenii | reverse complement strand
TAATGTATTTGTTCGCTCTTAATTCCTCCGGAGATTTTTTTTAGTTACCATAGTATCAATTGTTTAATATTAATATACTAAGGTACGAAATCATCGCAGCGAAAGCTACTGGAGGTTTAGTTCAACAATTGTTAGATGGATTTTTTTATGACTTATAATCCGATTGAAACACCCATAAAAGGTTGTAATCCTGAAGAAAATATACTTTCGTTTTCTTTGTATAAAACATTGTACATCACACCAGCTTGAAATCTTACTGGTCCGCTCGATTGATATCCAGCTCCTAACCATAACGCAGATTCGTCTATGTCAGCCTCATAAATACTGTTGTAATATGGTGTGCGATCGTTGTATTTTTGTTTTCCTGTGTAGTACATATAATTGGCTCTCAAGAAAATATTTTCGATTGGAAAAAAGTTAATGTAAGGACCAACATTAAACAAATTTTGTTTTACATAATCATCTTTTGCATACTGATAACCAGCTGTCGCACCCAATTCTAAATTGTTTGCAACCATATAACCTACACTTGGAGAAATATTAAATCCAAAATAACTATTATTCCCAAAAGATAGTCCCAAACCACCACCGAAACGCCAATTATTATTAAGTGTTTGATTTTTATTTGTTTGAGAAAAAGAAGTATTGCTTAGGGTTAAAGAAATGATAAATAAAAGAAACTTTTTCATAGAAATTTAATTAATTTTTAACTTTTAAAAATGGCTCTAATTGAAAAAACCACTATAAATTTGTCTTATCAAAAATAGTAATTCTGTTTTTAAGTAAACATCATTATTTATTTTAAGTTAATTCGAGTCGTTCATAGTTTTTAATTATAAAAGAATAGAAATAAGATTTAATAAATCTATAATTCATTCATTTTCTGGTTTTTATATTTGCATTAGTAAAGTTAATCAAATAGACAATATAAAATTTAATCATATGAAATTATTATCGCCAGAAAAAAAGCAAAAAATCGCTGATATTTTAATTAAATTATTAGCTGATGAACATATTTTATACTTAAAAACAAGAAATGCACATTGGAATGTAGAAGGTCCTGATTTTCAGACAATACATGTGTATTTTGAATCGTTATATAACGAGTTACAAATTGTTATAGATGATGTTGCAGAAAAAATTCGTCAAAAAGATGTTTATGCACCAGCAACTATGGCAGAGTATTTGCAGTTAGCTCACTTATCAGAAACAAGAAAAACTGAAAACAAAGATAGTTTAAGTTTTATTGCTGATTTACTACACGATCACGAAGTTATTATTGACTTTTTGGCGCAGGCTGTAGTAGAAATTGATGAATTTCATGATATCTCAACTTCGGATTTCTTAGTTGGTTTATTAGAACAACATCAAAAAACTGCTTGGATGCTTGGATCGCATCTAAAATAAAGTTGAACATTATTTTACTTCATAAGTTTTTAGTGTTAATTCATATTAGTGTTAATTAGGTTGAGCCTTGGATTTATCCAAGGCTTCAGCTTTTTATGACGGTTTGTAATTAACCTTCTACTTCTTTTATTTCTGCATCAGCAGCATTTGTTTTTACAGAAGCAATTCCATTTTTAGCGCCAGATTCAGTTTCGTACGATTGGCTTGTTCCAATTACTTGTCCATTTGTTGCCTTTAAATTGAAATGCCATTTACCAGAAGCACCTTCTTTTAATTCGTATTTAGAATCATCTTGCGAATTTTTGCGAACAGATTCAATTCCGTTTTCGCAGCTTGCTTTTTGTTTATAACCTTCGCTTGCCAAAATATTTTGTCCATTTTTAGCTTTCAAACGAAAACGATATTCTCCTGCTTTGTCTTGATAAATTTCGAACATAATTTAATTTTTTATAAATATTTTATCTTGTTGATTGTTATAAATTTATAAAAATTATTTGATAATTATCAATCTATAAAATATTGACAAAAAAAAATCCTGAAAAATTATTTCAGGATTTCTATTTCTTATTGAATTCTTTTTAAATCGTCAATATTATGTTTGTGCATATAAAGAGGAATGTGTTCTATAACAACGTCGTTCTTTTCTAGACCAAAAGATTTCGGAATGTTGAATTCTATTTTCTTTAATAAATAATAAACTTTTAGTGTGAAAAATTCTTTCATACTTAATTTGGTTTCAATTGAAGGAAATTTCTCAATCAAAACAAATTTCATGTCAGGATCTTGATTGTATTTTTTCAAACAGGTACTCAGGTATTTTAATTCTAATTCTCCATTTGCATACATATCGTTGATTACTTTTTTGATATATTGTTCTGTTTTTGGCTGAACTCTAAATCCTACATTAAATGTAATTCGATATATTTTTTGATCGACAATTGGCAATATTTTATAACTCAACGTATAGGGTTCACTATCTCGGTTAATGTTTACAAACCAATAAACATCTGCACGTTTTGGGCGTTTTGATAAAATAGATTGAATACTGTATTTTTCGATATTTTTTGGATTCGTAGATTTCGTTAAGTAAAACAAGAAAGTCGAGTATTTATTGATTGTTTTATCTTCGCTCAATTCTGTTAATACATTTGCGTAGCGCTTTATTTTTACGAATTCTAAGTTTCGTGAATTAAGAATTTTTCCGTAAAAACTACAATACATTATTACAAAGAACAGCCATCCCATTAATAATGCTAAATAGCCACCATCAACAAATTTGACAACATTTGCTACGAAAAATGAAGATTCTATTGCTACGAAAATCGACAAAATTGCCACAATAAATACTTTGTTGAATTTTGTATAATAATTAAGATAATAGGATAACAAGAAAGTCGTCATTAACATGGTAACCGTTATGGCAAGACCGTAGGCGGCTTCCATATGGGACGAATCTCCGAAATATAGAACGATAAAGACACAGCCAGCCCATAACATAAAATTGATTGTAGGAATGTAAACTTGGCTTTTGTGTTCGTTTGGTTGAATAATTAATGTTCTTGGCCAGAAACCTAAGTTAATTGCTTCATTGATTAATGTAAAAGATCCTGTAATCAAAGCTTGTGATGCAATAATAGCTGCACCCGTGGCAATACAAATTCCAGGAATTAAGAACCAATCTGGCATCATTTCGTAGAAAGGATTTCTACCGTCTAATATAGGGTTGTCTTGGTGCATTAACCAAGCTGCTTGCCCTAAATAGTTTGTTACTAAACAAATTTTAACGTACAACCAACTAATTCTAATGTTTTTTCGACCACAATGTCCTAAATCGGAGTATAACGCTTCTGCACCTGTTGTACACAAGAATACAGCGCCAAGAATCCAGAATCCGTGAGGATAATTCATTAACAAGTTATACGCGTAATAAGGATTTAATGCTTTGATGATACTTGGATGATGTACAATATGTAAAACTCCTAAGCCTAGAAGCATTGTAAACCATAAAACCATAAATGGTCCAAATATTTTTCCTACTTTATTTGTTCCAAATCGTTGGAAGAAAAATAACATCGAAAGGATGAAGATTACAATAGGTATGGTAGGTAGATTTTCGAGTCCGTTTAGCATTCGTAGTCCTTCAACAGCGGAAGAGACGGAAACGGGGGGAGTGATAATTCCATCGGCGAGCAAAGCAGAAGCTCCAATGATAGTAGGAATAATTAGGTTTTTACCTTTTTTCTTGATTAATGAATACAAAGAAAAAATTCCTCCTTCGCCATCATTATCCGCTTTTAGTGTCAACCATACATATTTGATAGAAGTCTGAAAACACAAAGTCCAAAAAACACATGATACGCCTCCGTAGACAATGCTCTCTTCAATCACGCGAGTCTCGCCAATTATCGCTTTCATTACATATAAAGGACTTGTTCCAATATCACCGTAAATGATTCCAAATGCGATTAATAGCGTTGCCGCTGTTACTTTGTTCATCGTATGGTTTGATTCCATAAGCAGTATTTTAAAATTTCTACGAATGTATGCCGTTGAAAAGAGATTAAACAATCTTATTTATTTATAATATAAAACCAACATTATATTTATTTTCGATACTAAATATGACGTATTTTTACACTACTATAGTCAGTTTTTTATTAATGGAATAAATTTAAGTATTATTTAATCATACTATTTATTTTATTAATCATAATTTAAAGTTACATTTCATTGATAAATAGTAAATTGAATCATTATTTGTTAAACAAAATTAAATTTTAAAACTTTATTATGCTTGCATAATAAAAAAAGATTATATTTGTTATACATACACTAAAATATGTTAAGAGAAGATTTAACGATAGATTATTTATTGCGTTCAACATGGTTGTCAGTTCAGAAAATGTATAATGAGCAAGCAGGCGCTTACGATTCTACAATGGTGTATGCCTTTACATTATTATCAATAGATCCGAAAGGAGGTACGCCAAGTACGTCGCTAGGACCAAAGATGGGAATGGAGCCAACAAGCTTGTCGAGAACATTAAAAAACTTAGAAGCAAGAAATTTTATCGTTCGAAAACCAAATCCAGAAGATGGGAGAAGTGTGTTGATCACTTTGACTGAAGAAGGATTAAGAATGAGAGATATTTCAAAACATTTTGTTTTGCAATTTAATGAATCAATTAATAATCACATCGAACCAGAGAAAATGCAAATTTTCTTGGAAGTGATTTATAAGATTAACCAATTAATATCGGACAAAAAAATATTTAAAAACAATTATGAGAAGACACGTTAAACACGTAACTGTATTAGGATCAGGAGTGATGGGTTCTGGTATTGCATGTCATTTTGCAAATATCGGAGTCGAAGTCTTGATGTTAGATATGGTTCCTCGCGAGCTTACACCACAAGAGCAAGCGAAAGGACTTACTTTAGAGAGTAAAGTAGTTCGTAACAGAACTGCTCAAACTCACTTAGATGCTGCTTTAAAAAGCAATCCTTCACCAATTTATGACAAAGCATTTGCTTCTCGTATAACTGTAGGGAATTTTGATGATGATTTCGAGAAGATTAAAAACTCGGATTGGGTAATAGAGGTTGTGATCGAAAGATTGGATATTAAACAATCTATTTTTGAGCGTGTAGATAACTTCCGTAAACCAGGAACTTTAGTCACTTCTAATACTTCTGGTATTCCAATTCATTTGATGGCTGAAGGTCGTTCAGATGATTTTCAGAAACATTTCTGCGGAACGCATTTCTTCAATCCGCCACGTTACTTAAAATTATTCGAAATTATCCCAAATCCTCAAACAGATAAATCTGTTGTTGAGTTTTTCCAAAACTATGCATCTTTATTTTTAGGTAAAACACCAGTTTTATGTAAAGATACGCCAGGTTTTATCGGGAATAGAGTAGGAGTTTACTCGATGGCGAAAGTGATGGAATTGGCGCAAGAAATTGGATTAACGATTGAAGAAGTTGATACTTTGACAGGTTCTATTTTGGGTCGCCCGAAAACGGGAACATTCAAATTGGGTGATTTGGTTGGTTTGGATACTGCATATAATGTAACAAAAGGTTTACAGCAAAATGCGCCAAATGACGAAATGATCCAAGGTTTGAAAGATTCAAAATTCTTGGATTTCTTAATCGAAAATAAATTCTTAGGAGATAAAACAAAAAAAGGCTTCTATTATAAAGAAATTGATAAAGAAGGGAATACCAATCGTTTTGCCTTAAATCTTGATACGTTAGAGTATCGTCCAATGGAACGCGCAAAAGTTACAGCTGTAGAAACTGCTAAAAATGCAGGATCTATGCGTAATAAATTAGGTATTTTATTGAAAGATTCTGGTAAGGCTGGAGAATTGATTCGCAAACATTTTGCTTCATTATTCGCTTACGTTTCTCAACGTGTTCCAGAAATTACAGATGTACTTTATCCAATTGATGACGCTTTAAAAACAGGTTACGCTTGGAAATATGGTCCATTTGAAACATGGGACTTGGTTGGGTTACAAAACGGAATTCAATTAGTAGAATCAGAAGGTTTCAAGGTTTCGGATTGGGTGAAAGAATTGGCCGCAACTGGTGCAAATTCTTTTTATAAAATCGAAAATGGTAAGAAATTATTCTATAATCAATCATCAAAGCAATTCGAATTAATTCCAGGTCAAGATGCATTTATTATTTTAGATAACATTAGAAAAACAAATGAAATCTGGTCAAACCAAGAAACATCTATTCAAGATTTAGGAGATGGAATCATCAATATTGAGTTCCGTTCTAAAATGAATTCTCTTGGAGGAGGAGTTTTACAAGGAATCAATAAAGGAATCGAGTTAGCAGAAAAAGATTATCGTGGAGTTGTAATTGGTAACCAAGGAGATAATTTCTCTGTTGGTGCTAATTTAGCCATGATTATGATGATGGCTGCAGAACAAGATTGGTGGGAATTGAATATGGCAATCAAAATGTTCCAGGATACGATGATGCGTGTTCGTTATTCATCTATTCCAGTTGTTGTTGCTCCTCATGGAATGACGCTTGGTGGAGGTTGCGAAATGTCGATGCATGCGGATAAAATTGTAGCTGCTGCCGAAACTTACATTGGTTTGGTTGAGGTTGGAGTTGGATTAATCCCTGGTGGTGGAGGTTCGAAAGAATTTGCGCGCCGTGCAACTGAATTTGCCTTGAAAGATGATGTAAAAGTAAATCATTTACGTGATAACTTCATGAATATCGCAACTGCGAAAGTGGCAACTTCAGCTTATGAAGCGAAAAACATGGGAATTATTCGTGAGCAAGATATTGTTGTAGTAAATGCAGAACGTCAAATTGCAGAAGCGAAAAAGCACGCAATTATTATGGCAGAAGCAGGTTATACACAACCAATTCAACGTAAAGTAGAAGTGTTAGGAAAAGAAGCAATGGGAATGTTCTATGTTGGAACAGATTCTATGGTTGCTGGACGTTTTGCTTCGGATCATGATCGTTTAATTGCGAATAAATTAGGATATGTAATGACAGGTGGTAATTTGTCTGAATCAACTTATGTTTCAGAACAATACTTGTTAGACTTAGAGCGCGAAACATTCTTATCTCTTTGTGGAGAAAGAAAAACATTAGAGCGTATTCAGCATATGTTAAAAACAGGTAAACCGTTGCGTAATTAATATTTGTATTAAGTAAAAAGTAACATGTAAAAAGTATTTATGCATGATTTTAAAGAGTTAATCGTTTGGCAAAAAACAATGAATTTTACGAAAAGGTTTTATGAGATTACTTCAAATTATCCTAAAAGTGAGATTTATGGTTTGACCTCTCAATCAAGAAGAGCTTGCGTATCGATAGCTTCAAATATTGCAGAAGGTGCTGGTCGAAATTCGAATGCTCAATTTATTAATTTTCTCAATATAGCTTTAGGTTCGTCTTTCGAATTGGAATGTCAAATTATTTTAGCAAGAGATTTAGAATTTATTCAAGTAGAGATTTCGGATAATTTATTAAAAGATTTAAAACATATACAGAATATGTTGGTCAAATTAATTCAGAACTATAATTAAATACTTTGTACATCATACATTTTACATTGTACAATCTAATAATACTTAAAAAAAATGAAACAAGCATATATAGTTACAGGATATAGAACAGCTGTAGGAAAAGCGCCAAAAGGAACATTGCGTTTTACACGTCCAGATGAAATGGCAGCTACAGTAATCAAGCGCTTAATGCAAGATTATCCAACTTTAGATCCAACACGTATCGACGATCTAATCGTTGGATGTGCAATGCCAGAGGCAGAACAAGGATTGAATATGGCACGTCTTATCTCATTAATGGGATTAGATACAGACAAAGTTCCAGGTGTTACAGTAAACCGTTACTGTGCATCAGGGTCAGAAGCAATTGCGTTGGCAGCTGCTAAAATTAGAACAGGAATGGCAGAATGTATCATTGCTGGTGGTGCAGAATCGATGTCATATATTCCGATGGGAGGTTACAAACCAATTCCAGAAACAGATTTAGCAAAAGATCATCCAGATTATTACTGGGGAATGGGATTAACAGCTGAAGAAGTAGCAAAAGAATTTAAAGTTTCTCGTGAGGATCAAGATTTATTTGCATTCAATTCGCATCAAAAAGCATTAAAAGCAAATGCTGAAGGAAAATTTGCTTCTCAAATCGTTCCAATTGATGTTGAATACAGTTTCTTAGATGATAAAGAAAAAGTTCAAACAAAGAAAATTGATTTTAAAGTAGACGAAGGTCCACGTGCGGATACATCTATCGAAGGTTTAGCAAAATTACGTCCTGTTTTTGCGCAAGGAGGTTCAGTTACAGCAGGTAACTCTTCTCAAATGTCGGACGGAGCAGCTTTCGTTATGGTAATGTCAGAAGATATGGTGAAAGAATTAGGTCTTGAGCCAGTTGCACGCTTAGTTGCATATTCTACGGTAGGTTTAGCACCTCGTATTATGGGAATGGGACCTTTGTTTGCAATTCCAAAAGCGTTAGAACAAGCAGGAATGAAATTAGAAGATATTCAGTTAATCGAATTGAATGAAGCGTTCGCTTCTCAATCAGTTGCAATTATGGGCGAGTTGAATCTTAATCCTGATATCGTCAATGTAAATGGAGGTGCAATTGCTTTAGGGCATCCACTTGGATGTTCGGGAACGAAATTAACCGTGCAATTGTTACATGAAATGGAAGCGCGTAAAGCGAAATATGGAATGGTAACCATGTGTGTTGGTACAGGACAAGGAGCAGCTTCAATTTTCGAATATCTAAAATAATATATAGAATTGAGAGGTTAGATGATAGATTTCAAATTTATCTAACTTCTCAATTTTAAAATCTAATATCTAAACAACAAAAAATATGTCTACAAATCCAAATAGATTAATCGGAGGTCAATATTTAATTAAAGATGCCTCTTATAATGATATTTTCACTTACGAAGATTTATCAGAAGAACAACAAATGATTTTGCAATCTGCAAAAGAGTTTATCGATAAAGAAGTAGTGCCTAAGAAACACCAAATTGAGAAAAAAGATTATGCGTTGATTGAAGAATTAATGCGTAAAATTGGTGAATTAGGTTTATTAGGAATTTCTGTTCCAGAAGAATATGGTGGAATGGGAATGGGATTCGTTACAACAATGTTAGTGTGTGACTATATTTCAGGAGCAACAGGTTCGTTAGCAACAGCTTTTGGAGCACATACTGGAATTGGAACAATGCCAATTTTATTGTACGGAACAGAAGAACAAAAACAAAAATATTTACCAAAATTAGCAACAGGAGAATGGTTTGCATCTTACTGTTTAACGGAGCCAGAAGCAGGTTCTGATGCAAATTCAGGAAAAACAAAAGCTGTTTTATCAGAAGATGGTAAAGAATATATCATCACAGGTCAAAAAATGTGGATTACAAATGCAGGTTTTGCTGATTTATTCATTGTTTTTGCACGTATTGATGATGATAAAAATATCACAGGTTTCATTGTAGAAAAAGATAAAGCTGGTGCTGGATTCTCATTAGGAGAAGAAGAAGATAAATTAGGAATTGTTTCTTCATCAACACGTCAAGTTTTCTTTAATGAAGTTCGTGTTCCAGTAGAAAATCTATTAGGAGAAAGAAACGGAGGATTTAAAATTGCAATGAATGCATTGAATGTTGGTCGTATCAAATTAGGAGCAGCATGTTTAGATGCGCAACGTCGTATTTTAGATTATTCGTTACAATATTCTTCAGAACGTAAACAATTCAATACATCAATCAATACATTTGGTGCGATTAAAGAGAAATTAGCTGATATGGCTGTTTCTGCGTTTACTTCAGAAGCTGGTGCGTATCGTGCAGCGAAAGATGTACAAGATGCAATCGAAGATAACATGGCAAAAGGAATGCCTCATAATGAAGCGGAATTAAAAGGTATCGAAGAGTATGCAATCGAAGCTTCTATTTTAAAAGTTTGGATTTCTGATGCTGCTCAAATTTCTGCGGATCAAGGAATTCAGATTTACGGAGGAATGGGATATTCGAAAGAAATGCCAATGGAAGCAGCTTGGAGAGATGCACGTATTTCTAGAATTTACGAAGGAACAAACGAAATCAATACCTTATTATGTGTTTCGATGTTAGTAAAACGTGCATTCAAAGGAAAATTAGATTTAATGTCTCCTGCAATGAATGTGGCGAACGAATTAATGTCGATTCCATCGTTTGATGTTCCAGATTATTCAGAATTATTTGCACAAGAAAAAGAAATCATTGCAAATCTTAAGAAAGCTTTCTTTATGGTTGCAGGTTCTGCTTTGCAAAAATTTGGTGCAGAATTAGAGCAACACCAACAATTGATTATTGCGGCTTCTCGCATTATGCAAGAAATTTATATGGTTGAATCGGCAATGTTACGTGCAGAAAAAATTGCAAATGTAAAAGGTGCTGATGCAGTGAAAAATGCAGAAAAATTAGTTCAATTACAATTATTCAAATCAGTAGAAATTATTAAAACAGAAGCGACGCGCGGAATTGTTTCTTTCACAGAAGGAGATGAGCAACGCATGATGTTGTCTGGTTTAAGAAGATTTACACGTTACAACGAATATCCAAACGTAGTTAACTTGAAAACTGAAATTGCAGATCTTTTAATCAAAGAAAATAAATACACTTTCTAAGTATATTTTTAATACAAATTATTTAAAGCAGTCAATTTATTGGCTGCTTTTATTTTTTTAACATGCTGAAATATAATTTGGTATATCGTTTGATGAATCTAGGGCAAGTACTAGTCTTTATATAAGTTAGTTGAGTTTTCATGGTACTTAAGTTTTAGTAGAGAAAGGCCTCAGTTGTTCCCAATTGAGGTTTTTTTATATTTCGAGGTTAAAGTTTATTCATTAAAAATAAGTGAGTTAAGTCGTTATTTCTTAATGAAATACTTTTCGAAAGAAATGATTTGAAGTAACTTTAATTCAAATTAATAACCCAATTAAAACAAAGCTTATGATAATTAATGCAGCAATTCTTACGTTGACCATGTTTGCAACATTTAGTATTATGTGTCTAGTCAAATTAGATGAATTAAAAAAAATAAAATAAAACCGAAACTCCATTTCTATAAATGGAGTTTTGTTGTTTTATAAAGTTATATTTACTTCAATTAATACATTCGAAATGAAAAAGAAGTTAGTCGTTTTAACGGGAGCTGGAATTAGTGCAGAGAGCGGAATTTCAACTTTTCGAGATGCCAACGGTTTGTGGGAAAATCATGATATTATGGAAGTTGCTTCTATTGAAGGTTATCAAAGAAATCCTAAATTGGTTCAAGACTTTTATAATCAGCGTCGAAAACAATTGTTCGATGTTGAACCCAATGCGGCGCATTTTTTTCTGAAAGAGTTAGAACACGATTTTGATGTTTCGATTATTACCCAAAATGTTGATGATTTGCACGAAAGAGCAGGTTCGTCTATAATTATTCATTTGCATGGTGAATTGAGAAAAGCGCGAAGCGAAAAAGACGAAAATCTAATTATTGATTGGAATGAAGATATCAAACTTGGAGATTTGGCGGAAGATAGAAATCAACTCCGTCCGCATATTGTATGGTTCGGCGAAATGGTCCCAGAAATAGAAAATGCGATTGATGAGGTTTTAACAGCAAATATTTTGGTGATTATTGGAACGTCAATGCAAGTGTATCCAGCTGCTTCGCTCAAAGATTATACAAAAACAAATGTGCCAATTATCTATATCGATCCATCAGATACGTATACCAATTCATCTATTACGCATATCAAGAAAAAAGCAACAGAAAGTATTGAAGAATTAAAAACAATTTTGAATAATTTTTAATCTTTTACGTTTTAATCTTGGTTAATTATTTTAAATGATATGAAGTATATATTTCTACCATTATTAGTCTTTTCTATCAATGCGACTGCTCAAGAACTGAATCCATTTTATCAATCAGTTGTCGAACAAGTGAAATACGATTCTGTGCATCAGAAATTGCAAAAATTTCAAGATTTCGGAATTAAAACTGTTGGATCTTCTGCTCACGAAAATGCATTTACATGGTTGAAATCTTATTATACGGCTTATGGTTATACCAGTATAGAAAAACAATCGGTTAATGTATACGGAAATGTTGGGAATAATTTGATTGTGACAAAAATTGGTAAAAAATATCCTGACGAATTTATTATCATCGATGGTCATTATGATACATTAAATGGACCTGGAGCGAATGATAATGGCTCGGGAACGGTTATTTTATTAGAAATTGCTCGATTAATAAAAGATATTGACACAGATTATTCGATAAAATTTATTCATTTTACAGGGGAAGAACGAGGTTTAATCGGAAGTCAGGCGTATGTAAATCAAATTGCAGTTCCTCAGAATTTAAAAATTAAAGCTGTTCTGAATATTGATGAGGTAGGAGGAGTGGCGAATAAGGTAAATTCGACAATTGTTTGTGAGCAAGATGAAAGTAATCCAACATCTAATAATGCTATTTCAGCTGAATTAACCAATAAAATGGCGAATATTTTTCCATTGTATACAACTCTAAAAACTGAAATTTCGAATGCTTATAGTTCCGATTATATGCCTTTTCAGGCAGTTGGTTATCCTATAACTGGACTTTTTGAAAAGAATGAAACGCCTTATGCACATACTGCTCAAGATATAATCGATAATATGGATTTGAATTATTTGACAGAAGTAGCGAAAGGAGCTTTGGCGACTTTATTGCATTTTTCTCAAGCGCAGGAAAAACTGAATGTAAAAGAAAACGCTATTTCTACATTACAAATTTATCCGAATCCTGTTGTTAAAAATCTTTATTTTTCTCAAGTCTTGCAACAACCGATTATTACAATCTATGATGCAGCAGGGAAACAAGTATTTCATCAAAAATATCAAACAACAGTTTCACAAATTAATTTAGAACATCTTACATCAGGAATCTATTTCGTCAATATAAATTCGAATCAATATAGCTTTAAGATTTTGAAGAAATAAATTGTTGCTCCTTATGTATGTCATAAATTTATCTTTTTAGTTGAATAGTTACTTTTTTTGTCTAAATGGTAATCAACCTTTCGATACACGAGCACCGAACAAACCATACGGAATGGATATACAATGGATACAGAATACATATAGCGTGGATACACAACCGATACAGAAAAAATGCATTTTAGTGCATACAACCTCCATTTAGGTTAATGGATAACCAATTAGGTTCATTATTCGTCACTTCTAGTTAATTTGCTTGTCTAAGGGTTAATTTTACATCGTTGTTGTGCCCCATCAAGAAGAATACCGAATAAAAAATGAATATTCTAACCACAATAGAAACATAGGTTTTATTAAGTTTTACGTTCTACGCTTAACGTTTTACGGATTTTATCATTCTGAGTTTATTTCAGAATAGCATCAAATGATACTTATTTTAGAGGTTTGAATCGTCTTGGTCATTGTGCTGAATATCAAGTGGAAATACTGTTTTTGGTCATGTGTTCTTACGATTTAAATGATTCTCAAAGGTTATTTTTGTAATCTACTTCATTTTATATTTGTATTCAAAAAGTGATTTTGTGTTATTTCGAAGCCTTGAAAATTCTAGCCTCTCACAAATACATAATGGATTTTACTTAATACATTATAAATATTACATAGTACAACACTAAAATCTACTTTTTTAAATGAAATTTAAAGATTATCATTGCTCAAAAGACGAGTTTAAATTCATTGAAACTTTAAAAATGATATCCTTTTGTATTCCACTAAACATTTTTTTGTATAAAAAACAACTTGGCAATTATTACAACCCTGGATATCCCCCTGAATTTTCCAGTGTAAGTTAAGCTACATTTTTTAAAAATTGTAAATTATTATTAAACTCAAAAATAGTTTTATAATTCAAAGCTTTATGTCTTCTATTTCTGTTATACCAAATT
>NZ_JAAGKM010000054.1 GCF_019308355.1 Empedobacter falsenii | reverse complement strand
TATTGAAATATGGTAAGGTCAAAAATCCTAATGATTTTCCTACATTTCAAATTAATCAAAATAATAATACAATAATATTAAATAAAAACTCTACTTTTAAGTGTTCTTAACAAGGGGAAGATTACAGAAGCAGTTGAATTTGAGTTTAAAAACATCGAAGAATACCAAGAAGTTTTAAAAAAAGTTGTTAAAAAGACAAATGAAAAAAATGTAGCAGATCATTTTTTGGTTTTGAATGAATTAAATTCAAATCGAAAGTTAATTCGCCATGATTGGTTTTCTATTCATTCTCCAGAAACAAATTATTTTCCAGATGAATCAATCCTTTCAAAAGCTATCAATCAACCAAATATTAAAGAATTTCAATCGATATATGCTACAAAAAATCAACAGATTGATAATTTTTTATTGGATTATAAAGACACGTTGTATTGGGTAAATTACGATTCTATCAAGTTGTCTGATGGACAAAATATGTATTACGGTTCGACGATTAATCTGTTTGATTTGTATAATTTTTTTACGACAGTTGATGCAACTTCGTCCAATTATATGTATGTTTTCAATAAAGATGGAATTTGTATTACGCATCCTGATGAAAAATTTATTGGGAAAAATGTTTTCGATTTTACAGATATTCAGCCAAACGATACGATAACGAGCACAATTAATTCTAATTTTTCTCAAGATTTATATACGTTGAATGATGCTTCGTCCGAATTTATAAAAGATACGGATATTAAGCGTTATATAAAACCTTTACACACCAAAAATTTTGATGGATATATTGTCGTGAATCATTTGAGTTATATCATTGATGAAAATGTAGAACGAACTAAATTTTATGTAGGTTTTATTTTCTTGGGAACTGTTTTTTTAATTATCATTATCTTTTTGTTATTCAATAAAATAACATCTAAAACATACAAGGAAAAAGCGTTTGTAATCGAAGAAAAAAATAGGTTGTTAATTGAAAACGAAAAGATTAAAAACGCGAATACTCTAACGCAATTACAACAATTAAAGAATCAAATTAATCCACATTTTTTATTCAATTCCTTGAATTCTCTTTATATGTTAATTGGTTTGAATAAAGAGAATGCGCAGAAATTCACGATGAATCTTTCTAAAATTTACCGATATCTTATTGTTCCGCCAAAGGAAAATATAGTGCTTGTAAAAAAGGAATTAGATTTTATTGCGCAATACATGGATTTGCATAAAAGTAGATTTTCGGAAGAATTGATTTTTGATTTACAAATCGAAGATTCGAAAAGCTTAGAAAAAAACATTCCATATTTGGCATTACAGATTGTTGTAGAAAATGCAATAAAACATAATATTGCTACAATTGATCAACCTTTGACTATAAATATTGTTGTAAAATCTGATTTGATTATCGTCAAAAATACTTTTCAGAAAAAAAATAAAGCGACAGAAAATGAGAAATTTGGTTTAAACTATTTACAAAAAATCTATCATTTTTATCAAGTTGATAATTTCTCAACAAAAGTAGAAAATGAAGAATTTATTTGTTTTTTACCTTATATCGAACCAAAATATCCATTCACTCCAAAAAACTAACCACTCACTCCAAAAAACTATTATTATAAGAAAACTGCGCTTAAGTTTATGCCATAATTAATGATAATTTAATGTTCGAATGAGTCATAATAAGGAAAGAAAGAATTATAAATTAGCACTATATCTTGGTTTGGCAATGTCTTCGGCTGTTGTTTATGGACAAAAGAAAGAGGATAAAAAAGCTGAAAAAGATAAAACAGAGAAAAAGGATTCTACTGTAACGAAAGTTAAAAAAATAGATGAATTAATCAAGAAAGGAAGCTACAAGAAAGGTTTGTTTAATACCATTCAAGTAAAAACTGATATCTATTTCGAAATTCCAGATAGTTTATTTGGACGCCAATTTTTGGTTGTGAATAAATTGTCTCAAGTTCCAATGGAAGTTAACGAAGCGGGCTTGAACAAAGGAATGAATTACGAAAACAAAGTGATTTCTTTTTATCATGATAAAGTAGCTAAAAAAGTGTGGGTAAAAACAATTGTTCCACAAGTTTCTTCGCCTAAAAATGACGCAATCACAGCTTCTGTAAAGGATAATTTCTCAGAATCGATTATTGAGGTTTTTGATATAGAAGCTCAAAATAACGATTCGACAGCTGTTGCGATTAAAGTGAACAAAATTTTTGATGGAAATCAAAAAAGTTTTAATGATGTATTAACGAACATAGGTTTAGGAGGTTCGGTAAAGGCAAATCTATCGTATGTGGAAAATGTGAAAACGTTTCCAGAAAACATTGTGGTTAAGTCTCAGTTAACGACAAGTGTAAATGAAGGAGGGGTAGATTTGGCCGTTACCTTAGGTGTTACAAGTAATATTGTTTTACTTTCGACAACTCCTATGCAACCTAGGTTAGCAGATAATCGTGTGGGATATTTCACAGAAAAACATTGGTTTTTTAATGATGCTCAACACAAAATGGAAGATCAACGCTTTATTACAAAATGGCGTTTGGAACCAAAAGACGAGGATAAGGAAAAATATCTAAAAGGTGAATTAGTAGAACCTAAGAAACCAATTATTTATTACATCGATCCTTCGACACCAAAACAATGGCGCCAAAAAATTATTGCTGGTGTACACGATTGGCAAGTTGCTTTTGAGCAAGCTGGTTTCAAAAATGCGATTATAGCAAAAGAACCAACTGCTGATGACAAAGATTTTGATATTGATGATGTACGTTACTCAGTAATTACGTATGCAGCTTCACCAAAGTCAAATGCAATGGGACCTTCTGTTGTAGATCCGCGTAGTGGAGAAATTTTAGAGGCTGATATTATTTGGTGGCACAATGTAATGACTTCTTTGCATGATTGGATGCGTATTCAAACAGGTCCAATTGATCCAAAAGCAAGAGGAAATAAATTTAGTGATGAACACATGGGAGAAGCAATTCGTTTTGTGTCTTCTCATGAAGTAGGACATACATTTGGTCTGAAACATAATATGGGCGCTTCTTTTTCTTATCCAGTAGAATCTTTACGTTCGAAAGAATTTACGGATAAAATGGGTGGAACTGCACCGTCTATTATGGATTATGCGCGATATAATTATGTAGCACAACCAGAAGATGGTGTTACAGCGATTACACCAAAAATCGGTTTGTATGATAAATATGCAATCGAATGGGGATATCGTTGGTTTCCAAATCAAGAAACAGAAAAAGCATCGCTTCGTAAAATGATTGAAAAGCACGAAGATGATCCAATGTATTTTTATGGTGAGCAACAAAGTTATTTAAGTACAATTGATCCGCGTTCTCAATCAGAAGATTTAGGTGATGATGCTGTTTTGGCAAGTGAATATGGAATGAAAAATCTAAAACGTGTTTCTGAAAATATTTTGAAATGGACGTACGAAGATGGAAAAAGCTATATCAATACAGGGAAACTTTATTACCAAACAATAGGGCAGTGGGATTTATATTCTAATCATGTTTTAGCAAATGTTGGTGGGATTTATTTAAACAACACTTATTTCGGAATTGATAAAAAAGCATACGAACCAGTTCCTGCAGATATGCAACGTAAAGCAGTTAATTATTTAAACGAAAATGTGATTCAATTACCAAAATGGTTATTCTTTAATGATATTTTAGATAAAACGTATGCAATCAAAAATTCGCCAATGGGACCTTACGAGCAAACGCCGTATACATTAGCGAGAGAAATGCAATATGGATTGATTTATAATTTATTTACTGACGATCGCTTATTGCGCATGTTAGAAAATGAATTGAAACACCAAGAATTAAAATCTAATGAAAAAATTTATACAGTTGAAAATTTATTTGATCAAGTAAGAAGTGCAGCTTTTGATAAAAAATCAAACTTAACTATTCTTGAAAAAATGACTCAAAAAAATTACGTTGATGCCTTAATCGTTTCAACAAACAAATTATTTGAAAAAACAACTGTAGCAGGACTTACAATTGACCAAAACCTACAAGTACCAACTATCTGTAATTATTTAGACGAAGAAAAAATGGCGCGTAACATTAACTATTCTTCTATGAAAAGGGTGTCGGAAGTGACAACCTATAAAAGAGCAGAATTGCAACGTGTGTTGACTTTGTTAAACAAGAAAAAGAATAATGGAGATGCGTCTACAAAAGCGCATTATGCCGATTTAATCATTCGTATTAAAGAAGCTTTAAAGTAAGATATAGAAATGAAAAAGACACTCATTCTTTTGCCACTTTTTGCGGCAAGTATTGCGTTTTCTCAAGAAAAGAGAGTGATTACAGGTTCGGTTCAAGACGAAAAATCGTTGGTTGGAATTGCTGGTGCGTCTGTTAAAATTGAAGCTCAATCAATTTCGACAAAAACAGATCAAAAAGGAATTATAGAAAGTGTAACGGTTGGTACTGTTACAGATGAAGATGGTTTCTTTTCATTAGAAGTACCTGCAGGTACAAAATCTGTATTAATTAGTTATTTAGGTTACGATTCTAAATTAGTTGAACTTTCTACAGATTTATCAACATATCATGTAAGCTTAAAATCAACTTTAGGTGAAGTTCTTCCAGAAAATAATGATTTAAAAGAAGTTGTTGTTACAGGTTATCAAAAAATTGAAAAACGGAAACTAACATCGGCAGTATCAACTGTAAAAATGGATGATATTCAACAAGCTGGTGTTGCTAGTGTTGATCAATTGTTAAGCGGACAAATTGCTGGTGTAGCTGTTTCTACAGAAACTGGTTCGCCTGGTTCACCAAGTAAAATTAGAATTCGTGGTACGGCTTCTCTTTCTGGTCCACAAGATCCGTTATGGGTGATTGATGGTTTACCATTAGAAGGAAATGATGTGCCAAACTTTAACGATAAAGATAACATCGATCAATTGCAAAACTTTTCTATCGCTGGATTAAATCCAAACGATATCGAAGATATTACAATCCTTAAAGATGCTGCTGCAACAGCTATTTATGGTGCAAGAGCTGCAAATGGTGTAATTTCGATTACAACAAAACGCGGTAAAAAAGGCGCTATGACGGTTAATTTTTCTGCGAATACATTTGTAACAGCTCGTCCAGATTTTGGTCGTTTAAATTTACTAAATGCTTCTCAGAAAGTTGATCTTGAATTAATGCTTGCTAGTCGCGATGATTTAACGTATCGTACTGATAAAGGCGAAGTAATGCGAATTTTGCAAAAGAATGGTCAATTAAATGCTTTACGAAATGGAGGTTTTAATTCTTTAGATCTTATCACGCAAAATCAAATTAATTCTTTACGAAATAACACAACCGATTGGGGAAAATTATTGTATCGTAATGCAATTAATACACAATATGGTTTAAGTATTTCTGGAGGAAATGATCGTTCTGATTATTACTTCTCATTAGGATATTATGATGAGCAAGGAACTACGATCGGAACAGGTTTTGAGCGTTATAATCTTACTTTAAAAAACAATTATAAACTTAATGATAAATTAGATGTAGGGATTTCTATTTTTGCAACTTCAAGTGATAAAAAATCTTTTGTAACAGATGCAGATGCGTCTATCAATCCGATTAATTATTCACGAAATGCTAATCCATATCTATCTCCATTTAATGCAGATGGTTCTTATCGTTATGACAACGATATTGATGGATTTGAAGATCGTTCTGTTCCATTTAATTTTATCGAAGAAAGAGAAAACACAAATTATACATTAAAAAACCGTTCGTTAAAAGGTATTATTGATCTTAATTATCAATTAGCAAAAGGTTTAAAACTAACATCTCAATTCGGAATTCAGTACGATAGTAACAAAACAGAAAAATACGCTGAGCAAGAAACTTATTTTACGCGTAAAATGAAAGAAGGAACGCGTTATTATAAATCTGGACAATATTTGTATTTCTTACCTGACGGAGGAGTTAAACAAAATTGGGATAACGAATTTTTTCAATATAACTGGAAGTTACAAGGAACATATAGTACTACGATTAACAATCGTCACGAAATTGATTTGATGGCTGGGACAGAAATTCGTCATACACAAAATGAAACGACTTTAACACGTGCTTTTGGTTACAATAAAACGACGAAAACAGGAACGCCAATCGTTTTCCCAAATTCAAGTTTTGCTGCAGATAAACGTTACGAAACGTACAGAGAGATGCCAACGGAAGAAAATGCTTATGTATCTACATTTGCAACAGCTTCGTATACATTAGACAGAAAATATACAGTTTTTGGTAGTGTTCGTTATGATGGAACAAATTTATTCGGAGTTAATAAAAAATATAAATACTTACCAATTTGGGCAGTTTCTGCTTCTTGGTTAGTTTCAAAAGAATCGTTTATGGAGAACATCGATTTTATTTCGAATCTTCGTTTACGTGCTTCTTATGGTTTACAAGGAAATATTGATCGTAATACTTCACCTTTCTTTATTGGTGAATATAATGATGCAACAATTTTACCAGGTAATAAAGAAGATATTATCAATGCGATTAATTTACCGAATGATTTGTTACGTTGGGAAAAAACAACGAATACAAATGTTGGGTTAGATTTAGGTCTTTTCAAAAATCGTATCAACCTTGCTGTTGATGTGTATAATCGTAAAGGAACAGATATGATTAGTATGCGCGAAACACCATTAGAAACAGGTTTTGAATATACAATGGTGAATTGGGGAGAATTGACAAACAAAGGTTTTGAGATTGCTTTAACAACACGCAACATTGATAAGAAAAACTTTAAATGGTCGACAACAATTAATTTTGCGCACAACAAAAGTAAAGTTCTTAAAGAGCAACAACGTGAAAATAGTTTAATTCCATCTCGAGAAGGTTTACCTGTAAATGCAATTTTTGCTTTAAAAACAGCTGGATTTGATGAACACGGAAATCCAATGTTTTGGAAAGGAGATGAAAAAGTTTCTGCAAAAGAATTCTTTGCTTTATATGACTTATATGAAGATTTTTTACCAGGAGAAATTGTGGATTCTAAATTAACAAGCGAAGAAAAACGTAAATTATTTACTTATATCGGAGATCGCGATCCTAAATTTACAGGAGGTATTATCAATAATTTCAAAATTCACAATTTTGATTTAACGATTTCTGCAGCATTCAATTTAAAACAAACGGTGATGAAAACACCTTCTTATCGTGGAATGGAATTGGATCCAGGTCGTAATTATACGCAAGATATTTTCGAGGCAGGTTCTACACTTCCAGGAATTACAAGTCCAATTAAAGGAGATAACGATAGTTGGATGGCGAACAAATGGTTTGCAGGAAACAATGCAAACGCGTACAATTTATTAGACATTTGGGCGAAAGAAATTAGTTATATGCGAATCAGTAGTATTCGTGTAGGTTATACTTTACCAAATAAATATGCTGAGGTTGTCGGTTTCAAAAGCGCTCGTTTTAGCTTAGAAGGACGTAATTTATTTGTATTTAGTAATGGATACAAAGGTTATTTTGATCCAGAAACTTACGGAAATATTTATGCACAACCAATTGCTAAATCTGTAACAGTAGGCCTTAATGTTTCTTTCTAAATTTTAAATCAAATGAAAAAAATATTTTTATTATTAAGCATAGTTGCTGTTAGCTTTACAGTAGTTAGTTGTGACAATTATTTGGATATTGAACCAGATGGAAAAGTGATTCCAAAAACGGTAGAAGATTACCGTATGGTTTTAACGAATGCTTATTCAAAATATCCAACACACAAGTCTTTGACAGCTTTACGCACCGATGAGGTTACATTGAATGAATATTCAAATGACTTTATTTCGTACCGAGAAATTGCACAATGGAAGGATACAAATCCAGATCAAATATCAATTCAATTTCCTTGGGTTAGTTTTTATACGGTGATTTTTTATGCCAATCAAATCATCAACGAAGGGCCAAAAACAATGGAAAATTCTGCTGAAAAAGATCAATTATTAGCAGAAGCTTATGCGTTACGTGCGTATGCGTATTTTGATTTGGTGAATTTATACGGAAAACCATATAATTCAGCAACAGCAAGTACAGACAAAGGAGTTCCTCTAAATTTAAAAGTAGATTTAGAAGCAACGCTTAAGCCATCATCTGTTCAAGAAGTTTATAATCATATTGAGTCTGATTTAGAAGAAGCTACTAAATTGATGAAAATGGATTCGCAGTTAGCTGGATTAAATTATAGATTCTCAAATGCAGCTTTAAATGCTTTAGAAGCAAGAATCGCTTTGTATAAAAATGAATGGCAAAAAGCAATTGATTTTTCTGATTCTACATTAAAAATCAAAGGTGATTTAGTGAATCTGAACACAACAAAACAAGTTCCAAATCATTATACATCTGCCGAATCTATTTTAGCTTTAGACAATACATTGAATCCTGCAATTCAGTATATGTCATATGCTTCACCAGAATTGTTAAGTAGTTATGATACAGAAAATGATCTACGTTTTCCGCTTTATTTTGAGAAAAGTGGATCAAAATATAAAGTTATCAAAGGTGGAAATTCAGAGTTCAAAACGTCTTTCCGCGTAGCTGAATTATATTTTATCAAAGCTGAATCATATTTGAAATTAAATAAGTTAGATCAAGCAAAAGCAACTTTATTTTCAGTTTTACAAAATCGTTATACAGCAACTGGTTTTGCAAAATTACAAACAGAAATTTCTGCGATGAATTCTACTGAATTGATGAAGTTTATTTTAGATGAACGTTTTAGAGAATTTGCGTTAGAAGGACAACGTTGGTACGATTTACGTCGAGCAAATCAAAAACAAATTATACATCAAATTTCAGGTAAAGAGTATATTTTACAAGAAAATGATGTTCGTTATACAATAGAAATTCCACAAGCAGCTAAGCTCAATAATCCTCATTTATAACATTTTTAGACCGTCTTTATTCATCATTTAGACGGTTTTTTTATACTTTTGCATTCATGAAAATTGCAATTGTAGAGGACGAATTATTGGCGGTTACTTATCTAAAAAATCTGTTAGAGGAGCAATCGATTGTTGCTATTTCTGCAATTACAATTTTGCGCTCAACAAAGCAAGCAACGGAGTTTTTTAGAGATAATTCGGTTGATTTAATCTTCATGGATATTCATTTGGGTGATGGGAAAAGTTTCGAGATTTTTCAGGAAGTTGAGATTCTAACGCCAATTATTTTTATCACTGCTTATGATGAATATGCGATGAAAGTTTTCAAGCATTTTACGATAGATTATATTCTGAAACCCTTTGAAGTAGAGGAGTTGCATATTGCATTGCAAAAATTCAAGACTATTCGAACTAGTTTTGATATTTCACCAACATTACAATCGATAGCTGTTTTAGAAAATTCACCGTCCGAGATTATGCATCGTTTTTTGGTAACGAATGGTAACAAATTACGTTCGGTAGAAGAACACGAAATTGCTTATTTTTTTGCTTCGGGAAAACATCTTTTTATAAAAACGAAAGATGAACAAACCTATATTTATGATGATACAATAAAGGATATTATAAATAAATTGGATGAAACTATTTTCTTCAAAATCAATCGAAAATTTATTGTTCACATTGATGCAATTACTGAAATAATAAGATATTCAAGTCAAAAAATTGAAATCCATCTTCAACCAAAATCAGAAGCTGAACAAGCTATTTTTATCAGCAAAACACAGATTAATGCTTGGATGGATTGGATGAATAGATAAAAAAAATCTCACATTTGTGAGATTTTTTAGTTTATAAATTTTCCAACATCAAGATAATTTCACTTTCGATGCGTTTTATCATTTCAGGCGAAATTTCGATTTGATGTTTTACATTTTCGATGGTATTGTACGTCAATTCTCCCGTTTTCAAATTCAAATTATATTCAATTTGTCCTTCCCACGAATTACTCGATTCATAAAATGAAACCATTTCAAAAGGCAATCTTGGCAAAATTTCGCCAAAATGTTCTTCTAATTTGATTCTATTTTCTTGATTAATTGTTAGTTTTTCCATGATTTAATAATCATTGCATTAGCAGAAGTTTCGTAGAAAATAATCGCTAATAATTGTAAAAATTCAGCATGATTTAGCTTTCCAGCAACCACTTCATCAATATCTGCCTCGTAATATTCTTCAATTGTTTTAGTCATCAAGGCCTTAAAATTCTCTAACGGAATATTTTGATCTTTCAATTCATTTAATAAATAATTATTCGAAGCTAAAAAATCAGGACGAGTTCCGAAAATAGGAGACTTACGAATATTTAATGCATTATGAAAAGTTTGCGAAATCAAAACGCCACGTTCCAATTCTTCGAATTCCCAACCTTTACGAACTCTTCTTGGATTATTTTCATAGAAAATATGGTTGTGAAAAGCGTGAATATGTTTCGCAATATCCGTGTTGGTATGTAAATAAAGAAACTGCAAAATCGAACTAAACAAATGATTTGCGTTCAGATTCGCTGGATAATACGTGTACAATAATGGATAATGAAACAATGTTGTGTACAACGGTGAAAAACTATCAATAATATTTAAATTCAATACATTTATTCCTTCAAAATCTACTTTCTGATTCGTTTGATAATAATTAATTCCAGCCAAATAAATATCCTCATAACTCAATTCAAACTGATTAAGATACGCTCCAATCTGTTTGAAAAAAGAAGTATTTAAGTTATGATTTGTAACTAATTTATATTGTTTATTTTCAAATTCTTTAATAAAATCTAACTTAAACTCTGACTTTAAATTATCATTGATAACTTTATCAAAATCAAATGATTTATTTCTAATTACATTGACATAAATTTCGTTGTATGTATAAATAATTTGCTTTATTGGTTCTGTATCCAAAGCTTCAAACGGATTGATGTCAGCATTTGGCGTAGCATACAACGTAAACAAACGACGAAATTCTTGTTGAATCTTTTCTTCTTCCGCAAACATATTCATCAATTGATTGGTGTTCGCAGCAATAATACTTTCACCTAAAAAAAATAAAATACCAGCTTTCAAATCTTCATCAAAACCACATCTTTCAAGGGTTTGATCAAAATAAGTTTTGAATGGATTTTCAGGATTTTGGCTCATATCGAATAATTTTTTTTATCATTTAAAAAGTAAAAGTATTGATTTTTTGAAGATTTAAAACGAAAAAACCTCTGCAAAACAGAGGTTTTTAAAATTTATTTTAGTGAATTTGTTTAACTTGTTAAAATTCAACCATTGAAGGATTCAATCCAGAAAAACCATCAGCTGGCATTTCATCTATCGCTTTTACATCTTCTACACTTAATTTAAAATTATTTGAAGTTAAATTCGCTTCAATATTTTTTTCTGAAGAGGAGCGAGGAAGTGGTAAAATTTCTTTCGCCAAACAATAATTAATACAAATCTGACCAACTGAAACATTGTATTTATCAGCCAAAGAAACAATTAATTCGTTCTCCAAAATTCTTCCCGAACCTAGTGGACTCCATGCTTCAACTAACAAATCGTTTTGTCTACAAAAATCGACTAATTCTGGTTGCGAATGTCCTGGATGAATCTCAATTTGATTAACCATTGGTTTGATTTCAGCCGTTTCAAATAAAGCTTCTAAATGATTGATATTGAAATTACTCACGCCAATCGCCTTTGCTTTTCCAGATTTGTAAATTTCCTCAAAAGCTCGCCAAGTTCCAGCATTCAATTCTGCCCAAGTATCAGGAAATTGCGTTTCATTTGCAGGCCAATGAATCAAATATAAATCCAAATAATCAGTTTGTAAATCAGCTAAAGTTTGCTCAAATGCAGCCATTGCTTTTTCGTATCCACGCTCGGTATTCCAACATTTAGACGTTATAAATAATTTGTTACGATCTACATTTTCAGCTTTCAAAACTGTTCCAATTTCTTTTTCATTTTTGTAAATTGCTGCCGTGTCAATATGTGTATATCCTTTTACTAGCGCGATTTTTAGAGGTTCTGTAACTTTTTCACCTTCTAATAACCATGTTCCAAATCCGATTGCAGGAATTTCGATTACGTTTGATAGTTTAAAGTTTTCCATTTTTTCAATATTTATGTATTCAAATTTATCTTAAAACAACCAATTTCAATAATTAGTAGACGTTAATTCTTATGTTAAAACTCATTTATAGAAATCTTAAATTTAATTGTTTGTTAATAAAATAGTTCTATAATTATTCTCGAAAAATGTTAGGTAAAAAGTTAGAAAAATGACACAATTTACAGGTACGATTGAGGATTTTATGAATACGCATGAAGAATTTATCAATGCTTTGATTCTTAGAAAATTAATCAACAAGTTGTATTAGATAAAAAAGAAGAGAAAGAAATTCAACAAAATGAATTTATTCAACAAAAATTAGATGATTTAAAAGAACATCTAACAGATTTATTCGAAAATGAATTTGGTGATTGGTAAATTACAATGGATTTAGAATCTTTTGAGCAAGAATTTGATAAACATTTTCAAATTTCGAAGCAAGAATTAGAAGATAATGTGTTGTTGATGTAGGGGATTATGGAAGAAAAACAGATTTTACATATAGATTTCGCAACTTTAAGACAATCGTATATAGAAATCAAAAATTTTCTAGAAAAAAAATCTTATAAAAAGGTTGGAAATGTTAATGTTCAGATTGAGAAAGATTTATTTTTATCAGGATTAGATAATGAATCACTTTTGATAGAGTTTATAGAAAAATATGATATTGATTTTTCTAAATTTGATTATTCAAAACATTTTTTGTCAGAAGGAGAATTAGTGAATGTATTCCAAGTATTCTTCAATATGGTTTTTCTTCCGTTATATTTTCTGTTTTGGTTAATAAAAGAATTTACTTTTGATTTGATTAACTTAAATAAATATTTGATTAAGATTGTGAAATTATTTTCAACTAATCAAAGAGAAACTCTTGATATGAGTTTTGGAGATTTGTTAACTTCTTATCTCAATAAAAAATATACGTTAAGAAGTAATGTAAAATTTGTTTTACAAGATTCTTAGTGTAAAGATTGTGAGAAAAACAATACCTATAATCCGTATAATTCGATTGGTGCAATACATTAACGAATGCAATGTTAAGGAAATATTACCTCTTAAAAATGATATTATATCTCATATACAAAATCAGTTTCCTGATGAAATTTATAATGTACAGCTGTTTAATCGAGATAAGAAGAAAATACGTGAAGAGTTAGGGATTGATTTAAAATGTGATAAAGAAAATAAATATTATATTGATAATTCAGATCAAGTTGGTTTGCTTGAATCTTCTTTAGATTATTATGAGATGTTTTCTATTTTAACTCAAGCGAATGCTTTACCCGGTATTTTTTTGATTTCGGATAGAAAACCATTGGGATTAAATCAAATTAACGATGTTGTTTCTCATATCAATAATAAACATGTTATTCAGTTTAGTTACTCAAAATATGATACAAATGAGACAGAAGTTCGTATTATTGAGCCTTTAGCAATAAAAGAAAGCAAAGAACGCTGGTATATTATTGGAAATGATCATCAGTCGAATAAAGGTTTACGAGCTTTTGGTTTTGACCGAATTTCTGCTGTTACTTATTTTGGAATCAATTTCTCTCCAAAATATTCTATTGATGAAATTAGGGCTAAATATGACTCTTTATTTGCAATGTTTGATGCCGAAGATAAAGAAGTAGAGGAGATTGTATTGGAGTTTGATCAACGAGATGGAAATTATATCAATAGTTTTCCTATTCATCATTCTCAGGTTATTGAAACTATAGAAAATGGTGTTCGTGTAACTTTAAAATTAAAAACCACGCTCGATTTTATCATGGAGATTATGTCACGAGCATGGAGTTTAAAAGTAATTAAGCCAGTTGGTTTACGTTTAGAAGTTGCTAAAATATTGAAAGATGCTCTTTTGAGAAATCAATAGAATTATTTAATCTTTTCATAGGACTGTCTCTTAAAGTGTGTAAGTTCAAAAATTAAGCTTGGGTTAGGTTCTACTTTTTAGAGTCTAACCCTTTCTTGATATAGGATTAAAAATTGATCAATAATAACTCCCCAGTTTCTTACTG
>NZ_JAAGKM010000053.1 GCF_019308355.1 Empedobacter falsenii | reverse complement strand
TATTGAAATATGGTAAGGTCAAAAATCCTAATGATTTTCCTACATTTCAAATTAATCAAAATAATAATACAATAATATTAAATAAAAACTCTACTTTTAAGTGTTCTTAACAAGGGGAAGATTACAAAAGGTAACAAAATTCCAGAAATTAAATGTTTTGAGAAGCAAGAAAACTGGGGAGGAATGTGGAACTACACTTGGCGTACAGGAGTAGGTAAATACGGAGAGCCATTGCATGGCAGTATGTATAAATATTTATGGTCGAATGGACCAAAAGAATGCTTAGAATTTGCAGATTATACATTTTCTGAACACTTTGGTCAAACAATATCTTCTTATCCACCTAGAGAAGTATTATTCGATTATATAGAAGGGAGAATTAAACAAAGTAATGCGCGAAAGTACATTCAGTTTAATACCGTTGCAAGGTGGGTAGATTATGTAGAGGATAAAAAACAGTTTCGCGTTGTTTTTGATGATTTAAAGAAAAATGAAACTTTCGAAGAATATTTCGATTATTTAATTGTCGGAACTGGACATTTTTCTACACCAAATATGCCTTATTTTAAAGGTATCGAGAATTATACAGGAAATGTAATGCATGCGCATGATTTTCGCGGAGCTGATCCATTTAGAGGCAAAGAAATTTTATTGATTGGTAGTAGTTATTCGGCAGAAGATATTGCGGTACAATGCTATAAACACGGAACTAAATCGGTCATAATTTCTTATCGTACAAACCCGATTGATTGTAAATGGCCCGAAGGGATAAAAGAATTGCCTTTAGTGACACATTTTGAAGATAAGAAAGCATTTTTCAAAGACGGAACATCAAAAGAGTTTGATGCAGTAATTATGTGTACAGGTTATCAACACAAATTTCCGTTTTTACCAGATAATTTCCGTTTAAAAACAAAAAACTGTTTGTATCCAGAAGGAATGTATAAAGGTGTAATATCAGATGTTAATGCTCAATTGTTATTTTTGGGAATGCAGGATCAATATTACACATTTAATATGTTTGATGCGCAAGCATGGTTTGCACGTGATTATATTTTAGGACGAATTAATTTACCTTCAAAAGAAGAAATTCAAAAAGATATTCAGAAATGGGTTGATTATGAAAAACAATCGATTTCTGCTGATGATCATGTTGATTTTCAAACTGATTATTTGAAGGATTTAATTCATTTAACTGATTATCCTATGTTCGATTTGGATAAAGTTGCTAATATGTTCAAATCTTGGTTAAAAGATAAAGAAGAAAATATTTTAACTTATCGAGATAAAACCTATACCTCAGTTATGGACGAAACGAAAGCAGAAAAACATCACACACCTTGGATGAAAGAGTTGGATGATAGTTTAGAACGCTATTTGGATGAAGATCCAATTGATGAAAAGCAATTAGAAAAAACAAATTATTATTAATATTAACAAAAAGACTAACAATTGTGTTGGTCTTTTTTTATTTTCGATTGTATATTTAAACATCGTTAAAAAAGAAAAGTGTTTATTTTTGACAGAGCACAACACAATATGATTTAATACAATAGAAATGGAGATTCAATATTTTTTCGAATTATTTGGTACACTTTTTTTTGGAATTTCGGGCGCTTTAGCAGCAGATGAAAAATCTGGTAACGATTGGTTTGGTGTAACTTTTATTGCTTTCATAACTTCGATTGGAGGTGGTACAATTCGTGATATTTTACTTTCCGTTGAAATTATGTGGATAAAGGACGTGAATCTTATTTATGCGGTAGGGATTGGTGTTATTTTAGCCGCAATTTTCTATAGGCCTCTGTTGAAACTTCGTAAAACATTTATGCTTTTTGATACGTTAGGAATTGCTTTGTTTACGATTGTTGGTTTAGAAAAAGCTCTAAATCTTGGAATTCATCCTGTAATTGCACCTGTAATGGGAATGTTTACGGCGGTTTTTGGATCCATTATTCGCGATATGATGTTGAACGAAGTTCCTATTATTTTCAAGAAAGAAATTTATGCGTTTGCATGTCTTTGTGGTGCAGTTATTTATATGATTTTATGGAAATTGGGACTTGATCGTAACATCAATTTCTTTATTTCGGGGGCTGTAATTGTCGCAATTCGTTTGACTGCAATTAAGTATAACTTATCATTACCGAAATTCAAAAGCCATTAATTTATAGATTCGTATCTTAGCGAACTAATTTTTTATAGATGGAAATTCAATACATTTTTGAATTATTTGGGACGGTTGTGTTTGCTATTTCTGGTGCTTTAGCTGGAGATGAAAGACAAAAACATGATTGGTTCGGAATTGCTTGTTTTGCTTTTATAACGGCTGTTGGTGGTGGAACTTTACGCGATCTATTTCTTAACAGTTATCCGTTAGTTTGGATAAATGATATGAATGTCATTTACGCAGTTTTTGCTGGAATTTTGTTGGCAGGATTATTTTTTAAATATTTTTCACGATTAAGAATAACATTAATGCTTTTCGATACATTGGGAATTGCTTTATTTACAATTGTAGGTTTGGAAAAAGCGCATTCTTTGGGCGCAAATGATTTTATTTCTGTGATGATGGGAATGATGACCGCTGTAATGGGAGGAATGTTAAGAGATGTTTTGATGAATAGAACGCCTACAGTTTTTGTGAAAGAAATTTATGCAATGGCATGTGTCGCAGGAGGTGTAATGTATTTAATTTTTGAAAGTTTTGGATTAGATCGTAATATCAATTTTATTGTTTCGGGAGCTATTATTGCCGCAATTCGTATTGTTACTGTAAAATATAATTTGTCGTTACCTAAATTTTATTAATCATGCAAAAAACACCATTTAATCAAGAAAATTGGACAGGAAGAATTGATTCTGAAGATGGAGAATTAGGTTTAAGAATTCATCAAGTAATTTCTGATTATGATAAATTTGAATCATCATCTGTTCAACCAAAAGTACTGTTAGGATTTTGTTCGGAAGAAGGTGTTAAACGGAATAAGGGTAGAATTGGTGCGAAAGATTCACCAGATTTGATTCGAAAAAGTTTGGCGAATTTACCTTTACATTTTTCCGAAACTGATTTTATTTTTGATGCTGGAAATATTCATTGTGATGATAATAATTTAGAATCTGCACGTGAAGAACAAATCAATCAAGTGGATAAAATTATCCAACAAAATCATTTTCCGATTGTAATTGGTGGTGGACACGAAACAGCTTTGGGTGATTTTTTGGCTTTAGCAAAATCATACAAAAATATTGGAATTATCAATCTTGATGCGCATTTTGATTTGAGAACGCCAAATCCGCAATCAACTTCTGGAACGCCTTTTTACGAAATGGCAAAGTATTGCGAAGAAAATGAAATGAAGTTCAATTATATTCCAATCGGTATTCAAGAATTAGGAAATACGAAAGCATTATTTCAACGTGCTGAAAATATAGGAGTTAATTTTATTTTGGCAGATGAAGTGCATTTCAATTTGAATAAAGTATTAGATGATTTGAAAACGATTGTTCAACAATTTGATGTGCTTTATGTTTCGTTGGATATGGATGTTTTTGATGCAGCTTATGCGCCAGGTGTAAGTGCAACGACAATTAATGGTTTGACACCTTTTCAGGTTAAATATATTTTGAAGGTTCTAATGAACTCAAACAAAGTGAAAATATTTGATTTAGTTGAATATAATTCGCTTTTTGATGTTGATAACTCGACAGCGAAACTCTCTGCTCAAATGATTTACGAAGTTTTAAGATATTAATTCTGAAATAATTTACAATATTTTGTAACCTTTTTCAGTTATCTGCGTATACATATATAGTGGTGTTGATAAAATGCCAAAAGAAATCGATAATAATCATTAATAATAGGAGGGTTTTAGTTAAATGAGACAGCTTAAAATTACAAAGCAGGTAACAAATCGTGAAACTGCGTCGTTGGATAAATACTTACAAGAGATTGGTAAAGTAGATTTGATTACAGCGGAGGAGGAAGTAGAGTTAGCACAACGTATCAAAGCAGGAGATCGTGTTGCCTTAGAAAAATTAACAAAAGCAAACTTACGTTTCGTGGTATCTGTTGCGAAACAATATCAAAATCAAGGTTTAAGTTTACCAGATTTAATTAATGAAGGAAACTTAGGTTTGATAAAAGCTGCACAACGTTTTGACGAAACGCGTGGTTTCAAATTTATCTCTTATGCGGTTTGGTGGATTCGTCAATCTATCTTACAAGCATTAGCAGAGCAATCTCGTATTGTACGTTTACCATTAAATAAAATTGGATCGATCAATAAAATTAATAAAGCCTATGCTTTATTAGAGCAAGAACATGAACGTGCTCCATCTGCAGAAGAAATTTCTGAAGTTTTGGATATGTCTGAAGGTGATGTAAAAGAGTCGATGAAAAACTCTGGTCGTCACGTCTCAATGGACGCACCATTAGTAGAAGGAGAAGATTCTAACTTATACGATGTATTAAACATTGGTGAATCTCCATCTCCAGACGTTCAATTGATGATTGAATCTTTACGTGTAGAGATTGAGCGTGCATTACAAACATTAACGCCTCGCGAAGCTGATTTAATTCGTTTATACTTCGGATTAAACGGTCAACATCCAATGACGTTAGAAGAAATTGGAGAAACGTTTGATTTAACAAGAGAACGTGTTCGTCAAATTAAAGAAAAAGCAATTCGTCGTTTAAAACATACTTCAAGATCTAAGATTTTGAAAACGTATATTGGACGATAGAAACATAAGAAAGCAGCTAAATAAGCTGCTTTTTTTATAAATACTAAAACACTTTATGAGAAACTTTATTTTACTATTTACTCTTATACTTTTTTCAACTTATACTTTCGGTCAAAAGAAAGTTGATCAAAATTTAGTTGGATTTTGGTCTTCTTCAATTCCTAAAACAAAAGCTGATCCTATTGATGGAAAATGGTTAATCAACCGTAAAAATGATGGAACATTTATTTTATATTTTGAGTTGTTGAGTGGTCGAGATTCTATTTATGCAAAAGAAACAGGAACTTGGTGGACAGATAATAATCAGTATTTTGAGGAAGGAAATGAATTAAACTTCAATGATATTTATTTGTATAAAATCAATGAAAATAAAATTGAGTATAGATTAGAAAAAGGAAAATTACCAAGAGGTTTTAAAACGACTAAATATTCAGAAGAAAAAAGTAATAATTTGACAGATTATTATGAAGAAAAGTATTCTGTATATAAAGCTAAAACCATGAAAAAAATCTTTGATATGGAAAGCTCTGTAGATGGGTTTGCATATGATCAGACAGATGGTGAAGCAGACGAACGTTTTGTAGGTATTTGGATAGGTTCGGAAAAAGATAATCAAGTGAAAGGATTATCTAAAGAATGGGCAATGACAAGAAATGCAGACGGAACTTTTGTTTTGGATTTTAAAACTAAAATGAAAGGAAGAAAAACAGAAAATTCTATAGAAAAAGGAAAATGGTGGGTAAAAGATAATAAGTTTTACGAATACCACGAAGATTCTGAATCAACAGATGTTTATGAGTTTCAGATTTTAAATGAAAATCAGATAAAGTTTAAAGCATTTAATATGGCTTTTGAACAAGAAAATGAAACGTACGAATTTATTGATACAAGAAAAAAATAAATGAAAAACTCCAACTAAATTTAGTTGGAGTTTTTTGTTATAATAATTTTCCGCTTAGTAAAATTGCAGCAATTGTAAAATAAATAATCAATCCTGAAACATCAACCAAGGTTGCGACGAAAGGCGAGGATGCTGTTGCGGGATCAAATCCAATTTTTCTCAAAATAAATGGAACTAAAGATCCAGAAAGTGTTCCCCATAAAACAATGACGATTAAAGATAAAGCGACTGTTAAAGCTACATATAGCCAATATTCTCCATAACTATAAATTCCAGTTTTTTGCCAAATTAAGATTCTGATAAAACCAACAAATCCTAGAATTGCACCTAAGATTAATCCCGAAGCAAACTCTTTCTTCATTACATACCACCAATCTTTTAGTTTCAATTCACCCAAAGCCATTGCTCGGATAATTAGTGAAGCCGCTTGAGAACCAGAATTTCCACCACTCGAAATAATCAATGGAACAAATAAAGCCAACACAACCGCTTTTTCGATTTCTTGGTCATAATAACTCATAGCAGAAGCAGTAAACATTTCGCCAATAAATAAGATAACCAGCCAACCTGCGCGCTTTTTGATTAATTCCGCAATAGGTGTTTTAGTATACGAAACATCCAATTCTTCCATACCTCCAAATTTCTGAATATCTTCTGTATCACGCATTTTCATACGATCCAAGATATCGTCAAATGTTACAATTCCGACCAAAACATCATTTTCTGTCACAATTGGCATCGCAGAACGATCGTATTTATCAAAAACTTCTAACGCATCTTCTAAAGGAGTTGTCGTCTTGATTTAAACAAAATTATGATCGATTAAATCTTCTACTTTAGTATCTTCATCAGCCAAAAGAATTTCGCCAATTTTTAAATCATCAATCAATCTATTTTTTCCATCAACAATAAAAATATACGTTAATGTTTCGGCTTTTTTTCCATACTTTTTGATGTGAGCCAAAACTTGTTTTACTGTATAATGTTCTTTTACCTGAATATAATTTGGTGTCATTAAACGTGCAATCGAATCTTCTTTGTATCCAATCAAATTCAGTGCTGTAGCACGTTCTTCAGGATTTAAAAGATTAATGGAATGTTTGATTAATTGATCTGGGAAATTTTCAAATAGTTCTGTTCGGTCATCAGGATCAAGATTGTTCAAAACTTCAGCTAAATCTTCGTCCGTCAAACTTTTTACAATTTCGTACTGAATATCGGGTTCAAAATAGGAGAATACTTCAACTTTATCATCATTCAAAAGCGAGTAAAAAGCGATGTTTCTTTCTTTTACGTTCAGTGCAGTTAATTGTTCGGCAATATCTGCTGGATGTTGATTAAGCATATTATTTTCCATAAATTTGTTTTTTTATCCCGAGCTGCAAATTAAGTCTTTTTGAGATGAGAAGAAGTATAGATTGGCTACTTTTAAGCTAATTTTAATATAGAAATTATGATGAATAAAACAGATCAAAAACAAATTAAAGAATTTATAAAATCTATGGATGTAGATGAACGATTTGTTGGAATTTGGTCTGGAACCGATCATGGGAAATTTTTTAAAGGTGAAACAAATAGTTGGATGGTCAATAGAAAAGTTGACGGTACAATGACAGTTAACTTTAAGACCATTCACAGTGATGATTGCGTTACATTTTCTGAAGATGAAGGCGTTTGGTGTACTATTGGTGATGAATATTATGAGTTTAGAGATTCTGATGAAATGGCAGATATTTACACTTATATTTTTATGTCAAAAGATTCGATTCATTTTATTATCAACGAAGAATTGAAAGACGAAGAACCTTATAACTTTATTGATAATAGAGTTTTCTTGGATTAAAAATAATTTTACTGAATCATTTTTTCTGTTATATTCATATTGTATTAATTAACACTGAAAATGAAAAAACTATTATTTACTCTCTTATTATCAACTTCACTATTTGCTCAAGAAAAAGCAACAGATTTGATTTCAGCACATATTAATGTTTTGGGAGTTGGAGCAAATTATGAGAAAGCCATAACAGATAAAATTACAATTCTTGGTAATTTAAATTATTCTACAATTAATTTTACAGGTTCAGATGATGGTTTGGATATGGATTTCACAGTAAAGTTAGGATTAGAAGGTCGTTATTACTATAATTTTGATCGAAGAAGTTCAAAAGGAAAATCTACTTTAAATAATTCTGCAAATTTTATAGGATTGAAATTTGACTATTATACAGATTGGTTATCAACATACCAAGGGATGGGAAAAGATGATGATTTTGCAAAACTTGTGGTGAATTATGGAATTAAAAGAAATTTTGCTAAAAAATTTTTTTATGAATTCAATTTTGGAGCAGGAATTTTTATAGATACTTATTATCCTTTTAAATATTCTATTAATGGTTCTGATTGGATATATTCAGATAAAGAAACATACATCGACTTCTTACCTGAATTAGGTTTCAAATTTGGTTATAATTTCTAAAAAATATAAATCGTTGAGTTTTCAACGATTTTTTTATTTCATTACCTTTGCACCACAAAATACAAACAAACAACAAATAAGATTATGCCAATAGTAGCACCATCAATTTTAGCAGCCGATTTTGGGAATTTAGCAAAAGACATCGAAATGGTTAATAATTCTCAAGCCGAATGGTTTCATTTAGATGTAATGGACGGCGTTTTTGTTCCGAATATCTCTTACGGAATGCCAATTATTGAGAAAATAAATTCGTTAACAGACAAAGTTTTGGATGTACATTTAATGATTGTTGATCCAGATCGTTATATTTCAACTTTCAAACAAGTTGGCGCAGATATTTTAACGGTACATTACGAAGCGTGTACACATTTACATCGTACAATTCAGGCTATAAAAGCAGAAGGAATGAAAGCAGGAGTGGCGCTTAATCCGCATACACCAGTATCTGTTTTAGAAGATGTGATTAATGATTTAGATTTGGTGTTAATTATGAGTGTTAATCCAGGTTTTGGAGGTCAAAAATTCATTGAAAATACTTACAACAAAGTTTCTAAATTGAAAAAAATGATTACAGAAGCAAATGCAAATGTTATCATCGAAATTGATGGAGGAGTTGGAGTACAAAATGCATCAAAATTGGTAGAAGCTGGTGCAGATGCTTTAGTTGCTGGTTCGGCAGTTTTCAATGCTGAGAATCCAACGGAATATATTGCAGAATTACAAAAAGCTTAATAAAATAGTATTGAGATGTGAGAAATTAGAATTGAGAAGTTCATATTTTTTCCTTCAACTATTTAAAATAAATAATAAAAAACTGAATCAGAAATGATTCAGTTTTTTTGTTGATTCATCTTAAACTTGTTTTGGTATCTTATAAAGTTAATCAAATAATTCTCTCATTAAAATCTTAACTTTGTTGCATGAATTTCTCTAAAGACAACCCAAAAAAGATTTATACGATTGATGAAATCAAAGATAAAATGGCAAAATATTGTCTTTATCAAGATCGTTGTCATTGGGAAGTAGAGAAAAAACTTCGTGATTTTGATTTGATTCCGGAAGCGAAAGATGAGATTATTTTAAGCTAATTCATTACGGATTCCTGAATGAAGAACGATTTGTTCATAATTTTGTTCGAGGAAAAGTCAATCAAAAAATGTGGGGAAGAAATCGTCTTCGTCAAGAATTAAAAATGCGTCAAATTGACCAAAAATTAATCGAAAAAGCATTTAAAGAAGAAATTGATTTGGATAAATATTGGAATAATTTATTGTATTTAACGCAGAAAAAGTTCAATTTATTAGCTTCTGAGCGCGAATCTTTCAAGAAAATAAACAAAGTAAAAGCATATTTAGCGTACAAAGGCTACGAGTTTGATTTGATGAATGATGCTATAGAAACAGTGAAAACAAAAGAGTAATACAATTCATCCGTAAAATTCGACAATTCGGTTAATAATTTTTAAAATTAAAAAAGACTTCACTTAATTTTATTCCATAATAAATAAACACATTATGGAAAATTTAGTCAAAATCATTATTTACATTCACGCTTTTTTTGGAGGAATTGGTTTAGTTGCTGGTACAGCTGTTATGATTATAAAAAAAGGAAATTCGACACACAAAAAAGTGGGAAAAATATTTTCGATTGGTATGTTAGTCAGTTCTGTTCTTTCGTTAATTATTTGTGCTTTTCCAAATCACCACAATTCTTTTCTTTTAATGATTGGTATTTTCACGATTTATATGATTTTGATTGGAAATAGAATTCTAAATTATAAGCGTAAAAATTATTCTAATAATTTGGATAAAATCATTTCTGGAGCAATGTTTATCACATCTATTGTGATGATTGTTTTTGGATTACTTCCACTTTTCAAAAGCAATGCAATTGGATTATTGTATTTAATTTTTGGGTTTTTAGGAGGATTTATGTCTTATCGAGATTTTGTTTTTTACAAGAATACAGAGAATTATAAAAAATGGACAATGAATCATGTTGGAAAAATGGTTGGTGCTTATATCGCTTCAGTAACAGCGTTTTTGGTTGCAGGCGCTGGATTTGGAGATAATATTTATTTTTGGATTGTGCCTTCAATTATCGGAACGATTTATATTTTTTCTTGGTCAAAAAAACTAAATAAAAAAGTTGCAGTGAATTGATTATCTTTAATTAAAACACTTGTATGAAATATATTTATTCAGTTTTAATTCTTTTGTTTTTCTTTGGTTGTCAAACAAACAAGATTAATTCGATTCCAAAAGAAATCAAAAATAAAAATTTTTATCAAGCATTAGAACAAGCAACTATAATAGCTAAATCAAATCATCTGAATGTCGAAAATATAGGAATTATTTTTACAGAGGATAACTTGTACATTTATATTTCTGAAACAAAAGAAATTAATTTGAATAGTGATTACAAATATTTACAAACTAAAATAAATGGTATAATTTATAAATTAATAGTCAATCAAGATGATAAAATTGTTGAAGGATTTGTAGATATAAATAAAGCAATTAAAGTACCTTTTGAAGAAACTGATATTTTTGAAGATGAAATAAAAGGTTATAAAATTAGATTTCAAAGAGATTTAGAATCTAATCAATTTATTTTGCAAAGATTATCACATTATTACGAGTATGATAAAGATTTTATTTTAGAAGAAGATAAAAAATATTTTCCTATTCAATATGAGGAAATTCTAGAACCAGAACCATTTATTCATCCTAATGATGTAAAATAAAAAAACGAATTTCGAAACTCGAAATTCGTTCTTACTATTTCTAATATTTACCTAATTCGTTTTCAAATTCTTGCAGATAATTTGCCAAATGAAAACCATCTACAAAACCATGATTCGCCTCAATCGAAACAGGCATATACATTTTATCGTTTTGCGTATACGCTTTTCCAAAAATAATTCGCGGAATAGATTCTCCTGTTCCAAAGTTACTTGGTTGCACTAATCCCGTAAATCTCGACCATGGAAACGTAGAATGACGAACCAAGCCAATGGTAATTTCTTCATTTTTGATGTGCAAACCAACCGAATTTTCTACACTTTGTATTTGCTCTTGAAGTTGTGCGTTAAATGCATTAAAATCTTCGGTAAAATTCATCAACGCAAAACCAAAAGTTCCGTCTTTTCTACCAATTGTTGTTCCGCAATCTAAATGATCGTACACAAAAATTTCATCATCTTCGATGCGATATTTAAACTCATTAATCTTATTTTCTGCCAACATCGAGCAATGTAAATAGACTGCGAAAAAAGACAATTTATTTGCTTTGGCAAATTTGTACGCTTTAGAACATTCAACCTCCGCAACAACTCCGACATACGGATTATCCATTTTCGAGAACATATTAAAATGCTCTATACGATTCCAACCTTCAGGATTAAATTTCTGTTTCATTGATGCAAAGTTAAAAATAGGATTTACAATTACTTCAATCTTTTTTGTTGATATGCATCACCAATTACATTCAGAGTCACGCCTAGAATAATCATAAAAATTCCTAAAGCCAAACTCAACGAAAAATCTTCACCAAAGATCATAACACTTACAGCAACGGCAACCACAGGTTCTGATGCGCCAAGAATAGAAGTGGCTGTAGAACCAATGTTTTTAATTGCATAAATCAAAGCGATGCTCGAAACAACTGTCGTAACAAACGCAAATATAAAAAAGTTGAAGGTTAATTCTAATGATGGTAAAATGAAGGATTCTTTGTGAATAATCATTTTTGTTGCGTAATAAATCGTTGTAAATAGAAACGAATAAAAGCTTAATGTAAAGCCTTTTATATCTCGTACTTTCGATTTGTTGACTGTCACAATATATAATCCGTAACCCAAAGCACTGATAAAAACAATTCCTAATCCGATTGGATTTAGTTCAAATTTTCCTTCTTTGAAACTTAGTAAAATTACACCAGCCAGTACAAAAACAATGGCTACAATAGTTGAAATTGTAATTCTTTCTTTGAAGAAAACAGCCATAATGATGGCAACAATCAACGGATAAACGAATAATAATGTGGAGGCAATTCCAGGAGTTAAATAATCATAACCTATGAATAAGGCATCCGCTGAGATTCCGTACAATAATCCTAAAATGATTAAAAATGGAATCTGTTTCACATCTATTTTGAATGATTGTTTTTTGATGAATAAATATGTTCCGACAATCAATGCAGAAAAAAAGAATCGATAGAATAATGTGGTATCCATCGAAAAATTTGCTTGTTTTATAGGAAGGATAAATAATGGAATTAATCCATAAGATATGGACGATATTAGCCCATATGCGTAACCTTTGAATTTCATTTTTAATAGAAAAAACGAAGTTCTAATTTCGAACTTCGCATTTGATTAGTATTTATTAAAATTTATTTTCTCGTAAAATCTAAATCTTGGAAGTCGTAACTAAAATCTGTTAACGGAGAAATGGCCTTCATTTTGAAACCTGTCATTTTTCCATCTTTCATTTCTGCATAAACAAAAGCGTCTGCATGGAAATAACGATTGTACCATTTTACTGCAAAAGTATTGTCTTTGTAAAAAAGCATTTCACCAGTTAATTGAGGTGAACGTTTCGATTCGAAAATGATTTTTCCTTTCTTTTCATAAATTACAACATCACCAAACCAATTGTCCTTATACGTTCCGATTACACTTTTTGAATTAGATTTGATGGCTTTATTTTTTTGATTTGCTTCAACTGTTTTCCATACTTCATCGGTAATAACATCGGCTTCTTCCACATTTTTCTTCATCATATCATCATACGTTTTTACCCAATCTGTAGAAGGATTTTTTAAGTAAAAATCTTTGATTGTATTCGAAATTGCTCGGAAAGCTGCACCCGATTGTTGGTTAGTCAAAATCACAATTCCTAATTTTTCTTGAGGATAAAACATCGTTTGTGTTACAATTCCTTCCAATCCTCCAGTATGCGAAACTTCCAATTTTCCGTTCATATCCTGCAATTGCCATCCCAAACCATAGGCTTTGAATAATGAATTATAAGGTGGAGTAGTACGATTTGGTTGTAAAGTTTGTGGCGTAATCATTTCGTTCATTTGCTTTTCCGAAATAATTTGTTTTCCATTCACTTTTCCTTTATCTAAATTGAATTGCAACCATTTTGCAATATCATCTACATTCGAATAAATTCCTGCGGCAGCATCAAAAATGGTGTTCGTATAACGATCAATCACTTGTAATTTTCCGTCAATTGGAACGTGCGGATCAATTGCATTTTTCTTGTCTTTTAGCAAATGCCAATTCGCTGCAGTATTCGTCATTCCAATTGGTTCCAACAATCTTTTTGTTACAAAATCTGTCCAAGATTGCCCCGAAACTCTTTCAATCACAACTCCTGCAATAATGTATAATAAATTATCGTAATCATATTTTACACGGAAATCTGAAACTGGTTTTAAAAACTGAATATTAGAAATAATATCTTTTGGAGTGAAATTATGTCCATCAGGCCAAACCATCAAATCTCCAGCACCCAAACCTAATCCACTTCGATGCGTTAATAAATCATGAATTGTAAACTCTTTGGTTACATAATCGTTGTACATCTTGAATTCAGGAATGTGCGTAATCACTTTATCATCCCACTTTATTTTTCCTTCATCAACCAAAATCGCCAAAGCAGCTGCTGTAAAAGCTTTCGAGTTAGAAGCAATTCCAAAATTTGTATTCGACTGAACTTTTTCTCCCGTTTTAAGAGATTTTACGCCATAACCTTTCGAATGCACAATTGTCCCGTCTTTGATAACCGCAACAGACATTCCAGGAACATCAAATGCTTTCATTGCATTTTCTGTGACTTTATCAATAGCTTGATTCGAAATATTTTGTCCAAAAGCTGTAAAAGAAGCTAATGTAATCGTTGATAAAAGTGTAATCTTCCCCTTGTTAAGAACACTTAAAAGTAGAGTTTTTATTTAATATTATTGTATTATTATTTTGATTAATTTGAAATGTAGGAAAATCATTAGGATTTTTGACCTTACCATATATCAATAAAAAGTTTCTAGGAGAAAGATATTGCAAAGAACTGTGTGGTCTTTCATTGTTATACATCCACATCCAAATTTCTGTATAATTTTTCATTTCTTTGATATTTTCAAATAAATAAGCATTTAA
>NZ_JAAGKM010000052.1 GCF_019308355.1 Empedobacter falsenii | reverse complement strand
CAAAACCAACTGATTTTGATTGTAATGCTTAAAATTCATAAACAACTGTATGATTATCAGATATAAATATACGAAAACCCTCAATAATAACAAAAAAAAAATCCGCCTCAGTTGTGAGACGGATTCAATGATTTATGAATTGAATTTCATTATTTTTTCTTGAAAACCATTGTTTTAACATCATTAGCAAACAAAACTAATTTTCCGTCTACAATTTCGTATTTGTTTACATTGTTAAAACGCTCTCCAAAAGCATCAGAATCTACTCCTTGACAAGCCATACGCGTAGTTGCGATGTTATTTACAGTCAATGAATTGCCAACCGCTACATAAGCTCCTGTCAAATTATTACATCCATCATTACCAGAAACTTTGTTATTTTGGAATGTTAATGTAGGTTTTTGATTTGGAAAACGATCATCTAATGATTTTGCACTTCTATCTTTACCAATAAATTCTTCTAATTCCCAAGAACCAGCTAAGGTGCCAGGACGAACAAAAGTCATGATGACAATATCTCCTTGAATTAATAATAATTTATTATCTGAAATAGAGTATTTTAATTTTCCGTTTAATTTTGAACTGAAATTAGAATCTTCTACATTTTGACAAGCTTTCATCGTAGACATCATATTACCAAATGTAATTTCATTTCCAGAAATTGTAACTCCTCCATTCAAAGTGTTACAACCATCCGAAACATTTAACATACTATTCGAAATAAAATTAAGGTAAGGAGTTCCCATTGGATAAGCTTCTGCAATAGAACCTGCCTTCATAAAATTGATTTGGCTCAACTCCCATTTTCCTAAAATAGAGTTGTTATTTGTGTTTTCAGTATTACCTATCACGTTATTAACAGTAGAACAAGATGTTAAGAATCCTGTTGCTAAAATTGCTGAAAAAGATATTTTTAAAATTATTGATTTCATAAAATTTAATTTCAAGTTTCAGTCTAATAAACGAATATCATACCAAATCTCAAAAATGTTAAAATACATTTCTACAAAGGTTTTGAAAAGATGAAGCCAAGTAAAGAATTTGTTTTAATTTTGAGAATTAATTTGTTTACATAATTCTAAAAAATAATTCAATTTGATTTCTCAAAGAACGATAGATATAATTTTCGAAACAGCTCGTGTAGAAGAAGTTGTTGGTGATTTTGTTACCCTAAAACGTGCAGGTTCTAGCTTAAAAGGACTCTCGCCTTTTGGGAACGAAAAAACACCTTCTTTTGTTGTTTCACCTGCCAAACAAATCTGGAAAGATTTTTCTTCTGGAAGAGGTGGAAATGTTGTGACTTTTTTGATGGAAGTTGAACAATTTACTTATCCAGAAGCGTTGCGATGGTTGGCAAAACGTTATAACATCGAGATTGAAGAAGATGGTGAATATACTTTTGAGCAACAACAAGAAGAAAAAGACCGCGAAAGTTTATATATCTTGACTGATTTTGCGAAGAAATTCTTCACTAATCAATTGCATAATTCGGAAGAAGGAAATTTAATTGGTCTGAGTTATTTCCGTGAACGTGGTTTCACCAAAGAAACTATCGATAAATTTGAACTTGGTTATTCGCCAAAACAATGGGATGCTTTTGCTGAATATGCCTTAAAAAATGGTTATTCAAAAGAATTAATTGAAGAAGCTGGTTTAGCAACTTTCAAAGAAGATAATAAGAAATATGATAAGTTTCGCGAACGTGTTATGTTTCCTATTTATAGTTTTTCTGGTAGAACATTAGGTTTTGGTGGACGAATTTTGCGAAATGATGCCAAAGCTGCTAAATATTTAAACTCTCCCGAAAATAAAATTTACCATAAAAGTAAAACGCTTTACGGATTATTTCAGGCAAAGCAACACATTATAAAAGCCGATCAATGTTTTTTGGTTGAAGGTTATACAGATGTTTTGTCTCTGCATCAAGCTGGAATACAAAATGTGGTGGCGAGTTCTGGAACAGCACTTACAAATGAGCAAATTCGTTTGATAAAACGTTTGACAGAGAACATCATTGTGATGTACGATGGCGATAATGCTGGTATCAAAGCTTCTTTTCGCGGAATTGATATGATTTTGGAACAAGAAATGAATGTCAAAATTCTATTGTTACCAGAGGGCGAAGATCCGGATTCGTTTGCGAAAAAACATTCGACAACAGAAATCGAAGCGTATATAAAAGAAAATGCCTCCGATTTCATTCGTTTTAAGGCAAATGTTTTGTTGGAAGATGCGAAGAATGATCCTATCAAAAAAGCGGAATTAATTAGAGAAATTGTCAAATCGATTTCACTTATTCCGAATATTATCAAGCAGGAGGTTTACATTGCAGAAACTTCTAAAATTATGGAAATTCGAGAAGAGGTTTTGTTCAAAGAATTGGCTCAATTGCAAAATTCTGCCGATAAATCAACTTCTTCGTCTTCTCATATTACAGATAATTCGCGAACGAAAAAACCTTCTATTTCGGTTGTTGCTTCTACAAAAGAAGTAATTAATGTTCAACAAACTGTAGAAAATGAAATCATTAAGCTAATTATGCAATTTGGTGATTTGGAAGTTGATTTGAAGAACGAGAACAACGAGCTATATAAAACAACGGTTAACCAAGAAATTATTTCTCAATTTGATGAAAACGAGTTGAGTTTGAGTAATCCACTTTATCAATCTATTTTAGAAGAAGTGAAAGTTGGTTTGAGAAATGATGAATTGCGAACAGGAACTTATTTTTCGCGATTAACCAATCCAGAAATTGTACAGCTTGCTTCAGAAATGATGTTGGAAAAACATAATTTGAGTGAAAACTGGACAGTAAAACAAGGCATCAACATTAAGAAAAAAGAAGAATTTGTGCACAAAGATTTATTTGATGTTTTACTTCGCTTCAAAATTATTTACATAGATAATATGATTAAAGAATTGATGCATCAAACAAAAAATCCTGAATTATCAATTGAAGAAACGAATCAAATTCTTCAACAAATTATGCGTTTTACTGGATTAAAAAATATCTTAAATCAACATCTTAATCGCGTCATTTAATTTAACATTTACTGATTAAAATCACAACTAACTGACTAATAAATATTTACATAAAAATTACAAATAGTTCTTAAAAATTTTAATAAGTGACTATATTTTTAACTTATTGTTAACAATTCTTTCTAAAGCTACTAAACATAGACATTTAGGTCTCTTTTATTTTCTGAAAATCATTAGAAAAAACTATGCATGTACAAACAAAATCTATTATGCTTATTTTAGATAAAGATTCAGAAAGAACTAAAGAATGACAAAGAATATTTTAACATTATTAGTAATGCTGATGATTATCCCAATGGCTCAAGCTAAAGGAAAATCAAACTTTTCAATAGAAAATCCGTTACCAGTTACTATAACTAAAAATTTGAAACTTAATTTAATCAATAAATTTTCAGATTTTAATAAAACAGATAACACTGCGATTTCGGAAATTGTTGAAAAAGCTGGAAAAAAAGTAAGTGGAATTGTATCATGGTATGCTGATAAATTTCACGGTAAAAAAACTTCTAGTGGCGAGTTATATAACAAAAATAACTTAACTGCAGCCCACAAAACTTTACCATTCGGTACAAAAGTCAAAGTAACCAATACAAATAACGGAAAATCTGTTGTTGTAAAAATAAACGATAGAGGACCACATACAAAATCTCGTTTATTGGATTTGAGTAAAGCAGCGTTTACTTCTATAGGTTCTATTAATGCGGGAACATTAAACGTAGAAATGGAAGTTGTAGAGTAAAACAATTTTTAGATATTAAAAAAGAAAAGGATTGAACAATGTTCAATCCTTTTCTTTTTTAATCATTATGATGTTTATGATGCCCTTTCTTTTTATAATAATTCCCATTATTTTTCTTTTGTTGACCTGGTGCATATCGTTTTGCAGATTTATCACCGTGTACTTTTTTGTGTTGACCTGGTGGTAAGCTACGATGGTCATCATATCTTACTTCGTACTTCGGATATTTCTTATACTTCTTTTAGTGTTTATGCTGATGCTCTAATCCATATATAGTTGTAGAACCATCACACGATACCAAAAATAAAGCAGCGAGGGCAAAAAACGCAATCAAGTTAATTTTTTTTAATACTATTAGTTTCATAATCATATTCATTATATTCACTTTGGGATAATACAATAACCTTACCAAAAAATACTTTACTATATTTTAATGAATATACTGATTGGAATAGTATTTGAGAATCAATAATTAAACTATTAAAATTATGAAAGAAAAAATCCAATACCGCTACAAAACAACAAACGAAGCCTTAGACGAACTAAAAGAAAATGGTTTTACGATTGACTATAATATCGAAAAAGATCAATTAAAACAAGCTCCTGAAATCTTTGATATCGTGTGTATTTATCGTTACGAAGGAATGTCTGATCCTGATGACGAATCTTCGGTTTATGGTATAATCAATAATCAAAACGGAGATAAAGGTGTTTACGTGGTTGGAAATTTATCAACAGATGACGATGTCGATCATTTCTTGGTTGATTTGGAAATAAAACGTAGAACAATTCAAGAATAAGAATATTACAATTATTAATCAAATAAAAAAGCTCGATGCAAATGCATCGAGCTTTTTAGATTTTATAACATCTTTCTAATTAGAAAGGATATTCATAAATTTTTGATTCGTGGAAGTAAGGGTGACCTTTTGCTTCTAAGTTTAATTTAGAAACTGCATTCATAACTACGAATGTAAATAATCCACCGATTCCAACTAATGCTCCAATTTCCATTAAACCAAAGTTGTGGAATGGTCCAACAGCTGCTGGCATAATTTGGTTGTAGAAATCCCAGTAGTGTCCAAAAATGATAACAAATCCCATCGCGAAAACGATTTGATAACGACGTTTCATGCTTGAAGAAATTAAAATCAAGAATGGAGCTACTAAGTTAATAATCAACATCCAGAAATATAATGGGTATTGCGCCATACGTTGTTGGAAGTATTGAGCTTCCTCAGGAATGTTTGCGTACCATTGTAACATGAATTGACAGAACCATAAGTATGACCATAATAATGAGAAACCGAACATGAATTTTGTTAAATCGTGTAAGTGGTTATCATTGAATAATGGTAAAGCGTTCTTTCTTTTTAAGTAGATAGAAATAATTGCCATAATAGAAACCGCAGAAACTAAGTATGAAACCATTCCGTACCACATAAATAATGAAGAGAACCAGTGTGGATCTAAAGACATCACGAAATCCCAAGCAAATGCTGCAGAACAAATTGCGAAAATCACTAAGTAAATTACTGATTTTTTGTACAATTGAGCGTACACTTTTAAGTCTCCGTTTGTCTCATCTAATTTGCGTGTTGCGTTTTTAATTACTGGTAACATTAAAGATAATACTACTAAGTAAATAACACAACGTATTAACCAGAAGTTAGGGCTTAACCAAAGTTGAGCTTTGTTTGCCATGTAGATATCATACTTCTCGCTATCAGGATTTATTAAATCAGCATCCATCCAGTGGAATAAGTGATTCATATGAAAATAAGATCCTAAAACGATGATAGCTACAAGTACAGAACCAACTGGTAAAAATGACGCGATAGCCTCCATAACACGAGATACTACTATAGACCAACCAGCGTTAGCTACGAATTGAATACATAAGAAAAACAACGCAGATGCCGCAATACCAAACGATAAATAAGCTGGTACATAGAAAGCAGCCCAAGGTCTGTTTTTCAATAAATTTGTCAAATGCTCCATGTGTCCAGCATGATCTGTGTTCATAGATGCATAAGAATCTGAAATGTAGTCACCAAAAAATTGAGTTGGGTGAGCTTCAATCAAACCGTTAATATATTCAGTTGAATTAGCAACATCTTGTTGATGTAAGAAAAATCCTATCCCGTAAAGTACAACACCTATAACAGCTAAGATAAGTGATGCATTTTTTAATCTTGGGGAAAATGTATATTGCATAATAATTAACTTATTTTATTATTTATTAGTTGCTGTTTCAGTTTCTGTTGCAGGTTTTGCTTCAGCAGTTGCGTCTCCAGCAGGAGCAGCGGCAGCTGTAGTAGCACCTTTCAAACTCATTACATATTCAGCAACTCTCCAACGGTCTGCAGGAGTCAATTGAGATGCGTAAGAACCCATCGCATTTTTTCCGTACATAATTACATGATAAACAGAACCTACTGTAACATCTCTTTCGCTATAATTAGGAACACCTGAATAAGCTTTAGATTTTACAATTGAACCTTGTCCATCACCAGCTTCACCGTGACAAACTGCACAATTTTGTCCAAACAATAACTTACCTCTTTCTAAGTCTGCAGCTTTGTTAGCCGCATTCAAAGGAGAAACAGTTACTGCTTTTGCTTGTGCATAACCAGCGTTATTGTTTTTGAAAGTCCATGGTAAAATATCACCATCTGTTCTTGCAACAGCACCTTCTACAGATTCTAATGCAGACATATTATGATTTTTACTTAATACAGGAACTTCAGAGTTTTCTTCGTCATGAGGGTAACCAAAAGTTGCCTTTTCATAAGGATCATATGCCGTAGGATAATACATATCTGGCATATATACGATACTTGCGTGACGTTTTTTATCAGAACAAGAAGTGATAATAATACTTCCTAATCCTATAAGTAATGCTATCTTTTTCATTATGCTTCTTGTACTAAATTGTTAACACTTGGTTCTACGACTACATCACCTTTTACAGTTACTTCTTCAGCACCAGTTTCTACAAATACATTTTTGATTTTCTCAACATCAGCTGTTCTGATTTCGATTAAGAATTTATCATCTGTTGTACGTGGATCTGGGTTTTTAGCTTTAGCACCTGGGTACATTTTGTTACGCACTAAGTATGTTAATGACATAAAGTGCGCTGCACAGAATACTGTCAACTCGAACATAATAGGAACGAAAGCTGGCATATTCTCACCCCAAGAAAAAGATGGTTTCCCTCCAATATCTTGAGCCCAGTCATGGTTCATAATAAACCATGTCATCAAAGATGCTAACGTTGTACCAAATGCACCGTAGAAGAAAGCAAGGTCAGAAATACGAGTTTTCTTTAATCCTAAGGCTTTATCTAAACCGTGTACAGGGAAAGGTGTATATACTTCATCTATCGTAATACCTTGTTTACGAATAGATTTTACTGCTTTTAATAAATCATCATCGTCTCCGTAAAGACCATAAACGATTTTAGTGTTCGTGATGCTCATCTTCAGTATGATGTTTTTTATAGCTTTCGCCTGATGATTTCAAAATAGTTTTTAATTCAGATTGTGAAATAACTGGGAATGTACGTGCGTACAATAAGTATAACACAGAAAAGAATCCCATAGTACCTAAGAAGATACCTACGTCTACCCATGAAGGCATAAACATTGTCCAGCTCGATGGTAAATAGTCACGAGATAAGTTGATAACGATAATATCAAAACGCTCGAACCACATACCGATGTTAACTACGATAGAGATAACGAATGTCCAGAAGAAGTTTCTTCTGATTGGACGAATCCATAATAATCCTGGTACTAAAACGTTACAGATAATTAACGCCCAGAATGCCCACCAATAAGGTCCTGTTGCTGCTCCTGGAGAGAAGTATGTAAAGTCTTCGTAACGAGATCCTGAATACCAAGCGATCCATAACTCTGTTAAGTATGCTACTGCAACCATACCACCTGTTACAACGATTACAATATTCATGTACTCGATGTGTTTACGTGTGATATAATCTTCGTAGTGTAAAACTTTACGCATTACACTTAATAATGTTTGTACCATCGCGAAACCAGAGAAAATAGCTCCAGCAACGAAATATGGAGGATATACTGTTGAGTGCCATCCTTTGATTACCGACGTTGCGAAGTCAAAAGATACAATCGTGTGTACCGAGAATACTAACGGTGTACATAAACCAGCTAATACCAAAGATAACTCTTCGAAACGTTGCCAGTGTTTTGCTCCACCACCCCATCCGAATGATAAGATTCCGTAGATTTTCTTAGCGAATGGTTTTGTTGCACGGTCACGTACCATAGCGAAGTCAGGAATTAATCCCATCAACCAGAAAACTGTTGATACAGAGAAATACGTAGAAATCGCGAATACGTCCCATAATAATGGTGAGTTAAAGTTAGGCCATAAAGATCCAAATTGGTTAGGAATTGGGAATACCCAGTACATTAACCATGGACGACCCATATGAATTACAGGGAATAACGCTGCCTGTACAACGGCGAAGATTGTCATGGCTTCCGCAGAACGGTTAACCGACATTCTCCATTTTTGACGGAATAATAATAAAACGGCTGAGATTAACGTACCAGCGTGACCGATACCTACCCACCATACGAAGTTGGTGATATCCCAACCCCAGTTAATCGTTCTATTCAATCCCCATACACCAATACCAGTTCCTACTGTATAAGCAATTGCTCCAACACCAAAGATGAATGCAACCATTGCTATACTGAAACATGTCCACCACAATTTACTTGCTGGCGTCTCAATTGGACGAGCAATGTCTACTGTGATATCGTGGTAGGTTTTATGTCCTAAAATAAGGGGTTCTCTTACCTGTGATTCGTAATGTGACATATTTGTTTACCTTATTAATTCTTTACTAATTTAATTAAGCTTGTTCTTTTCTGTTTCTAACTTTTACTTGATAGATAACGTTTGGTTTTGTACCAATTTCTTCTAATAAAACATAAGAACGTTTATCTTTCGATGCTGCTCTTACTTCAGATTTATCATCATTGATATCACCAAATTTCATCGCACCTGTTCCACAAGCAGCAGCACAAGCAGCAGCAGCCATAAACTCTTCGTCTTTAACTACTCTGTTCTCTTTCTTAGCTTTTAAGATTGCAGCTTGAGTTTGTTGGATACAGAATGAACATTTCTCAATTACTCCTCGTGTACGTACAACAACATCTGGGTTAAGTACCATACGACCTAAATCATTGTTCATGTGGAAGTCGTATTTATCATTGTTCGCCCAGTTAAACCAGTTGAAACGACGTACTTTATAAGGACAGTTATTTGCACAATAACGAGTACCAACACAACGGTTATAAGCCATCATGTTTTGACCTTGACGACCATGAGATGTTGCACCTACTGGACACACAGTCTCACAAGGAGCGTGGTTACAGTGTTGACACATTAATGGTTGGAAAATCACATCTGGATTTTCAGCCTCTGGCTTAATTAAACGTGTATATTGTTGTGGCTCGTTATCTGGATCTAATTCTAACGCTACTTTCTGAGTTAAACGTCCATTAGGATCGTTATAAGTTACATCAGAGTAGTAACGGTCGATTCTTAACCAATACATATCTCTCGACATACGCATTTGCTCTTTACCAACAGTTGGCACGTTGTTTTCTGCTTGACAAGCAATTACACACGCTCCACATCCTGTACAAGAGTTCATATCAATTGTTAAATTGAAGTGAGGCCCTGTAGAACGATCAAAACTAGCCCATAAATCTACTTCACCTACTGGAGAATCTCCTCTCCATGTTGGCATCTTCGCAACTGGATTCCATTCTTGACGATCTGTGTTGATGAAATCTGCTAAAGAAACTTCTCTTGCGATTTCGTAACGTCCCATCAATGTTGGTTGTTGTTGCATGTTAGCAAATTCGTGTTTATCTGAACGAGAAGATTTTTCGATCTTAACGTTAGATGCACCTACATTACCAGTGTATAATGCGAAAGCGTTAACCCCTACATTATTTGCAACTTTACCAGCTTTTGTACGACCGTAACCGAAAGCTAAACCTACAGTTCCGATTGCTTGACCTGGTTGGATGAATACTGGAACATTTTCTAAAACTACTCCATTAACAGTTAAGTTTACATACTCACCGTCAAATTGCATTCTTCCGTTTGTAACGTTGTAGTTATCTTGAATTTTGATTCCTAATTTTTCCGCATCATTTGGATTAACTGTTAAATAGTTATCCCAAGAGTTACGTGTAATTGGATCTGGTAATTCTTGTAACCAAGGATTGTTTGCTTGTGTACCATCTCCTAAACCAGCTTTAGAATAGAATTGAATCTCCCATTCTGTCGCTTTACCAGCAGCTAATTTTGTAGCAGCAGCTGCAGCAACACCAGTGTTAGCAGTAAATGTAGAAGTTTCAGTCGCTTCATTATAACCATTGTATAATGCTTTGTTGAAATCTACACCTAATTTTGGTAAAATAGCTGATTCCCAGTTTTGTTTTACATATAAGTAATATGGAGAAACTTTTTGTCTAGTTGCAGAAACCGCCATCACCATAATTGGATCATTTGGATCTTCTACTTCTGTTACTTTAGTTACTCCTGTCATCCATGCGATTAATGAATCTTGGAATTGACGAGAATCAAATACACGTGGAATTGTTGGTTGTTGTAATGAATAAACACCTGTTAATGGGTTGAAATCATTCCAAGACTCTAAACCGTGAGTAACTGGAGCAATAACGTCCATTACTGATGCAGTTTCGTCTAATTTTTCAACTAAACCAACTTTAAGTCCAATGTTTTTGAAAGCTGCTTCAATTTCTTTTGCATTTTTAGCATTGTAAATTGGATTTGTTTGGAAGTTTAATAAAACTCCAACTTGTCCAGCTTTAGCTTCTGCAACAAATTGATTAAATACAGCGTCGTTAGACTCTTTTAATAAAACAGCTTTATCAGAAACTGCAGCTGATCCTAACAATTGGTTAATTGCGTATGCAATTGCGTATGCTTCTTTCGAACCATCAGCCATAACAACCGCTTTAGAACCTTTTGCTGTTAATTCAGCAGCAATAGCTAATGCTTCTTTAGATGAAGCTGAACCACCTGCTAATTTATTATAAACTTCAGCCAATACTTTTTCAGTATCAGTTGGTTTTAATGGATAACGTGTATCAGCATTTGCTCCTGTTAAAGATAAAACAGATTCTACTTGGATGTGACGCATCATTTTTGCTCCTGGTTTACGAGCAATACCATAATCACCTTCCATTCCACCACCATTATAATCACCTAAGAAATCTGCGTTGAAAGAAACAACTAATTCAGCATTCTTAAGATCGTAGAATGGCAATTCTCTTTTTCCATAAACTTCTTGCGCTGCGTCTAATGCATTCGTAGAAGAAATTGCATCATAAACAACGTGTTGAGTTGTTGGATATTTTGTTGCAAACTCAGCAATCAACTTTTTAGTTGTTGGTGAAGGTAAAGATGAAGTTAAAATAACTACTTTTTTCCCTCCTACTGATGCTAATGCTTTTGTTACACGGGCATCAAGCTCTTTCCAAGATGTTGCTTTGAAGTTTTCACCTGCGTTTGTTAAAGGTGATTTTATTTTATCAGAATCGTATAATGATAATACAGATGCCTGAACACGTGCATTTGTAGAACCATAATATTTTGCGCCTTTGTTTGCATCAATTCTAATAGGACGACCTTCTCTTGTACGTACTAATACGTTCGCGTAATCGTATCCATCAAAAATTGTAGATGCATAATAAGTAGGTACACCAGGCATAATGTTTTCTGGTTTCACTACATAAGGAACAGATTTTACGATTGGAGCTTCACAGGCTGCTAAAGTAACAGCAGCTGTACTGAACCCTAAAATCTTCAAAAAGTCACGTCGTGAAGTTTGACTATTCTCCATGGCGTTATCATTCCCTAAGAAATTATCTACAGGAATTTCTTCTGCAAATTCGTTGGTAGTTAACTTTTCATTTAATGTATTGTCAGTTAACTCCTCAAAACTTTTCCAGTAATTTTTCTTCGAAGCCATTTATACTCCTCTCTTTTTTATATTAATAATGACATTTACCACACTCTAAACCTCCGATAGCATCAACTGTAATCTTAGTTGCGTCACCGTACTGTTTTTTCAGTTTTTCGTGTAGTTCTGCGTAATATTCTTTGTTATACTCGTTGTCCATATCTACCTCAGTAGTTCTGTGACACTCGATACACCATCCCATTGTGAAATCATTCGCCATTTTCACTTCGTTCATTTCATCAACACGTCCGTGACATGCAAAACAAACTTGGTCTCCTGATCCAATGTTCAATTCTTTAGCATTTGGAATAGTTCCATCTTTAATCGCTTTCTTAATCGCTTTCTCTCCAGCTACAACGTGTTGTGCGTGGCTAAAGAATACGAAATCTGGCATATTGTGGATACGTACCCATTCGATTGGTTTTTGTGGACCATCGTATTTGTTCGTTTCTGGATTCCATCCAATAGCTTTATACATTTTTTGGATTTCTCCTGTATAGAAATTCTTAACTGCTTCCTCATCAGCGAATTTACCAGAAGTGATTAATTCTTCTTCGAAGTAATCTCCTTTGTATTCTTTGATTGTTTTGTGACAGTTCATACATACGTTTGGTGAAGGAATTCCAGACACTTTACCGTATTTAGCAGAACTGTGACAGTACTGACAGTCAATCCCCTGAACACCTGCGTGTACTTTGTGAGAGAAATAAATTGGTTGTTCCGGTTCATAACCTTTATCAACACCAATTCCCATTAATCCCCAATAAACATTATACAATGCAAAGAATGCTAATACAGCAATTGCAACTGTTCCAACTTTTTGGTATTTTTGGAAGAAGTTTGCGAAAGAAAAAGCAGCTTTTTCTTCTTTAGAATCTAAATCATCAGTTGCAGTTGCTTTAACTAATGCATTAACGCGAACCAAGATCCACAATAATAATACCGCTAAAACAACAAAACCTACTGCAATTACTCCTGAATTAGCTCCACCTCCTTGTGCAGCCTCAGCAGCTTTTTTCGCAGCGGCTTCTTTCTTTTTCGCAGCTTTAGCTTCTTCAAAAGCCTTAACTCCTGCATCAGGATCAGCTGTATATGCTAAAATATTATCAATATCACCTTCTGATAAGTTAGGGAAAGCTAACATTTCAGTGTTATTGTAATCAGCATAAATTTTGTTTGCATACGCATCTCCTGATTCACGCAAAGCTTTGTTGTCCTTAATCCAAGCGTGTAACCACTCTTTTCCAAGTCCAGCTTCTTCTTGTACGCGTTTCTCAACATTACGTAATTCCGGCCCAATTAATTTACCATCAATCTGGTGACATGCAGTACAGTTGGCTTCGAATAATTCGTAACCTTTTCCTGCATCTTGGGCATTTGCTAGGGAGAACGTCGATAGTATTATCGCGCAGCTCCATAAACGTATTCTTTTTAGAAATCTTGCCTTCATTTACTTAAATAATCTCAGTTCGTTGTTTCTTTTAACTCGTTTTTATTTGAACACTTAACAACAGCAAAAATAGCTTCAATACTTAACAAAATCATAAAGTTTATATACTGAACTTTATCATTGAGCTTAATTTAAAACAATTCTAAATTAATTGTTAAAAAATATAGCTCTATAAATAATATTTATTCAATCAACATAAGAGATGATTAACTTGAAAAAAAGTCCCATTTAACATAACTATATAAAAATATAAAGTTTAAACTCTTTCAAATTGTCAATCAATAATATTCAACTAAATTCTTTTTTTAATTTATTTTAAAAATTGGAACAATATTAGTTGTAGGAAAATAAAAGACTATAAAATTTAATAACTTAATTGTAAAAAGTATATTTGCACAAATTAATTTCATCTTATGAAAAAATTTATCTTTTTATTCCTTATTACTTTTTCTTCTTGCATTTTTGCTCAAGATAAAATTGATACCGTTCAAATTATCAACAATGGTACATTGAATATGGAAATTGATAGTAGAATAAATAATGTATTAAAAGCAAAAGAAGACGCTGTTTGTAGTTATACCACTACTGTAAAGAAACCGACAGAGAAAAAACCAGTTATACAATCTAATGATCCTTGCGCAGGTACACCACAAGTGAATGGTTTTAAAATTCAGATTTATTATTCGAAAGATAGAAAAGATGCAGAGAAGGTAAGAAATGAATTTGCGCGTTCTTATCCAGACTTATCATCACAAACAGCTTATTTCTCACCAGATTATCGCGTTTTAGTTGGAGATTATTTTACAAGAGCTTCAGCTTCGAAAGATATTCGTCGTTTGAAATCAAAATATAACAGTGCTTTTTCTATTCCGTTCAAGGTTTTATGTAGAAAAGCGAAATAATATTTTATAAAAAGGAAAATGTATCCTTATCACAACAAAATAAAACAACGAATAAAGAACGGTGAATTAATTTCGTTTGAATTTGTAGAAAAATATAAAAATATTTCTCCATGTTTAGTTTTATATTTCAAAACAGAACCTTTTATACGACCTATTCGCGAGCATCGTTTTTCTGAATATAGACTATTACTAAAAACAGAAAACGATTAACTTTCTTTAGAAATTTAAAATTTATTCGAAAAATATAAAAAAGCGTTATCAATTTTCTTGGTAACGCTTTTTTATATTTTAATGGTAATATTTAGTAGTTGATTCATGCTTTTGTTTTTAGTTGTTCAGAATTCTGCCTCTGCCTTCAATTTCTAATTGAATAAGTATCGATGCTAAATTTGTTTGTACAAATCCCAAATTACCTGCAACTAAAACACCTTTTTCTCCTGTCGATATTTTTTCGATTCCGTAAACACTTGATTCATCTTCAGGATTCGAATTTCCTTCGTAACGATAGATGTAAATAATTCTAAAATCGTGCGGATGATCAATCAAATCACTTTCTAATAAATTAAAATCTTCTTGATATCCTTTTTCCGCAAGTTTACGTAACGCAACACTTGACGTTTCATAATTAAATTGCCTTCTTTCAAACATAAAATTTACTTTTACTTGGTTAATACTTATAAATCTAATTAATTAATAGACAGAAAGTTGTTAAACATACGTTAACAATTTGATGACATAAAAAATTTAACATACTTAATGATTTATTGTATTCGAAATAAGTTCTTATTTTTGACAAAAAGATAAAATGATTTTAGAAAAATTAAACCAAAACGAAGCAAATTTTGCTGATGTTATCGCACATATCGAAGAAAATTATACTTATACAGCTTCTGCATTTGTAAATGGAAATCAGGAAAATGCTGTTGATCAAAACCAAGGAAGTGCAAAAGTTTTTGCGTTCGCAAAATTGAATAATTTTTCGGAAGATGATACCTTAAAATTATTTGCAGAACATTATCAAGCTGTATTAGATTCGCCAGAAGGAACAGACCACAACAACATTCGTCAATTTATGAAGAACGGTTGGAATGGTGTCAAATTTGAAAACGAAGTATTGAGAAAGAAATAATCTCGATAAGAATAATTAGAATAAACAAAAAGAATCCGTCTCACAACAAAATTTGAGGCGGATTTTTTATTTCGGTAAAATGTATATTATTTTGGAAAATAGAAAAAGTTGTCCTCTTTAGGCAACTTTCTTTCTTAGATTGTGTGCTAAAGCG
>NZ_JAAGKM010000051.1 GCF_019308355.1 Empedobacter falsenii | reverse complement strand
GGTAAAGTTTTGGTTGGATAAATCTACTTTTTGCAATACATGGGCTACTTCCCACTGCGGCTGCATAAAGCAAAAACGGTATCAAGTGGACTGTGTACTTTTTGTTGCTCCAATTGGCAAACATGTAGGTATTCCATAGTGGTTTCAATACGCTCATGACCCATTAATTTCTGAACCTGAAGAATATTTACACCATCTTCGAGTAAATGCGTAGCATAGCTGTGGCGCAAGGTATGCGTGTATACATCTTTTAAAATTCCTGCCTTTTTACAGATGGATTGAATTACCCATTGAACTCCGCGTTGACTGTAACGAGAATCAAAACCTTTAGCATCTTTGCTGTTGCCTGTAAATAAAAAAGTAGTAGGATGTTCTACTGAAATATACTTTTTAATCCCTCTAATGAGATGATCAGAAAGTGGAACATATCGATCTTTTTTACCTTTACTTTGAACGATATGAAGCAATTTACGATCAAAATCAAGGTGCTTTAACTCAATATTTCGCACTTCCATACAACGCAGACCACAACCATAAATCAAACCAATTAAAAGGCGATGTTTGAGTAAATCGGCATGTTGAAGCATGCGCCATATTTCTGCTCTACTCAAAATAACTGGTAGCTTTTTTTCTTTAGGAATAGCGGGCAAATGAAGATAATCGTAAGGTAGATCTTCGGTTTTTAGTAGAAACCGAAGTCCGTAAACCGTGTGTTTAAAATACGATTGAGAAGGCGATTGTGCGCGTTGTTGGAGTTCAAACAAATAATTCTTTACTTGTTCTGGGTCTAATTCGGTTGGTAAACAACCAAAATGTAAGGCCATTGCCGCCACATGGCGCGAATAATTATCGAAAGTGCGTTTACTTCGCCCTAAAATTGAAATATTTCGTTCAAAACGTTGTAGTAGTTCAGAAAAACCACTAATTTCACTACAAGCGCGATTCAAATATTTGTTCGCTCTTAATTCCTCCGGAGATTTTTTTTAGTTACCATAGTATCAATTATTTAATCGTTAATATATACTAAGGTACAAAATCATCTCAGCGAAAGCTACCGGAGGTTTAGTTCAACATAGTATTTGCAAAATGCGGGGATAAGTCAAAGCTGAAAATATTGTCAAAATAATCCGCAACTGCTTTTCATATTGTTTTTTTCTTTAATTTAGACAATCTGAAAAAGCATTTGCTTCGTTTCTGAATTCTTGAACTTTTGTTTCTTCGAATTCCCGCACTTCGCAAAGCCTTTTTCCGTTGTACGACATTTTATAAAAACGAAACTTTTAATTATTTTTGTTAAATTGCAGTTTTTTTTAATAGAATATGGAAAGAACAATAGACATAGAAAATAACCCAGAGCAATTAAACGAATGGGTTTTAAGAAGCATAAATTTATTCAAAGACACAAATTATCTAGACCAAATTCTTGAAGTTTATCCTTTTCAAATTGCTTCTCCAGAAAGACTTGAACCAAGCGTAAGAAGAAGAATTATTAATGCTCATCAATCTAGAAGAACAAATGAATTAATTGAAATTCTTAAATCTTTAACCAAATTTCCATATGAAGATCCTATTTGGTATTTACTTAAAAATATAGAAGGTTGCAACATAAATAATCCAGCTCAAATTCAGAGAATTGCCAATTCATTATATTCAATGACTGCGGAAGAAACTGTTGTTAGACTGGAATCAGCACCAAAATTAAACACGCAAATGGGACCAATGTTTAATGCTTGGTTACGACAAAGATTTACACTTTTGCCACTTAATCTTTTTCAAGAATCTTCGAATGGAATATGTATCCTTGATTCTTCAGAAGAAATTGGAAAACGATATATTAATGAAATTTTAAACCAAAATTTAGACAAAAGACCCGACTTAATTGCAAAAGTAAATAATCAATTAATTATTGGCGAAGCTAAATGGATTGGACAACCAGGCGGAAACCAAGAAAAACAAGTACAAGAAGTATTAAAATTCTGTAGAAACCAAAGAGGAGACGTAATTAGAATAGGTGTAGTTGATGGATTTCCTTGGTCATTATATAATGTTAATCATCGCCTAGTTAATAATAAAGAAGCTGTAAATATTCAAGAATCAGAATATGATATTGTAAGTGCAATACTATTAGAGGAATATTTTAATCAATTTCTTAATCCATAGAAACATATTCATAAAAATTACACTTAATGTTGCCTTTTTTAAATGTTTGTTTAATTACATCAAACGATTGGTTAGAATTATCAATACCAATCCAATTTCTTTTTAATTGATTTGCCACTAAAAGTGTACTTCCTGAACCTGCAAAACAATCCATAATAAGAGAGTCTTTATTTGATGAATTTAAAATAATTCTTTTCAGTAAATCGTGATTTTTTTGTGTTGGATAATCAACATACGAAAGACCTTTATCTTTAAAAGTCCATACATCTTGGACTTTTTTACCTTTATGTTCATTTGCAAAAACCATTTTTCTTGGATTTCCTTTTTCAGACCATTCTATTAAGCCCGAATCATCTAATCTTGTAAGCTCTTCTCTACTATATCGCCAATGTCTTCCTTTTGGTGGAAAAATTCCTTTCCATTCTTTACCTGTATCACCATCAATTGTAATTCCTGGAGCGTGAATTGGATTTGTCGTATATCTTCCATAAACAGGATGAATTTTTGGAAAACTATCAATTTCTTCTTCTTTTGTTAAAGGCTCCTTTATTTCATTCCAGATATTTTTATCTCTATTTTTAGCATAAAATAAAATCATATCTGAATAATTACCGTAAGCATTTCTTGCAAAATTTTTGGGATTACATTTTATTCTAGTAATATCATTTATAAAGTTTTCATAACCGAAAACTTCGTCCATAATTATTTTAACATAATGACCAATTTTTTTATCAATATGTAAATAGATACTTCCATTTTCAGACATAAATTCTCTTAATAAAAAAAGTCTTTTCCTAATGAACTCCAAGAATTCACTATTAACTAATTTATCAGAATAAGCAAGGTTATTTTCAATATTAGAAAAATTCAAACCTGTTCCAAAAGGTGGGTCTATATAAATTAAATCAACTTTACTTTTATACTTTGGTAATAATGCTTTCAAAACATAGTAATTATCTCCAAAAATCATTTTATTTGACAAACTTTCATTTTCATCATTAATAGATTTCAATAAACCTGAAGGCTTATTGTTGAGTATTTCAGTTTCGCTTGCTTTACCTTCATAGTCTAAATAGCAATTTCGACTTTTCTTCAAATAAAGAGTTTCTGACTCAGAAACCATAGAATTACTTGATAAGAAATTTTGAAATTCCTGATAAGAAACTCTATAACTTTTATTAATTTTTACGGCGTTTAACTCTTTCTTTTGTATATATTTAGCAACTGTTTGTCTTGTAATTTTTAAAGTTTTAGCAACATCATCGACAGTCAAAAAATTAGTATCCATAATTTACAATTTGACACAAAGTAACAAATATTAACACAAAAAAACAAGTGACATTTAAAAAAAATATAAAAACGTCGTACAACATCGGTAACTGTTGCACAACTCCAATTTTAGTTTTAAAAACACAAAATAGTATAAATAACAACCTCTTTAGAAGCAATTTTATGGAGGTTTTTTATTTTACACAATAAGAAAAATAAAAAAAGCCCCACAGATAGGTGAGGCGCTAAATGTTTTCACAACGGAATAATCCTTATTGTGAGTTCCTTTCAATAAGACAAATATAAAAATAAAATATTAATATATAATTACGTGAAACCGTAATTACATAGAATATTTTTTATGTAATTTAATAGGCAAAATAAAAACTTATGACTAAAACTATACTTGGACTCGATTTAGGTACCAACTCCATTGGTTGGGCTTTGATAGAAATTGACCACGATAATAAAATAGTAAAAATATTAGGTATTGGATCTCGTATCCTTACAATGGATGCAGCCGAAATTGCAAAATTTGAAAGTGGTACTAAAACAGAAAGTAGTGCAGCGAAGAGAACCACTCAACGTTCTCCAAGAAAACTTAATGAAAGATATTTATTAAGAAGAGATAGACTTCATTGTGTTTTAAATTTATTGAATGCTCTTCCCGAGCATTATAAACTATCTATTGAATTTGAAAATGAAAAAGGGAAACGAAGTGGTAAGTTTAAAAAAGGGACTGAAGAGAAGTTAGCTTATTACAAAGATGAAAATGGCAAATTTCAATTCCTTTTTAAAGATGCTTACTACCAAATGGAAAATGATTTCAGGAAAAAATATCCTGAAATGTTTTATCACAAAAAAAATGGCAACGAAACAAAAATTCCTTACGATTGGACATTGTATTATCTAAGACATAAAGCGGTTACTGATAAAGATTTTGAACTTACCAAAGAGCAACTGGCTTGGATTACTTTAAGCTTTAATCAAAAAAGAGGCTATGAAAAAGTAATTGGGCAAGATGAAAAAATACAAAAAGAAGGAGAAATGACAGATTCCTTTGTCGGAAAAGTAAAAACTATTCATAAGATTGAAAACGAAGATGCTTACGAGATCGTTCTTGTTGATAATAATAATGAAACCATTGAACTTTTTAAATACAAGGAGGAAACGAAGATTCCAATTACGGAAATAGGAGATTTAAAAGAAGTTGAGATTGTTTCTAAATATGATGATGAAGGTACAATTGATGCGAAGAAAACCGAATATATCATCAATGAGGTTCGTGAATTTACTATAGTTGATGTTAGAAATACTGGAAGAAAAATAAAAGAAAATTTTATTTTCGAGGTTGAATTAGAAACAGGCTGGATTAAGGAGCAACAAAGTAAGTTTATGCCCAAATGGAAAGATACTAAACGAGATTTTATTATTAAATCCAAATATAATGAGAATGGTGAAAGGATATTAAAAGGTGCAGATAAAGGCAGAAATATCAATATTCCAATGGAAAAAGATTGGACTTTGATGAAACTAAAAACGGAAACTTCCTTAACTTCTTTCAATACAAAAAATAACACTAAAGGAGTTGCTTCCTTCGTGTACTATAACCTTTTACAGAATCCAAAACAAAAAATTAAAGCAGATTTAATTACGGTTATCGAAAGAGATTATTACCGTGAAGAATTGGATGTTATCTATAAAAATCAGGAACAATTTCATCCTGAATTAAAGAATAGGGAACTTTACGAACAAGCTATTCAGCTTTTGTATCCTAATAATATCAGCCATCAAAAAACAATTAAGGAATTAGATTTTAATCACTTGATTAAAGAAGATATTTTAATGTATCAAAGAGATTTAAAGTCTAAAAAATCTTTGATTGCTGATTGTGTTTACGAGAAAGAAAACTACGAACGTGCAGATGAAAAAACTGGAAAGAAATATAAAAATTCTTTAAAAGCAATACACAAAGCCAACCCTTTGTATCAAGAATTTAGGCTTTGGCAGTTTATTAAAAGACTTAAAATCATTAAGAAAGAAGATATTATCAATAATGAAATTAAAATCAATCTGGATGTTACAAGTCAATTATTGACAAACGAACTTAAAGAAGAATTATATGCTTTTTTGAATGATAAAGAAAGTGTTACAGAAAAAGATATTCTCGGGTTTCTAAATAAAAAGTATAAGGATTTAGATATAAATAGTGACAGTCATAAATGGAATTTTGCATCGGATAAAGAACCTTGCAATCCAACGAGATATAATTTTATTTTAAGAACAAAACGAGTTAAAGGTTTTGATTACAAAAGATTTTTAACACCTGAAAATGAATACACTCTTTGGCATTTCTTTTATTCTGTAAAGAAAAAAGATGAATTCACTAAAGGTTTAAGTAATATTATTAATCGGTTGTTAGAAAAATCCGGGTTGTCAAAAGAGTTTCACGCAGATTTAGTGAAAAACTTTAGCTCTTTCGGAGGATATACTAATGATTATGGAACCTATTCCGAAAAAGCCATCAAAAAGATGTTGCCCTTTTTAAGACTGGGAAAATATTGGAATGAAAAGGAAGTTGAAACTATTTTATCTAAAACTAATCAAGAAGCAAAACAAAAAGTATTAGATAAGGAAGAAATCAATGGAGAATTGAAAGATTTCCAAGGGCTTTGGGTTTCAAGTGCTTGTTATTTGGTTTATGGTCGTTATTCCGAAGTTGGAGAAGTTCAATTTTGGCAATCGCCTTATGATATCGAGAATTATTTAAAAAATGAATTCAAACAACATTCTTTAAATAATCCAGTAGTAGAAAAGGTTTTGGTAGAAACACTTCACGTTGTGAAAGATATTTGGAAATATTACGGAGAAAAAGTTGGGACTGATGAAGAAGGCAATATTATTTACAACAAATTATTCGACAGAATTCATATTGAATTAGGTCGAGAAATGAAGAAAAACAATAAGCAAAAGGAAAAAGACGATAAAAACAATAAAGAAAACCAGAAAACCAACGAACGTATTGTTGAGCTTCTTCGGGAATTAAAAAGAACAAATCCTTCACTGCAGGAAAAATCACCTTTTCAGCAAGAGAAACTGAGAATTTTAGAAGAGGGGTTAATATCATCAATTGAGTATGATAAAGACACAAAAGAGTATTCAAATACAGAAGAAATTACAGAAGATTATCCATATTTTAAGATAACTAAAAAGGAAATTAAAGAAATAACAACTAAAGAATTTTCTAAAGTAAGTAGAAGCGATTTTGAAAGATATAAACTTTGGCTTGACCAACGTTACCAATCGCCTTATACAGGGAAATTCATAAAACTATCAGATTTATTTGACCGTAAAAAATATGAAATAGAACATATTTTTCCGCAAGAGCGCATTACTTTGAATGCGTTGTACAATAAAGTAATATGTGAAACTGAAGTCAATAAAGAGAAAAAAGCTGCAACGGGATATCAATTTATTGCTAATGCTAAATCTAAAAAAGTATTTTGTTCTGCACACAATGAGTCGATCGAAATACTTTCCATTGATGAATATGAAGTATTGATAAAAAACAATTTTTCTGGAAGGAAAAGAGAAATCTTGTTGAGTAAAGAAATTCCCGAAGAGTTTACTAATAGTCAATTGAACAATAGTCAATACATTTCTAAAATGGCAATGAAACTGTTGAGCAACATTGTTCGAGAAAAAGATGAAGATACCTTTCGTTCCAAAAATATTTTGGCAACAAATGGTACCATTACATCAACATTAAAAAGACATTGGAAGCTTAATGATGCTTGGAATGAAATTGTTTCTCCAAGATTTAAACGATTGAATGAATTAACCAATTCAAATTTGTTTGGAGATTACAGAGAGATAAATGGTCATAAAGTTTTTATCAATACAGTTCCAGAAGAAGCTAACAAAAATTTTGATCCAAAGAGAATTGATCATCGTCATCATGCTTTAGATGCTTTGATAATTGCTCTAACAACTGAAAATCACGTACAATATCTCAACAATATCTCATCACAAGATAAAAATGATGAAGAAAAATTAAAAACAAGAAAGGGAATTAAATTTCAATTAACCAACTCAAGGAATGGTTTTAATGATGAAAAAGAATGGTATTTCTTGCCTCCTGCACAAGTAAGAACTAAAGATGGAATTGATGAATTTGAATATCAATTTGGAGAAACAAAAAGCAAAATATTTAAAGAAATAGCTCAAAATGCATTAGAAAATACAATTGCAAGTTTCAAACAAAAAAATCGTGTTATTCGACAAAGATGGAATAAATATTTAAAAACTGAAGAAGGGAGGCTTAATGTTTTTAAACAAGAAAGATTAAAAGAAGTTACTAACTATAATGTAAGAAAAAGACTTCATGAAGACACCTTTTATGGTAAAGTAAAATTGCAAAATAATGAAAACACAAATAAGAATGTTATTAGCATTAGCTTAAAAAAAGCGCTAGAGGTAAATTATGACTTGTATGATTCATATGTTTTATCTCTTGTGAATAATTTAAAGGAAGAAAATAAAACTATAAAAGAAATTGTTGAAAAGCTTGGAAAAGAATATTCAAAAGTAGAAGTATACGAAAAATTTGTTGCAACGCGATTCGGAAATGAATTAGAGTCTTTTGCATCTATATCCTCGGATAAAATTATCAAAACAATTGAATCCATTACAGACACAGGTATTCAACGAATATTGAAAAATCATCTCGATAGTTATAAAGAACTTGTTGATGATAAGGTTAAATATGATACAGAAAAAGCGTTTTCTCCAGATGGAATATTAGAAATGAATAATAATATTGTAAATCTTAATAATGGAAAGTTTCATCATCCCATTTATAAAGTGAGGACAGCTGATGCAATGGGGACTAAATTTTCGGTTTCTGAATACGGACAAAAAAGCACCAAATATGTTGTTACTGCTGCAGGAAGTAATGCTTTCTGCGGATTTTATCAAAATGGAACAGATAGAAAGTTTTATATTCCAACTTTAAGAGAGTCAGTTCAAAATTTAAAAGACGGATTTGAACCTTGCCCTGTAACACACCCGGATGATACAGACTTCAAATTAATCTTTGTACTAAATCCAAATGACTTGGTATATGTGCCGACAGAAGAGGAAAAAGAGAATCCGAATTTGATTGATTTTTCAAAAATGAAAAAAGAGCAATTAAATCGGGTTTATAAGTTTACGGATGGAAGTGGAACTACAATGAATTTTGTGCCATCAAATGTTTCTAGTTTACTTTTTAACATGTCAAATAAGGAACAAGAAAAAACACAGATAAAATTATCAATTCAAAATGAACTTGGTTTAGGTAGCCCGCAATCTAAAAATCAAAATTCACTTGATGGTATTCAGATTAAATCTGTTTGCATAAAACTCAAAGTAGACCGTTTAGGAAACATTTCAAAAGCTTAAATTTAAACTATGCTAAAACGCACCATTTACATTGGCAATCCATCTTATTTGAAATTGAAAGACAATCAGTTGAAAATAGAAGATACTGCAACTAAAGAAATCAAAGGATCTGTGCCGATTGAAGATTTGGGTTTTTTGGTATTGGATCATTATCAAATAACCATTAGTCATCAACTTATTGTGACATTACAACAAAATAATGTGGCAATTATTAGCTGCGACGAAAGTCATATGCCTTTAGGATTGATGTTGCCAATGAATGGACACGTTGAGCATAGTGAGCGATTGAAACATCAGATTAATGTTTCGGAACCATTGCGCAAACAGTTGTGGAAACAAACAATAGAAGCTAAAATTTATCAACAGAAAGCATTGTTGAGTAAGTTTGGTTTTGTAGAGGAGCCTATGCAGAATTATTTAACGAATGTAAAATCTGGAGATTCCACGAATATGGAAGGAATTGCTGCACAATATTATTGGAAACAGTTATTTGACAATTTTACGAGAGAACGAGATGGTGATGCTCCTAATAATTTTCTGAATTTTGGATATGCTATTCTTCGAAGTATGGTTGCAAGAGCTTTAGTGAGTTCTGGATTAAATCCTACCATTGGTATTTTTCATCGTAATAAATACAATCCCTATTGTTTGGCTGACGATATAATGGAGCCTTATCGTCCTTATGTTGACGAGTTGGTATTAGAATGGATAAATAAACCATTTCGACCAACAGAAATGAATAAAGAAGCCAAAGCGCATTTGTTATCGATTGCAACAAAAGATGTGATGATGGATGGACTAAAACGACCTTTGTTGGTTGCGCTAAGTTCTACAACAAGTTCGTTGTATAAGTGTATGACAGGGGAGCAGCGTATGATTCGTTTTCCTGAAATGGTATGAGTTTTAGTCGTTATAATGCATATAGAATTATGTGGGTTTTAGTTTTATTCGATTTACCAACCGAAACAAAGAAACAACGAAGTCAAGCAACAAGATTTCGAAAAGAATTGCTTGACGATGGTTTTGCAATGTTTCAGTTTTCGATTTATTTGCGGCATTGCCCAAGTAAAGAGAATGCTGAGGTACATATAAAACGCGTCAAATCTAAATTACCTGAATATGGGAAAGTAGGAATTATTTGTATTACCGATAAACAATTTGGACAAATGGAGATCTTCTTTTCAAAAAAAGAAACTAATTTACCCACACGACCCCAACAATTAGAATTGTTTTAGAAATAAAAAAACCGATAGAATAATATGTATTCTATCGGTTTTTACTTTTTTTCTCATTTCTACTTTTCTTCTCAAACCCTTTAAAACAAAGGATAATAAAAATGAGGTTGTAATTACTTTGATAAATATACCAAATTGAAAGGAACTCACAACTAACGCTACTAAATTAATACTATTTTTTTAGTTGTAATTACTTTGATAAATATACCAAATTGAAAGGAACTCACAACTATTATTTGATGCAATAAATACATCCAATAGTTGTAATTACTTTGATAAATATACCAAATTGAAAGGAACTCACAACTATACGTGTGGTTGTAGCTTCAATATAGTTGTTGTAATTACTTTGATAAATATACCAAATTGAAAGGAACTCACAACGCAGGAATAGTTTTATTTCCGTAGTTAGGAGTTGTAATTACTTTGATAAATATACCAAATTGAAAGGAACTCACAACATTTCGTGCAGCTTCAAATCTAAGAACACAGTTGTAATTACTTTGATAAATATACCAAATTGAAAGGAACTCACAACTATGCAGCTTCCACAAAATACTCGTTAAAAGTTGTAATTACTTTGATAAATATACCAAATTGAAAGGAACTCACAACAAAAAGCAGTACTTTGTTACTTGATATATAGTTGTAATTACTTTGATAAATATACCAAATTGAAAGGAACTCACAACACGTTTATCTTCCTGGTTTTACTTCCTGGTGTTGTAATTACTTTGATAAATATACCAAATTGAAAGGAACTCACAACTAATTCAATACAAAGATTTTTTGATTTTTAGTTGTAATTACTTTGATAAATATACCAAATTGAAAGGAACTCACAACGTTTTTTAAGTTGTTGTTTACCATTGCCATGTTGTAATTACTTTGATAAATATACCAAATTGAAAGGAACTCACAACTTTCCTTGCGTGTGCAAGATTTGATACTTAGTTGTAATTACTTTGATAAATATACCAAATTGAAAGGAACTCACAACTTCATTTTCATTATTTTTTTTATTCTCTTCGTTGTAATTACTTTGATAAATATACCAAATTGAAAGGAACTCACAACACACGAATGTATATAGAAGATCGCTTTCCTGTTGTAATTACTTTGATAAATATACCAAATTGAAAGGAACTCACAACTTACGGAACGTCTCGACATGTTACATCCAGGTTGTAATTACTTTGATAAATATACCAAATTGAAAGGAACTCACAACTCAAAGAAAAGACTTTGAAAACATTTCGTCGTTGTAATTACTTTGATAAATATACCAAATTGAAAGGAACTCACAACCAAATTGGATCATTTTTGGCGACGGAGAAGGTTGTAATTACTTTGATAAATATACCAAATTGAAAGGAACTCACAACGCCAAGAATGAAGACAGAAAAGCACGCGAGTTGTAATTACTTTGATAAATATACCAAATTGAAAGGAACTCACAACTGCATGGTTACTTTTACTTTGTTCGGATAAGTTGTAATTACTTTGATAAATATACCAAATTGAAAGGAACTCACAACTAGCGGCTTTTCCTGCTTTGTCATCATCTAGTTGTAATTACTTTGATAAATATACCAAATTGAAAGGAACTCACAACTTGGAGAACCTTGTTTACCAATGCAATTAGGTTGTAATTACTTTGATAAATATACCAAATTGAAAGGAACTCACAACAGTGTTGATGGTACTTTTAACTCTTTGCAAGTTGTAATTACTTTGATAAATATACCAAATTGAAAGGAACTCACAACTTACAATAATGTACAAAATAAGCAGCCTTAGTTGTAATTACTTTGATAAATATACCAAATTGAAAGGAACTCACAACTAGGCGTCCTCTAACTTCTGAACTTCGGCAGTTGTAATTACTTTGATAAATATACCAAATTGAAAGGAACTCACAACTCATTGGTCGATGAAAGTCGGACCAGTTATGTTGTAATTACTTTGATAAATATACCAAATTGAAAGGAACTCACAACTTAGTTATATTTATATGCTTTGGTAATTAAGTTGTAATTACTTTGATAAATATACCAAATTGAAAGGAACTCACAACCCAATCAATTCTACTATTTCTTGGACAAAAGTTGTAATTACTTTGATAAATATACCAAATTGAAAGGAACTCACAACAAGCGAGTTAAAGCGTGCCGTTAGGTTTGAGTTGTAATTACTTTGATAAATATACCAAATTGAAAGGAACTCACAACTGGTTTGTTAGTATTACTGTTAGTATTATGGTTGTAATTACTTTGATAAATATACCAAATTGAAAGGAACTCACAACTTGAAACATTAGTAAATAAGTTCCTACTTAGTTGTAATTACTTTGATAAATATACCAAATTGAAAGGAACTCACAACCCGGATATTAAAGCAGCACTTCAAAATGATGTTGTAATTACTTTGATAAATATACCAAATTGAAAGGAACTCACAACCTGGAAAATGAATGGTAATCATATTGAAAAGTTGTAATTACTTTGATAAATATACCAAATTGAAAGGAACTCACAACAGTGAACACTGGGACTTACACATTTTTTACGTTGTAATTACTTTGATAAATATACCAAATTGAAAGGAACTCACAACACTTCACCAGTTTAACAAATCCAAGAACGCGTTGTAATTACTTTGATAAATATACCAAATTGAAAGGAACTCACAACTGTTGTTTAAATTTGTCTTGATTATGTTTGGTTGTAATTACTTTGATAAATATACCAAATTGAAAGGAACTCACAACTCGAAACCAGTGATAGATTTAGCAATTTCGGTTGTAATTACTTTGATAAATATACCAAATTGAAAGGAACTCACAACTAAGTTTTGATCCTCCTTTTTTTGTGGTGAGTTGTAATTACTTTGATAAATATACCAAATTGAAAGGAACTCACAACATTGTAACTGTTTTCCCTTCGACCGTGAAAGTTGTAATTACTTTGATAAATATACCAAATTGAAAGGAACTCACAACGCTGTTAAGGTACTAATGTTTTTTAAATGCGTTGTAATTACTTTGATAAATATACCAAATTGAAAGGAACTCACAACAGTGATGTTGCTACAGTTGGACTGTAAGTAGTTGTAATTACTTTGATAAATATACCAAATTGAAAGGAACTCACAACTATAATCAAGGTATCGATTTATCAAGGTTAGTTGTAATTACTTTGATAAATATACCAAATTGAAAGGAACTCACAACTAAGTGATAATCAAATTAGAATTGAAAATTGTTGTAATTACTTTGATAAATATACCAAATTGAAAGGAACTCACAACACGCCTTCGCTATTCGTTAGCTTCTGTTATGTTGTAATTACTTTGATAAATATACCAAATTGAAAGGAACTCACAACTAATAATATGTAACAGAATTTCCCTTATAAGTTGTAATTACTTTGATAAATATACCAAATTGAAAGGAACTCACAACAACCAGCTTTACAGCTTTATAAAAAACTTTGTTGTAATTACTTTGATAAATATACCAAATTGAAAGGAACTCACAACAGGTATCTGGCGCACCTTGTTGTAATTACTTTGATAAATATACCAAATTGAAAGGAACTCACAACACTGTTATTCGTTTATACTTTTTATTTTGCGTTGTAATTACTTTGATAAATATACCAAATTGAAAGGAACTCACAACACTGTTATTCGTTTATACTTTTTATTTTGCGTTGTAATTACTTTGATAAATATACCAAATTGAAAGGAACTCACAACTAATGTCTTTTCGTAAATGTCTACGAGTGTGTTGTAATTACTTTGATAAATATACCAAATTGAAAGGAACTCACAACTAATAGCTTAAGAATTGACTTGTAAATACTGTTGTAATTACTTTGATAAATATACCAAATTGAAAGGAACTCACAACCAAACGAAAAAACCTTCAGGATTCCAACCTGTTGTAATTACTTTGATAAATATACCAAATTGAAAGGAACTCACAACCATTTTTGTTTCCAATCCTTTTTTGTTACAGTTGTAATTACTTTGATAAATATACCAAATTGAAAGGAACTCACAACTTGGAGTAAATATTTTAATATTTGTTGTTCGTTGTAATTACTTTGATAAATATACCAAATTGAAAGGAACTCACAACAGAAACTACATTGCAAAATCAAGCCGTTTAGTTGTAATTACTTTGATAAATATACCAAATTGAAAGGAACTCACAACCACAAGGTCGTGTAACAATTGAAAGAGTTTGTTGTAATTACTTTGATAAATATACCAAATTGAAAGGAACTCACAACATTCGATTGCGTGTTCAATTGTTCCGATAGGTTGTAATTACTTTGATAAATATACCAAATTGAAAGGAACTCACAACTAGGCATATACTTCGCGTTTAATATCGAAAGTTGTAATTACTTTGATAAATATACCAAATTGAAAGGAACTCACAACACCAAGTAAACGAGGTTTACGCAATGAGTTGTTGTAATTACTTTGATAAATATACCAAATTGAAAGGAACTCACAACGTAAAGCAACTACAACGTTAGCAACTGCAGGTTGTAATTACTTTGATAAATATACCAAATTGAAAGGAACTCACAACGCAGCACTCAATTTTGCTTGAGGAGCAACAGTTGTAATTACTTTGATAAATATACCAAATTGAAAGGAACTCACAACCCAGCAGAACATGAGAACCTCCGTAAGTCCGTTGTAATTACTTTGATAAATATACCAAATTGAAAGGAACTCACAACGTTATTATTTACTTTCTAAATAAATTAATAGTTGTAATTACTTTGATAAATATACCAAATTGAAAGGAACTCACAACGAGAAAGTATAATTATTTTAAAGTGGTCAAGTTGTAATTACTTTGATAAATATACCAAATTGAAAGGAACTCACAACCATCCTCTGTAATGACAATTGAAAACGCAGGTTGTAATTACTTTGATAAATATACCAAATTGAAAGGAACTCACAACTAAAGATTACAACTACATCGAAGCTACTACGTTGTAATTACTTTGATAAATATACCAAATTGAAAGGAACTCACAACTTGAAGTTGTCATAATATTAATGCCGTTTAGTTGTAATTACTTTGATAAATATACCAAATTGAAAGGAACTCACAACTGCAATGATCTATTTATTTACTACTTTTTAGTTGTAATTACTTTGATAAATATACCAAATTGAAAGGAACTCACAACTACGTCATTAAGTTGATTTAGTTGTAAGATGTTGTAATTACTTTGATAAATATACCAAATTGAAAGGAACTCACAACCCATCATATACTTGATCTTTTGCCATGCCAGTTGTAATTACTTTGATAAATATACCAAATTGAAAGGAACTCACAACTATAATACCAACTTTTACACGATATATTTTGTTGTAATTACTTTGATAAATATGGATATCCCCCTGAATTTTCCAGTGTAAGTTAAGCTACATTTTTTAAAAATTGTAAATTATTATTAAACTCAAAAATAGTTTTATAATTCAAAGCTTTATGTCTTCTATTTCTGTTATACCAAAT
>NZ_JAAGKM010000050.1 GCF_019308355.1 Empedobacter falsenii | reverse complement strand
AACCAACTGATTTTGATTGTAATGCTTAAAATTCATAAACAACTGTATGATTATCAGATATAAATATACGAAAACCCTCAATAATAACAAAAAAAAAATCCGCCTCAGTTGTGAGACGGATTCTTTTTTTGTCTAGCTGAATTTATTTTCAGTTTCTTATTTTTTTATGTCTGATTCTGAAACGAATTTAGAATGACTTTTTGTTGAAATTAAATTTACTTAGAAATAGCCTCACATTTTTCTTTTAACCAAGTTGTTTCTTTCTCATCTAAGAATGGAGAAATTTTCTCGAAAACAAATTGATGATAATTATTCAACCATGCAATTTCTTCGTTTGTCATTAAATTAACATCAATCAAATTTTTCTCAATTGGGAAAACTGTAATAATCTCAAACTTCAAGAAATCACCAAATTGAGTAGACATCGCTGGTTGAACAATCATTAGATTCTCGATTCTGATTCCGTATTCACCATCGCGATACAAACCAGGTTCGTTAGAAAGCACCATTCCAGCTTTTAGTGGAGTTAAATTCTCTTCTAAACGAATACTTTGTGGCCCTTCGTGTACACATAAGAAATGACCAACTCCGTGTCCAGTTCCGTGCCCATAATTGAAACCGTTTTCCCAAAGCGCTTTACGCGACAAAACATCTAACAAAGAACCACGAGAATTAACAGGAAAAATAGCTTCCGATAAACCAATATTTCCTTTAAGAACTAAGGTGTAATCTGTTTTTTGTTGCGCTGTTGGTTCTCCTAACATCAATGTGCGCGTAATATCTGTTGTTCCTTCCAAAAACTGAGCTCCAGAATCGATTAACAACATTTCTTTACATCCTAATGTATAAGCAGTTTCAGGTGAAGCAGAGTAGTGGTTCATTGCGCCGTGGTCTGCGTAACCACAGATTGTTCCGAAACTTGCACCTTTACAATTTTCCTGTTGCAAACGGAAAAATTTCAATTGCTCATCAACTGTAACTTCATTAATATTATTGTCGATATTTTCTTCTAACCAGATGAAAAATTTAGTCAATGCAACGCCATCTTTTACCATAGCATTTCTGAAACCTTCTTGCTCGATTTCATTTTTAACCGATTTTAAGTTTGTTACTGGAGAAGCAGCTAAATTAATAGTTGAAGAAGTAGAAATTGCTTCGTATAACGATTGATTAATTCGATTTCCATCTACCAATACATGCGATTTTTCGTTTTGTTTCTTTAAATAATCGTAAACCGCTAAATAAGGTTGAATTGTAATTCCTTCATTTGCTAAAGCAGTTTTTGTTTCTGGAGTTACTTTTGCTTCATCTATAAATAAATACGCATTTTCTGTATCCACAGCGGCATATGAAATTGTCAATGGATTATAGTTAACATCATTTCCACGAATATTAAATAACCACGCAATTTCATCCAACGAATTCATGATATATACATTGGTATTTGCTTTTTTCATCTCATTGCGCACTTCCGAAATTTTTTCTGAAGCAGATTTTCCAGCAAATTTTACATCATAAATATAGAATGGATTCTCTGGTAAAGCAGGACGATCTTGCCAAGCTAAATCAATTAAATCAATATTTTTAACTGAAAGTTGATTGAATGAAAACTCGTTATAATTTTCTGCAAAAGCATTGTGCGCAAACATTTGCGGATTAAGACCAACAACTTCTCCTTCTTTTAATTGAGAAATAATCCATTCGTTGATAGAAGGAGTTTCTGGCATTCTCATTTTCATCAACTCAAAAGTCGTGTCTTTTAATTGATCTTCTGCCTGAATAAAATATCTCGAATCCGTCCAAACAGCCGCTTTTTCTAATGTTACAACTGCAGTTCCAGCCGATCCATTGAAACCTGAAATCCATGTACGCTCTTTCCAACGATTTGGTAAATATTCGCTTCCGTGCGGATCTGTTCCAGGAATAATTGTTGCGCTAACTCCATTTTGTTTCATAACCTCTCTCAAAGCTGAAAGACGATCTGTGATTTTTTCCATTTTATATCGAATTCTAAAAAATTAAACTTTAATAGCCGAAAGGTACGAAGAATGTCGATGAAGGAAAATATAGAAATTAAGAAATATTATTAAGATTATTATCTGGTTTCATCACGATGTTTTTCTGATAAAACAGGTTCTGCAAAAGCAATAAATTCATTTTCTTGTAATTCGATTAATTTATCAAAAACAGATTTATAATTTATTTTTAAAGGAATTTCTAGAACAAAGTATTTTTCATTCAGCGCTTCACTTTCACAATTCAAATTCTTGAAAATATTTCTAATATCATCTCTATTAATTTCATCATTCATTATTATAACTTGAACTGTCGAATTTCCAGAAAATTCAATTACTTTTCTAAAAGTCAAACATTCTTCATCGTTATCATATTCAGCAAATACTATATCGTCACTTGAAAAACATGGACCATAGAACGGAATATTTTCAATTTTATATAATCCTTTTTCTTTGTCTATGGTTTCTGTCCAAAGTGTTTCAACTATTTCTTCTTCTAAAACCTTACTATAATATCGAACCAATATTTTTTCATATTTAGTTTCTTGATCCATGAAATATTTTTTGTTAAGATATAAATTAGTTTAGAATATCGAAAAACAATTATTCCTTTCTCAATTTCCTTTATTTCCCGTACTTTTGTAAAAATTTTATTTCCTTGGAAAATTTCAGAATGATTGCGAAAACCTTTTTTGGTTTCGAAGAAATATTAGCGCAAGAATTAAAAGCGTTGGGTGCGGCAGATGTTAAAATCCAAAACCGAATGGTTGAATTTAATGGCGATTTAGGTTTCATGTACAAAGCAAATTACAGCTTGCGTACTGCACTTCGTATACAGAAGCCAATTCTTTCGTTTTCTGCGAAAAATGATCATCAATTGTATGAGAAATTCAAAAAATTCCATTGGGAAAATTATCTAAATGTCGATCAAACTTTTATGATTGATCCAACTGTTCATTCAGATTATTTTACGCATTCGCATTATGCTGCTTTAAAAGTGAAAGATGCTATTGTAGATCGATTCAAAGAAAAAAATGGTCGTCGTCCAAGCATTGATAAAGATTTTCCAGATGTACGTTTTAACTTACATATTTCGCACGATAAAATTACGTTGTCGTTAGATTCTTCTGGAGAATCGTTGCACAAACGTGGTTATCGTGAAGAAACTGGTCCAGCTCCAATTAACGAGGTTTTAGCAGCAGGTTTGTTGTTGCAAGCGGGTTATGATGGAAAAGGAAATTACCTTGATCCAATGTGTGGTTCGGGAACAATGTTGATTGAAGCGGCGATGATTGCGAATAATATTCCGCCACAAATTCATCGTAAGCATTTTGCTTTTCAGAATTGGCCAGATTATGATGAAACATTGTTTACACAAATTCGTAATACGCGCTTAAATCGTATCAAAGAATCTGAATATAAAATTGTAGGTTACGAAATTTCTCCAATGATGGTAAAAATTGCGCAGATGAATATAAAATCTGCTGATTTAGAGGATTTTATTGAAGTTAGAAATCAAGATTTCTTTACATCTAAAAAGGAATTGTTCCCAGTTTTATTGGTGTTCAATCCGCCTTATGATGAGCGTATCGAAAATAATAACCAAGAATTTTACAAACAAATTGGTGACACGTTAAAATCGAGTTATCCAAATACATTGGCGTGGTTTATCACATCAGATTTACAAGCCAAAAAATATGTCGGTTTACGTCCTTCGAAGAAAGTAAAAGTGTTCAATGGTAAGTTAGAATGCGACTTTTTACAATACGAAATGTACGAAGGAAGTAAAAAAGCTAAAAATCAAAATTAAGAGAAGTGAGTCAATTTATAAAAGAAATTTGTCAAGATCAAAAAGTATATCTTTTAACTTCGGAAGAAGGTTTTGCTGTTTCGTATTCAGAGGAATTTGAGTATGAAGATAGCTCTAATTTAGAGGTTATTTGTTTTTGGTCGAATACAGATTTAGCTGAAAAAGCGAAACAAAATCAATGGGCAAATCATAAAATTGATTCAATAGATTTGAATACTTTTTTAGAAGAATGGTTGTTCGGAATGATTGAAGAAGTTTCTTTGGTTGGAATTAATTTTGATGAAACTTCGAAAGGAGAGGAGCAAAGTCCATTGGATACTATTTTGGCAATTGCTCACGAATTGAAACAATCAAAATCAACTTTCAAATTGAATCATTTTAAGAGTTTAGATGAAATTCAGAAAGTGACATTAGAGTTGAAAGAATCATTCAATCAATAATATATTTTGGGAAAAGAAGATTTGCAACTTTCGATAATTATTGCCGTTTACGAACGTCAAGATGAATTGACAGAATTATTGTCAAGTTTAGTGAAACAAACGGATAAGTTGTTCGAAATTATTATTGTAGACGATGGTTCTCAAAATAAATTGGTTACAGTTTGTGCTAAATTTGAAACTCAATTAGATCTTCATTATTATTACAAAACAAATTCAGGTCCAGGAAAATCGAGAAATTTTGGAATGGAAAAAGCGAATGGAAATTATTTCATTTTTTTAGATTCTGATACGATTATTCCTTCGACTTATATTGAATCGGTTAAAAAAGAATTAACAAACAATTTTGTTGATGCTTTTGGTGGTCCAGATGGTGCAGATGATTCGTTTACAGATTTGCAAAAAGCGATTACATTTTCGATGACTTCTTTTTTGACAACAGGAGGAATCCGTGGAGGAAAAAAGCAAATTGGTAAATTTCAGCCACGTAGTTTTAATATGGGAATTTCTCGTAAAGCGTACGAAAAAACGGGTGGTTTTACAGATTTACGCGTTGGAGAAGATCCAGATTTATCAATGCGTTTGTGGGAAAATGGTTTTGAAACACGATTATTTCAAGATTCTAAAGTGATTCATAAACGTAGAACTTCGTTAAAGAAATTTGCAAAACAAGTGTATCAATTTGGAGTTGCGCGTCCAATTCTAAATCAACGTCATCCAAATTATATCAAACCAACTTTTTGGTTTCCGAGTTTATTTTTTGTCGGAACTTTAGTTGCATTTTTATTTTTATTGTTGAGTTTTATTCTTCCAAAACATCAATTTATCCTACAAATTCCGTTTGTTTTGTGGTTAATTTATATGTTTTTGATTTTTATTTTCTCTACAATTCGTTTTAAATCTGCGGTTGTAGGTTTATTATCAATTCAGACAACTTTAATTCAATTCTTCAATTATGGTTACGGATTTTTAGAAAGTCAATTTAAATTGAATATTCTCAAACAAAATCCTAAAAAGGCTTTTCCGAGTCATTATCATATCGATTAAATATAAAAAATAAAGGTCAAGATTTCTCTTGACCTTCTTAATTTCAAAGCATTGCTTTGACATCTAACTTAAAGTACTAATAAGCTCAAATTTAACATTTATTGTTGAAATTAAACTATAAATGACTTGTTATATTTTGTTAATCAATTAGTTAAAATTAATATTAATAATTATTATTAATGATAATAAAGTAATAGTTGATTAATTTTCTAAAATAGTTAGTTGTGTAGAAATCTATTCTATTTAAATCCATTTAGGTTTAAAAATTTTTATTTTAGCTATTTATACTAGTTCCATTCAATCTTTTCGGTTAGTTCTCTCAAATATTTTGTAATTTTGCAAACTTAAATTAGAGTAATGCGTACAAAATCGACTGGAAAAAAGAAAATTAATGTAATTACGTTAGGATGTTCTAAAAATGTATACGATTCTGAGGTGTTAATGGGACAGCTGAAAGCCAATGGGAAAGAGGTTGTACATGAGCAATCTGGAGAAATTGTGGTGATTAATACTTGTGGTTTCATTGATAATGCAAAGGAGGAAAGTGTTGATACAATTTTAGATTATGTGCAACGTAAGGAAGATGGTTTGGTGGAAAAAGTTTTCGTGACAGGATGTTTGTCAGAGCGATACAAACCAGATTTAATTGAGCAAATTCCAAATGTTGACCAATATTTTGGTACGCGCGAGTTGCCATTATTGTTAAAAGCTTTAGGAGCAGATTACAAGCATGAATTAGTTGGAGAACGTTTAACAACAACTCCTCGTCATTATGCTTATCTTAAAATTGCAGAAGGTTGTGATCGCCCTTGTTCTTTTTGTGCAATTCCTTTGATGCGTGGAGGAAATGTCTCTCGTCCAATCGAAGATTTAGTTACAGAAGCTACTAAATTGGCAAAAAATGGAACGAAAGAATTGATTTTGATTGCGCAAGATTTAACGTATTATGGATTAGATATTTATAAAAAACGTGAATTAGCGATTTTATTAAAAGAATTAGTTAAAATTGAAGGAATCGAATGGATTCGTTTGCATTACGCATTTCCAGCTGGTTTCCCAGAAGATGTTTTGGATGTAATTCGTGAAGAACCAAAAGTTTGTAATTATATCGATATTCCGTTACAACATATTTCGACAAAATTATTAAAATCTATGCGTCGTGGAACAACACACGAAAAAACGAATGCTTTGTTAGATGCAATGCGTACAAAAGTTCCTGATATGGCGATTCGTACAACGTTGATTTGCGGTTATCCTGGTGAAACGGAAGAAGATTTTCAAGAAATGAAAGCGTGGGTACAAGAGCAAAAATTTGATCGTTTGGGATGTTTTACTTATTCTCATGAAGAAAATACGCATGCCTATAATTTGGAAGATGATGTTCCTGAAGAAGTAAAACAACAACGTGTTGAAGAAATTATGGAAATTCAATCTCAGATTTCGTACGATTTGAATCAAGAAAAAATTGGAAAACAATTTAGAGTAATGATTGATCGCAAAGAAGGTGAGAATTTTATTGGTCGTACAGAATATGATTCGCCAGATGTTGATAATGAAGTTTTGATTTCTGCAATTGATACCTATTTACCAGTTGGTGATTTTGTAAATGTAGAGATTATCGAAGCTTACGAATTCGATTTAATTGGAAAAGTAATTGATTAATCAATTTTAGATATAACAAAAAACCACTTCAAATGAAGTGGTTTTTTTATGCTTAATTTTTTTCTTTATTTTTTCAATATTTCATCAAAAAATTCTTTCGAATCGTTATCAAACGTAGGTTTTTGTAACAATAATTGGGAGATTTTTACAATTTTATCAAAATCTTGTTGCGTAAAATATTCACCAAAATGTTCATTGCAAAAATCACCTAAATTTCCTAAAACGATATTCACTTCTTCTTCGCTCAACTCACCTTTTTGTTTCCAACGTTCACGGAACAAACTTGCAGCTAAATAAGAAGAAATATCGATCAAATCATCTATCGAAATATTAGATCCGTTTTTCAATTTTGCCATAATCAACGTATCCATATCGCGATAAATTACTTCTCGTATTGTCAAATCTTTATTTTCCATTCTTTGTATTCTTTCGCAAAATTAGAGATTAAAATTTGGATCTACTTGAAATTTCATCAATTCTTTCGTCTTCGGATGCGTAAATTCTAAGGATTCGGCATGTAAATGCAAACGATTTGTTTTCGTACCATATAAATCATCACCAATAATTGGTGCATTTAGTCCCAAACGATGCGAAGCATGCATGCGCAACTGATGTGTACGACCGGTAATTGGATAAAAATAGACAAGCGTTTTATTGTCTTTTCTTGCAATGACTTCATACTTTGTCTGCGCCGTTTTTCCATGTTCATAACAAACCATTTGTCTCGGTCTATCGTCCAAATCCACACGTAAAGGTAAATCTATAAAACCATTATCGCGCTCAATATTTCCATCTAAAAGTGCAATGTAGCGTTTCTGAACTTTACGTTTAATGAATTGTTGTTGAAGAAGTTTATGACTTTCTTTATTTAACGCCAAAACAAGAATTCCAGAAGTTGACATATCCAAACGATGAACAATAATTGGACCTGTTGCCAATGGAAATTGATGTTTAATTCTAAGATAAACCGAATCTTTAATCTCAATTCCAGGAACAGAAAGAAACTCTTCTGGTTTATTGATGACAACCAAATCATTATCTTGATATAAAATTTCTAACTCTTCAACAGTTGAATTTTGCTTCAACAATAAGTTTTCATTCAGTTCAATTCCTTGCAACATATGTCCTAAAATAGGCTCACATTTTCCTGTACAAGCTGGATAAAATTGACCATGTTTTCTAACCTCAGATTTTGGCGAATCTCCCCACCAAAACTCAGCCATACAAATTGGTTCTAAATCATTTTGAAATGCATATTGCAATAATTTGGGTGCAGCACATTCACCAGCAGCAGCTGGAGGTTGTTGAAATACAGTTGTTGAAAAAATTTCTAATAATCCTTTTTCTTGCTTAAACTTATTCAAGAATTGATATTGATTAAACAATTGATTTTGAAGTGAATTAGATTTTATTTTTCGTTCTTCTTTTAATGAATTGATTTCATTCTCAAAAACATTTATTTTGCTTAATAAAATCTGTTTTTCAGAATCAAGTTTTTCATTTAGAATTCTAAATTCATATTTATCACGTAAACTTTGTTTGACTAAATCTTCTTCAAAAAATTGAATTTCTTCTTGAGATAAAGTTGGAGAAATTGTTTCTCGTTGGGATTTTCGGTCTTTTTTATTTAATTTTAATAGTTGTTTTCCTTCTTCAATTTTAAACTTAGAATTGATTTCAAATTGAATAAAATCTTCTTTAACTTGTAAATAGTTTTGATCATTTTCTAATGATTCTAAAATACGATTGATTTCATTCAGACGTTCTTCTTGTTCTAAGAAAAAACCATTTTTATTCAACATATCAAAAATAGGTGGAACAAAAAATTTGTGCTGATTAGTATTAGCCAATTTACCTGAAACTGCCGCTAAATATCCTACTTCATTCTTTTGATTTCGAACAATTAAAACACCAAACATTTTACCAATTGGAGTGGAAGATAGGTCATTTTCTAAACCAAAATTATGTTCAAAATCGGTTTGATTTCCCAAGTATTCTTGTAGCTCTCTACATGCTTGCTTCGCAATTTCAGTAGGTTCGTAATAAAATGGATAATCAAACTTTTTGGGAAGTTCGTACGTAGTAATTGGATGTTTAAAATATTGAAAATAATTGGACATTTGCTTCTTTAAAATCGATGCAAAGATACAGTTTAAGCAATAAATTTTGAAATTGTATTACTCAATTCGTTCCAATAAATACCAATTATCTTTCAATTTTTCAGATATTTTATATTCATTTTGAAACTTATAACTATTTTTATTCTCTGGATTTTTGTATTTATAGAGACTAAATTTTGCAGGTAAGTTATCATAGTTTTTGATAGCACTTTTATTTTCATTAAGAAATTTTGATTTATGAATTCTTATATATTCTATTGTATCATATTCCAAATAAAAGTAGTGGATAGAATCATTATAAAAAATATTAGTTTTCTCATTCTGTTTAATATGATATACAATACGTTAATATGCATATTTTTAAACAAAAAAATCCCTCAATTTCTTGAAGGATTTTAAATTTTATTTGATCTAAAAAATTAATTACAACCACTCATCATCATCTTCTGAATCTTCTAATTCAGCATCGATGAATTGAATATAAAATGCAACAATTTCTCCTTTTTCATTGTATCCAAAGTAAGCGGGATAAATTCCTTCACCAAAACCAGCTTGAAAAATTGGCGATTTGAATTCTGTATTTGGAATTGTCCAATTGATCCAATCTCCTTCTTCTGATTGATATTTCGGATTATTTTTAGCGTTTTCTACAAATAATGCATTGAAATAATCATCATATAAATTTACATCACCTTTACTTTCGAATTCATCAATAAACTTTACAAAAGAATCTTTTGCTTCTGCATCAACAATTGTTGCTAAACCACTTTCGATAGAAAAACCAAAATATTCTCCTTCTTGTAATTCATCAATCAACTCAATTCCTTTCATTGCTTCTTCATAACGAACAGGTTTTTCGTTTGTAAAAGCAACTTTGATACAACCAATCAAATTCTCAACATCACCATCGTCTTCAAATTTTACGATGCTTGCAGTTACAGGAAAATTACCTTTTGGCGTTTCAAGGAAATAAGGATCTTTGTCCATTGATAAATATTCACCCAAAGGATCATTCACAAAGATTTTTCCAGACGGTAAAGAAACTTCTCCCATTTCAATTTGGTCGATTTCTACACCTCCAATTTCTTTATCTGTAAAATATTTTTCTAAATCATTAGGAGCTAAAGTGAATTCTCTTTTAGATTCCCAAGTTTTTAACCATTCTGCTGTTGGTTGCATAAATTATTGTTTTTAAGTGGTACAAAATTACATTAAATAATGAGACTAGCTTAACTTTTATATGTTAGTGAAAAATTAAATTATCTTAATTTTTTTCTCAACTCGTTCTTATCAATATCATATTCTAAATGCATGATCGAAATTAAATCATCTTCAGAAAGTAAATTGTTTTTGTAATATTGAATTAAAAATGATTCGATTTTAGAAAATTCATTTAATGATTTTTGTAAAAAATAAGCTTCAACAAATTGATTATCTTTTGTTTTTAATGTAATTAAATTACTAATTCCGTGCGAACCTTCTGGGTTTTCGAACTCACCAAATTCTTTTACAGCTTTTCCTTTGTAATCTTCATTATCAATGACAATAGAAAATAAATCGTTGATTGAAAAAGTTTGATCCTTTACAGAAATTGTATCTTTTGTAAATGTCAATTTTCCATCAAAATTACCTTTCAATTCTGTAGTAGGTCTTTTAAAATAACCATTCCAATAAGCAACAGCAGTAGCTAAAAGCCCAATAAAAATGTAATAATACGTTTGATTTTTAAAAACTTTCAGCTCCAAAAACACAAAACTAATTACAGTAACGGCGAGAAATGATAAGATTACTTTCGCAATTTGTTTATTATTTTTTTTAGGTTTTTCTGGTACAAAAATTTCAAAACTATAACTATCCATGTGCTATTTCTTTACGAACTCTACTTAAACTTTCGGGTGTGATGCCTAAATATGAGGCGATCATCCATTGTGGTATGCGAGAAAGTTGGTTGGGATAAAGACGCATAAATTCTAAATAACGAGTCTTTGCAGATGCACCAAGTAATAAATTAATACGATCTTGTAAACTGCGCACATGATTTTGAATTAATTTATTTTGAGCAGCTAAATAATTTGGATTTAATCGAGTGATTAGATTATTTAATTTTTCATTCAATAAAATAACGGTAGAATCTTCTATTGCTTGAATATAAAACTTTGATTGTTGCTTACAAAAAGCACTATTTCTATCACTTACAATCCAATTTTCTGTTCCGAATTGTAAAACATGTTCTTTTCCGTTTTCATCTATTGTATAAGAACGAATAACACCAGATTCAACAAAAAAATAATCTTCGGAATATTCACCAGGTTCTAAAATAAATTCATTCTTTTTGATGTGTTTTACTACCAAAAATTTTTCAATTTCTACCCATTGTTCTTCTGTGAGATCAATAATATTTGATAAATGTTTTTTATAATTTTCCATATGTATAGGAGTATGCAACAAATTTAAGAGAAATTAATTAATAAAATTGTATCAATATTTGTTACAATTAAAAATTTTGTACTAAATTTGTCCCATCGATTTAGAAAAATGAATAATTTAAGATTTGCAACGGCGATTCATATTTTAGTTTTGACTGAAAAGTTTAAAGGACAATTAATTACTTCTGATTTTATTGCTGGAAGTATTAATGTTAATCCTGTTGTGGTTCGTCGTGAGATTAAATTCTTGAAAGAAGCAGGCTTCATCGATTCGAAAAAAGGTAAAGAAGGAGGAATTTATTTAGTTAAAGATTCTGCTGATATTTTGTTAGGCGATGTCTATAAAATTGTCAATCAAGAAAATGTTTTTGGAAGAATGAATCATACCAATCCTGAATGTCCAGTTGGTAAACAAATGAATGATAATCTTGAAAAATTATTTGATAATGCTGAATCAGATTTAATAAAATCGTTAAATCATAAAACTTTAAAACAATTTTCTGATGAATTTCAGTAAAATTTTTTATCTTTAAATGTAACAAAATTAATTACAATATAAAATTAAATAAAATGAGAGTAGCAGTAATTGGAGCAACAGGTTTTGTAGGCTCACATATCGTAGAAGAATTGGTAAATAGAAATCAATCTATCAAAGCATTTGCACGAAATACTGACAAGGTTTTAGATAGTAAAAATGTAGCAAAAGTGGCGTTAGATGTAAACGATGTACAGGCTTTGGCGACAGATTTGAAAGGTGCTGATGTAGTTGTAAGTGCATTTAATGCAGGTTGGGCAAATCCAAATATTTATGAGGATTATTTGAAAGGTGCAAAAGCAATTGAAGAAGCAACTAAATTAGCTGGTGTAAAGCGTTTGATTGTTATTGGTGGAGCGGGAAGTTTGTATGTGAATGATCAAAAAGAATTACAAATTGTAGACACACCAGATTTTCCTGAACAAATAAAACAAGGCGCTTTGGCAGCGAGAGATTATTATAATATCTTGAAACAAGATAATGAGTTGGATTGGACAATGTTTTCTCCAGCGCCAGAAATGCATCAAGGAACATCTGGAGAGCGAAAAGGAACATATCGTTTAGGCAATGATGTACCAGTTTTCAATGCAGAAGGGCGTAGTATTTTGTCTGTGGAAGATGTTGCAGTGGTGATTGCAGATGAAATAGAAAATGCAAATCATATAAAAAGCAGATTTACAGCAGCTTATTAAGATATTTGAGTAAATTTACAATAAAATTATTTTTATAGGACAATTTTTTGTTTTTGGTACGGTTTGTGAAAAACAGATAACAAATACAAGAATAATGAAATTGTCAATCGCAATAGGAAGTTTAATCCTAAGTTTAGGATTTGTTCTAATATGCTCTTTTCTAAATCTTGGTGTATTTTTTAATCAACTACTTGGAGTAGTTTTTCTGTTCTGTAGTTTGTTTATGGGGTATTTAGGTTTCGTCAATTTATTTGATTACCTAAATCATTCAAGATTATTAAATAAAGGAGTAAAAGTAAAAGCACATATTATTGAAATAAAAAGAGGTTTATTAGGAGAAAATCATTTGCCAGATTATATAGTTGAAGTCTTTTATAAACATCCTAATAATGAGAAAATTTACTATACAGAGTTTGAATATTTTGGAGATGTTAATGCAAATGAGATTTTAAAAAAAGGAAAAGATGTCGATATCTTAATCGATCCTCAAAATCCAGAAAATATATATTATAAAAATATAATTTAAAAAAGGCTGTCCTAACAAATAGACAGCCTTTATTATTTTTATTAGGATAAAAACTATTGTTTGATATACGTTTTATTTCCGTTATCGTTGATATAGTATTTTCCACCTTTTGGTCCTACATAAACTTTGTGTCCATTGTAAGTCCCTGCAGTAGTTGTTTTAGCTACAGTCGTTTTTGTTTCTTTTTTTGGAGTAGTCGTTTTCTCCACTTTTTTTTCTGAAGCTACTTTTTTGTCATTGACTGTTTTAGCAGTTGCATCAGTTTTCTTAGTTGTAGTTGCTTTTACATCCTTTTTTGTTTCTGTTACTTTTTTATCAGTTGTAGCCTTTGTTTTTGCCATTTCTGTTTTAGCAGTTTTAGTTGGAGTTTTAGTTTGAGCAAATGCTACAGTAGATCCAGTAAATGCAAATAAGCTAAGCGCGATAGCTGTTTTTTTAATTAAATTCATTGTAATTTGGTTTTGAATTGTTATTTATATTCAGTTAAAATTTCTATTCAATATTAAATAAATTATCCACCAAAACAACCAAAATAAACTTAAGATTAGCTTAAGAATAATTATTTCAAATGATCCAATAACATTTCTGCTGTCGCTGGGTTTGTAGCTAATGGGATATTGTGTACATCGCACAGTCTCAGTAACATATTTACATCTGGTTCGTGCGGATGTTTTCCCATCGGATCTCTAAAAAAGAAAACCATATCTGTTTTTCCTTCTACAACTCGAGCGGCAATTTGCGCGTCACCACCAAGAGGACCAGATAGATAGCGCGTTACTTTTAGTCCAGTTTGCTCTGCATACTTTCCTGTAGTCCCTGTAGCAATAAATGTGATATTATTTTTGTTTAAAGCTTCTTTATGTTTCATTAAAAAATTGACCATTTCAGCTTTTTTTCCATCATGAGCGATCAATGCTATTTCCATATATTTTTTCTATTTAATCTAAAATCTTACTTTTGTACAAAGTTAGCAGAACAATCTTAAATAACGAGTTGTTTTAAGAATTATAAATAGTATACGACTATGAAATTTAATTTATTAACAGTAAAAGAAATTGTAAAATTAACGGCTGATGCTGTTCAAATTTCGTTTGATGTTCCTGAGGAATTACACGAAGAATACAATTTTTTACCTGGACAATATATCACTCTTAATATTAATGGAGAACGAAGAGATTATTCTTTGTGTGAATCTCCTAATGATAAAAAATGGAGCATTGGGGTTAAATCTCAACCAAATGGAAAGATTTCTTCTTATTTAGCAAATGAACTAAAAGTTGGTGATCAATTGGAAGTTTCTACACCAAGTGGACGTTTTACAATTCCAACAAAACCAAACGAAAAACGTACGTTATTAGCTTTTACGGCGGGTAGTGGAATCACGCCAATTATGAGTATGTTAGAGTTTACTTTGCAGACTGAAGAATGGGTAAATTTTCATATTTTTTATGTAAATAGAGATGAAAACTCAATCATGTTCAAAGAGCGTTTGACAGAATTGAAACAAAAATATCCAAACAATGTTTTTATTCATCATTTCTATACGCGTCAAGATCAAGAGAATTTTATTTACAACGGACGAATTGATGAGAAGAAGTTTGATTTAATTTTGAATCAAATTATTGATATCAATGAAGTCGATGAAGCAATGGTTTGTGGACCAGAAGAAATGATTTTGACTTTAGCGAAGAAAATCAATGAAGCGGGAATTATCGAGAAACATATTCATTTCGAAATGTTTAATCCTTCAGTGAAAACAGAAGATATTTTTACAAAACATGACGAAGGACCTCAAACGGTTCAAGTTACTGTAACACTTGATGGAGAAACTTCTGAAGTGACTTGGGATAGAGGAAAAAATTTGATTGATACAATGTTAGACGCTGGTATTGATGCGCCTTATTCATGTAAAGGTGGTGTCTGTTCGTCTTGTATGTGTAAGATAACGGAAGGCGAAGTGCATATCGGAGACAACTATGTATTAACAGATTCTGATTATGAAGAAGGAATGACGTTAGCGTGTATTTCTCGTCCAAAAACAGCTACTTTAGCAATCGATTTTGATGAAGTTTAAGAACAAAAAATATCTAATAAAAAAAGACGGAAATTATAAATTTTCGTCTTTTTTTATTAGATGATAATTTAATTTTCTTCATCAAACATTTCTTTGAATGAGACAAATTCTCTTCCAGGAAGAATCAAATTTAAAGCAACTCCAATTATAGAAGCTAAAGCCATTCCTTCTAAAGAAAATAAATCTCCAATGTGGATTGCTGCACCACCGATTCCAATGATAAGAATAACAGAGGAAATAATAAGGTTTCGTTTAATCTTGAAATCAACTTTATTCTCGATTAGCATTCTTAATCCGCTCGAAGCAATAATTCCAAATAATAAAATAGAAACGCCGCCCATAACTGGTGTTGGAATTGTACTTAATAATGCTGAAACTTTACCACAAAATCCAAATAAAATAGCAAAACATGCTGCTCCAATAAATACATAAATACTAAAAGCTCTTGTAATAGCTAAAACACCAATATTCTCGCCATACGTTGTGTTTGGAGGTCCACCTAAACAAGCTGCAATCATTGTTGCAATTCCATCACCTAATAACTAAGCTTTCGTCTTGCCCGGAGGGCTAGAGATGAAAGCCCGTTGAACGGAACCGGAGTAGCTTTATGTATTATGGGGTTTTCGAAATGTGGCTTTAAGATATACAAGCAGTAATTTTAG
>NZ_JAAGKM010000004.1 GCF_019308355.1 Empedobacter falsenii | reverse complement strand
TTAGTTGATGTTTTGCTTTTGAATACAACACCAATTCTCGTTTTTCACAAGGCGTTATAGCTTTTTTTCGATAACATCTTTTAAAACTACGTTTTCTAAAGTAAGCTCTGCTACAATTTTTTTATATTGAGACAATTGCTTCTCTAGTTCCTTTAATTGAGCTAATTGATGGGCTTCCATTCCGCCATATTTACTCTTCCATTTATAAAAAGTGGGTTGACTTATTCCATGTTCACGACAAATTTCATTGACTGTTTTGCCTTGATTTTGTTCTGATAAGATCTTGACGATCTGAACTTCTGTAAAATTGCTCTGTTTCATAATTATCCCTAAGTTAATAAACTATATTTTTAAACGTTCCGTTTTTTAGGGAAGATTACACATTTAATTTTATATTTGGTAGATTATTAGAATCAGAATAATAAGAAATATATCCTAATCCATTATTTTTCATTTCAATAGCATTTATTCCATTTGATAAAGGGTAAGAGATATCAGTTACATTTGCTTCGTTAGCAGAATCTCTAACACGTAAATATACACTTTCACCAGAAGGAATACCACTTACAAACATAACGCTAGTTGTTTTTTCCGAAAAAACTATTCCTGTTGGATTTTCGTAAGCATTGTAATTTCCAATTTTGTATTCTTTATTGATAGAAGCTATTGTTTTATATGCTTTATGTTCGTTAACACGATCTATTTTTTTGTATTTATTATCTAATAAACATTGTGCTAAAGATTTAACAAAAGGAGATGTAGTAATTCCATCAATTGTTTGTTGATTTACGCCTGAATTTAATTCTGAGAATAAATCATCTTTAAAAATTGTTGAATACTTTTTCTGATCAAACTTGTTTGAATTTTTTTGATAAAATTCCATCTTGGCAACACTTGCAAAATTTCCTTTGCCATCTAAAATTTCTAATTTGATAGAAGAAGGTTTTATCTGTGATGGAAAAGATATATTTCTTACATCATTTGTTTGCGCAAAATCTTGTGTAGAAATTTCAATATAAGTAGGATCAGCTATAGTATTGTAACTAACTTTTACTTTTCCTAATAAACCATTTACTCCACCATCATTTCTTGGATAATAGATCAGATAATCTAATGGTGTGTTTCCATCAAAAGCATAAATTAATGAAATAGGGAAAGTTTTTTCAGTAGAATTGTAGTTAGAATGATAAAGCGTATTGTAATCTCCATCAAATGATTGCTCTATGTTTTCTCCTGTTTGAAAACTTGATGCTGACGAACCTGCAACTAATGGAGAAACTTTCATATCCTTATAGTTTGAGAACTCATTTGTTTGTATTACACACTCTGAAGCTATTGGAGTAATTTGATCAGACGAGTAAAACTCAACTTCCGCAGCACTCGAGAAATTTCCTAGAGCAGCATTCACTTTTATTCTAATGACTGCTGGATTGATAATTTCTTTATCAAAATCAAATTTTTTAGATGTAGAATCTCCAGCCCATGTTATAGCACTCGTAGTCGCTGTTTTGAAATTTGTTGGATCACCTTTAGTTGAATATAAAATTTCAACATTTGTCCAAATTCCATTAGTACCTGTTTGCCTTGGAAAATAGGCAAGGGATTTTATAGATTTAACTTGACTGTTGAAACTAAAATCTAATTGATCTGGGATTCCATTTTGATTCCATTTAGAATGGTACATTGTCGTTAATATACCATCTGCGCTAAAAGTAGCTTCATTACCACTTTGTGCCTCTTGTTTAGAAGTAACACTAGAAACGGGCATTTTGTATTCCTGCGCAAAAGAATCTATACCAAGTAAAATCATACTTAGTAGGAAGTAATTTTTTTTCATAAATAATTTGTGTTAATTGATATTTTGTTGTTTAGACAAGTTAATTAATACATTTTATTTATAATCAGCTAGGAACCAATTTGAAAAAAAAATAAGGAAATGTTAAGAAATAAAGAATCCCTTTCTTTAATAATACAATTAAGAAAGAGATTCTAACTATTAAAGACATAATAAATGAAAAGATTTTTACTGCTTTTTGATAATTGTATTATTATTTCCCTCAATTATTTGAGGTAATTTACCATTTTTAGATAATGCTTTACGATAATATAATGTATTTCCTTCGCCAGCTAATTCAGCAGAAGTTAATCCATTAACAGATATTGTATTATTTGTTCCCATGATTTCAACTTTGGTACAATCTCCTTTCAAATTGATCACATGTCCACTTCCGCCAACTTCTACTTTTTGTCCCTTACAATCTAACGTTAGTTTTTTATTATTTCCATCAATTTCTATCTGCGCAAAAGAAAGGTGACTAATAAATAACATCGTAACAGCACATAATAATTTATTCATTTTCATTGTGATTTCTTTTTTGGTTACTTTTTAGAAATCAAGAATCGTGCACTTTCAATTAATAAAATCTAACTTTACAAAAATTTAACAAAATGACTTTAGTTGAGCTAAAACAATTGTTTTTAGATAAATTGCAATTACTATATGATAAAGAAGAAGCTTCTCATATTTTCATGATTTATGTAGAAGATAAGTTGAATCTTGATTTATCTAGCCGAGATGAAATTGAATTAACGACTGAAATTTTATCAGATTTAGAACAATTAAAAAAAGGTCAACCTATACAACATATTACTGGAAAAGCTTTTTTCTATAACGATTTCTTTTTTGTGAATGAACATACATTAATTCCTCGTCCAGAAACGGAAGAATTGGTTGAATTAATTAGAAATGATTATGCTCAAAATCAAGATATTTCTATGATTGATTTAGGAACAGGAACAGGATGTATTCCTATTTCGTTGGCAAAATTATTTCCAAATGCAAATGTTTCAGCATTAGATATTTCTGAAAATGCATTGAAAATAGCACAATCAAATGCTGAAAATTTAAAAGTTAATATAAATTTTTATCACAATAATTTACTGGAAGACATTCAATTAAACCATAAATTTGATGTAATTATTTCAAATCCACCTTATATCCGAAATCTTGAAAAAAAAGAAATGCATCAAAATGTTTTGAATTTTGAACCTCATTTGGCGCTTTTTGTTGAAAATGATGATGCTTTAATTTTTTATGAACGAGTAATAGATTTTGCTAAAAATCATTTGAAAGAGAATGGTAAAATTTATTGTGAAATCAATCAATATTTAGGAAAAGAGACAAAACAATTATTTCAAAAATTTTATCAAAATGTAATCATTCATAAAGATATTTCTGGAAATGATCGTATGCTAAGTGCTTCTAATCAATAATTATCTATAAGAATCTTGTTTTATTTTCTGAAAAGATTTAATTTTAATTCAATAATCGTTCGCAATTTGGTATTAAAATTGTTAGAACTGATTCTATTATTAAAACAATAAAAAAAAACAACTATGAAAAAATTATTTGTATTAGTGGCAGTTGCTTCATTATCATTTGCTACTTCTTGTAAATAAGAAACTTCAAAAACAACTGAAACTAATGTAACTGTAGATTCATTAGCGAATGATTCTACGACTGTTATCAAAGAAACGACAACTACAACAACTACATTATCAGAAACTGATGCAAAAGCGAAAGTAGACGAAGCAAAAAAAGCTTTAGATGAAGCAAAAGCGAAAGGTGATAAAGCTGCAACAGAAGCTGCACAAAAAGCTTATGACGATGCTAATAAAGCGTGGATTGATGCAAAAGCTGCTGTAAATAATGCTGCGCAAGATGTAAAAGATGGAGTGAATAATACTGTAGATAAAGTAGATGCAAAAGCTAATCAAGCAAAAGAAGATATTAAAACTGTTGCAAAAGATGCAAAAGCTGATATCAATGCAGCTGCAAAAGATGTGAAAGCAGAAGCGAAAGAAGCTGGAGAAAAAGCAAAAGAAGGATATAACAATACGTTAGATAAATTAAAAGCGAAATAATTTCAAAATAATTATTGCTAACTTAGCCTTGAGAAATCTCAAGGCTATTTTTTTATGTTAAATTTTAGAGAAGCAACAAAGACAGATGCGTTATCAATTGCAAGATTGATGATGTTAGCGATGGATAAAATCGTTTATGATTTTATCGGAAAAACAGATTATGAAGAAGGAGTTTTATTCTTGAAAAAATTAATTGAACAAGAAGAAAATCAATATAGTTATCAAAATACAGTTGTTGTAGAATATGATAATCAATTTGCTGGAACAACAACTTTTTATGACGGAGGAAAATTAGAAGAACTTCGAAAACCTGTTTTAGAATTATTGAAAAATGATTATAACCAAATTATTCATCCGCAAGATGAAACACAAGCAGGTGAAATATATATTGACACAATTGCAGTTTCTGAAGATTTTAGAGGGAAAGGAATAGGTTCTAAAATATTGGATTATTTGATTGATGAAATAGGAAATAAGCAAGGCAAAACATTAGGTTTATTGGTCGATTTTACAAACCCAAATGCAAAGAAATTGTACGAAAGAAAAGGTTTTGAAGTGGTTGGGGAAAAAATGTTGATGAGCGAAAATCATGAATATATGCAGTATAAACCAAAACAATAGATAATAAAAAAAGAGCTTTTCTTAAAGCTCTTTTTTTATTTCATTACTCCTAATTGTGTTAAGATTTTTTCTTCGTACGGATCGATTGTAAATTGTTCAAATTTCACAAAATCTTTTCCATTTTTTAAGTAACCTAATTGATAATTTTGACGAATAACAGCTTGATTCTCGAAACTTTCTAAAATGGGTAATTCAGAAATTGGACCTAAAATTTGTTCGTTTTTGGTCGAAATTAAACCAAAATGCATCAAATAATTCTCTTTTGATAAGAAATATGGAAAATAAGCTAATATATCTGGACGCTCAACTTTTAGTGAAGTAGCTTCTCCAAAAGTGGCAAAATTTTGATCAACAGGTGTCAAATATTCGTATTGATAAGCTATAATCAACTGATTATTTTTATCAATCATTCCCCATTTTCCATCTTTTTCAACTCCAGCTAAACCAGCTCTAAAATCTGTACAACCATCATATTCGAATGGGATCACAACTTGATTTAATAAATCAATAAAACCCCATTTTCCATCTTTTTTTACAGCACAAATATTTTCAATAAAATCACTTGTTAAATCATATTCGAACGGAATCAAAATCTGGTTAGATTTTGTGATAATACCCCACTTATTCTCCTTTTGCGCGCTATAGGCATTAACAGTTGTGAGCACAAGTTTTTGATATTGAAAAGGAATAATTACATTTCCTTCTTTATCTATTAAACCAAATTGATTATCAATAGATATTGGTGCCAAATTGTTGCGATCGAAAACAGTTAAATCTTCAAATGTTGTTGTTTCTTTGTGAACAAAATTGTCAAACTGGTCTGTATCTTTTGGTGATATTTTAGTCATAATTCTATAATTCGACGTAAAATTAATTAATCAAAAATTAATAGTTTGTATATAAATTTTAAAATATCCAATTTTAAACACTTTTTGTAAATTAAATTCTTACTTTTGTAGGAAAGCTAAAAATATAACCTATGAATATTTTTACTAAATTATTTTTTACTGCAACTATTATAATGAGTAGTTTTGTTACAGCTCAACAAAATGGTATAAACATTATTAATTTACCGACTACGATAAATAAAGACTATTCTTTTGAAGGAGTATGGAAAATTTCGAATGATGGAAATACATCTAACTATAAAATATCTGGAGGAAAATTGACAAATTATTCAAACAAAACAAGTCAGACTTTATTTCTTGATTTATATTTTGCTCCATCAAAAACATCTGTAGATTTATATAATTTACCGAATAAAATCAATACAAACGCACAATTAGGGCAGTTAGAAGGAAATGGAACAAGTTTCAATAACGTTATTGTTACTTTTAAAGCTTCAGATCTTCAAACATTAGCACAAGGAGATTATACACCAATTTTGTTATTGAAAGAAAAAGAATCAGGTTCTATTTTGAATTATAAAGTTTTGAGTAATAAAATTTCTTTAGAATCTAATAATATTTTAATTGATAAAGTTGTAAAGAATGTAGAATTACCTCAAGTTACAGATGCTAATACTTTAGCTTCTACAAAGAATATAGACGCTACTTTATCAGATATATATACACCTGTAGAAAGTTCTTTGAATATAGCGAATGTAAATAAAAAACTAAAATTAGTTGGAGGTTGGAAGTTAGAAATTGATTTCAATTCGTTGATGGTTACAGTTGGTGGAGTTGATAATTCTATACAGAATTTAGATTATAAACCTACAAATGACTTAAAGTTAATGGTATATTTTTCAAACCAAAATATAACAGGAGTTAAAGAAATAGACGGATTTGAACTTCTAAATCTAGATGTTTCACCAATTTCTGCTTTTACTAAAATTGAAAAGCTAAATTTTACTACAAATATCACAAAATTGGTTCCCGCAGGTGAATATTATCCTATTTTAGTATTAACCGAAAAAAATGAGGAAGGAAAATATGTGATGAAATCAACGTTAAGTTTAGGTGAAAAATATATTTGGCAGTAAAATCTAAATAATATAAAAATAAAAAAGCAACGATTATTTCGTTGCTTTTTTTGTTAAATACTGTTCAAATTTCAATCCTTTTATGTTATAAGGATCAAATCCTTTGTATAAATCTTCTAATAATTGCATTACTTGAAAATAAGTAAATAATACTGAATATGAAGCTTGTTCTTGGTAAACAGGGATTTCTACTAAAAATAAAAATCGATCATATTTCGAAATCTGAACAGTATTCCCATCTTGATTCATCAAACCAATATAACTTCCGTCATAATCAGGTAGGTTATGAAAAATCTCAATAGCTTGTGATAAACTACCTTCTAAAGGTAATTCAGTTTCGACCTGTAAGTCGTCAGCGTAATTTTCAAAGAATATTTTCACAGTGCAAAAGTAAGAAATTTTAATCTATTTTAAGGAATTCCTTTTTTTTCGGGTTATAATTATTAAATTAGCATTCAAATTATGGAAAAAATGAGTTACGACATTATAGTTATTGGAAGTGGTCCTGGAGGATACGTTGCAGCAATTAGAGCAGCACAATTAGGTAAAAAAGTAGCAATCGTAGAAAAAGCTGAATTAGGTGGAATCTGCCTTAACTGGGGATGTATTCCTACAAAAGCTTTATTAAAGTCTGCTCAAGTATTCAAATACTTAAATCATGCAGAAGATTTTGGAATTAACTTACCTTCAGATATTTCATTCGAATTTGGAAATGTTGTTTCTCGTAGTAGAGGAGTGGCGGATCGTATGAGTAAGGGTGTTCAATTCTTAATGAAGAAGAACAAAATTGAAGTAATTCAAGGTGAAGCAAAAGTTTTACCAGGAAAAAAAGTAAAAGTTATTGCAGCAGATGGTTCTGTTAGTGAATTATCTTCAGAAAATATAATTATTGCAACAGGTGCACGTTCTCGTGAGTTACCAGCTTTACCACAAGATGGTAAAAAAGTAATTGGTTACCGTGGTGCATTAGCAATGGAAAAACAACCAAAATCGATGATTGTTGTAGGTTCTGGTGCGATTGGAGTTGAGTTTGCTCATTTCTACAATACATTAGGAACAGAAGTTACAATTGTAGAGTTTTTACCACGCATTGTAAATGTTGAAGATGAAGATATTTCTAAACAATTGCAATTATCTCTTAAAAAATCTGGAATCAATATCTTAACAAATGCAGAAGTTACAGGAGTTGATACAACTGGAGATTTAGTAAAAGCAACAATTAAAACTGCTAAAGGTGAAGAAATTATCGAAGCTGAAGTTGTTTTATCTGCTGTTGGTGTTGTTCCAAATACAGAAAATATCGGTCTTGAAGAAGTTGGTATTGCAACTGAAAGAGGTAAAATTGTTATCAATGATTTCTGTGAAACATCTGTAAAAGGATATTACGCAATTGGTGATGTTGTAAAAGGAGCAGATTTAGCACACTTAGCATCTGCACAAGGTATTTTATGTGTTGAGCATATTGCTGGTGAAAAAGTAGAACCAATCGACTACGGAAATATCCCAGGTTGTACATATTGTTCACCAGAAATTGCGTCTGTTGGGCTTACAGAAGCAAAAGCAAAAGAAGCAGGTTACGAAGTGAAAGTTGGTAAATTCCCATTCTCTGCAAACGGAAAAGCTGTTGCAAATGGAGCTGCTGATGGATTTGTCAAAGTAGTTTTTGATGCGAAATATGGTGAATGGTTAGGATGTCACATGATTGGTGATGGTGTTACGGAAATGATTGCGGAAGCAGTTGTTGCACGTAAATTAGAAACGACGGCACACGAAATAATGAAATCTGTACACGCTCACCCAACAATGGCGGAAGCTATTATGGAAGCGGTAGAAGATGCATATGGACATGCAATTCATATCTAAGAAATAAAAATTAGAGTTTATAGTTGAAGCAGCCTTTTGGCTGCTTTTTTAGTTTTACCAAATCGTTAATTTTTTGCGTATTGTATATTGATTTAGTTTTTTAACTATCTTTACAGAAATAATTTAAAAAAATACAATATGAAAAAATTCTATTCTTTAGTAGCAGTTGCTGCTTTATCTGCTTTTAGTGTGGCACAAGCACAAGAAGTTATCTATAATGAAACTTTTGACGTATATGCAGGACAAGGTGGAAATGATTCTAACCCTTGGTCAGGAACATTACAGCAACCAGCATTAGCAGATAAAGGTGATGGTTTAGATACAAAAACTGGTTTTACTTATGTAAAAGGATACGAAGCTTCTAAATCAGTAAAAGTAGGGACAGGTGGTGTTCAAGGTTCTGCTACAACTCCAAAATTAGATAAATTAAACGGTAATGCTGTTTTAACTTTTAGAGCTGGAGCGTGGAGTAGTGCCAATGAACAAACAACCTTAGTGGTAGAAATTATTGGTGGAGGTACTTTAAGTGCTAACCAAGTGACTATGGTTAAAGGATCTTTTACAGAATTTACATTAAATATTGTTGGAGGAACGCCTAATTCACAGATCGTATTCAAAGGTTTTCAAGCTGCTTCTTCTAGATTTTTCTTAGACGATGTAAAAGTTACAACTGAGAAATTAGGAATAGCAGATTATTCTGATGCTTCTAAAAGCTTAAAAAATACAGTTTGGGCAGATTCTGCTACATTCAGTTCAAAAGAAAATGCGACTGTTGAAATCTATAACGTAAATGGACAATTAGTAAAAACTTTTGAAGTTAAAGGAGAGAAAGCTGTAAATGTTTCTTCATTAGCAAAAGGAATTTATATTGTTAAAACAACTGTAAATGGAACTTCTACAACTTCTAAAGTTGTTAAAAAATAAGGATTATTTTATTCTTAATCTAACAAAAAAGCGATTCAGTTTACTGAATCGCTTTTATTTATTCTTTTAATTTCTGAATCTTAAAACCTGCATCTGTCACGGCTTCCACAACCTCTTCTTCATCTTCGGTTGTTGTCACAGTCAGTACTTTTCGTTCATCAGAAGTATCAACTTTCCAATTGTCTTCACCAACAGCTTCGTCCAAAAAAGGTTTTACAGATTTGATACAGCTGTCACAATTTATATTTGTTTTGAATTTCAATTCGCTCATAACTTTACAATTTAGACTCAAATTTATAAAGATTTCATAAGATTAAAAAAACGTTTAAGTAATATTTGATTTCGAAATTTAAATAAAAATCAATGAAGCGTAATCTTGATGTTGTTGTTATTTCGGATGTGCATTTGGGAACTTTTGGTTGCAAGGCTCAAGAGTTACTAGCCTATCTTCAATCCATCAATCCAAAAAAAATTATTCTAAATGGTGATATCGTAGACATTTGGAATTTTAAGAAAAGTTATTTCCCAGAAACGCATCTTCAAATTATTAGTTATTTGTTAAATCTTTCAGAACAAGGAATTCCAATCGTTTATATAACAGGAAATCATGACGAATTGTTACGTAAATTTACCACAATGCGTTTTGGAAATATTCTTTTAACGGATAAATATATGTTGAAACAAAATGATAAAGTCGCTTGGATTTTTCATGGAGATGTGTTTGATGCATCGATTCAACATTCGAAATGGATTGCGAAATTAGGTGGTTGGGGTTATGATAAATTAATTCAGTTGAATTATTTTATCAATAAATGTTTAGAGTTTTTTGGAAGAGAGCGTTATTCGTTGTCTCAAAAGATTAAAAACTCAGTTAAAAAAGCGGTGAAGCATATCAATGATTTTGAACAAACTGCTGCCGAATTAGCGATCGAAAATGAATATGATTACGTAGTATGCGGTCATATTCATCAACCAGAATTGCGAAAAGTAAAAACGGATAAGGGAACTTGTGTTTATATGAATTCGGGCGATTGGATTGAGAATTTATCGGCTTTAGAATGTGTAGACGGAAATTGGTCAGTGTTATATTTTGAAGAACACAAACATACTTTGATGCAAAATTTAGAAGAAATCGAGTTCAATTATTCGTTGGATGAACTGATTGTTTCAATTCTCAATAAGAAGTAAATGAAAATTTTATATGCATTGCAAGGGACGGGAAATGGACATTTGGCTCGTGCACAAAAAATGTTACCAATCCTCGAAGAATACGGAGATTTGGATGTTTTTGTAAGTGGCTCTAATTCACAATTACAACTCGAGAATTTTCAATTTAAACATCATAAAGGTTTGTCATTATTTTATAATCAGATGGGAAAAGTTTCGTATAAACGAATTTTTAAGGAGAATAGTTTTAAATCTTTTTGGAATGAAGTGAATAATTTTCCAATTGAAAAATATGATTTGATTATTAATGATTTTGAACCAATTACGGCGCATTCTGCTCGAAAGAAAAAGATAAATATTATTGGTTTAAGTCATCAAGCTTCGCTTTTATTTGATGAAACGCCAAAGGTGAAAAATAAAACGGGTGAGACGATTTTAAAATATTACGCACCAACGACTAAACATTATGGTTTTCATTTTGAAGAATATAATGATGCTATTTTTTTGCCAATTATTCGAGATAAAATTAGAGCCTTAAATCCGAAGCAAGAAGATTATTATTTAGTTTATTTACCAAGTTTTCATCCAACTGAGATTATTGAAAATCTTTCGTTTATTAAAGATTCAAAATGGAAAGTTTTTTCACCTTTTGTGAAAGAAGTAATACGTCAATTTAATGTTGAAATTTATCCTATTGATGAACGTCTTTTTACTAGAACTTTAGAAAATTGTAAAGGAGTTTTGTGCGGTGCTGGTTTCGAATTGCCTGCCGAAAGTATTTATCTTAAAAAGAAGCTTTTTGTGATTCCGATTAAAGGTCAATACGAACAATTATGTAATTGCGAAGCTTTAAAAATGATTGGCGTTGATTATTCATATGATTTGAATGTAGCACAATTGCAACGTTGGGTGGATTCGAATAAAATTATTGAGAAAGATTTCCCAGATCAAACCGAAGAAATCATTCAGAAAGTAATTTTAGAAGCATCCCATTAATTATTTTTCCAGAAAGCAGGCGTAAATAAAATTAAGATTGTATAAAGCTCTAATCGTCCCAAAACCATTAAAAAACAACATAATAATTTTGCACTATCCGTTAAAGAATTCATTGAAGTACCCGGACCAAATTCGCCAATTCCCGGACCTACGTTTCCTAAAGTGGAAGCAGTTAATGTTAAAGAGGCCAAAATATCTTGGAAACTCATTGTTATACCATAATTCAAAAGCGCAAACAAAATAGAACTCACAATCCATGTAAACATAAACATGACAAAGAATGCCATGACGTGGAAAACAATAGATTGGTTAAGCGAACGATTGTTATAACGAACAGGAATAATTGCGTTTGGGTGTAAAATACGCTTAAATTCGATCCAACTATTTTTTAATAAAATGACGTGTCTAATAACTGTAATTCCTCCAGATGTAGAACCTGCCGAACCTCCGATGAAGAACAAAGAGAAGAAAATAAGTGTGGTTACGGTTAACCAACTTGTGTAATCTTCCATTGCCAAAGCTGTTGTAGATGCGATAGATACAACGTGGAATAATGAACTTCTGAATGAATGTTCGAAATTAAACCACGAATAGGTTTCGACGGAATAACTAGGGTAAATATTGAAAAATAATACAACAAAAACGATAAATGTAACGACAGCAAGTAAACCAACCCACCAACGGAATTCTTCATTTTTCCATACTTTTTTGAATTGTCCTTTAATCAATAAATAAATCAATGCGAAGTTTGTTCCGCCCAAAAACATCATCACGATTAATACATATTGAATAAAAACATTGTTATTCCAATACATCAAACCTTCATTCTTAGTAGAAAAACCTGCCGTTGCAATCACACTCATCGAATGATTTGCAGCATCAAATAAATTCATTCCACCAAAATAAAGCAACATCGCAAAAAAAGCAGTTAAGCCTAAATAAACTAACCAAAGGTTTTTTGCTGTTTCTGTAATTCGAGGGTGAATTTTATCCGTATAAATTCCAGGCGCTTCTGCCATAAAAAGCTGTCGACCACCAATTCCAAGAAACGGTAAAATCGCAATCGTCAAAACGATAATCCCCATACCACCAATCCAATTGGTTGTACTTCGCCAAAATAATATACTTTTTGGGAGACTTTCTACATCATCATAAATTGATGTCCCAGTCGCTGTATAACCAGAAACGGTTTCGTAAATAATGTTGACAAAACTAAAATTTTCATTGATGATATGATCGTTTGGTAGAAATATTAACGAGGTAACATAGGGTAAACACCCCGAAAGAATCAAGAAAAGCCATCCGACACAAACCACGATATAACCTTCGCGTTTGTTGATGTGTTTTCTTCTGTCACGCGTAAAATACATCATTGCAGCTCCCGACAATCCCACTAAACTCCCCGAAACTAAAAAAGGGTAGAGTAGATGATCATTAAAATAAATGCTGACACATGTTGCAATAAACATAAAGAGCGCATTTAATAGTAATAAAACACCCGAAAGATTCAGGATTACTTTGATGTTAAGTGATTTCATTATTTAAAATATTTGGTCACTTTTGGAATTAAATTCGCTTGACTAAAAACAACGACGTGATCTTTTGGTTCGATAATGAAATCTTTTGTTGGAATAAATCCATCATTTCTGCGAACAATTCCAGCAATAATAGCACCTTCTTTAAACGGAAAATCGCTTACTTTTTTGAATGCGATTTCAGAATTTTCGTGAATACGGAATTCTAAAACTTCAGCATCTAAATCAGAAATTCCTGTTACATCCATCACAGAACCTTGTCGAATATAACGGAAAATACTATCTGCGGTTAAGAGTTTTTTATTTATAAAAGCGTTAATTCCAACTTCTTGACTAAGATGAATATAATCGATATTTTCGACCAAAGCAATTGTTTTTTTAACACCTTTTGATTTTGCTAAAAGACATGACATAATATTCGTTTCCGAACTTCCTGTCACAGCGATAAAAGCATCCGAATCAGAAATACCTTCTTCCAATAACAATTCTCCATCACGACCATCACCATTGATAATCAAAATGTTATTTAAATCATCAGCTAAATCAAAAGCTTTGTTTCTGTTGATTTCTAATAGCTTAACGTTGTGCTTATTATCTTTCAAAAGTTTGGCAACTTTGACACCAATACTTCCTCCTCCCAAAACAATTACATTTTTGAAATATTCTTGTTTCTTTCCAAGGATTTTATAAACTTCTAAAATTCCAGCTTTTTTGACAATAAAATAAACGTGATCATCTATTCTAAATTCAGTTTCGGCTTCAGGAATAATGGTTTGATACTCGCCACGTTCGTTGCTACGAATTATTGCAATTGGCATCAAAAGATTGTCTTCGCCACCTTTCGTCGTCAAATACATGTCTTTGTACTGCTTATCCAAAATTATACAATCCGCATCCAAAACAGTTCCAACCATAAAAAGCTGACCATTTGCAAACGGATGCATCGCATTGAAAGCAGATTGTTGAACCAGAGAATAAATTTCATCAGCCGCTAATTTCTCAGGGCTAATTAATGCATCAATTCCCATTCCTTGAACCCAAAATTGATTTTCTTTGTAAAGAAATTCAGGATTCGAAATTCGAGCTAATGTGCGTTTTGCTCCTAAATCTTTTGCAATCGAAGCACTTGTAAGGTTTGTGTTTTGAAGATGAGTGACCGATATAAAAATATCTGTATCATCAATTCCAACTTCTCGCAAAGCTTTGAAAGAAGTGATATCACCACGATAAGCCATTACATCTAATGAGTTTTCGATCATCAACAACTTGTCCTTGTCCATGTCCATGATGACGATGTCGTTCATTTCATTAGAAAGTAATTTAGCCAAATGAAAACCAACTTCTCCAGCACCTCCGATTAATATTTTCATGAAAGAAATTTAGGATAAAACTATTTTGACGTTTCTTTTTGTCCCATTAACATTAGAAACGATTTCAAGAATTCGTCTATATCACCGTTCATTACAGCATCTACATTACCTGTTTCAGTTCCTGTTCTGACGTCTTTTACCAATTTGTATGGATGCATCACATAATTACGAATTTGAGAACCCCATTCGATTTTCATCTTATTTGCTTCAATCTCATTACGTGCGGCCATTTTTTTCTCTAACTCAATCTTATACAATTCAGATTTTAACATCTCCATTGCACGCTCACGATTGGCTAATTGAGAACGTTCAACCTGACAAACAACCACAATTCCAGTTGGTTTGTGCGTTAACTGAACTTTTGTTTCAACCTTATTTACATTTTGTCCTCCAGCTCCTCCAGAACGAGACGTTTGTAATTCGATATCGGCAGGACTAATTTCAATCTCGATTGTATCATCCACAATTGGCGAAACATAAACCGAAACGAAACTTGTGTGACGCTTTGCATTACTATCAAAAGGCGAAATACGCACCAAACGATGTACACCATTTTCTCCTTTCAGATAACCGAAAGCAAACTCGCCATCCACTTCTAATGTTACCGTTTTTACACCCGCAACATCACCCGCTTGATAGTTTAATTCTTTTACTTTATATCCATGTTTTTCGGCCCACATCAAATACATACGCATCAACATAGAAGCCCAATCACAAGATTCTGTACCTCCAGCTCCCGCAGTAATTTGAAGAATTGCACCAAGATTATCTCCTTCTTCTGAAAGCATATTCTTGAATTCTATATCTTCTAAAAGCTTGGCAACAACATTATATTGTTCCATAACTTCTTCGTCACTAACTTCACCTTCGCGGTTAAATTCTACTAAAACTTCGACATCATTTACTGCATTTGCAATCGTTTGGTATTCATCGATCCATTTCTTTTTACCACGCAAAACTTTCATAAAAGCTTCGGCTTCTTTCGGGTTGTTCCAAAATTCAGGTGAAGCAGCATGCTCTTCTTCATTTTGAACTTCGATTTCTTTTTGTTCGATTTCCAAATATTCGTGCAAATCTTGTGTACGTTTTTGGATGTCTTTTAGTAATTCGTTGTTAAACATAATTGCAAATGTATAAAAATAGGGGATTTTATGAACACGAGGTTAAGCATTAATCACTTTATCATCTTTTCCGTTCCAAGAAAGAATTTTATAAGTAAAACCGTCTTCCGTTTTAATTTCTTGGTCTTTCAGCATCAAAAAAGTATCGTCCCAATCACCATCATCATAACTAATTACCCAGAATAATTGGTTGAACAACAAACCTTCCAAAATATACAAAAGTTCCTCAACAGAATCTACTTCGTAAGTTGTAAAAGGAAAAGAAGATTTGATCCAAATCTTATCATCATCCGAAGTCTGAATATAAAGATCACCAAAAGTCGATTTGTATTCATTCTCGATATGGAATTCTAATAATTCGGTATCTTTTTTGTGAAGCCCTGTAAAATCTGGAATTGCTTCAATGATTTGATTGTATATTTTGATTGAAAAATCGTTCATCTTTCTAAAATTAGCTTGCAAAAATAAACGATATTATCTAATTCTGACACGATATTTATGTTCAATAAATCGAAAAAAGTTAAATAATTTGTATTCAAAATCATAACCATAGTCAACAGAAGGATCTAAATCTATACTTACTGCATACAAATCTGGATTATATGTCATTGGTTGCATATGTCGTTGATTCCAAATCATTACATATTGGCGATTTTTTTGTTCGTAATATTCTTTTGAATAATATTCTTTGGGTAATGCAGTTGTTTTTAAATAAATATCATATTGAGGATCAAATACAACAATATCATAATCGCCATCTTCATTCGGCTCGAATTTTAATGAATTCTCATCTTTATTCGGCACTGAATTTTGTGTGGATTGATTGGTTGTACAAGCAAAAAATAGGAGAGAAACGCTGAAGAATAAAAATAGCTTTTTCATAATTTTTTAATTTGATTAAATATATTGAAAAATAACGATATTAAGTGTTTATATCTACATTTACACTTATATTCTAATAATTTAGAATTACATGAATAGTAGTTCTGAAATATAAATGTTTATTTCATATTATTTATATATATATCTAAGAGACATTGAAAAATTATCATCATGAAATTTATTAATTTAATATTTTATAAGATATAATTTTGGTATAAATATAAAGTTTAAGTTAAAAATGTAACTTTATAGCAATAGTTCTTAAAGTTATCCCGAGATTGTATCCGATAGCAGATTCTAACTCTGTTATCTAAAATATATATGACAAATCACTTTATAGGAATAGGAAAATATATTCCAACTGAAAAAATATCAAATCATTTTTTTGAAGAACATCAATTTTTTAATGAACAAGGAGAAATTTTAGATCAAAATAATACTACTATTTCCCATAAATTAAAACAAATAACAGGAATAGAAGAGCGTCGATATGCTAGAAAAGATCAAGTAACATCAGACTTAGGTTATATGGCAGCGGCTTCAGCCATCACAAATGCAAATATCGATGCAGAAACTATTGATTATATTATATTCGCTCATAATTTTGGAGATGTAAAACACGATACGATTCAGTCTGATATGGTGCCAAGTCTTGCTGCAAGAGTAAAAAATTTATTGAAAATTCAGAATCCTTATTGTGTTGCTTACGATGTTATTTTTGGTTGTCCTGGCTGGGTAGAAGGTGTTATACAAGCTAATGCATTTATAAAAGCTGGATTAGCAAAAAGATGTTTGGTAATTGGTGCTGAAACACTTTCGAGAGTAGTAGATGAACACGACCGAGATACAATGATATATGCAGATGGCGCTGGTGCAGCAATATTAGAAGCTTCTACAAACAATAAAGGAATACAAGCCCATTTATCTGCCTCTTATGCAAACGAAGAAAAAGATTATCTGTTTTTTGGAAAATCGTATAATTCAGAAAAATGTCCGAATACCAAATACATCAAAATGTATGGTAGAAAAATCTATGAGTTTGCTTTATCCAAAGTACCTTTAGCAATGAAAAAATGTGTTGATGATAGCTCATATAACATTCACGATATTAGTAAAATAGTGATTCATCAAGCCAACGAAAAAATGGACGAAGCAATCGTAAAACGCTTTTATAGTTTATATGATCAAGATGTGCCAAAAAATATTATGCCAATGAATATTCATAAACTTGGCAATAGTAGTGTGGCAACAATTCCAATTCTTTTGAAAATGATTATGGATAATGATTTAGAAAATCACCAGATAAATGAAGGCGATGTGGTATTATTTGCATCTGTTGGCGCAGGCATGAATATCAACACGTTTATTTACCAATTTTAACGATATCAATCATGATAAGTTCTAATCACAATTAGATTAGAACTTTTTATCATATAGAATTCTCTAGAAATTAATACCATTTAATTCATTAAAACTTATTACCTTTGCAACGTACTTAAGAAGATATTTTGTCTTAATAGTTTACAATTGTATTCTTTATTTTACTTTTTTTAATTCACTAATTGACCTAGTCAATATAATTTTAACTTCTGTTTTCTAAAACGTATACTTGTAAGTTTTACTTCATTATAATATAAATGTTGTTGGATAATTAATTCATGTTTTCTTAGGTTTTATCAGTATTAAAAATAAAAAATCTATACAAACATTTATGGCAGATTCTACATCTAAAAAAGAAAATAGCAAAAAGAAAGCTTTAAAAAAATTAGAGAAATTAAACAAAAGAGAGAACAGAAAAGAGAATAACAACAAAGGAAAATCATTAGAAGATATGATTGTCTATGTTGATGTACTTGGTAATTTTACAGATGTACCACCTCATTTACAAGACAAAGAAGCCGATTTGCTGAATAATAAAAGATTAGAATCTGATAACAGAGATGTTTTTATTGAAGGTATGGTTGATATCTACAACGATTCAAAAGGGTTTGGTTTTATTAAAGTACCAACTTCTAACGATAAAATCTTCTTCCACTTCAAAGAATCAAAAGAATTACTTAAAGTAGGAGATCAAGTGCAGTTCAAAAAAGAAATGTCTGAAAAAGGATTCAGAGCAATTCAAATATCAAAAAAATAAATTAATTAAATATACAACTATGCAAGAAGGAACAGTAAAATTCTTCAATGAATCAAAAGGTTTTGGTTTTATCTCTAACGCAAACGGAGGTGAAGATGTTTTTGTACATGTTTCTGGATTAATTGACAAAGTAAATGAAAATGATCAAGTTACTTTTGATATTGAAAAAGGAAAAAAAGGTCTTATGGCTGTTAATGTAAAAATAAAATAAAAAAAGAATCCTTATATAAGGATTCTTTTTTTTGAACTATATTTAATTTCTAAAAGAGTATTTATGTACACAATATTACATAATTCGCGTTGCGGAAAAAGTAGAGATGCAGTAAAGGTTTTGGAAGAGTCTGGAAAAGATTTTGAAATAAGAGAATATTTGAATGAGCCTTTGACGAAAGATGAATTGAGAACTATTTTAACAAGACTAAATCTAAAACCAATTGATATAGTAAGGACAAATGAAGAAGATTGGAAAATAAATTTTAAAGGAAAAGAACTTTCTGATGATGAAGTTTTGAATGCTTTGGTTGAATATCCAAAATTGATTCAACGTCCAATAGTGACAGATGAAAAAAGTGGAGTAGTAGGTCGTCCAAAAGAATTGGTAGAAAATTTTATTAAATAAAAATGGTTTGATAATTGTAAGTATTTCTAAGACTAAACATAAAAAGCTATGAAAATTTTAGATGCATTAACAAAAAATCAAACGGAGAAAGGAACTAAAATAGGTTTATTAACAACAGCCGCTACAACGGGAGTAACGGTAGCTAAATTTTTAGGAAAACGTTCAATATATGGAATAATTGGTGGAGTAGCCGTAACATTGGCTGCAGAATATATCCGAAAAAAATATGAAAAGAAAGTTGAAGCTGAAAACGAAACTATTTTAGAGAATAAATAAAAAAAGAGTTTTGAAAAAAACTCTTTTTTGTATTATATATTTTTGTTTTGTTCTTCTGCATCACCAACCATATTTCGAACAATTCCTGGATTCGAATGTTTTTTCTTCATTTTCAAATTCAAGAATTCGACTAAAACAGAGAAGCCCATGGCAAAATAAATGTATCCTTTCGAAATGTGTTGATCAAACCCTTCTGCTAATAACGAAACGCCGATTAATAATAAGAATGATAAAGCCAACATTTTAACCGTTGGATGATCGTTCACAAATTTAGAAACCGCACTTGCTGAAAGCATCATAACTGCAACAGCAATAATTACAGCCGCAATCATAACTTCAATATGTTCTGCCATACCAACTGCTGTAATTACAGAATCTAATGAGAAAACAATATCTAAAATTAAGATTTGTACGATAGTTCCTGCAAAAGAATGGACTTTCACTTTTCCTCCAGTTTCTTCAACACCTTCTATTTTGTGGTGAATTTCTACAGTCGATTTATAAATCAAGAATAATCCTCCGATTAATAAAATCAAATCTCGACCAGAGATTGCTAATTTTTCTAACCATTCGGTTGAAGTAATGCCAATCCATTCGCCAATATTGAATAGAGGAGTGGTAAGACTCATGACCCAACTTAGTGAGAATAAAAGGATAACACGTGTAAACATGGCTAAAAATAAACCAAGCTGTTGTGCTTTCTTTTGTTGATGTGCAGGCAATTTTCCTGACAAAATAGAAATAAAAACAATATTATCAATCCCTAAAACGATTTCTAACATTGTTAATGTAAATAATGCAACTAATGCATCTGGTTGTAAAAAAATACTAAAATCCATCGATTAATTTTGAAGTTTCGAAAATACAACGAAGAATAAGAATTAAAGTTTGAGTAATAATTATTTGATGTTAATTTAACATTAAAACTTTTACAAAATTATTTACAGATTAAAGATTAAATCAATCAAATCGTTTTAACAATATAGAATTAAACTTTACTTTTGCGAAAAAGACTTAGAATGATTTCAAAAGTTCAACTTCGGTTGCAGTTTCTCGTACTTCTTTGGGGATTTACAGGAGTTTTCGGAAAATTAGTTACAATGAGTGCGTTGCCAATGGTTTGGTATCGTGTTCTTATTGGGGCTATTGCTGTTTTTATTTATATGAAGTTCAGAAAAATGGATTTCAAGGTAACTAAAAACGAATTGTTGAGATTACTTGCTATCGGTGGAATTGTAGGAATACATTGGTTTACATTTTATTTGTCGATTAAACTTTCTAATATCTCAATTGCGTTGAGTACGTTGTCGATGGGCGCGCTTTTTAGTGCGATTTTAGAACCTATTTTTTTTAAACGAAAAATTAATCTGCTCGAAATAATTCTTGCTATAATCGTTTCCACTTGTGTAGCTGTTATTTTTAATGCATCACCAGAAGATTATAAATTGGGAATTATCATTGGTATTTTGTGTAGTTTTCTATCGGCATTATTTGCAGTTCTTAATTCGAGATTACCAAAGTCAATCAAACCAACTAAAGTTACTTTATACGAAATGATTGGTGGAGTTATCACACTTTCGGTGGTAATGATTCTTTTTCAGCCAGAAGCTATTTCTGAAGTTGTAAATATAAGTTGGTCAAACTTAGGATGGTTGACTTTGCTTGGCGTCATTTTTACAGCTTTTGCACAAATAGAATCAGTTGATTTGCTGAAACATGTTAGTGCTTTTACGTTGATGTTGAACGTAAATTTAGAACCAGTTTATGGCATCATTTTGGCAAGTCTTATTTTTGGAGATTCAGAACATATGAATCCTATATTTTATATTGCTACAGGGGTAATGGTACTTTCTATCATTATGAACGGAATATTAAAAACAAGATTTTCTAAATAATTTATTGTCAAAAAGACGCATTTGTTTTAAAGAATGCTTATCATTTAATATCTTTGCTTCAATTGAAAAGTAAACCATAATCACATGATACACTCTATTATTACAGGTGTTGGGTATTATGTTCCCGAAAGAGTTGTTACAAACTTTGATTTAGCTGAAGTGATGGATACCAATGACGAATGGATTCAGGAACGTACAGGGATTGTCGAAAGAAGACATATCGAGCCAGGTTCTAAGATTTCGTCTACAGATTTGGGAGTTATTGCGGCTAAAAATGCGTTAGAAGATGCAGGAATCACTGCTCAAGATATTGATTTTATATTATTTGCGACTTTATCTCCCGATTATTATTTTCCTGGAAATGGTGTATTGGTGCAAAAAGAGTTAGGTTGTCGTACAATTGGGGCAATGGATATTCGTAACCAGTGTTCTGGCTTTGTATATGCGTTATCAACGGCTGATGCTTTTATAAAAGCAGGAGTTTACAAAAATATTTTGGTGATTGGAGCAGAAGTGCACTCATTCGGATTGGATATGTCGGATGAAGGTCGTGGCGTTTCAGTAATTTTTGGAGATGGAGCAGGAGCAGTAATTGTTTCGGCAACGGAAGAAGAAGGACGTGGAATTTTATCGACTAATTTACATTCTGAAGGTGAATTTGCCGAAGAATTAGCAGTTACTTTCCCTGGAACAAAAACAGGTTGGTCAGACGAATTATTGAAAGAAGGTAATACGTTAACTAAAAAAGAGATTTATCCATATATGAATGGGAACTATGTTTTCAAGCATGCGGTAACTCGTTTTCCAGAATCAATTATCGAAGCTTTATCGACTGCGAATAAAAAGCCAGAAGATTTAGATTTATTTATTCCACATCAGGCGAATTTGCGTATTTCTCAATTTGTACAAAAACAATTGGGATTACCAGATGAGAAAGTTTATAACAATATTATGCGTTACGGAAATACTACGGCAGCATCTATTCCTATTGCATTGAGTGAAGCAAAACAAGAAGGTAAAATCAAAAAAGGTGACTTAGTAATGATGACTGCTTTTGGAGCAGGATTTACATGGGGCTCTGTTTTGATGAACTGGTAAGTATAAGTTTGAATTTAGATTTACGAATTTAGAATATAGAAAAAACCTTCACTTTTTAGTGAGGGTTTTTTGGTTATATTTGATTGATTTAAAAAATTATTAATGAAATATTTATTGATTCTCATAATTGGTTTAATGAGTTGTTCGCAACATAAAATATCAAAAAATGTAAAGGATCAAGATTATATCTTTTTTCTCCATAATAAATATTTAGAAACGCATAACGATGGAGATTATGATACAGTCTATAAAACTAAAATTGAGTATTCTAAAGTTTTGAATTCATTCAAGAAAGACGGTTTTATTGTGATTAGTGAGAAAAGAAAGCCGAAAACAGACGGAATAAAATATGCAAAAAAGGTTGTTAAGCAAATTGATAGTTTGATTAATACAGGTGTTAAACCTAATCATATTACGGTTGTAGGAACTTCGAAAGGTGGTTACATTGCGCAATATGTATCAACTTTTAAAAATAATCCTCAAATCAACTATGTATTTATTGGTTCGTTTCAAGAAAGTGATTTAGAAGAAATGCCTGATATAAAATTTTCTGGAAATGTTTTAACCATTTACGAGAAGTCTGATGCATTTGGCGTTTCAGCTATAAAACGTAAAGAAAATTCAACCAATAAAATCAATCATTTCAAAGAAATTGAATTAAATAATGGCTTAAAGCATGGTTTTCTTTATAAAGCTCTTGATGAATGGATTGAACCAAGTAAAAAATGGGCGAGGAGAAATTATGATTTTAAATAAATGATTCATTTATAATTTTTCCTAAAAATCACTCGAACTGACAATTTTTATTCAATCTGTACAAGAAATATCTTATACAAAAAAAGGTTAGACTCTAAAAAAAATAGAATCTAACCCAAGTTTATTTTGTTACTTAAATACTATAAGAAATGGTGATATTAAGATTTCCTTACTTCAATTTTTTAGCAACATACATTTTTTCTGCTAATTGAACAGCTTTGTACGCATCAACAACACCGCCTGTTACAGAAATATCTGTTAAAGCAGGATTTTTGTTGACAGATTCTAACAATATTTGTTTGATATCTGTTGCAGTTAATTTAGGATAATGTGCCCAAACCAAAGCCGCAACTCCTGCTACAACTGGAGAAGCCATAGAAGTTCCGCTTTCATTTTTGTATTCCCCATCTTTATTAGGAACAGTAGAATATATTTCATTTCCTGGCGCAAAAACATCTACAGACTTTTTACCAAAATTAGAAAAACTTGCTCTTAAATTGTCATTATCCATTGTATTTGCTCCAACTGTAATTACGTTTTTAGAAACTTCTACACCTTTGTCGTCATAAACGGTAGGGAAGTGAATTTCGTCATCAATATTTACGTTTTCATTTCCTGCAGCTTTAATCAATAAAAGACCTTTTTTCTCAGCATATTTAAATGCATCCCAAACAATTTGTTTATCTGGAGAATAAGCTTTTCCAAAAGACATGTTCAAGATTTTTGCTCCATTATCTGCAGCATAACGAATGGCATTTGCAACGTCTTTATCGCGTTCGTCTCCATTTGGAACTGTACGAACTGACATGATTTTTACATAACCATTTCCAGCGATTCCATCCATTCCAATTCCGTTACCAGATTTTGCTGCAATAATTCCAGAAACGTGTGTTCCGTGCATAGAATCAGGGCCATCTACATCATTATTTCCGTAAAAACGTTCTGATTTATCAGCATAATTATCGCCAACAATTGGACGAGGATCTAATTCTGTATTCAAGTTAATTTCAACTTGTTCTTTGTAATATTTTGTTCCTTCTGAAATTTCATTTCCAACTTCTGTTAAGAAATCTTTCATTGATTTTCCTTCCCAAGCTTCTTTCGGAACCATACCAAAAATAATCATCCCTTGTTGTGCTTCTTTAGAAACAGGTTTAAAAGACATCATATTTTTTTCATTCAACTCTTTTTCGCCCCATTCTTTAATCAAAGCAGGAAATGCAACTGAGAAAATATCATTCATCTGCACATATTGCGCTGCATTTTGTTTTGCTTCGGCTAATTTATTTTCGAACTCAGGTTTTATTTTTTGATATTCTTCCAATTCTTTTGGGAATTTTGTTTTGTTAGAAGCTGCATCTTTACTTTTTTCGAATAAATCGCGGTATTTTACAAAAAGACGTGTTAACTCTAATGTATCTCCATCAACATTTTTACCATCTTTTCCTCCAATAAAATTCCAACCATGAATATCATCAACATAACCATTCTTGTCATCATCAATTCCATTTCCAGCAATTTCTTTGGTGTTTGTCCAAATATTATCTTTTAAATCTGGGTGAGTAATCTCAACTCCAGAATCTAAAACACCAACAATTAACTGTGAAGGTTTACGTTTTTTTGATTCTAAAAATTGTAAAGCTTTTTGAGTATTTACACCATAAACACCACTTTCTTCTAAAGATTCGTGTTGCCAATATTTTTGATCAACTTTAGGCAATGGTAGAGCAGTTGTCGTTTCTTGTGCGAACGATGCCACACCAACAAACATGGCAACTGATATACTTAATAAGAATTTTTTCATAATTGATTTATCTATATGTCGAGAAACAACCGAAATTGTTACATCTAAAATTATCTCGAGTTTAAACGCAAAAAAGGCTCCAAAATTTGAAGCCTTTTTATAATGTTGTGTTAAATTTAAAATTATTTCAATTTACGTTGTTTGTAAATTTCTTCAGCTTTTTGTACAGCTTTGTAAGAATCTACAACACCTCCAGCAACAGAAATCTCTTTTAATTGCTCATTTTTATTAACTGTTTCCATTAAGATATTACGAATATCTTCTGCAGTTAATTTTGGATAATGTGACCAAACCAATGCTGCAACACCAGCAACAGCAGGTGAAGCCATAGAAGTTCCGTTTAAGAAACGATATTGATCAACCCCTGGATATGTTGCATAAATCTCTTGTCCTGGTCCAAAAACATCTACCGATTTTTTACCATAGTTAGAGAAACGAGCTTTTAAAGCATTTGGATCTTTAGTAGAAGCACCAACCGTAAGAACAGATTTAGAAACAACATTTCCATTTCTAAAATTAGTTGGATAATGTACATGAACATCAATATCTTCGTTGCTATTTCCAGCCGCTTTAACGATTAAAACACCTTTATCAGAAGCATATTTGAACGCATCCCAAACTAAATCTGCATCAGGAGAATAAGGTTTTCCGAAAGACATATTCAAGATTTTTGCTCCATTGTCAACTGCGTAGTAAATTGCATTTGCAACATCTTTATCGCGTTCGTCTCCATTTGGAACTGTACGAACCGACATAATTTTTACATTATTTCCTCCAGTCGTTCCTTCAGAACCGATATTATTTCCTCTTACAGCACCGATAATTCCAGCAACGTGAGTTCCGTGAGAAGACTCAGGTCCGTTAGAATCTCCGTTTCCATAAAAACGCTCTTTCTTATCATTTGGATTGTCAACATCTTTACGATCAACCAAATCTAAATTTAAGTGAGAAGATAAAGCATCTCCCTTCGCAGCACGACGAGCAGCTCCTAAATAGGTATTCGAAACTTCTTTCATCGTTTTCCCAACCCATTGCTCTTCTTTCAATTCACCAAAAATCCATAAAGCTTCTAAGATTTGAGAATCTGTTGGTTGGTAATTTTTTAAAATATCTTTAGTTAATTTAGTATCTCCAAATTCAAGAACCATTTTATTTACACCACCTTCAACAGCATTCAATTTAGATTGAGCAACTTGTTGGTTATATTTTGCTTTTCCTACAGCGCTTAAATATTCTTTTTCAATTTTTTGAAATTCAGCATATTCAGTAGGATTTTTTACAATAGCTTCATGATTTTTCTTTTGATCGAAAGTTGCGTATTTAGATGATAAAGCTTTGTAAACACGTGTTAATTCAGTGGTATCATCATTGTAATTGATTCCTTTTGCTGTTCCTAAAAAAGACCATCCATGTACGTCATCAATGTAACCATTTTTGTCATCATCGATTCCGTTTCCTGGAATTTCTTTTGGATTTGACCACATATTTGCTTTCAAATCTTCGTGAAAATTTTCAACACCGCTGTCCAAAACTCCTACAATAATTGTATTTGCTTTTCTTTTGTTGTCTTTTAAGAATTGTAAAGCTTGATCAGTATTTACACCATAAACACCTGTTTGTTCTACACCTGCATGATACCATTTTTCTTTTGGTACTTCTGTTGTTTGTGCTTGAACAAACCCTAATGTAAAGGCAAATCCTAAAGCAATAAATAATTTTCTCATGTTGTTATTTTATTAAGTTTTTTAAATATACTGCGGCACTTGGTCCTTCGCTAAAAAGTAAATCTAAGATACTCAAACCTTCTATAAACTCAAATTTATCATCAAAAACTTGTGCATATTCTGGTAAGTTATATTGAGGTGCTTTTTTAGCAGAAAATTGATTTCTGAAATCATTTTCAGGATTCAGATCTTGATAGGTTTCAGTTTTAGAAATATCCAAATCTAAGCTTAATTTCTTGTTGATGAAATCAATTGTTTTTAGATTAAAATCTAAAAGAAATTTCTCTTTTTGTTCTAAAATTGGAATAATTTCATCTTCATAATATTCAAAATATGGAGAACTTTGATAAGCTGATTTTAACGATTTGATGTGTTCTTTTTGCCAATCATATTCATAAGAAGGTTGCAAATCTTTGAACAAACGTGTTCCGTTGTGTAAAATTGGAATATTCAACATTAATTTACCATTTGCGCCCAAAATATACATGCGGTTACGGTAAGTTTGCTTTTGAAAATTTTCTTGAACTTCGATATCCAAAGTTTGGCTTTTTACCATTTCTGCATAGTAATCAATCGGTCCAAAATAAAAAGCTGCAAACGTATTTTTCATTCTATTATTTTATATGGAAATGTGCATTACAAGTAGCTTATAATGCACATTTATAGTGTTGTTAATTTTATAATTTAGAGGATTTTAATCGCTCTTTTTATTAATATTTGTTCTTCTTTTTCTCTTTACGAGCTTTTACAATATCATATCCAATCCAACCAATTAAGGCAATTAGAACATAAATTCCGTACGAAGTTTTGTCCGGATTATCATTATTTATTGAAGTAAAGAAACGATTCCAAATAAATTTCTTAGGAGCAGCAGGCTCGAACATTCCGTTCATATTTGCCCAAATCATAATAGGACGACCAATAATATGATCTTCTCCAACATAACCAAAGAAACGTGCATCTAATGATTGATTTCTGTTATCACCAACCATAAAATAGTAATTTTGTTTGATTTCGTATTTATCTGTTTTTTGATCATTGATAAATACATCAAACTTACCGTTTGTAGAATCAACTCTTAATGTATTGTTTTCATAGCGACGAATAATGTTAATATATTGCGCTAAAGTCTCTTTGTTAACATCAACTACATCACCTTTTTTCGGAATGTATAAAGGTCCGTATTGATCAGGATTCCAGTTTTTGTTTACTGGAAAAATAGTGTTTGTACTATCAATTTTTCCATTTACAATATGTTCCGTTTTTTCACCTACAGGTTGTAAAATAGGTTCAACAGAAACTACATTTGCATTAGATTTCATTGCTGTAACATGAGCATCAGTCAAAGCTGCAAATTGATAAATAAATGTTCCGTCGCTTTGTTTTGCAGCATTATAATCTGTACTTATGATTCCAAAATTATCGTATAATAATTTATCACTGAAAGGAGTTTTTACAACAACTGTATAAGCATGCTGAACTTGTGCATCTTTTTTCGGAATGAATTTTTTATCGTTTACATATAAAACTCCATTACGAATCTGTACAGTTTCTCCTGGTAAACCAACTAAACGTTTTACATAAGCATCTTTACGATCGATCGCATTGTAAATAGAATCTGTAGGATAGTTGAAGACAACAATGTCGTTCGATTTTAAATCTCTCCAACCTGGAATACGCATATAAGGTAGGCGTGCTTTGTCGATAAAACCATCACGGTAAATAAATTCTGAGAATGGAATTCCGATTGGTGTCATAGGAACACGCGCTCCATGACTTACTTTTTCTACAAATAAAGCATCACCAATTTTGATTGTATTTTCCATCGATCCTGTTGGAACAATCATTGGTTGAATAAACCAGTTATGAACCAAAGTTGCTAAAACAAGGGCAAAAATTAAGGAAGAAACAAATGTTGGTTTGCGTTTTTCTGGACCTAAATATTTTGGATTATCAGAATAATTAACCGCAAAAATGTATAAACCTAAAGTCAAAACCATAATGACTTTGTCTTTTGTTTCAATTTTTCCGTAAGAATCTCCTAAATCAACAAAGAATACTAACCAAAAAATAGGACCAACAATTGGCAAATAAAATAGAATAATCCACCATTTTGGACGATGGATAATTTCTAAACCTTTCCAGATATTTAGAAAAGGAATATAAGCTTGAATTGCTTGCTTTCCAGCATTTTTATATAATTTCCAAGTTGCAGCTCCAAAGATTATATTGGCAATAATAAAACCAATTAACCAGTAAATTAGTACATGCATAAGTTTTTGATATTTAGTATTTTAATTTAGTTCAGTTCAAGTACATCTTTCATTGTGAAAACACCTTGTTTATTCCAAATCCATTCCGCAGCAATCACGGCACCTAAGGCAAAACCTTTGCGAGAATGCGCCGTATGAGAAATCTCAATAGTATCTACATCAGAGTTATATTGTACGATATGTGTTCCGGGAACATCCTCGATTCTTTTTGCTTCAACTGGAATAATGTCTTTTGCTTTTTCGTCCATCGACCAAGAATTATATGTTGAATTGTCAATAATTCCTTCTGCAATTGTAATCGCTGTTCCAGAAGGTGCATCAAGCTTTTGTGTATGATGAATTTCTTCTAGATTAATTTGGTATTCGTTACGATATTTATTCATCATTCGAGCTAAAATAGAATTTAATTCGAAGAATAAATTAACGCCCAAACTAAAGTTAGAAGCATATAAAAAAGCGGTGTTATTTGAAATTGCTAAATGATTAATTTCTTCTTGTTTATCTAACCATCCTGTTGTTCCACAAATTGTTGCGATTTTATTTTCAAGTAATACTTTAAGGTTGTCGTAAGCGAATTCTGGTCTCGAAAATTCTATTGCAACTTCAACATTATTTAATTCTTCCGCAAGTGGAGTACGAGATATTTTAAGTACAACTTCGTGTCCGCGTTGAATTAAAATTTCTTCAATGGCTTTTCCCATTTTTCCGTATCCTATTAATGCAATTTTCATCTGTAATTTCTAAAATTTTAAGTTAAATGCCAATCCTAAAACTGGCTCTAATGTCATTTCATCTTGAATGACTGTTGGTTTGAATGACATTTCTGTGTCATTACGAACTGTGAATAAATGCGCATCTACTGTTGCATCTACAATATTTAATAAATAAGCTAATGCAGTTAAAGCGACACTATAATCGCGTTTTCGTTTGTAATCATCTTGAATAACTGCCAATTGCTCTGCAGATAAAATTCCTGTGAATTCGTTTGGTGTTCCTTCTCTTACCGCAATATAAGCTTTTCGGTATTTTTTGTACAAATTATTGTAATAAATCGTAAAACCTGTTCCTGTACCTACTAAACCAAGCGCAATAGGTGCTTTTAACCATTTTTTGTTATACAATTGTCCAGCACCAGGTAAAATAGCCGAATACAAAGAGGCTCTAATTGGACTTTTCTCCATTAATGCTTCTTTAGTTACGCTCATTGTATCGTTTACAATAACATTATTTTCGACAACGACTAAAGAATCCGTTTTAACTTGACCGAAAGCAAACGTCGAAGAGATCGTTAATCCAAGTAAGAATGCTTTAATTCTCATTTAAAAATTTTCTTAATCGTTCAAACTCATCATCAGAAGTAAAATTCAAAATTATTTTACCTTTTCCATTATTTGCACGTTTTATTTCAACTTTCGTATTCAATGAATTTGAAATAGAACTTAATGCTTCTTTGTACTGAGAAGGTAATTCATTTGTTGCTTTTTTCTCAGGTTTACCTTCTTTTATCGATTTGATTAAACGTTCTGTATCGCGAACAGATAAATTGTTTTTGACAATTTTTTCGTAAATATCAAATTGTAAATCAGTATCATCAATAGCCATTAAAGCGCGACCGTGTCCCATTGAAATCATTCCGTCACGAATTCCTGTTTGGATAATTGGGTCTAATTTTAATAAACGCAAATAATTGGTAATAGACGTTCTGTCTTTCCCAACACGTTTACTTAATTCTTCTTGTGTTAACTTGATTTCATCAATCAATTGTTGGTAAGAAAGCGCAATCTCGATCGCATCTAAATCTTGACGCTGAATATTTTCGACCAATGCCATTTCCAGCATTTCTTGGTCATTTGCTAAACGTACATAAGCTGGAATTGTTTTTTTACCAGCTAATTGTGAAGCGCGAAAACGTCTTTCACCAGAAATCAATTCATATTCACCAGTTGGTTTTTTACGAATCGTAATCGGTTGAATAACGCCTAATGTTTGAATAGACGAAACCAATTCCTCTAAAGCTTTTTTATCGAAATTAGTTCGTGGCTGCCAAGGATTCGCGGTGATTTTTTCTAAATCTATTTCCAAAATGTTTCCAACCAATTTCTTTGCACCTTCATCTTGTGCTGTTTTTACAGTTGGTTCATCCTTTAATAGAGCAGATAATCCACGTCCTAAGCGATTATTTTTGTTTGGCTTTGCCATTTTATTTAAACTGTATCGTTGTTGTTAATTAAAAATTCACGCGCTAAATTTAAGTAATTTTCTGCACCTTTACTTGCTGCGTCGTACTGAATAATTGTTTCGCCAAAACTTGGTGCTTCTGACAAACGTACATTTCGAGTAATAATTGTTTTGAAAACCATTTGCGGAAAATGATTGTTCACTTCGTCTAATACTTGATTAGAAAGGCGTAAACGCGAATCATACATCGTCAACAATAAACCTTCAATATCCAGTTCTTTGTTGTGATGTTGTTGAATTCCTTTTATCGTATTTAATAATTTTCCTAAACCTTCTAATGCAAAATATTCGCACTGAATAGGAATAATCACAGAATCTGCAGCTGTAAGCGCATTCAAAGTAATTAAACCAAGTGAAGGCGCGCAATCTATAATAATATAATCATATTGATCTTTGATTTCTGATAGCGCGTTTTTTAACATGTATTCGCGGTTCTCGTAATCTACAATCTCAATCTCGGCAGCAACTAAATCTAAATGAGCAGGCATCAAGTCTAGGTTTGGCGATTCTGATTTTAAAATAGCTTTGCTCGCAAGCACTTCATTTTCCAATACTTCATAGGTTCCAGCTTCGATTTCATCCAAATCAAAACCCAAACCAGATGTTGCATTTGCTTGCGGATCTGCGTCAATTAATAAAACTTTTTTCTCTAAAACACCTAATGAAGCGGCAAGGTTTAACGAAGTTGTCGTTTTACCAACACCACCTTTTTGGTTAGCAATAGCAATAATTTTACCCATAATTTACGTTCAAAACGATTTCAAAAATACAATATTTAACCTTGCTAAACCTTAAAGAAAAAATAAATTTTTGAATAATTGTTGAATATTTGTTTTACATCATAAAACATCAGTTCTGTAAAGCTAAATTTTAATATTATTTTATCTTTTTAACAGAATTAAAAAACTTATATTTGCGACAAGTATTTTTATAATTTTTTTAATAAAAAAAGTTGATGAGTTTTAACCTTTTATTCGAAAGCGTTGAGAATAGAAAGAGCTTTAACGCAGTAGTTTTAATGAATAGAAACGAATTTAAGAATTATTCTTTCCCCTTATTGCTTCGCAATGTATATTATGCGATACGTCTGTAATACCCTAATTTTTTTGCAAAATTTTTAGAATTATTAAACACACGTAACATTTATAAAGCATAATGAAAACTAAATACATAGATTTAATCACGCAATCATTTGACTTTCCACAAGATGAATTTGAATTAGATGGAGAGTACTTAAAATTTAATGGAATTGACCTAAAAGCTTTGGTCGAAGAACATGGAACACCATTAAAATTCACATATTTGCCTAAAATTTCGCAAAACATTCAGAAAGCGAAAGGTTGGTTCGAAAAAGCGCGTGAAGAGTTAAACTATGAGGGAACTTACAATTATTGTTATTGTACAAAAAGTTCTCACTTTCGTCACATTTTAGGTGAAGCATTAAAAAACGATATTCACATTGAGACATCTTCTGCATTTGACATTAATATTGTCGAAAATTTGATTGGAGAAGGTTTGATTACAGACGATCAATATGTTGTTTGTAACGGTTTCAAGCGTGAGGAATATGTAGAAAATATTGCTCGTTTGGTAAATAGCGGACATCGTAAAACGATTACAGTAATTGACAATTACGAGGAAGTTGATTTGTTTTCTGAGGCAATTGAAGGTGATTTTGAAATCGGAATTCGTATTGCATCGGAAGAAGAACCAAAATTTGAATTTTATACTTCTCGTTTAGGAATTGGTTACAAGGATATTGTTCCTTTTTATCAGACAATGGTAAAACCTAATGAACGCATTAAATTGAAAATGCTTCATTTCTTTATTAATACAGGAATTAAAGACAATTCGTATTATTGGAATGAGTTGACAAAATGTTTGAGAGTTTATGTAAACCTTAAAAAAGTTTGTCCAGAATTAGATAGTTTGAATATTGGTGGTGGATTCCCAATCAAAAATTCGTTGAATTTCGAATATGATTACGAATACATGGCGAAAGAAATCTTGTTGCAAATTAAAATGATTTGTGATGAAGAAGGAATTCCTGTTCCAAATATTTTTACAGAATTTGGTTCGTTTACAGTAGGAGAAAGTGGAGGAGTAGTCTACAAAATTCTTTATCAAAAGAAACAAAATGATAAAGAGTATTGGGATATGATCGATTCTTCTTTTATGACAACTTTGCCAGATGCTTGGGCAATTTCGAAACGATTTGTAATGTTGCCAATTAACCGTTGGTACGATAAGTATGAACGTGTATTATTAGGAGGTTTAACATGTGATTCTGACGATTATTACAATTCAGAACAGCATGTAAATGCCATTTATCTTCCGAAATATGATCAAGCAAAACCATTGTATATCGGTTTCTTTAATACAGGAGCTTACCAAGATAATATTAGTGGTTTTGGTGGAATTAATCACTGTTTAATTCCTCAGCCCAAATATATTTTGATTGACGAAAATTATGAAGCAAAAGTATATTCAGAAGAACAAACGCATCAAGATGTGTTGAATACATTAGGATATAAATAATTAGAATTTTTAATAAAATATAAAACAAATAAAATGAGTAAAGGACCAATCAGTCAGTTTATAGAACATAACTATAGACACTTTAATGCAGCTGCTTTAGTTGACGCTGCAAAAGGATATGAGCAACACTTGTTAGAAGGTGGTAAAATGTTAATTTCTTTGGGTGGAGCAATGTCTACTGCTGAATTAGGAATTTCATTAGCGGAAATGATTCGCCAAGATAAAGTGCACATCATTTCTTGTACAGGAGCAAATTTAGAAGAAGACGTAATGAATTTAGTTGCGCATTCTCACTATAAAAGAATTCCAAATTACCGTGATTTAACACCAGAGCAAGAGCGCGAATTGTTAGATACACACTTCAACCGTGTTACAGATACTTGTATTCCAGAAGAGGAGGCTTTTCGTCGTTTACAAGAGCATTTAGAGAATGTTTGGCATGCAGCAGAAGAAAAAGGTGAGCGTTATTTACCACACGAATTTTTATACCAAGTTGTAAATTCTGGAGTTTTAGAGCAATACTACGAAATTGATCCGAAAGATTCTTGGATTGTTGCTGCTGCTGAGAAAAATTTACCTATCGTTTGTCCAGGTTGGGAAGACTCTACAACAGGAAACATTTTTGCGTCTAACGTAATCAAAGGAAATTTAAAAGCGTCTACAGTAAAATCTGGAATTGAGTACATGATTTACTTAACAGAGTGGTATCGTGCTAATTCTGATGGTAAAGGTGTAGGTTTCTTCCAAATTGCTGGTGGTATCTCTGGAGATTTCCCAATTTGTGTTGTTCCAATGATGTACCAAGATTTAGAGTGGACAGATGTTCCTTTCTGGGCGTATTTCTGTCAAATTTCTGATTCTACAACATCTTACGGATCTTATTCTGGAGCAGTTCCAAATGAGAAAATTACATGGGGTAAATTAGATGTTGATACACCAAAATATATGATAGAATCTGATGCGACTATTGTTGCTCCATTGATTTTCAACTATATTTTAGGAAACTAATCAATAGAATATATTAAGCATAAAAAAACCACTTCGATTGAAGTGGTTTTTTTGTTATATATCGTTCCGATAATTAATCTTTCATTGCTTCACCAGCTTTTCTATGCGTAAATTTTCCATAGATATGTCTTCTTGCAAAACGGCTTGGAGAGTCAGAATTTACCATTTTGATGTAAGTGTTTTTAGGAACACCGAAATATTCGTAATGATTTCCATCTAAATGTTCTACTTTCAAAATTTGTTCATCCATATAAAAATCATGAATGTTAGATTTTGCAGTTGTAATCGTATATTCTTCTTTATTTTTTTCGTGCGTTTCAGGATTAATACTTACTAAAAAGTGGTATGCTTCGATCACAACTTTACTTTTTTCTTCAGCTTCTATTTTACCTGCTTCGTCGTTGATAAATTTATCAGGATGCGCATCTTTCATCGTATTTCTGTAAATTGTTTTCAACTCTTTTAGAGTTACATTTTTATCAACTCCAAGTAATTTTCTGTGTTCTACAACGCTTTTCATAATTATAATCCATTTTTCGGAGTGCAAAAGTACGGATTATAAATCACGAAATACGTTTAATATCCATAAGTTTCGTTAAGATTATGATAAATAATTTTCTTTTTGTTGAGAATTTGATATTCAATTCCAATACTATCCTTGTTTACAGAAACCAATTTAGCTTGTTGAATAGGTTCATTTACGTATTCATATCGCTTTGGATCATCAGAATTAATATTTAATGTTTCAGAAACAATGTCACTATAATCAGGTCTCGCAATATTTTGTGATTTTTCTAAAATAAGAAGTTTAGATTCAGAATTATAGATATAAGCACGTTTCATTGCCATAACTTTTTTCGTAACTACTATTTTATATTCATCATTTACTTTAATGGTTTGAATTGTATTCATATTGAATAAAAAACTAACGATAGATAGAAACGGAATTGCCATTGGTAAAATGCTCAATCCAACTAAAGCAAAAAGTAAAAAACCATAAATTTTGATATAGATAATTTTCCAAAATTTAATAACGATGTAAAAGGTGAAAATAATCCAAGTCCAAGCAAGAATTTGATAGGTATATTCTCCTTTTAAATTCAACCCCATAAGGTTTAAACTCAATAAAAATAAAATGAGGAGAACTGAAGAAATGATGTAGATTTTGAGTGATTTTGGCATTTAGGTTATGATTTATTTTTTCGAATATACATTATTTATATGATTTAATCGTTTTGTGTAAAATGAATTTTCTCGAATATTTTTGTAATTTTAAGCAAGCTAACAACAAACAAAATAAGTATGAAATTGAAAGACGTTCCCGAGTTGAAAATCTCCATTTTAGATCTTCCTTCAAAAGAAAAAGATAAACTTCTTTTGCGTCTTATCAATAAAGATGAAACCTTGGTAGAGCATTTACATTTTCAATTATTAGAAGATGAAAATGATCTGCAAGATCGTGTAAAAAATATTTATGTAAAGATTGATTTACAGTTTAAAAAATCTCATCATTTAATTAATCAAATTAATATAAATAGAAGTCATCGTCAATTGTTGTTGACGCTAAAAACATTGAGTGGAATCGTGAATTATCATGTTCAAATTACGAAAGATAAAGTTTCCGAATTTGAATTGAGAAAATATATCATTCAAGAATCTTTTAATCGTTATCCTTATCTTTTTGAAACTTATACAATAGGAGATAATGCAGAAAAATTATACAACTATCAACATGGGAGATTGAAATTGATTTTTTCTATTTTTAATAAATTTCATGAAGATTTAAAATTTGATTACCAGAACGATATTGATGAAATTAATACTTTTTTAAGAAAAACTCCTATAAATTTTAAACTTCAATAGTTCTTTTAAACAAAAGGTTGCTTATCTAATATTGTATAAAATAATAATTAAATTTACTATAATTGACTTATTATTAATTGGTTTGGTCTATTTTTTGTTAGTCTTAAAAATAGTGGATTAACAAATTATTAATTTAATTTATTGTTAAATAACGAAAAAAGTATAGTTAGTTCTGTGTAAACCGAACTAACTATTTTATATTTGCATGGTTTTGTAGATTATACACATTATGAATATAAAAAATCAAGCATGTAATTCGGATCTTTTTTGCAGCTTTAGTGCTTTTTTGGAGAGAACTTACAGTTTTCCTCCATTGACAGCTAAGTTGTCAGCATACATGATTTTAGAGTCTGATGAGGAAGGATTCACGTTTGAAGAACTTCTTGAGATTTTTAATGTTAGTAAAAGTTCCTTATCAAACTCTATTAACTACTTACTATCGATGAAACACATCGAGTACATAAATAAAATTAACTCTAGAAAAAGATATTTTAGATTAAATTTTAATTATTTGACAGAGAAATTAGATTTTTTATTTGAAATGATTTCTCAAGATATAGGTTATACAAATCGAATAAAAGAACATAAACTAGCGAATAATACGCTTTCTAAGAATGTTGAAAATAGAGTAATTGATATCTATTTGGAACATCTTAATCAAACAAAAGTGATATTAGACGAAACAATACAAAAAATAAATAAAATTCAACTAGAAAATAAGTAAAAGTAATATGAAAAACGTTAACGTTATAATGGTTGGTGCTTTGGCAATAGCTTTGAGTTCTTGTGGAAAGAAAGACAATGCTGCTGCTCAACAAGCACAAGGTCCAACACCTTATCCGGTAGTTGATGTGCCTACGAAAGTGGTGACGAGTTATGATGAATACCCTGCAAATATTCAAGGTATCGTAAATAATGATGTTCGTGCAAAAATCCAAGGATACATTACAGAAGTTTATGTTGATGAAGGCCAATATGTACAAGCTGGTCAGCCTTTGTTCAAATTAGAAACAAATGTTTTAACTCAAAATGCGGATGCTTTAAAATCTGGTGTTGGTGCTGCGCAAGCTAATGTAAAAGCGGCTCAGGCTAATGTAAGTGCAGCGCAAGCGGCAGTGCAAGCAGCTCAGGTAGAGGTGAACAAATTAACTCCTTTGGTACAGAAAAACATTATTAGTAATGTACAATTAGAAACTGCAAAAGCTAATCTAGCAAAAGCACAAGCGAGTTACAATCAAGCTGTAGCGGCTAAGTCTCAAGCGCAGGCTGGTGTTACTCAAGCGCAAGCAAGTTATAAAGGAGCGCAAGCAAATGTTGACTATTCTGTTGTAAGAGCACCTATTAGTGGAGTAGTTGGTTCTATTAATTCTCGTCAAGGGACATTAGTTGGTCCTACGGATCAAACTCCAATTACTACAGTTTCAAATACAAGTAGAGTATATGCTTATTTCTCTATGAATGAGAAAGAATATTTAAACTTTATTTCTAAATCTGAAGGATCAACTTTAAAAGATAAATTAAACAAAATTCCAGCAGTTGAATTAGTATTAGCTAATGGAGATGTTTATCCTGAGAAAGGTAAAATACAAACTGTAACTGGTCAAATTAATCCAACAACAGGGACAATTGATTTCCGTGTTACGTTCAATAATGAGGCTAAGCTTTTGGCAAATGGTAACTCAGGGCGTATTCGTGTTCCAAAAACTTATGTTGATGTATTGGTTGTGCCAGAGGCTGCAACGTTTGAACAACAAGGTATGACTTATGTTTACAAAGTAACAAAAGATACAGCTTACGCAACGCCAATTACTGTAGTAGAAAGAGCGAATAATATGGCAGTTGTAAAAGACGGAGTGAAAAAAGGTGATAAAGTTGTTGCACAAGGTGTAGGAAAACTACGTGATAAAACAGCTGTTAAACCAACTCCAGCAAACTTTGATCAAATCGTAGAATCTACAAAAACGGTATTCTAAATTGTAAATAGATATGTTAAAAAAGTTTATTGAAAGACCCGTATTATCTACGGTAATTTCTATCCTTATATTGATATTGGGTATACTGGGGCTTATATCGCTTCCGGTAACACAATATCCAGATATTGCACCCTCTACTGTAAAAATTTCTGCTTCATATCCCGGAGCGAATGCAAAGACAGTAATGGAGTCTGTAATTATCCCGATAGAGGAACAGGTGAATGGGGTTGAAGGAATGGATTATATTTCTTCTACTGCCTCTAATAACGGTTCTGCTTCTATTGATGTTGTATTTAAACCAGGTGTAGATGGAGATATCGCACAGGTAAACGTACAAAACCGTGTGGCACGTGCTACACCATTATTACCTTCGGAGGTAACTCGTTCAGGGGTTGTGACACAAAAACAACAGACATCAGCATTGATGTTTGCTTCGTTTAGTTCAACAAACCCCAAATACGATGAGATTTATCTTCAAAATTATTTGAACATCAATATTATTCCAGCCTTAAAACGTGTAAACGGTGTAGGGGATGCAACTGTGTTTGGTGCGATGACTTATTCTATGCGTATTTGGTTAGATCCTTCTCGTATGGCAAGTTATGGTTTAGTTCCTTCTGAAGTTTCTGCAGCTTTATCTCAAGAATCTCTTGAAGCTGCTGCTGGTTCGTTAGGAGAAAACTCTGGACAGTCATTCCAATATACAATTACATATTCTGGACGATACAAGACAGAAGATCAATATCGTAATATTGTTATTAAATCTTTACCAAACGGACAGGTTCTAAGATTAAAAGATGTAGCAAATGTAGAATTTGGTGCTCAATCTTATGCAGGACGTTCTGCAATGGATGGAGATCCTTCTGCTGTATTTGCTGTTTATCAAACGCCAGGATCTAATGCACAAGAAATTATTGTAAACTTAAGAGCTGAGTTAGAAAAAGCTTCTAAATTATTACCAGAAGGAGTTTCTTACACTATCTTAATGGATACAAATACATTCTTAGATGCGTCTATTTCTAAAGTTGTTCACACAATGATAGAGGCGTTTATCTTAGTATTTATTGTTGTATATATTTTCTTACAAGATCTCCGTTCTACATTAGTACCATTGATTGCGGTACCAGTGTCTATTATTGGTACATTCTTTTTCCTTAATTTGGCAGGATTCTCGTTAAACTTATTAACGTTATTTGCCTTAGTACTCGCCATTGGTATTGTGGTGGATGATGCCATTGTTGTTGTGGAAGCCGTGCATGCTCGAATGGAGTCTCATCACGAAGCTCCTATGGATGCAACGAAAAATGCGATGGATGAAATTTCTGGAGCGATTATCTCAATTACATTAGTAATGTGTGCGGTGTTCGTACCAGTAACATTTATCTCAGGACCAACCGGAGTATTCTACAAACAATTTGGTATTACTTTAATTGTTGCCATTTTAATTTCGGCATTAAATGCCTTGACATTATCTCCAGCATTGTGTGCTTTATTCTTAAAACCACATCAAGAAGGAGAGCAAAAACGTAACTTTATTCAGCGATTCTTTGATGCTTTCAATGCTTCATTTGATCGTATGACACATAAATATGGTAATTCATTCAAATTTTTAATTAAACACAAATGGATTTCATTCTTATTGATTATTGTAAGTGGTTTAGGAATTTGGGGTGTTGGAAAGATGATGCCAACAGGTTTCGTACCAACTGAAGATAATGGGTTTATTATTGGTAATATCGAGTTACCAGCGGGTGCTTCTATGGACCGTGTATATGAAGTTGAAAAAGAATTCCAGAAAAAAATTGAAAAAATTCCTGGATTAGATAAAGCAACAATTATCTCGGGTAACTCTATTATTTCTGGAGCTGGTTCTAACTATGGTATGATGTTCATTAAATTGAAGCCATTCGAAGAACGTACAACAGATGCTTTATCAGTACAATCAATCATTGGACAATTATTTGGTGCTGCAGCTCAAATTCCTGATGCTCAAATGATTTTCTTCCAACCACCATCAATTCCAGGTTTTGGTATGTCTTCTGGTTTCGAGTTGAAATTATTAGATAAAACAGGTGGAGATATTGCTGATTTTGATAAAGTTGCAAAGGAATATATTGGTGCTTTAATGCAACGTCCAGAAATTATGTATGCTCAAACATCTTTAAACACAGGTTTTCCTCAATACGAAATCGATGTTAATATTGAAAGAGCAAAACAATCTGGTGTTTCAGTAAGTTCTATTTTCTCAACTTTACAAGGATATATTGGAGGATTATATGCAGCTGACTTTACACGTTTTGGTAAACAATACCGTGTGTACATTCAAGCTTCACCAGATGATCGTATCAATGAAACAAGCTTAAATAAAATGTTCGTGAAAACGGATGCAGGTTCAATGACACCAGTTTCACAATTTGTGACTTTAAAACGTGTGTATGGTCCTAACTCTGTTAACCGTTTCAACTTATTTACATCAGCTAATATTACAGGAGCAGTAAAACCAGGATTCTCTACAGGTGATGCGATTACAGCAATTAATCAAGTTTCTGAACAAACATTATCTACTTCTTATAGTACTGACTTTACAGGTCTTACTCGTGAGGAGATTAATTCAGGTTCTCAAACAGCAATGATTTTTGCTTTATGTATCGTATTCGTGTACTTTATCTTATCTGCACAATATGAATCTTATGTTTTACCATTCGCAGTATTATTATCTGTTCCTTGTGGTATGATGGGGGCGTATTTATCTCAATGGTTAGCTGGATTAGAAAATAATATCTATTTCCAAATTGCCTTAATCATGTTGGTTGGGTTACTCGCTAAAAATGCCATTTTGATTGTAGAGTTCGCTTTACAAAGACGTGTACACGGAATGTCAATTGTTCAGGCAGCTATAGATGGAGCTAAAGCTCGTTTACGTCCAATTTTGATGACATCTTTTGCCTTTATTTTAGGATTAATGCCATTAGTATTTGCAACAGGTGTATCATCTGCTGGTAACCGTTCTGTAGCTACTGGAGCAGCATTTGGTTTATTGGTAGGTACAATTTTAGGTTTATTTGTTATTCCAGTATTGTTTGTTGTTTTCCAAACATTACAAGAAAAAGTTAAACCAGTTAAATTTGATCGTCCACAAGAAGAAATTGAACATAATAATTCAATCTAAAAATGAAAAAGTACAGAATATTTAATATTACTTTAATCGCAGCTGGATTGTTTGCTGTTCAGTCTTGTTTCGTAGCAAAAGATTATCATCGTCCTGAAGCTGTTGTAAATGAAGCAAATTTCAGAACAGATGTTATTGCAAAAGACAGTGCAAGTGTTGCAACTGTTTCTTGGAAACAAATTTTTACAGACACTCAATTACAAGCTTTGATTAATCAAGGTTTACAAAATAATTTAGATATACGTTCAGCACTGCAAAATATTGCAGTTGCTGAGGCGTATGCTAAACAAGGTAAAGCAGGTTATTTACCAACTTTATCTGTAGGTCCGAAATATACGTTTACAGAAAACTCTCGTAATACTCAATTTGGTGCATTGATGTCAAAACGTGCACAAAGTCAATACGAAGTTTCAGGGAACTTAAGTTGGGAAGCAGATATTTGGGGTAAAATTAGAAGTAATCAACGTGCATCTGCAGCAACTTATTTGCAAACTGTAGAAGCACACAAAGCGGTAAAAACGCAAATTGTTGCATCTATTGCAAATGCATATTACAACTTATTGGCTTTAGATGAGCAAAAAAGAATTTTAGATAAAACTTTAATCAACCGCGAGCAAAGTTTAGAAACAACGAAAGCTTTGAAAGAAGCTGGGAATGTAACAGAAGTTGCAGTTAACCAAACAGAAGCGCAATTGTTCAATGTGAAATCATTATTGGTTGACGTTGAAAATGGAATTAAGATGAATGAAAATGTGATGAGTATTTTGTTAGGAACAAATCCTCAATCTATTAATCGTACAAACTTAGCTTCTCAAAAAATTGACGAAAAATTATCTGTTGGTGTTCCAGCTCAATTATTAGAAAATCGTCCTGATATCAAAGCTGCAGAGTTTGGATTGATGAACGCTTTTGAGAATGTTAACGTTGCGAATGCAAGTTTTTATCCTTCTCTTTCTATTACTGCAACAGGTGGTGTACAAGGAATTGATATTGATAAATTATTTAGTGCGCAATCTTTATTTGCAACGGTGATCGGTAGCTTAACTCAACCTTTGTTACAACAACGTAAATTGCGTACGCAAAAAGAAGTTGCTTTAGCAAATCAAGAAAATGCTTTGATTAATTATAAAAGCAAAATCTTAAATGCAAGTAAAGAGGTTTCTGATGCGTTATACACATACGATGCAGCAACGAAGAAAGCTGAATATAAACAAAAAGAATATCAATTATACAATCAAGCAATTACCTATTCTGAAGAATTGTTAAACTACGGTATGGCAAACTATTTAGAAGTAATTACAGCAAGAGACAATGGGTTGAATGCTGAATTGAATGTTGTTGATGCGAAATTATCATCTTTATCATCAATGGTCGAATTATATCGCGCTGTTGGAGGTGGATGGCAATAAGCAATTCTAATCTTAAGAAAAAAACCTCTCAAATATTTGAGAGGTTTTTTTATACTTCTATTTCTCTAAAACTTCGCAATGAATAATATTGTGAGAAGTTCCTACAAATTCTATTAACCAATTTTCAGTAGTTTCTTCAATTCGATTTTCATCTTTCCAAATTAGATAATCAAATGAAATTGGAATCGAAACAAATTTACTTTTTGGATGAGAAGCAAGTTCACTCAAATCTTCTTCAATTTTTTGTTCCATTTCAAATAAATCTTTTGGTTTTGATTTATGAAAACTATAATAATCAATCGCGATTAATTCTAATATAATTTTGTCGTTTGTAAATGTTTGCGCAAAATCGTAAATCGTTTGAAAAACATCGTTCAAGGTATGTTTGTGAAACAAATGATGCTGCTCAAAATATTGTCCTAATCCCATCAAATAATCGAAAATAGAATACTTTTGACTAATATATTTCAGCGTTTCTGGCGTTCTTGGTTTGTTCCAATAAATCTCCAGAGCATTTTCTAAAGCAGTAATATTTTCTAAATCATTTTCACTTAAAAAATCACTTTTTATAATTTGATAAGGCGGCATTGGATCAAAATGGTAACCATAGTTTTCATATTTTTGACGAACTGGAGTCCCTTTCAGAAATTTCAGAAAACCTAATTGCAATTCTGGTGGATATAGTTTAAAGGTTTCTTCGAAACTAAATTTCAAATCATCAATATATTCCAAAGGTAAACCAACAATTAAATCTAAATGCATCTCAATACGATCTTTCAATTGATTGATAACATTTGACGTTTTTTCAAAATTTTGCTTGCGCGAAACTTCTCGATTACTTTGTTGATTAACGGTTTGAATTCCGATTTCGAAACGGAAAAGATTTTTTGGAACATTTTCGTTGATGAATTTTATAATATCAGGATGAACAATATCTGCTGTAATCTCGAACTGAAAAACATTTCCTTCACGATAATGATCCAAAATAAATTGAAACAATTCGATCGTAAAATCACGTTTTATATTAAATGTTCGATCCAAAAACTTAATTGTTTTTCCATGCTTCATCAAATACAACAAATTTTCTTTAATGGTTTCCATCGGCAAATAGCGCATTTTATTGTCTAAACTTGCTAAACAAAACTCACATTTATAAGGACATCCACGAGAAGTTTCGATGTAACAAACCTTCTTTTCCAAATCCGCTGGATTATCGTATTGATAAGGATTTCGACCTTTTAATCGATTAATATCAAATTGAATATTTTGTGCATTGAAAACAACTTTGTTCTCTTTTTTGTAAACTAAATTCGGTACATTTTCTATTGCGGGATAATTTGCTGCAAATTCCTCGAACGGAATTTCTCCTTCACCTACAATGATATAGTCGATATAATCATTTGCAATCACATCATCATATTCGTAACTAACTTCTGGTCCACCCAACAAAATTTTAGTTTCAGGAGAAATTTGTTTGATTCGTTTACAAACTTCTAACGTCTGCGTAATATTCCAAATGTAGCAACTAAAACAGATAATATTGTATTTAACGCATTTTTCTGCAACTTCATCAAAGTCAGATTTAATCGTAAATTCTTTCCAAAAAATATTTCCATGATGATGATTTAAATCGTACAAAATACGAATTGCCAAATTGAGGTGAATATATTTTGCGTTTAAAGTCGTTAATAAAATTGATGATTGCATAATTTGTAATTGATTTGCAAAAATAATAATTAAAAACCTATCGCTGTACCGCCCAAAGAAACACTTGTTTTGTTATATTTTGTAGGCGTTTTTTTCTTTTTCACTTTGATTGAAAAAATAACAGGTTCTAATGGTAATTCGTTCTTTGTTTCAAATTCACTAATTTTCATGACTTTGTCTAAACCTTTTGTAATTTCTCCAAAAACTGTAAAATCATGATCTAAACGAGGCTGTCCGCCATTTTTTAAATATTCAGCGCGTTGTTCTGCTGTAAATTTGATTCCTTTTTTAGTTTCCAAATCATCTAATTCTTTCGCTGTAATTTTTTTTCCTACAACAAAATAAATTTGATTGTAATAAGAAGCTTTTTCTTTATTTCCATCTCGACCAGCACCTAAAGCTCCCATTTTATGAAAAGCTTTCGGATTAAATTCTGGCGCTAAACGAATCGGTTTTTGCTCTGGATGTTCGGCTTCTCGCGCCAAAATAGGATCATCTAATTCGCCTCCTTGAATGACGAAATCTTTCACAACTCTGTTAAATTGTGCATTTGTATAAGTTCCTTTATTAATCTCACTCAAAATCAAATCGCGATGTTTGGGAGTGAAATCATATAACATTACATCAAATTTTCCGTAATTAGTTTTGAATTTTAAAGTATAGGTTTGCGCAGAAACAAAACTCGAAATTGAAAATCCAATTCCGAGAGCAATATTTTTTAATAATCGATGATTCATTGTAAATTTTCTTGTTCTAAAGATAACAACAAATATAGAAATCTGAATGATTTTAAGCTAAATTCATAATCATAATTAAACTTCCAACACCAATAATTACCCATAAAATAATCGCCATTAATAACGGTTTGTAGCCGATATTTTTCATCATTTTGAATGATAAACTTGTGCCGATTAAGAATAATGTAAGCGTAAGAGCAGCTTTAGATAGATCGATAATAATTGGACTAAATTGATGGACAAAAGGTACATAGGTATTCACACAAATAGCGATTAAAAATAGACCAATAAACCACGGAATATTAATTTTTGATGTGTTGTTTTTGAAAAACAATAAGGTTAAAAACGATAATGGAATAATCCAAAGTGCGCGAGCTAATTTCACTGTTGTAGCGATTTGTAAAGCTTCTTCTCCGTATTTACTTGCTGCTCCAACGACAGAACTTGTGTCGTGAATTGCGATAGCGCACCATAAACCAAATTCGTGTTGAGATAAGTTGAATAAATGTCCAAGCGGTGGGAAAATCAATAATGCAATTGAGTTTAATGTGAAAACTACTGCTAAAGCAACCGAAATTTGATTGGGTTTTGCTTTTGTAATTGGCGCGATTGCAGCGATTGCACTTCCTCCGCAAATTGCTGTTCCAGCGGAAATTAGGTAGCCTGTAGCTTTTTCAATTTTGAAGAGTTTGGTAAATAAAAATCCTAAAATCATCAACGTAGAAATACTTACAACGGTGAATACAATTCCTTCTTTTCCTGCTTGTATAGCCGAAAAAATATTCATTCCGAATCCTAAACCTACCACAGCAACTTTCAGTAAAGTGTTTGATACTTTTCGTGATTGTACTTCGTATGGATTTCCAAATATTTGCGCAACAACAAATCCTAAAACTAATGCGATAGGAGAGCTTATAAAAGGCATTAAACATAGAAATGCACAAATTAAAAAGATAACTTTTTGTGTAGTGAATTGTTGAAATAAGCCTTTTTCTGAATGTATAATTTTCATGATTTGAATAATTTTATGGTACAAATTTCTTGTACTTATTATTCAAAAAGAAATGATAAAAAGTAATCTATTATTACTTTAAGTTATAACTATTGCAAAAATTAATAAACAAATTCACCAATTTAGATTGATCACCTTCTGGAATGATAAAATTGAAATTACGTTCTATCACAAGGTTTTTAATGTCAATAATAGTTAAAGTTTGATTTTTAAGTTCTTGTAAAATAGATTGAATTGATAAAAACGCTAAAGCATCAGAATGTAACACATACGATTTTATACTTTCTGTACTTCCCAATTGAATTTCGATATTGAGTTCATTTAGCTTTATATTTTTCGATTTTAAAGCTAAATCAATGGTTTCTAAAGTTCCAGAACCAGGTTCCCGAAAAACCAACGGAATGTTCTTTAAATCATCTAATTTGATATTATTTTTGGTAAAAATAGAATGATTTTGACGAGAAACTAACACAATTTCATCTTTCATAAACGGAAAATAATGAAACGTTCTATTTTTGATTTGAGCTTCAATTAAACCGACATCGATTTTATGATTTCCTAATAATTCTTCAATTCTTTCCGAATTTTGAATCACCAAACTCAATTGAATTTCAGGAAATCTTTTTCGAAATTCTGCCAAAATAGGAGGTAATACATATTGCGCAATTGTCGTACTTGCACCCAAACGTAAAATTCCTTTTTGTTTTTCTTGTAATTGCCCAATTTCAAATTCCATTTTTTGATAAACAGAAAAAATTTCTTCTGTATATTTTAATAGAATTTCACCAGCTTTGGTCAATTTTATTTTCGTCCCATTTCGTTCAAATAACTTAATGTTAAGATTTAATTCAATTTCTTTAATGTGTTTTGTAACAGCTGGTTGTGTTATGTTTAATTCGTTTGCTGCTTTCGTGAAATTCAATCGTTTAGCAACCGTATCAAAAACTTTTAATCTAAAATCGAACATAAGAAATTATTGAAATAAGCTTAAATTGTATTGCTTTACCAAATCCAAAATCATATGATATCCAGCTGCGGAATTCCCATGTTCGTCAAGTGCAGGACTGAAAACGCCGATACCAATTTTGTTTGGAACGGAAACGGTAATTCCGCCACCAACGCCAGATTTACTTGGTAAACCAACGGTGCGTGAATATTTGCCACTAAATTCATACATTCCAGCAGTCAACATTTGAGATTGAATTAACTGTGAGATTTCTGGATTTTTATACGTTGCATCACCATCAAAACGTGTGCATTGATGCGCAAAGAAATAACCAATTTTAGCTAAATCTTCGGCAGTTACTTCGATAGAACATTGTTTGAAATAGTTGTTCAACTTTTCTTCATCACCTTCAATCAAGCCATTATTTTTCATCAAATAAAACATTCCACGATTTTTGTGTCCCGTTTCTTTTTCAGAATTATAAACGGATTTGCTATAATCTATCGAATTATTTTTGGTGATGTAGCGAACCATTTCAAGGATTTTTTTGAAAGGAATTTCACCTTCACCATCAATCATAGAAGTTGTTAAAATCGCACCAGCATTCATCATTGGATTCAGAGGTTTTCCTGTCGTTTCAAGGTTTGCGTAATGATTAAATGGTTTATCTGTTCCGAAATAACCCATTTTAGAAAATACATTTTTCTCCCCTTTTTCTGTAACAGCAATCATCAACGCAATGATTTTAGAAATACTTTGAATTGTAAATTTTTGATTGATATCGCCAACATTTATCACTTTACCATTTTCATTAACTACAGAAAAAGCAATTTTATCCGCTTGCATTTTTCCTAATTCTGGAATATAATCGGCAACTTTTCCTTCTTTGTAAAAAGCTTTATTTCTCTCAAGAATATCGTTTAATGTTTTTTCATTAATCTGTAAACTTCTCGAACTATTTTTTGACATATTTTGTCCATAAACAGTTTGATTAATTGGATTAAAACATGTTAAAGTAAGACTTAGAAGTAATGTTGAGAATGTATATCGTTTCATTTTATTTGATGTAAAACACAAACTTAAAAAATATTTGGTTGATTCGCCGAGATAAAATAGTTTTATATAAAATGTAGAATCTAAAATTTATAAAAAAATGAAATATTTCGTCCTATTGTTATCGAGTTTGTCTTTTGCGCAAACCTATCAAGTGATTAATGAGGAAAATTCGTCTGTTAGTTACCGAGGTTTGGCTTTTCAGGATGCAAAAACGTTTATTGTTTCTGGCTCAAAAAATACAATTGGTAAAACGATAGATGGTGGTAAAACATTTAGTTGGATTAACCCGAAAGTTGTTGAAAATAGAGATTTTAGAGATGTAGAAGTTTTAGGAAAAGATAACTATTTAGCTTTAGGAATTGATTCTCCTGCTTATGTTTTGCAAACGAAAGATGGCGGAAAATCATGGAATAAAGTGTATGAAAATAATGAAAAAGGTATTTTTTTAGATGCAATTTATGTGGATAAAACTTCGAAAAAGATTATTGTCTTGGGCGATCCAATGTCGCCAGATAAACCATTTGTATTAACGTCTTCGATTACTGATCCGACAAAATGGGAAGTTGCAAAATCGCTTCATGGTCAACCTTTGCGTTTAAAAAATCCGAAAGAAGCTTTTTTTGCTTCAAGTGGAAGTAATTTGTATGTAGATGCAAAGCAAACCTTGATTGTGACAGGAGGAGAGCTATCGAATTTATACTATTATACGCCAAAAGGTGGTCAAATGTATGCGTTAGAGAAAACAAAAAGTTCTACTTCTGGAATTAATGGAATGGCTTATGACGCAACAAATAATGTAGGATATTTGGTTGGTGGAGATTTTACAAAACCAGAAGATTCGAGCTATAATTTCTATAAATTTAAGTTGACAAATGGTAAAATTGCTTTTCAAGATTCATGGAAATATCCAACAGGATATAAATCTGGCGTAACAATTATTTCAAAAGATAAAGTCTTGGTTTGTGGATATTCTGGAGTGGATTATTCAGCAGATGGAGGACATAATTGGACAACTATTACACAAGATAGTTACAATACGTGTACAGTTTCGCCAGATAAGAAATATGTGATTTTGGTTGGGAATAAAGGAAAGATAGGAAAAGTTACGTTATAAAGATTTTCTAAAATTAAAATTAGATTAGAAATTGATTTTCAATTTTATAAATATTAGTTTCTTAGTAAATTTGAATAACCTAATACAATTCATAGTAAAGGGTGGTTAGTAGTTTTTTTAGTAAAAGTTCAGATATTTTTTATCTGAACTTTTTTCGTTAAAATTATTCTTAAAGTTGAGAATTAATTCTTCTTATGATTTCATAATCTTTAACTTTAATAAAATTCAATCTAAAAAATATTCAAAATGAAAAGAAGTGCAAAAGCAGTTTGGAATGGTTCGGTTACAGAAGGATCAGGAACATTAACCACACAAAGTACAGTATTAGATAATACGCAATATTCGTTCAAAAGTCGATTTGAAGAAGGAGTAGGAACAAACCCAGAAGAACTTCTGGCAGCGGCTCATGCAGGTTGTTTTACAATGAAAACTTCTGCATTACTTGGAGACGCAGGTTATACAGCAGAAAAATTAGAAACCGATTGTAAAATTGTTTTTGAAGGAGGAAAAGTTGTTCGATCAGAATTAAGTTTAACAGCAAGTATTCCTTCGATTACAGATGAAGAATTTCAGAAAATAGCAAAAGAGGCAGAAGAAACCTGTCCGATTAGTGTTTCATTTAGTTTCGAAAAAGTGTTGATTTCTGCAGTTTTAGTTGAATAAATTGATAGAATCAAAATAGAAAATCCAACAAATTACTTGTTGGATTTTTTGTTATTTCAAAACTGGAATTTCGATGTAAGAATCGTGATAAATTCGTTGTGTTTGTTTCAAGAAATCTTTCGCGGTTGCTTCATAAACATTCATAAATTGTTGCGGATTGCGGTCTGCTAAAGGAAACCATGTATTTTGAACTTGAATCATAATACGATGTCCTTTCTTGAAAGTATGTCCAACATCTGGCATAGAATACGTTACATTTGTTTTCAGATTAGGAACCATTGCTTCGGGTTTTTCAAAACTATTGCGGTATTTTCCTCGCATAATTTCGGCACGAATCAAATTTTGATATCCAGCCATCAATTTCCCATTATATTTTGGTGTATCTTCAGGAAAAACATCAATCAATTTTACTACATAATCAGCATCTGTTCCTGTTGATGAAACAAATAAATGATTTATAATTGGACCTGTGATTGTCATATCTTCCGTTAAAATATCGGTTTGATAAACCATAACATCAGGACGAGTTGACGCAAATCGTTGATCATCGACCATATATTCTCGTGGACGACTTTCTAAAACACCACCTTGATATGGAACAGGATTATTTGGATCTGCTACATATTCATCAAAACTTGTATTATTAGTCTGTTGAAAAGATATTTTTCCGTTGGCTTGCAAATACATTTTCTGAGTTGTCACATTCTTTGGTGGCCAAGTATCAAACTGTTTCCATTCGTTAGAACCTGTGATAAAGATTTGCGCTTCTGTCGGTTTGAAATTTCCTTTATCTTTTAAATAATAATTGAAAAAAGGTAATTCAATTTGTTGCTGATAATATTCACCTGTTGGCGTTCCAAACTGCATATCGCCAAACGTATCGGCTTTAGAGCGAACCCAACCACCATGAAACCATGGTCCAGCGACCAAAATATTTGTCGCATTCGGATTTTGCTTTTCAATTGCTTTATAAGTTTCAAAAGCACCATAAACATCCTCTGCGTCAAAGAAACCACCAACCGTCATCACAGCAGGTTTCACATTGGTAAGATGTGGCAAAGGATTTCTATCTTGCCAAAATTGATCATAATCAGGATGTGCAAACAAATCATTGTAGAATTTGATATTATCTTGAAAATATTTATCCTTCAATTCCTTTACAGATCCACCTTCTAAATAAAAACGGTAATTATCTTTGATTGGATATTCTAATGATTTTGGACCTTTATCTGGCGTAATTGGTTGCGGACGTTTTACACCAAATGACGACATAAATTTGAAAGAATCATTCAGAAATAATACACCATTGTGATGAAAATCGTCGCCTAAAAACCAATTCGTAACTGGTGCTTGTGGCGAAACAGCTTTCAAGGTTGGATGCGAATTAACTAAACTCATTGTTGAATAAAAACCAGGATAAGAAATTCCATAGATTCCAGCTTTTTGGTTGTAATTTTTCATGTTTTTTGCCAACCATTCCAATGTGTCGTACGTATCTGTACTTTCGTCAATCGCTTTTTTATTTTTCGTTTTATTAACAGGTCGTACATCTTCAAATTCACCCTCGCTCATCCATTTTCCTCTCACATCTTGGTACACGAAAATAAAACCTTCGCGCATTTCTGCAGGGAAATTTCCAAGCGATTTTTTATACTCATTTGCTCCATAAGGCGCTACGGTATAAGGTGTTCGATTAAGTAAAACAGGATATTTTTTGGTTTGATCTTTTGGCGTATAAATAGCCGTGAACAATTTCGTTCCATCTCGCATCGGAATCAATTGTTCGGTCTTTTCATAATGCTCTCTAACATAGGCAGAATCTGCTTTTGCAACTTGCGCATAGCTAATTCCACTCATCAAAATAAGACTAAGTAGAGTTGCTTTTTGAGTAAATTTTTTCACGTGTTTATCAATTTTACAATACTATAAATGTAAAAAACTTTTAAATTTTACACTTATAAATCGAATTATTTTCTACAAATGATTTCAATATCGATAAAGTTTTAATTATTTTTTATGAATTTGAAAATTCGAACACTTTTTTTGACTAAATTAGTTAGCCAAAATCAATTGAAATGAAGTTAACTGCAAAAGCAACAATTCAAATTCAGAAACCTAAAAATGAAGTTTTTGATGCGATTGTTAATCCAAATAAGATGAATCAATATTTTATCGCTTCTTCTACGGGTGCTATCGAAACTGGAAAAATTGTTGAATGGAAATTCCCTGAGTTTGATGATATTTTTCCTGTAATGGGAGGCGATTTAAAACAAGATGAATACATTTCGTTTGATTGGAGTGGCGGTGTTGATGATATGTTGGTGGAAATTTTTCTTGAAAAAGGAGAAAATGATTCGACAATTGTCAAAGTCATTGAACATGAAATGAATGATGATGAAGCTGGAATTAAGCAATTGATGGGACAAACAGAAGGTTGGGCTAATTTCTTGGCTTGTTTGAAAGCTTATCTCGAATATGGAATTAATTTGCGCAAAGGTGCTTTTGATTTTATGAAACCTTAAAAATGAACAAAAGACATACGTATGATCACAATCGAAACAATAATAAATGCTCCAATAGATCAAGTTTGGAAAGCTTTTAATTCTCCTGAAGATATTGTAAAATGGAATCAAGCTTCTGATGATTGGCATTGTCCGAAAGCAGAAAATGATTTGCAAGTTGGTGGAAAATTAAAGAATACGATGGCTGCGAAAGATGGCAGTTTTCAATTCGAATTTGAAGCTAAATATGATGAAATCATTCCAAATAAATTTATTCGTTATTACATCGCAGATGGTCGTAAGGTTGAAATTAATTTTCATGAAGAAAATAATTTAACCAAAATCACAGAAAAATTTGAACCAGAAAGTCAAAATCCTACTGAAATGCAACAACAAGGTTGGCAAGCTATTTTGAATAGTTTCAAAAATTATGTTGAATCAAATCGATAAAAATAGTAGAAGATGGAAGAAAATAAATCGAAAATTGGTCAAATGGTTTGGGCTGATTTAACTGTTGAAAATTCGACTGAATTAAAAGATTTTTACAAAGAAGTGATTGGTTGGGAAGTCAAAAATGTTGCGATGAAAGATGGCGAAGAAGAATACAATGATTATGCAATGATGTCTTCTCCAGAAAATGCGGCTGGTGGAGTTTGTACGAAACGTGGTATGAATAAAGGAATTCCTTCTCAATGGATTATGTACATTAGTGTAGAAAATGTTGCGGAAAGTTTACAAAAAGCGTTGGAAATGGGAGGGAAATCTATTCATGAGATTAAAAATAAAGAAGGAAATCTTCAATTTGCAATTGTAGAAGATCCTGCTGGAGCTGTTTTTGGATTAGCAAATGCTTAAAATATGAAAAAAGTATCGTTTACAGAAGTAATTTATGCGCAGCCTAAACATGTGCATAAAGTAATGATTGCGCCAGATTCGTATAAAATTTGGACGAAATCGTTTAGTGAAACTTCAGATTTTAAAGGAGATTGGTCCGAAGGTTCTCATGTTTATTTCACTTATGATACCGAGAAAGGTTCGGCAGCGATGATTGCTACAATAGATGAAAATATTATTGGAAAATCAATCAAAATGCGTCATATAGGAAAGCTGAATGAAGAAGGTCAAGAAATTTTTGATGGACCAGAAATTGATGCGTGGAAAAATACAGAAGAAACCTATAAAATGGAAGATGTAGAAGGTCACACACGATTAACCTGTTCGGTGGAGATAGATGATCAGGTTTTTCCAGAAACTCAAGTCAGAGAAATGTGGATAAATGCACTGCGCAAACTGAAAGAGATTTGCGAAGATTAATTATGATGACAGATAATTTCACAACTATTGATGAATATATTCTTGGGTTTGATCAAGCTAAACAGGAGATTTTAGAAAACGTAAGAAAAATTATTCATGAAGCTGTACCAAGAGCAATGGAAACGATTAATTATAAAATGCCAACATTTCGTTTGAATGGAAATGTGATTCATTTTGCGATGTTCAAAAATCATGTAGGGATTTATCCTGGAGCAGAAACAATCGAACATTTTAAAAATGATTTAACCGATTATAAAACATCAAAAGGTACAATACAACTTCCTTTGGATAAAGTTTTACCGAAGAAATTATTGAGAGAAATTGTGTTGTATAAAGTTAGTTTGATGAAAGATCAGAAAGCTGAAGAATGGACGAAATACAATGGTAATTGGGCAGAAGCGAATGAGAAAATTCAACAAGTTGTAAATGAAACGGAACTTGTAAAAGAGTTTAAATGGGGTGGAGATATTTATACGTTTAACAAGAAAAATGTGTTGGCATTTAGTGGTTTCAAAAATCATTTTGCGTTGTGGTTTCACAATGGCGTTTTCTTGAAAGATCAATATAAAGTTTTGGTGAATGCGAATGAAGAAAAAACGAAAGCTTTGCGTCAATGGAGATTTAATTCTGCCGATGAAATTGATGTCGAAAAAGTAAGAGAATATGTCTTAGAAGCGATTCAATTGGTGAAAGACGGAAAGGAAATAAAACCTCAAAAATCTGTACCAAAAGAAGTTGATGGGATTTTGAAAGAAACTCTAAATCAAAACAATAAATTATTTACTTCATTTAAAGCTTTAACTTCAGGAAGACAAAAAGAATACATCGAATATATTGATGAAGCAAAACAAGAGAAAACGAAAATTTCTCGCATCGAAAAAATAAAACCTATGATTTTAGAAGGAAAAGGTTTGAATGATAAATATCGAAAATAATGCAATATGAAGTCGCAAATTTAGAAGAATATTTAACGTCAATTCCAGTAGAAAGAAAAGAAGCTGTTGAGAAATTAATTAAAATTTTGGCAGATAAATTACCCACTGGTTTCGAGTTGCAGTTGAGCTATGGTCATCTTGGGTTTGTTGTACCGTTTTCACTTTATCCGAATGGTTATCATTGCGATCCGAAATCACCGTTGCCGTTTATCAATATTGCTTCTCAAAAGAATTTCATTGCGTTATATCACATGGGAATTTATATGGACAATAAATTGCTGAATTGGTTTGTTGATGAATATCCAAAATACTCAAAACGTAAATTAGATATGGGAAAAAGTTGTATTCGTTTCAAAAAAGTGGAGGATATTCCGTTCGAATTAATCGGAAAATTAGCGCAAAAAATTACGCCACAAGAATGGATAGAAAATTATGAAAAAGTTCTACTTAATCGAAAAAAATAAATCATGTCACAAATCGATAAATTTTTAAATAAATTACAAAAAAATAATAACCGCGAATGGTTTACAGAACATAAAGTTGAATTTGATACAGCGAAAGCTGAAGCAGATTCAATTTTCAATGTGATTTACCAAGAATTAAGTAAAAAGGAAGAATTAGAACCGCTTAAAATTTATAGAATTTACAGAGATGTTCGTTTTTCTCATGATAAAACTCCTTATAAAACTCATTTTTCTGCGCAAACAGGTCGCAAAAAACCGCTTAATAGAGGTGGGTATTATTTCCATATTCAACCGAATCATAATTTTATAGGTGTTGGTTTTTGGGGACCAGAGCGCGATGATTTGCTTCGTATCAGAAAAGATATTGAAGTTTCGGATGAATTAGCAAAGATTTTGCAATCAAAAACGATTCAGAAAGAATTTGGAGAAATGCAAGGAGATGAAGTGAAATCTGCGCCAAAAGGTTTCTCTAAAGATCATGAACGAATTGAATTATTACGTAAAAAGCAATATTTGTTTATTAAGAATTTTACAGATGAAGAAGTTTTAGCAAAAGATTTTCCGCAGAAAGTGGCGAAATCAATTCAAGTTCTTCAACCATTTTTAGATTATATGACCGAGGTTTTAACAACCGATGAAAATGGTCAATCATTATATTAAAAAAATAATCACAAAAAACACAATATTATGGCTAAAGTACACGCTTACTTAAATTTTAACGGAGATTGCGAAAAGGCATTTCAGTTTTATGAAACTGTTTTTGAAACGCAAAATATTGGGATGTATAAAATGGGAGATATGCCGCCAAATCCAGAATTTCAGATTCCAGAAAGTGCAAAGGATAAAGTTTCGCATGTGGCATTGTTTATTAATGAAACAACAATGTTAATGGGTTCTGATATTATTGAAGAATTTGGACATCAATACAAAGCTGGAAATAATAATTACATTATGCTTGATGTTGATAATCCCGCAGAAGCGCATCAATTATATGATCGTCTTTCGGTAAATGCAAAATCGTTAGAAATGCCTTTGGCTGAGCAGTTTTTTGCTGAGCTTTATGCGTCTTTTATTGATCAATTTGGAACACCTTGGATGATTCATTTCGAAGGAAATAAAGCGCATTCGATGTAAAATATAGTTTAAGAATAAAACATAAAACCTCTCAACTTGAGAGGTTTTTGTTTACTATACATTTACGTTCGTTGCTTGTAACATAAGTTGATGAAGATCTGTATTTTTTACAAATGGCTTCAACAAATCACTTCCTGGTCCATACATAGCTAATTCTACATAATCGCCCGAGTGATCCATACTTATCCAACCTACATTGTTGTGTTTTTTCTGAATTTCAGAGAAAAATTTGAACGGAAGCTTTTTGAAATTATATAATCCTTCTTCTTTATCCAAACCTTTGTAAAAATCTAACATATGTTTTGCTTCATCATCAGTTAAACTAAAACCATTTGTTTCGACAATCCAATCTTTGATTTCTTGTATATTAAAATCTTCGTGAATTTCATTCAAAATATGTTCGTTGGTATATTTATAATTAACAATACTTTCAAATTTTTTGTTTACATCAGCTCCATAAATAGTTCCTGGATTTGCATTTCCGTGATCAGTTGTGATGATAACTAACGTATTTCCATCCTTTTCAGCAAAATCCATTACAGTTTTGATTGTTTCATCAAATGCAATTTGATCATTTATTAATCCTGCAACATCATTTGCATGTGCCGCCCAATCCACTTTTCCAGCTTCTACTTGCAATACAAAACCATTTTGATGATCTTTCAAATTATCAATCGCAACCTTAGTCATTTCGGCAAGTGTAGGAATAGATTTATTTTTTGAGAGATTTTTATGATCGATTGCGTAAGGAATTGCTCCAGTATTGAAAATACCTAATAGAGATTTATTGTTTTGAGATTTTCCTAATTCCTCCTTTGTTTTCGCAATTTGATAGCCTTTATTTTTATAAATAGCATACAAATCTTTCTTGTCTTCTCTTTTGGATGAATTAAAAAACTCATCACCACCACCTAATAAAACATCAATGCCAATTTCGGCATATTTTTCAGCTATCTCTGGTTCTGCATTTCTACTTGCAGAATTTATACAAAAACCAGCTGGAGTGGCATGAGTAATAGTAACTGTAGTCACACACCCTGTTCTTTTACCCGCTTTTTTGAACTTTTGCCAAATCGGAACATGATGTTCTCCATTCGTGCTAATATTTAATACGCCATTTTTCACACGAATTCCACCTCCAAAAGCTGAACTTGCAGCAGCTGAATCGGTAACAATAGAACTTGCAGAAGCGGTGTCCATTAAAGCTCTTTTTACTTTATTTTCTTCATAAAGATTTATCCAATTACCATTTTTTCCATGCAATTGTATGTTGTACAAATTAGCCATAGCAAGAGTTCCGGAACTCATTCCATCACTTATCATAAAAATAATATTCTTTGCAGAATTTGTAGAAAGATTAGGTTTGATTTTATTTTGAGCAAATAAATCGAAAGGATTTAGAATTAAGCCTGTAGAAATTAATGCCGATCCTCTAAGAAATTTACGTCTATCCATTTTATTATTTTTGTAAATGAATAGATTATTTCTGAGAAGTGTTTTAGCTTATTGTTAAATCTTATTAATGATACAATCTAAATCCTAATTTCAGGCATATATTGGCGTGTTTATCAAACAATGCATGTACAAGCTCTTCTTCGTCATCAATTTCTTTTGCTAAACAAAAATAATATTGATCTAAAATTGTACTCAAAATTGGAGAAGGGTTTACATATCCAGATAAGGCTTTTGCTCCTGTAACATCAATAAAATATTGAAAACTTTCGTCTTCCAAATTTAAACTCATTGTATTTGCAAAATGAACAATTTTATCGGTTAGTTTTCCTTGAAAAATTTCTGCTACTTCTTCCAAACTATAGTAATAATCATCAATTTGAATTTGATTTCCTTCGCCTTCAAAAACTAAATAAATGATTTTATAATCTCTAAAATATTTATCATGATAAAGAAGATTGGTCAAACTTTCTTCGAAACCTTCAAAGCTATCAGTCGTTTTATAAACATTTGTAATCTGAAATTCTCGAGCCAAATGTTCCAAAAATTCCAATAATTGCGAATCATTTTGCTCTTCAATATCTGCTACAGATTCCAAACAAAACAATTTGAAATCATCTTCGTCTTCAGTTCGTATAATATCCTTCATCTATTTTACTATTTTTCAAAGGTAAGATGTAATTTTTAAATGATTAAAATCACGCGAACAATGATTAATATTTATTAATTTAGAATTATTCTATATAAATAAATTTAATGAAAAATAATATTGATTTACAAAATCTTGCGGAACAATTGAGTTGTCCAAATGGAGACGAAGGAATTGAAGTTGGTGAGCAAATGAATGAAAGTAATTTTGGTATGATAAAAACGACAATAGATCATTTACAATTACAAAATAAAGAACAAATATTAGAGTTAGGTCATGGAAATTGTAAGCATTTACCTTATGTATTAAATCAAGCAAAGGATTTAGAATATATTGGTTTAGAACTTTCACAGGTCATGAAAAATAGTGCTATCACGAACAATTCTGATTATTTGAATGCAAATATTAGATTTGAAATAATTATGGATGAAAGAATTCATTTTTTATGAAAAACGTTTTGATAAAATTTTCACAGTGAATACAATCTATTTTTGGAAAAATCCTAAATTTTTCTTGAGTGAAATTTATAGAGTCTTGAAATTCAATGGGGAATTTGCTCTTACTTTTGCTAAAAAGGAATTTATGGAAACTTTACCTTTTACTCAATTTGGCTTCAATTTATACACAGAAGACGAAGTGATAAAACTATTGAAATCAGCTAAATTTTCTATTGAAAATAGAAAAACATTTTCAGAAAGTGTAATTAGCAAAGCTGGCGAAAAAGTTGAAAGAGAGTATAGTATAATTATTGCAAAAAAATAAAATGATTTTTATTGATAATAAACTTAATTTTTTTGAGAAAAGAATGAGTAAATAATTTCTAAAGTAGAAAGAATTAGCAGAAATTTGTATCCTTATTTCAAGAATATGAAACAACCACAAAGAGTATTCGATTTATCTCGATTTCAAGAAAAAAATACACCTAACATTTCGATTTTTAATTACAAAGAAAAAGGAGAATGGAAGGGAATTTCGACAACAGATTTTATCAATCGAGTAAATAATATTTCGAAAGGTTTGATTGCAAATGGTGTTCAACAAAATGATAAAGTTGCGTTAATCAGCGAAAATCGTTTAGAATGGAATTTAGTAGATTTTGCAATTCAGCAAATTGGAGCTGTTGTTGTGGCAATTTATCCCAATATTTCGGATAATGATTACGAATTTATTCTAAATGATGCCGAAATTAAACTTTGTTTTGTGAGCAATGATGCGTTGTATCAACGATTATTAGGAATCAAAGATCGTATTCCAAATCTTGAACAAGTTTATACATTTAATACTTATCCGCATACACCAAATTGGATTGAGCTAATTTCGAAAGGAATTTCTATTTCTGATGAGGTTTTACAAACGAAGATGGACAATGTAAAACCAACTGATTTAGCAACTCTTATTTATACTTCTGGAACAACAGGAAACCCGAAAGGCGTTATGCTTTCTCACGAAAATTTATTGGCTGATGTCAATAGTTCCGAATATTCTTTTCCTGTAAAAGCGTATGATAAAGCGTTGTCTTTTTTACCTGCTTGTCATGCGTATGAACGCGTCTTTCAATACGTGTACATCAAAATGGGATTACCAATCTATTTTGCACAATCAATGGATACGATTGGGCAAGATATGAAAGAAGTTCAACCACATATTTTTTCGGCTGTTCCACGTGTTTTAGAGAAAGTTTACGATAAAATAATGGCGACTGGAGAACAATTAACAGGAGTTAAAAGAGCTTTATTCTTTTGGGCAATTTCGTTAGGAGAACAGTATGATTTAGATGAATCAAAACTTTCTGCTTGGTATAAATTTCAATTAAACATTGCTCGAAAATTAATTTTTTCGAAATGGAAAGCGGCGCTTGGCGGTAATGTCAAAGGAATTGCATCGGGAAGTGCAACTTTACAAACTCGTTTATTAAAATTGTATTTAGCAGCCGGAATTCCAATTTACGAGGGTTATGGTTTAACAGAAGCCGGACCTTGTTTATCTGTAAATTGTATCAAACGTGGAATGAAAATCGGAACTGTCGGAATTCCTCTGATTGATATCGAAATTAAATTAGCTGAAGATGGAGAAATCTTAGCAAAAGGTAAAAATATCATGCAAGGATATTATAAAAATCCTGTAGCGACTGCTGAAGTTTTGAAAGATGGTTGGTTGTATACGGGCGATATTGGTGAATGGGTTGATGATAAATTCTTAAAAATTATCGATCGTAAAAAAGAAATGTTCAAAACTTCTGGAGGAAAATATGTTGTGCCACAACAAATTGAGAAAATTCTTTCCGAATCTAATTATATCGAACAAATTATGGTAGTTGGAGAAGGACGAAAATTCCCGGCTGCTTTGGTTATTCCTTCTTATGAAAACTGTATTGATTGGGCAAAAACAAATGAATCTTCATTGATTAATTTACCTCGTGAAGAGTTTTTAACACATCCAAAAATTTATGAATTGATAGGAAATGAGATCAACAAATTAAATATCAATTTTGGAAATTGGGAAAAAATTAAAAAATTTCATTTATTATCTTATGAATTTACAATTGAAGCGGGAGAATTAACACCAACTTTGAAGATGAAACGTAAAATCATTTCAGAAAAATATAAAAAAGAAATTGACGGAATTTATCAATAAAAACATCAATTTTTTAGAAAAATAATGAAGCAAGATTTTTATTAATCTTGCTTTTTTCATGAAATAAAACTGATTTATGAAAATTTTGAACCAAATTTGCACTCTTTTTTATAAAGTTTAGTATTTAGAAAATGAATAATCCTACACGAATTTTTGACTTAGCTTATCGTCAACAAGAACTTTATCCCAATCATAATATGTTTGCAAGTAAAATAGATGGCGAATGGAAGTTTACAAAACCATCCGAATTTATTGCGCAAACAAGAGAAATCTCTAAAGGTTTATTGGCTTTGGGAGTTAAACCTGGCGATCGAGTAGGACTTGTATGTGAAAGCCGCTATGAATGGCATGTAATTGATTTTGCAATTCAGCAAATTGGTGCTGTTGTAGTAGCGATTTATCCAAATATTACAGATTTTGAATATCAATTTATTTTCAATGATGCAGAAATACAATTGTGTATTGTAAGTACAAAAAATTTGTATGAACGTATCAATAAAATGTTTGGCACAATTTATAGTTTAGAATACGTTTTTGCTATTAATGAGTTCCCAGATTCTCGAAATTGGTCAGAATTAAAAGAAATTGGAAAAGATATTACAGACGAATATGTAAATAACCTTAGTTCAATTGTCCGAAATTCAGATTTAGCAACTTTAATTTATACGTCTGGTACAACAGGAAAACCGAAAGGTGTAATGTTATCTCATAATAATTTGGTTTCGAATTTTATTGCGGCAAAAGAAATTGTAGTGTTAGAAGAAGGAACAAGAGGTTTGACTTTTTTACCGCCTTGTCATACATACGAAAGAACTGTAATTTATACCTATTTATATATTGGTGTAACGGTTTATTTCGCCGAAGGTTTTGAAAAAATTGGTGATAATATCAATGAAGTACAACCTCATATCATGACTGCTGTTCCTCGAGTGATGGAAAAAGTTTATGAGAAAATCCTAAAAACAGGTAGCGCTTTAACAGGAAAAAAACGAAAAGTTTTTGATTGGGCGATTAATATTGCTTCTCAATATGAACCTGATGCGAAGAAACGATCTTTGGTGTATAATGTGAAGTTAGCTTTAGCTCGAAAATTAGTTTTGAATAAATTTTATGAAGCGTTAGGAGGTAATTTCAAATATATTATTTCGGGAAGTGCTTCGTTGCAAGGTAAAATTGCGCGTGTTTTTATGGCGGCTGGATTACCATTTTTTGAAGGATATGGAATGACGGAAACTTCGCCTTTAATCACTGTAAATAATCCGCATAAATTAGGTGTTCGAATAGGGACTGTGGGTTCACCAATAAAAGATGTTAAGGTAAAATTAGCCGAAGATGGAGAAATTTTGGTTCAAGGTCCTAATGTGATGATGGGCTATTATAAAAATCAAAAAGCGACCGATGAGGTCATTATTGATGGATGGTTGCACACAGGTGATATTGGAGTTTGGGAGGAAGGAGAAGGTCATTTCTTGAAAATCATTGATCGTAAAAAGGAAATGTTCAAAATTTCTGGTGGAAAATATGTTGTTCCTCAACCAATTGAAACAAAACTTGTCGAATCAAATTTTATTGAGCAAGCAATGATTGTTGGTGATGCGCAAAAATTTGCGTCAGCTTTTATTGTTCCGAATTATGCAAATCTGAAAGAATGGGCAAAAGAAAATGCACCTGAAATTAGTAATCTTTCTCGCGATGAATTCATAGCATCTACAGAAGTTCATAAAGTAATTAATCAAGAAGTTCGTAAAGCAAATCAGTTTTTTGGAAATTGGGAACAGATTAAGAAACCAGCAATTTTAGCGCATGAATTTACGATTGAAGGTGAAGAATTAACTCCAACTTTGAAATTAAAACGTAAAGTTATTCTAAAGAAATATCAGAAAGAATTCGAAGAAATTTATAAATAAAAAAATCCCTCAATTCATCATGAGTTGAGGGATTTTTTTATGGATTCATTCTTTCGTTAGTATAACCACGAATCACAGTATAATCTACTTTTTCAATACTATCCATAAAAGAAGCGTTATCGGTATATATAATAAAATCTACTTTCTCTTAGCTATTTCCATGAGTTTCAAATTCATTATAAAGTGAATTAACTTGAAGTTTACCATTATTCTCTCTTAAGAATAATTCAAAAAATGAATCATTTTCTCCTTTTGGAATAAAATAATTAGTTGGTAAATGTTTACAATCACAATTATCAGTGCTTAAATAATAGTGTCCAGAACATTGTAATTCATATAATTTAATATCTCCAATTATATAAGACTTTTTAAAATCAGAACTGCAAGAGTAAAATAATAAGAGAAATAAAATTAGATATTTCATAATTGTAATAGTTATGACGAATATAATTCTTTTTAAGTTGAAGATAAAATTTTTGAAAAACTCATCATTTTACGCTATTTTCGACGAATTATTTTCAAAATTACAAAACTATAAGTACGCTATGGAAGCAACCAGAATTTTTGATTTACCAAAACGTCAGCTGGAAAAGTTTCCTGATTTATCCATGTTTGTATCCAAACAAAATGGAGAATGGAAACCAATGAAAACCACAACTTTTTTAGAACATGTTGATGCAATCTCAAAAGGATTAATCGCTTGTGGAGTTCAACCAGGTGAAAAAGTGGGATTAATCTCAGAAAATCGTGTCGAATGGAATATGATAGATTATGCGATACAACAAATCGGAGCTGTTGTGGTAGCGATTTATCCGAATATTTCTGACAGCGATTACGAATATATTTTTAGCGATTCGGCTATAAAATTGTGTTTTACAAGTAATCTCGATTTGTATACGCGAATCAATCAACTCAAAACAAAATTGCCTTCATTAGAGCAACTGTACTCGATTGATGAATTTGAAAATACAGAAAGTTGGAATGTTTTAATCGAAAAAGGAAAAACAATTCAACAAGAAGAAATAGACAAACGTGCCGCAAATGTAAAGCACGAAGATTTAGCTTTTTTAATCTATACATCAGGAACAACGGGAAATCCGAAAGGTGTGATGTTGTCGCACAAAAATATTATTGCAGATGTTATGGCTTGCGAATATTCAACACCACTTGATCCTTATGATCGTGCTTTGACCTTTCTTCCTGCTTGTCATGCGTATGAGCGAACAATTCAGTATTTGTATGTGTACATGGGGATTTCGATATATTTTGCAGAATCGATGGAGAAGATTGGCGATAATTTAAAAGAAATTAAACCGCATATGATTACGGCTGTTCCTCGTGTGATTGAAAAAGTTTATGAAAAAATCATGCAAACGGGAGCTCAATTATCAGGTTTTAAGAAATCTATTTTTGATTGGGCTGTAAAAGTTGGCGATGAGTTTGTGTTAGAAGATGATCAGCGTTCTACAATTTATAATTTGAAATTAGCAATTGCCCGAAAATTAGTTTTACACAAATGGTACGAAGGACTTGGTGGCGAATTAAAAGCCATTGTAACGGGAAGTGCAGCGATTCAACAACGAATTGTTCGCGTATTTTTAGCTGCCGAAATTCCAATTTATGAAGGTTATGGATTGACAGAAGCTTCGCCAGTAATTGCGGTGAATTGTTTTCGTCGAGGTAAAAAGATAGGAACTGTTGGACCTCCGTTGAAAGGTGTTGAAGTAAAATTGGCTGATGATGGCGAAATTTTAGTAAAAGGTGATATTGTGATGATGGGTTATCATAATTTACCAGAAAAAACTGCCGAAGAAATCAAAGATGGTTGGTTATATACGGGGGATATTGGCGAATGGGTTGACAATAAATTCTTGAAAATTGTTGACCGTAAAAAAGAAATGTACAAAACTTCGGGAGGAAAATATATTGTTCCACAACAAATCGAAATGAAAATGGTAGAATCGCCATTCATCGAGCAATTGATGGTTGTTGGAGAAGGCGAGAAGTTTCCTGGAGCTTTTGTGGTTCCGAGTTATACAAATCTCAAAAAATGGGCGCAGTCAAATGCTTCTGAAATTGTAAATCTTCCTCATGATGAATTTCAGAAAAGTGATGTTGTCAAAAAGAAATTAGAAGATGAAATCAATCAACTGAATAATCATTTTGGACATTGGGAACAAATCAAAAAGATTGCAATTATTCCAAATGAAATGACCGTAGAAGGTGGAGAATTAACGCCAACGTTAAAATTTAAACGTAAAATTATTTTAGAAAAATACAAGAAACAATACCAAGAAATTTTTGGATAATTAATAAGAGTCTCAGTTTTTTGAGACTCTTTTTTATAACCTTTAATTAAGATTAAAATCTATATTTTTGTAAAAACAAAATCAATTGAATTCAGTTAAAGTTTACGCAAAACAAACAAGCAATTGGGGATTATTATTCGGTAGTCTTTTATTTTTTGCTTGTTCAATTTATTTATTTCTAAACGCCAATCAAGTTAATTCTCCGCAAACTGCAAAAATTTTAAGCGGAGTTTTATTTGTTCCAAGTTTACTATTCATCATCGTTTCAATCAAAAAATTGATGAAAAAACAATTGATTTTATTGATTGATAAAAAAGGAATTGTTTACAAACCTACGGATCATTTGAATTATATTGAATGGGGAAAAATCTTGGAAATTGAAGAACTGAAATTACCTCGTCAACGTGTCATCAATGTAAAAGTTGTTGATGCTGATAAGTTTATCAATAATGAATCTCAAAAATTCCTACAAGCGCGCATGAGATTTTGGAATAAAATATATGGTGCTGTTGTTTCGTTTGACGCAAATACATTAGATAAAAATCACTTCGAAATCATGAATCTTTTTGACGAATTTATGGAAGATTATAAGATTTCTACAGCGTCAAAAAATGATTAATTCGAAAGAATAGACTATTTTTGCAGTATGCAAATCGATTTACTTTATAAAAATTTGGGCATCAAAGATATGAATGCAATGCAACGTTCAGCATTCAAAATGTCCGAAAATCAACGAGATTTAATTCTATTATCACCAACAGGTTCTGGTAAAACATTGGCGTTTTTATTTCCGACTTTAAGAGATTTAAATCCAGATATAAAAGGTGTTCAAACCTTAATTTTAGTTCCTGCTCGTGAATTAGCTTTACAAATCGAAACAGTTTTCAAATCGATGAAATCTGATTATAAAGTAACGTGTTGTTATGGTGGACACAATACAAAAGTTGAGCAAAATACTTTGTTAGAAGCTCCGGCTGTATTAATAGGGACTCCAGGACGTATTGCGTATCATTTGCGTAACGAAAATTTTGATCCTTCAACTGTTCAGACTTTAATTTTAGACGAGTTTGATAAAGCGTTAGAATTAGGTTTTCAAGAAGATATGAGCTTTATTGTTGAGCAACTTTCTGGCTTGAAACAACGTATTTTGACTTCTGCAACAGAAATGGAAAGCATTCCAGAATTTGTCGGATTGAATGACGAAAAAATTGTGAGCTATCTAAAACAAATCGAGGTAAAGCCTGATTTACATATGAAAGTGGTTAACACCATTTCAGAAGAAAAATTGGATACTTTATTTAATTTGATTTGCAAAATTGGAAGCAAACGCATGTTGATTTTCTGTAATCACCGTGATGCTGTCGACCGTATTAGTAATTTGTTGCATGAAAAAGGAATTGCGCGTGAAAGTTTTCATGGTGGAATGGAACAAGACGAACGCGAACGTGCGTTACTGAAATTCAGAAATGATTCGGTTCGAGTTTTAATTACAACAGATTTGGCTGCGCGTGGTTTGGATATTCCAGAAGTAGATTCGATTATTCATTATCAATTACCTGCAAAAGAAGCTGCTTTTATTCACCGTAATGGGCGTACAGCGCGTATGAATGCGAAAGGTTTTGTGTATTTAATTATCAGTAATGAAGAGCATTTTCCTTTTGTTAAAGAAAATTTACCTGTCGAAAATGTAGGAGGAACTTATAAAATTCCAGAACGTACTCCTTACCAAACGATTTATATTTCTGCAGGAAAAAAAGATAAAGTAAACAAGGTTGATATCGTGGGATTTTTATTTAAAAAAGGAAACCTAGAAAAAAATGATGTCGGAATTATCGAAGTAAAAGATACGACTTCTTATGTTGCAATTAACCGAAAAAAAGTTCCTGATTTATTAAAGAAACTAAACGGACAGAAAGTGAAAAATAAGAAAATAAAAATGCAAATTGCTTATTAATTAATAACTTATAAAATATAATTTTATGCTAGTTCACCATGTTTTTTTTTGGTTGAAAGATGATGCAACAAAAGAAGAAATGAATACATTTCACCAAGCTTTGAAAGATTTGAAACCAATTGCTGATTCAACTTTTTTTCATGTAGGAACACCTGCAAATATTGAAAGAGATGTGATAGATGCTTCTTATTCATTCTCGTTGTTCTTAGCTTTTGAAACAATGGAGCAATTTGAAGCTTATCAAAAACATCCGCAACATCTCGAATTTTTGAATGGTCCAAATAAACTAGCAAAACGAGTATTAATCTATGATGCAGATTAAAAGCTCTTTTTGAAATGATTTTCTCTTAACTTTTATTGTTTAGGAGTTTTTTTCGAAAGAGATTTGTAAAGATGAAAAAAACTAAATTTTTCATTCTTTTTTTGTAATTTGCAAATCAAAATCGACGCTTTATACGTCGATTTATTTTGTTAATGACCTAAATTCTTTATTATGAAAAACCTGTCTTTTAAGTATGCCATTATTTTGTCTGTAATTGCATCGTTCAAATATGTTAATGCTCAAGTCGGAATAGGAACGGATAACCCCAGTTCTTCTTCATCTTTAGATATTTCGAGTCAAAATACAGGTGTTTTAATTCCTAGAATTAGTTTGACTACCACCGATTTATCGAGTCCTATAAATAATCCGGAAAATTCTTTGTTAATTTTCAATACAGCTCAAAATGGTTCTGGAAAAAATGCTGTATTCCCTGGATATTATTATTGGTCTAAAAAAGATGAACAAACGGGAGAATGGATTAGATTAAGTCTAAGTCAAGAAGAGCCTTGGCGTATACAAAATACCACCAATGTTGCGACTGCCAACGACCAAAATATCTACCAACAAGGTAAGGTAGCAGTGGGTTTTACAGATACGGATGCTGTATCTGGTAAACAAATGGAGATAAAAGGTGATTTTAAGACAGCTTATGAAAGAGTTGGGCAATCTGTAGGAATCGAAACATCTGGTGCAGTATCAGGTACTCAATCTTTAAATTTGTATAATAGAAATACTCAGATATCGGGTCGTGGAACAACTATTGACATGACGACAAGTAATATTACACTGAGAAGTGGAAGAAGTTCTGTTTTGTGGTCTTCTGTAGGTATTTTGGATAATCGTCTGAATATAGGAGCTCATAATGATGTAGCAAGTCCATCTAGATCACTTCTGAATATTGATTTTAATCCATCGAGTAAGGAAATGACATTATATTCGATTGCTTCAAGTTCTCCAATCCTGACCGGAAATCATTTTAAATCAGAGATTATTTTGGATGGGGCAAGAGGCATCAAATTTAATTTTAATACAAATGGAGCAACTGGTAATGAAGTGAATACAGACAGTTATATGTTTCCTCGTACAATTGGAACAAAAGGTCAAGTACTTGTTGTGGGTGATATCCCATCAGGAGCTTCTTACACCCAGTTAGAATGGAAAAATATCGCGGATTTAAAAAGTGACAGCCACAATAAAATAAACTATTCGAATCAAATTCAAGAGACTGGAAAAAAATGGATGAATGGGGCATCTATTCAAGAACTAACAACTGAAATTATATTAGATAATTCTAAGAATAGTATTGTTCTTCCAAAAGAGCTTGAGCTATCACCTGTTACAAAAATAATTAATGTCCGATTAATTCACCAAGAAAGTACACGCATAGCAAACAATGTTTTAAGTTATAATATGAATGCACGCGAGGTGATTATGGAAGGAGAAACTCTTCCGAAAGGAAAATATTACCTTATACTTGAATTTTTTGAAAATAAATAAGAGAGTAGAACAAAAAATATTACTTTTTTAAATAATCTCAGATTTAATAGTAATTTTTCAATTGATTTAAACGCTTTCGTTAGATGAAAAATTATTCGTTTAGTTATGTTTTTAACATCCTCTTAAAATTCAATCCGAACTCTTTAAAATCTATTCAAAGAAATTGTACTTTTGCATACGATTTCAGAGTTTTGAGATCAATAGAATATAAGCAATGATTATAGAGACAGAAGAAGAGTTAATCGGAATGAAAAAAGTCAGCGAAGCTGTAGCGGTAACTCTGAAAGAGATGAAAGATTATGTGAAACCAGGAATGTCAACCAAAGAATTGGATGATTTTGGAGCAGGAATCATGAAGAAATTTGGATGTAAATCTGCACCCTATGAATCGTATCAATTTCCGGGATATACTTGCTTAAGTGTCAATGAAGAAATTTGTCACGGAATTCCAAGAGCTGATAAAATTTTGAAAGATGGAGATGTTATTAATATTGATGTTTCTGGAGAATTAGGTGGTTTTTGGGCTGATAATGGAGGTTCTATTGTTGTTGGAGAAGATGTAAATGGTTATCAAAAAATTGTTGATGCATCGATTTCTGCACTTCAAAAAGCAATTGCGGCTGTAAAATCTGGCGTTAAAATCGCTGATATTGGTGGAATTATTGAGAAAGAAGCAAAAAAACATCATTATCATGTGATTGAGAATTTAACTGGTCATGGAGTAGGGCGTTCGTTGCACGAAGAACCGTTAGATTTGATGAATTTCAGAGATCCAGATGATAAACGTCGTTTTCGAAAAAATTCGGTTATTGCTTTAGAAACCTTTATTTCTGAAAATTCTTACGAAGCAATTGAACAAGCGGATGGTTGGACGATGATAGGAAATGCTCCTGGCGTTTTTGCGCAACACGAACATACTGTTTTGGTAACTTCTGAAGGTCCTATGATTTTGACGCACATGAATGGTAATTGGTAAAATTATATGAAGAGAAACGAATATATTAAAGTAGACCGCGAAGTGGTCAAAAAAATGAGCGAAGATATTCAGGCTTATTTAACAGAAAATAAGTTGGAACGTGTAAAAACGAAGGACATGATGCCTTTCTTAATAGAAAAAGGATATTTTCCTCACGATCGTAAAAAAGGATATCCTTTACGTCAGATTCTAACTGATTTGAAAAAATCGGAAGAATTACATTTATTACCACAAGCATTTCCAGAATATTTGGAAGTCGAGAATAAAAAAACATCTACCTACTGGTATTTTAGTCCAGTAAAATAATATTAAACACTTCTATTGAAGTGTTTTTTTTATTGCTAACAAATTCAAAATCTTTACTTTTTGGAATATTAATTGATACAATTTGATCGTTTATTAGATGAAAAATCAAGCTTTTTAATTTCTTATCTTATGTCAATGAAATCTCGCTGATGACTGAGCTAAATTTGTCCTATCAAAATAAATAATTAATTAAAAACAATCAAATAATCATTCGTTATGAAAAAATTATTATTCACGTTAATGTTATCAGCAGCTTCAATGTCTGCATTTGCTCAAAATTATACAAATGATAAAGCGCACTCAAAATTAGGCTTTTCTGTTTCTCACATGACAATTTCTGATGTTGAAGGACAATTCCAAAATTTTGATGTTCATTTAAACTTTACAAAAGAAGATTTAAGCGATGCAAAATTTCATGTAGTTGCAGATATCAATTCAATCAATACAGGAATAGAGGCACGTGATAATCATTTAAAATCAGCAGATTTTTTCAATGCAGCAAAAAATTCAAAACTAGAATTCTCTTCAAAAGGAATTACACGTGTTAAAGGAAATCAATTTAAAATGGTTGGTGATTTAACATTAAACGGAGTAACTAAACCAGTAGCATTAAAATTAGTTTACAACGGAAGTATCAACAATAACGGAGTTAAAACGTACGGATTTACAGTAAAAGGAAATGTAAAAAGAAGTGATTTTAATATCGGTGGTAATTTCCCAGAAGCTGTTGTAGGTGATGTTGTTACCTTAACATCTAACTTAGAATTTGCAGCTCCAAAAGCTAAATAATAATAAATAAAATATACTATAAAAATCGTGGATTTCAATACGTTAAAATCTATAACTTCAAGTTTTTCTATAACTGATAAGATGCCAGTTTTATTTTTAGGACATGGCTCTCCGATGAATGCAATCGAAGAAAATATTTTTGTAGAAGGTTGGAAGAATATTGGAAAAACAATCCCAAAACCAAATGCAATTATTTGTATTTCGGCACACTGGGAAACGAAAGGAACTAAAGTTACGGCTTTAGAACAACCCAAAACGATTCACGATTTTTATGGTTTTCCACAAGCTTTATTCGATGTTGAATATCCAGCACCAGGAAGTCCTGAATTGGCTACAGAGATCAAAAATTTAATTAAAACAACAGAAATCGATTTAGACAAAATGTGGGGATTTGACCACGGTTCTTGGAGTGTGATTAAATTTTTGTATCCAGAAGCAGATGTTCCGATGATAGAACTGAGTTTGGATGTTTATAAAACGCCAAAAGAGCATTACGAATTAGCGAAGGAATTAGACGCTTTGCGTAGTAAAGGTGTATTAATAGTAGGAAGTGGGAATGTTGTGCACAATTTGAGAGCGTTAAATTGGAATGAGCCAAATGCTGGTTACGATTGGGCATATGAAGTGAATGATACATTCAAGAATATTGTTCAAACAGGTAATCACGACGAATTGTTCAATTTTGTACAAAAAGGTAGCGCATTTAATCTTGCTGTCCCATCTATGGAACATTATTTGCCAGCTATTTACGCATTAGCATTACAAGGAAAAGAAGAGGAAGTAACACTTTTTAATGATAAACTAATTTATGGATCATTAGGAATGTTATCATTCAAAATAGGATAAATAAATCAATTTAAATAACAAATAAAAACAAAACATTATGGCAACAAAATGGAATTTAGACCCTTCTCACTCAGAAGTTCAATTTAAAGTTAAACACATGGTAATCTCTACAGTAACAGGAAATTTTGATCATTTCAATGCTGATGTAGAAGCTAATTCAGATGATTTTTCTGATGCAAAATTTGAATTTGATGCAAAAGTAGATTCAATCAATACAAAAAATGCAGATCGTGATGGACATTTAAAATCAGCTGATTTCTTTGCTGCTGAGCAATTTCCAGAAATGAAATTTGAAAGTACTTCAGGTATTCAAAACGGAAAAATTAATGGAACTTTAGAAATTCGTGGTGAAAAACAGCCAATTACATTAAATGCAGATTTTGGTGGAGTTATCACTGATCCATGGGGATTACAAAGAGCTGGATTCGAATTTTCAGGAGAAATCAACCGTAAAGATTACGGATTAGGATGGAGCCAAGTAACAGAAGCTGGAGGATTAGTGGTTTCTGATAAAGTAAAATTATTGGTGAATTTAGAGTTTACTCAAGCCCAATAATCATAATTTTTAATAGCAAAAAAACCACTTCAAACGAAGTGGTTTTTTTTGTGTTATTTATTTTTGTTCTCCCAAAAAGTAGCATTTTTAATTCCGATTTCTGTAGGATTAAAATCAGGATTTTTAATTCCTTTTTTACGTTTGTCTTTATAATCTTTCCAGACTTTAAGCCCAACTCCGCTTAATAATAAAATAGCAATAACATTTACCCAAGCCATTAAACCAACACCAATATCTCCAATTGCCCAAGCAGTTTCAGCAGTTTTGATTGTTCCGTAATACGTAGCACCTAAAAAACAAATACGTAAAATCCATACATATACTTTTCTATTTCCTTTCTTGAAAATGTATGTAATATTCGTTTCAGCATAATAGTAATAAGCCATAATCGTTGTAAAAGCAAAGAAAAACAAAGCAATTGCAACAAAACTATTTCCGAATGAAGGGAAATGACTAGAAACAGCAGCTTGCGTAAAACCTGTATAATCCACACCAGGAAGATTTTGAGTAATGAAACTTCCCGCTTTTTCTGGGTGATTCACATTGTATTTTCCTGTAAATAAAATCATAAAAGCAGTTGCTGTACACACAAATAATGTATCGATGTAAACAGAGAAAGCTTGTACCAAACCTTGTTGAGCTGGGTGATTAACTTCCGCTGCCGCTGCCGCGTGAGGAGCAGTTCCTTGACCAGCTTCGTTAGAATAAATTCCACGTTTTATTCCCCAAGCAATTGCAGATCCAAAAACTCCACTATAAAGCGATTCTTGATTGAAAGCTGATGAGAAAATTAATCTTAAAACTGATGGAACTTGATGAATATTCATTCCGATAATAATCATTGCCATTAAGATATAAGCGCCTGCCATAAATGGAACGATAAATTCAGAAGCTTGTCCTAAACGTTTTACACCTCCAAAAATAATCAAGGCTAATAATCCAATAATGATGAATCCTACAATGTTGATTGGAATTCCTACAAAATTATAAATAGGAATATCAAACGCGTTATTCAAAGCAGATGAAATACTATTCGACTGAACGCCTGGTAATAATAATCCACAACTCATAATTGTAATGATTGCAAACAAAACCGCGTACCATTTGATTCCTAAACCTTTTTCGATGTAGTATGAAGGACCTCCACGATATTCTCCATCGATTTCTTGCTTGTAGACCTGTCCTAATGCAGATTCTATGAATGCAGATGCACTTCCTAAAAATGCGATAAACCACATCCAAAAAATTGCTCCAGGGCCTCCCATTGCGATTGCAGTTGCAACACCAACAATGTTTCCAGTTCCGACACGACCAGAAATTGCTAAAGAAAAAGCTTGGAAAGGTGTGATTCCTTTGTCCGATTTTTCGCCACTAAATAGCAAGCGAACCATGTCTTTTATGTAGACTATTTGTAAAAATCCGGTGCGAATAGAGAAGTAAATTCCTGTTAAAGCGCAAAGTCCAATCAAGGCATATGACCAGACGTAGTTACTTATTAGATTGATGATATCATCCATTTGAGTAAAAAATTTTGTTCTTGTGTTTATTTGTGGTGCTAAAATGCTAAAAAAATCTTAATTATAAGATTTAATCTGTTTATTTATTCGAAAAAATAAATACAAGCAAGAATTTTATTCTAAATTTTGAAGATATCTTATTTAAACCTTTAGTTTGATAAAAGGTATGTAATTAGTTAAATATAAATAAAAAAGGTTACAAATTACTGTAACCTTTTTCTGTTTTTTTATTATGATCGAATGATTTTTAGTTTTGCAAAATTTAAGAGTAATTTTTTTTCTCCTGCATTATCAAAATGAATAATTGCTTTCATATCTGATGGTTCTCCTTGCAAATCTTTCACAATTCCTCGTCCAAAACGATCGTGAACAACAACTTGACCAACTTGCAAACCTTGTGCATTTGCTGTTGATGAAGCGTTACTTTTTGTTTGATTTAGTGGTTTGAAATTTGACCTTGGTTGAGCTGGTTCTACACGAGCTCTTGGATTTGGTCTTGCAACTGATTTTTCTCGTTGTTGATAGTTTTGTGGTGTTGGTTCATCTCCAAATAAATCAGCCGATAATCCACTATTATTAGAAGCTCTTGCAGAAATATTAAGATTTTTCCAATCCAAGAAACTATCATCAATTTCTTCTAAGAAACGAGATGGTTCGCAATCGATAATTTTTCCCCAACGAAAACGTGAAACAGAGTAGGTCATATAAGCCACTTTCTCGGCACGTGTCAAGGCAACATAAAATAAACGACGCTCTTCTTCTAACTCAGCGCGCGTGTTAACGCTCATCATAGAAGGGAAAAGATTTTCTTCTAAACCAGCAATAAATACAACAGGGAATTCTAAACCTTTTGCTAAGTGAACAGTCATCAAATTGACCTTATTATCGTCATCTTCTTCGTTATCCGCATCAGTTGCTAAAGCAATATTTTCTAAGAAACCTCCTAAAGAAGCATCTCCTTCGTCTAATTGTTGTTGTTCTTCGACATAACCTTGGATCGAATTTAACAACTCTTGAACGTTCTCTAAGCGAGAAACACCTTCTGGTGTAGAATCTTCTTTCAACGCATTCAACAATTGTGTTGTTTTAGCCATTTCCATTGTTACTTCATATACATCATGTGATTTTAGCATCACTTGGAAACGCTTAATCATCAACACAAAATCATTCAATTTGTTTGATGTTCCTGCATTTATTCCAATGGTTGGAGCATACATCGCAATATTTTCAATCAAAGAAAATAAACTAATTTGATGTTGATCTGCCGCAACCAAAAGTTTTGAAATAGTCGTTTGACCAATTCCACGTGCCGGATAATTGATTGTTCGCAATAAAGCTTCTTCATCATTTTGATTAATCAATAATCGCATATAACCAACCATATCCTTAATCTCTTTGCGTTGATAGAAAGATGTTCCGCCATAAACACGGTACTGAATTCCTCTTTTTCTCAAGGCTTCTTCTAATGCTCGAGATTGAGCATTGGTACGATAAAGAATAGCAAAATCTTTTGGTTGAAGATGTTTATTGATCTGTCTTTCCCAAATCTGAGTTGCAATATAACGTGCTTCATCAGCATCAGAAAGTCCACGATAAACGGCTATTTTCTCACCAGTTTCATTTGCTGTCCAAACATTTTTTTCTAATTGATCTTGATTTTGTTTGATAATCTGATTCGCAGCTTCCACAATCATTTGTGTCGAACGATAATTTTGTTCTAATGGATATAATTTCGCATCAGGATAATCAGATTTGAATGATAAAATATTTCGAATATTTGCACCACGGAAAGCATAGATAGATTGCGCATCATCACCAACCACACAAAGGTTTTCGTAACGAGAAGCCAATGCTTTTACAATCAAATATTGCGAATGATTGGTATCTTGGTACTCATCAACCATAATGTATTTGAAACGTTCTTGATATTTTGCTAAAACCTCAGGAAAACGCGTCAAAATTTCATTGGTACGTAACAATAAATCATCAAAATCCATTGCGCCAGATTTGAAACAACGATCTACATAAGCTCTGTAAATATCGCCCATTCGAGGTCGCATTGCTTCATTATCGGCTTCAATCAAAGCTTGATTGTTATGATAAGCTCTAACTGTAATCAAGTTATTTTTGTATTGAGAAATTCTTCCCAAAACTTGTTTTGCTTTGTAAATATCTTTATCCAAATGCATTTCGTTAATAATCTTTGTCATTACCGAAACTGCATCTTGTTGATCGTAAATTGTAAAATCTGATGGATAACCTAAAAGCGGAGCTTCAACACGTAGAATGCGCGCAAAAACAGAGTGGAAGGTACCCATCCAAAGAGCTTTTGCATTCGCTTCACCAACTACATGTCCGATACGTTCTTTCATTTCTCGGGCAGCTTTATTGGTAAATGTTAAAGACAATATATTGAAAGCATCAACTCCTTTATTTAGTAAATGAGCAATGCGATAAGTTAACACTCTCGTCTTTCCAGAACCCGCACCTGCAATCACCATTACTGGACCTTCGGTAGCTTCTACAGCCAAACGCTGTGGTTCGTTCAGTTTTTCTAAATAATTTTCTTCCATCGTGTGCAAAGTTAACCTTTGTGGTGTAAAGGATAAAATAATTTTGAAAGATTATATATTTTCTTATATAGATGTATTGTTAATTATATGCTGCTATAAAGATTTATTATCAAGAGATAGAAAAAAACGTACGAATTGAAAGCTGTTTCGTTACATTGATAAGGAAATATTCTGTATATTTACACAAATTTTTTATATGACAGACGAATCAGTAAAATCAAGTAATTACGAAATAGTAAAGCAAGTGTTTACGAATTTCTTGGAAGACAATGGACATCGTAAGACACCTGAACGTTATGCTATTTTAGAGGAAATTTATTTTACAGATGATCATTTTGATATTGATATGTTGTATATCAAAATGAAAAATAAGAAATACCGCGTTAGTCGTGCTACTTTATACAATACTATCGAGCTTTTGATGGAAGCTAAATTGGTGCGTAAACATCAGTTTGGAGATCAACAAGCGCATTACGAAAAATCATATTTCGACAAAAATCATGACCATATTATTTTGTCTGATACAGGAGAAGTATTGGAGTTTTGTGATCCAAGAATTCAATCTATTAAACAAACGATAGAAGATATTTTTGATATCAAAATTGATAATCATTCATTGTATTTTTACGGAACTCGTAAGAATAAATAACCTTGATTTTATAAAACCAAAAGACCTTTTACAATTTCGTAAAAGGTCTTTTTTGTTATTTTAATTAGAAAATTGGTCTAACAAATCAAAAGAAGGAACAAAAAATAAAGTTCCAGTTTTGGCTTTACTAAAATCTAATATTCGATCATAGTTTCCGACAGGTTCACCAACAAACATGCGTTCTAACATTTCTTCTACAATGCTAAATTTTCTGGCATAAGCAATAAAATAGGTTCCCATTTCATTTGTCGACATATTTCCAAAAGGCATATTATCACGAACAATTTTTTTGTCATCTCCAACATTTGCTAATGCAGAATGCGAATTCGAAGGTTTTTCATCATCATTCATTTCGATATCATCAACTTTAGATCGTCCAATTACTTTTTCTTGTTCAGAGATTGGTAAATTTTTCCAAGCTTGCATATCATGAATGTATTTTTGCACAAATAAGTAACTTCCATTTGTATAAGCAGAATCTTCATTGCCAATCAAACCAAAATTTATTCTTTCGTTACCTTGTGGATTTTCAGTTCCATCAACAAAACCTAAAATACTACGACCATCCCAATATCTAAAACCATGAATTTCTTCTTGGCAAGTTGCAACATCATTCAATAAATCAGTCAAATTAGAAACAATATCAACGCAATAGCTTTGTTGCGTAGAGCGGATATGAAAATGAATATCGCCTTTTGTAGAAACGGCTTCATGCTTTTCTCCTTTAATGGCAACAAAAGGTTTTAATTCTTTCGGCAAAGGTTTTGGTAAATCTAATTTTATCCAAGCATCGTAACTAATTCCTAAAATAACGCTCGATTGCGTTTTCGGAAAACGTGTATTGGCTGAATGATTGAGATTGATAATTAAAGCGCAAAGCTCTTTGAAAGTATCTTTGTAAGCAGTATTTTCTTTAAAATTCCAAACCATAAAAATAGTATTGGTGTTTGGACTGTCTAATACATTTTGATATTGAGGCATTTAATAGATTTATAAAATTGAATATGAAGTTAAGAATTTTAAAACTGAATTTGATGAATAATCGTTATTTTTTTTTAATCAAATTAAGACTTGAAAATCTATCATATTGATTAAAACATTATGATAATTTTAAGTATTCAAGCATGTTTTAACGTAATAATTAATTTTTAGGACTAAAAAAATAATACTAATTTTGGCTAACACTTTTTTGAAGTGAAATAGAGATTAAATAAAAATAATAAGTAATTGTTAATTAATTATATAGATAGAAATAAAACAGGTTTGAAAGTTGCTTTTTTACTTTCATGTTTTATAACGATAAGTGTTTTTGCGCAACAGAAACCTAAAAAAGAAAAAGTTGTGTTGAAGAATGCTGATTTAGTTGAGCGTTATCCAGATCGTTTTGAAGGAAATGATTTTTTATCAGGTAATGTTGTAATCGAATATAAAGGTGATGTAATTACAGCTGATAGTGCGGTTTTGTATCGTGATAAAAACTTGGCTGTTGTTTGGTCGAATGCTCGTTTGGTGAGCAAAGACAAAACAATTACGGCGCATAAAATGGAGTATGACGGAAACACAACAATTGCAAAAGCTTTCAAAGATGTGGTGTTGACTGATCCAAGTTCTCGTATTACGGCAGATTATATGGATTATAATCGTACAACCGAGATTGCGACTGGTATTGGGAAAGTAGAAGTGAAGACACCTACGCAACAAATCAGTTCTGAGAAAATGATTTACGAGCGATTGACAGGAAATATTATTGTAAATGATACTTACAAAACAATTGGTTCTGATGGAACTTTAGTCGAAGGACGAAATGTTGTGTATAATGTAAAGTCTAAATCGGCAAATTTTGGTTCAGAAGTTTTTATTACGAATAAAGATTATACGATTTATTCGAGAAAAATGACGACGAATGATATTACGGGAATTACAACTTTCCGCGATTATTCTAAAATTACACGTCGAAATGATCCATCACAATATATCATTACTTCGGATGGAGATTTTAATAAAAAAACAGGTGAAGCTTGGTTAAGAGGAAATTCAAAAGTTTATTATCAAAACAAAACGTTGACGGCTAAAAAACTTTATTTCAACGATAAAACAGGTTTTGGTAAAGGTGAAGGCGATGTTTTTTTGGATGATCCATTAGAAAAAAGATTTTTGAAAGGTGATTACGGAGAAGCTTTTAAATACTTAGATTCGGCTTTTGTAACGAAGAACGCGTATGCTGTGAAAGCGTTTGATAAAGATTCGCTTTACATAAGTGCTGATACGTTGTTGGCGGTAAAACGTCACGATGTTGATTCGACTTCATTGGTGAAAGCTTTTCATAAAGCGCGTTTTTACAAATCGAATGCGAACGGAAAAGCAGATTCTTTGGTGTACAATCAAACTAAAGGATTGATGCAATTTTACAAAGATCCAATTTTATTTTCTGGTGATAACCAAGTTACAGGAGATTATATCGAAGCGTATACAAATGCGAAAACAGAAAAATTAGACTCGATGAAAGTGTTTAATAATGCTTTTGTGATTGCTAAAGTGGATTCGCTTGTGGAAAATGAATATCATCAAATCAAAGGAAAATATTTAACTGTTCTTTTTCAGGATGATAAAATTGATTTTATAAATGTAGAAGAAAATGCTGTCGCGTTGACGTACATGGATGATACGGATCAAAAAACGAAAGTGAAAGAACGTTATGGAGTTAATATTTCTTATTGCGGAATTATAGAAGTTGATGTTGTAGGAAAAGATGTTGAATTGGTTGCATGTCGCATAAAATCGGACGGAAAAATGTATCCATTGTCTAAATTTCCTGAAGAAATGCGTTATTTACCCGATTTTAAATGGCGAATTTCTGAACGATTAAACACTTGGCGAGATATTTTTATCGAATCGAAATAATCTTTTCATAAATTAATCGTTTAATTTCTAAAACTATAAATGAAAACTACATCTATCATATTATCTATTCTATTATTATCAAGTTGTTATACATATAAAGCTTTTGATCCTGAGGAGTATGCATTGGAAATGTCTAAAGGTAATAATCAAAATCAAACGACTAACTCTAATGAAAGAAGTCGTTCTAGAGCTGATATTGCTGAATTGAGAAAAGAACGAAAAAGTCCGAATGAAAATGCAATTAGTTCATCTCTTTCAGAAAGTCAAGAAGAATTAGCTGCAATAAAGGTTAAAAAACAAGAGAATAAAGAAGAAAAAGTAGTGATAGATCCTTCTACAATTAAAATTTCGGATGTTATCAAACCCGATCAATTTTATAAAGTAGATGCGCAAGGAAAAGAATATACAATAGAGGCAAAGCAATGGAAAGCTGATACCTTATATGCTGTTGTAAAAGGAACAGAAAAAGAATTGAAGTTTCATAAAAACGATATTTCATCGTTCAAAATAAGAAAATTTTCGAAAGGTAAATCAGATGCTCTTACTGTTGCAGCGTATGCAATGAGCGGTGCAGCTGTACTTTTTTTATTAAAATAAAATGGGAAAATTAAAGGAAGGATTTTTCAAATATCAGGCGCAAACAACAAATTTTGCATCTGGTTTTGAAGTTGATTACGCAAAAGGCTCTTATATCTATGGAAAGGATGGAAGAGCTTATCTTGATTTTGTGGCTGGCGTTTCGGTGAATACACTTGGACATAGCCATCCGCGCATCAATCAAGCGATTATAGATCAGGTAAACAAATATATGCATGTCGCTGTTTATGGTGAATATGCGCAAGAAAAACCAGTTGAATTATGTAAGCGACTGGTTGATTTAACACCAGAAGGATTGGATCAAGTCTATCTGGTAAATTCTGGAACAGAAGCGATTGAAGCTTCGCTTAAATTAGCGAAACGTTTTACAGGTCGTCGTCAATTAATTTCTTTCCGAAATGCCTATCATGGGAATACACACGGTTCGTTAAGTGTTTCGGGGGATGAACATAAGAAAGCTGCTTTCCGACCATTGTTACCAGAAGTTTATTTCATTGAGTTTAATAACGAAGAAGATTTACAAAAAATTACCAAAGAAACAGCTGGTGTTATTGTAGAAAGTATTCGTGGTGCTTCTGGTTTTAGGTTGCCAGAAAATGATTTCTTTATCAAGCTGAAAAAACGTTGCGAAGAAGTTGGTGCATTATTGATTATGGACGAAATTCAACCAGGTTTTGGACGTACAGGGAAATTATTTGGTTTCGAACATTTTGGAGTTGTGCCAGATATTGTAGCGATGGGAAAAGGCATGGCGAGCGGTTTGCCTGTTGGTGCGTTTATGACTTCTGATAAAATTATGAGTTCGTTGAAACAAAATCCTCAATTGGGACATATCACGACTTTCGGAGGAAATCCTGTGATTGCAGCAGCGGCTTTGGAACTACTAAATGTTATAGATGATGAAAAATTAATGGATGATATTGATCGAAAAGAGCAATTATTCAGAGAAAATCTTCAGCATCCAAAAATTAAGAAAATTCATGGTAAAGGTTTGATGTTAGCTCCTGAGTTATCATCGCCAGAATATACGTTGCGCGTTCAGCAAGAATGTATGAACAGAGGTTTGATTCTTTTCTTTTTGATGTATAGCATCGAGAATTTACGAATTACACCGCCAATTAATATTTCGGATGAAGATATTATAAAAGGTTGTGATATCTTAAAATCTGTATTAGACGATTTAGATTAAATTTTAATAAATAAAAAAGAGAATCAATTATGATTCTCTTTTTTATTTAACTCTTTCTCCCATACAACAATATTCTCTTAAAGGAATAAATTGCAGGAAAAGTTTTGTAATATTTCTTAATTCTCGTTTTGAATTCTGTAGTAAATAATTCTTGCTGTTCAGTGGTTAAGCGCTCTATATAAGGAATCAAGGCAGAACCAGATATAAAATTATAAAATTCTGTTTCGTCATTTCCGTAAATTGGATAAACTTTCATGTTAATGTTCAAATCCTTCAATCCATTATCAAACATGATTTTCGCATAATCATCTATCGTTAACATAGGTGAATCTCGATGAAAATTATTCAGAAAATCTGTAAAAGGTTTTTCTCGTGCTAAATCACTCAAAATAACATTCAATACATTATCTTTTTGACAAGGCATTTGCACCGCAAATTGTCCATTATCATTCAGTTTTAAGATTAATGTGGGAAACAATTTTTCATGATTATCTGACCATTGTAACGCTGCATTACTAAAAATTAAATCCCAATTTGTATTAGAATTTGCAAATTCTTCAATTGTTTTTTGCTGAAATGTAAGATTGGCTAAATCAAATTCTTTTGACTTTTCGAGCATTTCTTTAGAAGAATCAATTCCTAAAAAATTAGCGTATTCAAATTTATTGGCAAGAATAGCTGTTTGTTCACCAGTTCCACAACCAACATCGCCGCAATTTTTCAAATTATCAGCAGAAATCAAATCCGCTAAATCATAAAAAGGTTGATAACGAATATTTTTGAATTGATTATAAATTTCGGGATTCCAAGGCATTTTATTAAGTTTTGAATGTGATTAAAGTTAATGAAATTTTATAATATTTATGATTAATATAGATTTTAACATATAATTATTCTAAAATGTCGTTTATTTGAATTTTGTAAGAATAAAGATGAGTCAAGAATTAGAAACTATTGCAGATTATTATAATAAAATTAGTTTAGAACAAGCCGAATTGATGAATTCTGCTAACTTTGAACACGATAAAGCGCATTTTAATATTTCTTTGCGCAAATATTGTAGTTTTAAAAGTCCATATAGTCGGCGAGATTATTACAAAATCAGTTTGTTGATTGGTGAAGGAATTTTTAAATATGGAAATAATGAAAGATATATTTCTAAACCAGTTTTATTTCTTCCATCTCCGCATATTTCTTATACTTGGGAATGTAAATCGAGTTTGCAAGAAGGTTATTTTTGTTTATTCAATCAACAATTTTTTTCTGAAAATAAAGAGTTTGACGTCTTCAAAAAAACATCTTTGTTTAAAGATTGGAGTTCTCCTTTTATTGAGATTTCGGATGAACAATTGCCTTTGATTTTGTCTTATTTTCAGGAAATGTATCGTCTTAATCAATCCAATTATCAATTGAGATATTTTAGTATTCGTAATCATTTATCTGCTATTTTTCATTATGTTCTAGAACAAAAAGTTGATGAAATACATGCGGTTGAATTGCCATCAAATGTGAGATTGTATAAGAAGTTTGATGAATTATTAAATAAACAATTTCCACTAGATTCACCTGCTCATCCACTTATTTTGAAAACACCAGCTGATTTTGCAACGAAATTAAATATTCATGTAAATCATCTCAACTCATCTGTGAAATCTGTAACAAAACAAACAACGACACAAATTATTAAACAGAAAATAGTTGAAGAAGCTAAAAACCTGTTGTTGTACACTGATTGGGATATTGCGCAAGTTGGTTATACATTAGGTTTTGAGGAACCTGCTCATTTTAATAATTTTTTTAAAAAACATACTTTAACTTCTCCATTAAAATTTAAACAATAAAATTAATTTATTTGATTTTTGTAATTTTTTATTTGTCTTTTTTAATTCCTCAATTTCACATTCATTTTACTTTTGCATAGTAAAAAATGATTTATGTTGAGAGAAGCATCAGAAAAAAGGAAAAAAATTATAAGTATACTTGGTTTCTTTTCGATTCCAATTTCGGGATTTGTAACAGATATCTATTTGCCGTCATTTCCGTCGATGGCAAAATCGTTGATAGTTCCAGAAAGTAGTATTCAATTAACTCTGACTTGTTTTTTATTGAGTTATGGTTTATCTCAATTGTTTATTGGAAGTATTTTGGATGCAATTGGACGATATTATCCAAAAATTGTAGCATTATTTGTCGTATTAATCACAAGTTTAGTTATCGCGAGTACAGATAGCATTTTGTTGATTTGTTTTCTTCGAATTATTCAAGGAATTTCAGTTGCGATTATTGTTATTGCAACTCGAGCACTTTTTATTGATATTCATACACCAGAAAAGGCGAAACATTATTTAGGTTATTTCACGATTGTTTGGTCATGCGGACCTATTTTGGCTCCATTTTTAGGTGGATATTTAGAAAAGTTGTTCAATTGGCATGCGAATTTTTATTTTTTAGCTATTTACGCTGCTTTAATTTTAATTTTTGAATTGATTTTTAGTGGGGAAAGTATTGTTGAAAAGACTAAATTGAATTTGAAAAACGTTATTGATACTTATAGAATGATGCTTAGCAATCAATTATTTATAGTTGGAATTATGATACAGGCTGTTGCTTATTCTATTGTAATGATTTTCAATATTATTGGTCCGTTTTTAATTGAAAATACCTATCATTTTAATTCTGTAGTGATTGGTTATTCAACTTTAATTTTAGGTTTTTCGTGGATGATTGGCGGATTTGTAGGAAAGAAAAGAATGCATCTTGACTTTAAAGAAAGTATAGCTTTACCTATTATTGTACAATTAGTTTTGATTTCTCTTTTGATTATCGCAGGTTTCTTTGTTCAAAATCTATTTGTTTTATTATTCTTTGCGTTTTTCATTCATATTTGTTCGGGAATTTTATTCACATCATTCTTTACTTCAAATATGATGGCTTTTCCTAAAAATGCTGGTGTTGCTGGTGGTTTGATGGGAGGAATGACGTATATTATTACTTCGCTTACAAGTTTTATTATCTCAAGTACTGGTAAAGTTGATACTCAAAATGGGTTAGCAATCCGATACTTTATTTTTTCATTTCTATTATCTCTAATTATTTACCTTATGTATAGAATGAAGAAATCAACACGAAAAAAAGCCATAATTGTATAATTAAATCCGAGCGAATGCTCGGATTTTTAACATATTATTTTCTTTAAATACTCTTTTAAATCTTAAAACCAAATTCTTAAGGTTTATTAAACGTTTAAATTTCTTGTAACTGTTAACTTTTTTATGACTTTTAGTTAAAGCTTTCTTAATTATTAAGTAACACCATATTGTGAGGTAAAAAATAATTTTGGGTTTCAAATAAAACATATACTTGAAACTTAATTTATTTCAACTATCAGCAGTTGTTTTTGTGATGGGAGCAACTACTGCAGTTTATGCACAGGGAGATTTAGCAGGTATATCGGGAAAAATTACTGATGCTAATGGTTCGGATTTGCACAATGTAACCATTGTTGTGAAAAATGAATCGACAGGATTTACAGCTTCTACGAAAACGAATGAAAAAGGAGAGTATAACTTAAAGCAGTTGCCATTAGGTTTTCCTTATACGGTTACTATTATTTCGGAAGAGCATGGTGAGGAGATCTTAGAAGGTTATAGTTTGAATCAAGGAGATTTAATTTGGGTTCCGTTCAAATTTACAAATGGAACGACTGAATTGAATGAAGTGATGGTAAGTGGGCAAACTTTAAAAAGTTCTATTAAACAAGTTGGTGCGTCTACTTCTGTATCGGCAAAAGATTTACAAACTTTACCTGTAAATGGACGAAACTTTACGTCGTTAATAGACCTATCTCCTTTAAGTAATGGTTCGAGTATTGGTGGACAATTAGCATCTTCGGTAGATTATACGATAGACGGAATGTCTAACCGTGGAACAATAGCTGGAGGTTCTACCTCATCTTCTTATTCTATTTCAATGGAAGCAATCCGAGAATTTAAAGTAGTAACAAATGAATATGATGTGACCAATGGACGTGCTGGAGGTGGAACTATTAGTACAGTTACTAAGTCAGGAACTAATAAATTAGAAGGAAGTGCTTTTTTGTATGGTCGTACAGATTGGCTTTCTAGTCCATACGACATTCGTGGAAACAAAAGAGACAACGAATTCTCTACATATCAATATGGATTTTCTTTAGGTGGACCAATAAAGAAAGATAAAGCTCATTTCTTTGTTGCTTGGGATAGACAGGTAGATAAACGCCCTTTATTTATTGCGAATATTAATAACCCAAGTGATGAAGCTCTGTATAACGTAACGCAATCAACATTAGATCAATTTTTATCTATTGCACGAGAAAAATATGGTGTATCTAATAATCCTCAATTTGGATCATTTGATAAAAATAAAGATACAAATGCTGCATTTTTACGCATTGATTGGCAATTAAATGCTCGAAACTTATTGACATTACGTAACAACTTTGTTCATGAAAAAGATAAACTTTCAGAAGGAGATAATACAAGAATCAATATGTATGAATCGTATATTGATAGAAAAAAAACAGACAATAGTTTGATGTTATCGTTAAGAACTGATTTTAATAATGACATTACTAATGAACTGAAAGTTCAACATTTTATAGAACACCAGAATATTATCCCTTCAAGTGAATTACCAAGCCAATCGATTCCGCGTGCAATTGTGGAAAGTATAGGATCTCAAATAGGAGAAAAAACACAATATACAAACATACAATTAGGTGGACAACGCTTTTCACCAGAATGGTTTAAAGGGAATGTGATACAATTAGTTGATAATGTATATATTAATAAAAATAATATTAAGTATACGCTAGGAGGAGATTTTTCTTACTATCATATGAAAAATGTATATGGAAGTGAAATGAATGGTCGATTCTATTTTACTGGAATGGATAATTTCAAAAATATGACTCCTTATCGTTATGCGCGAGAAATTCGACTAACAGATGATCCATCAACAAAGATTAATCAATTAGCATCAGCTGTTTATGGACAATTGGAAACAGAAATTCTTCCTGGTTTAGATTTAATGGCTGGAATTCGTTTTGAGAATATGCAATATCTGAATGCAGCGAATTACAATGAGGTTGCAGATAAACAATTGGGGGTAAGAACAGATAATAAAATTAATACATGGCAACTTCAGCCACGTTTCCAATTAACATGGGATATTAATCAGAATAGAAAAGATTTTGTGAAATTTGGTGGAGGTATTTTTGGTTCTTCACTAAATCCATACTCAATGATTAACAATATGTTGTTTGATGGAACAAAAGTCGCAGCAGTAGATATAGTAGGAGATTTAGTTCCTACTCCAGATTTTATTGATTATAGACAAAATCCTAATCATGCACCAGGAAAAGATTTGTTCGATAATCCTGCAATAGAGAAACTAATCACGATTAATGCAAATAGTAAAGACGCTAAAGTGCCGACGGTTTACAAATTAAATGCATCTTATAATCATTTCTTTAGTGACCGATTAAGGGTTGGGATTAGTGCTTATGCTAACTGGGCACGAAATAATTATATGTACGTTGATCGAAATATGGTCGACGAACCCTTTTTCAGAATAAAAGAAGAAGCTAATCGAGGAGTTTATGTACCTGCATCTACAATTAACCCTATAAATGGTGTTGCCAATTGGGTTAATGGACGTAAAACAAATGAATTGGGGCGAGTTTTAGAGTTAATTAGTGATGGTAAAAAAGATCAATATGCGATTGTGTTAGATGGAACATATCGTTATTTTAAAGATGGGCAAATTTCTGTTTCATATACATGGAATGATTCAAAAGATAATACCTCTTATAATGGAAATGTAGCTAACACTGCAACTCTAAGTTTAATGGTTGCGGAAGATCCAAGAAATTTAAGTAAAATGAATTATTCAGATACACATTTCCGTCACAAGTTAGTTGTTTATGGACAATCTCCAACTTTTTGGGGAATGACTGCAGGTATTCGTTTTAGTGGAATTGGAGGAACACGTTATTCATTGGCTGTTAATGGTAATATGAATGGAGATTTCGTAAATTCAAATGATTTGGCATACATCTATGATCCTAATGCTGCTTCAACTCCTGAATATTTAAGAAAAGGAATTCAAGCTATTCTAGATAATCCTGAAGTTGAAAAACATACGAAAGATTATATTCGTAAAAGTTTTGGAAAAATAGCCGAGCGAAATGGTGGAATTAATGGTTTTTCAGGAACATTTGATTTAAGATTAGCTAAAAAGATAAAAATTGTAGATAAGCATCGTTTTGAAGTTGCAGTAGATATTTTTAATGTAGCTAATTTAATGAATAAAGAATGGGGAGTAGGACCTAGAATAGGTAAACAAAATATTTATTCTATTAAGAGTTTTGATACAGCTAATGAACGTTTTGTTTATAATGTAAATACGAACACAGGTAAAACGAGTTATGCATTCAATCCGTATCAAATACAAATAGGATTTAGATATAGTTTTTAATATTTCAATTCACATGAGAAAAATACATTTATGGTTTGCGTTATTAGCTACAGTTACTGTGGCTAATGCGCAATTAAATACCGTTGATATCAAAAATTTTGAAGACTTGAAGTCTTATTTCAAACAAGACCAATCAAAACCAATCATTATTTCAGGACATAGAGGAGGTATGATGCCTGGCTATCCAGAAAATAGTATTGAAGCTTTTGAAAAAACATTGTCAATTATACCTTCTTTTTTTGAGATTGATCCACAATTGACGAAAGACTCGGTTTTAATTCTTATGCACGATGATACATTCAATCGAACAACAAATTTACAAGGAAAGGTAAAAGAGTATACCTATGCTCAAATAAAGAATGCAAGATTAAAAGACCGAGAAGGAAATTTAACTGATTTTAAAATTCCGACACTAAAAGAAGCTTTGGATTGGAGTCAAGGAAAAACTATTTTTCAATTGGATAATAAAGGTGTTCCGTATGCAACTTATGTGAAATTTCTGAAAGAAAATCCTTATCCTAATGTAGTTTTAGGTTTGCGAAAAGATGATGAGGTTGCTTATTATGCAAAACATCTTGAGTATGTAATGTTTATGAAACCTTTTCATTCGATGAAAGATGTTGAAAGTTTTGAGAAACTAAATGTTTCGTATGATAGAATGATTGCTTGGATTGGTTTGGAAGTGAAAGAAGAACAAAAAGAAATGATAGCTTATTTGCGTAAAAAAGGTGTTATGGTGATGATTGCCATTGCGCCTTCTACGGATAAATTGCCAACCGATATAGAAAGGGCAAGGGGTTATATTCAGCATTTAATTTCTCGACCAGATATTATTGAAACAGATTATCCTTCGCAATTCATTAACTACAAGTAATTTTATTAAAATATTTAGCAGAATACATCCTATTTGTTTCGAATAGGATTTTTTTTTGGTTAACTAAATTTATTTCAGTTGTGCATTTTTCATGTAAAAAGATTCTTTTCATTTTGTGATTTTAGAGTCTTGGATGATTACAGCCTTATTATCTTCTTGAGAGGCTATTTTCTTCATTTATACAACAAGCTTTGTGAGTTAAATGCTTAATATATGGTATTATATTTTATTTATTTGTAAATTAGTCATTATTAAATAATTACCAATGTGTGTTGTTTTTATAAAAGCTGTAGTATGAAGGAAACAGAATTTACATTTTTGGAACTTCAGCAAATCTATGCGGAGTTTGTAGAACGTTATAGTACAAAGGATTTTAAATTGACTAAAGATGAGTTGATGACGGATCAAGAGGTTGCTGAATTGTTTGGTATATCTGAAAAGACTCTGGATAGGTGTCGCAAAAAAGGTGAGATTAAGTTTTTTAGATTAGGTTCTAAGAACTACTATTTGAGGAGTTTATTGTTTTTGGATATTTTGAAGAGGTATAATGATTGACAATTTTATGTAGGTCATTTAACTTTAATATTCCTAAGGCTAAATATGATTAGATTATTTTAGCCTTAGGAATATGTTTTTAAGTACTAATGGCACCTAAATAAACTGAGTTTGACACTTGGTCTTCTGTTTGTGAACGGAAGGCAATCCAAAAGTGTAGGGTTTTACCTATTTGAAAGTTGGATAGGCTTAAAGTGTAAGTTTCGTTCATTCGTTCTGTTGCATTTTCAATAAAAAATGTATTGTTTTCGTTTTCTACTGCTACTAATATTTGCAACATATCTGTAGCTGTGTCTGATGTGGGTGAAGCATTGTTCTGCCAGTTTATCTCGACCATTGCGGCTGATACTAAAGTAATAGATAATGGAATGGCGGCTAATAATGCACCTTTGGAGAAACAAATATTTTGGTAATTTGGTGTTATAGTGGCTGTTGAATAGTCTATTACAAGGTTTGTTGTGATGTTGGTAAACGCTTGATTGTAAGAAGATCGCATGCCTGTACGATAACCATAGTGTTTGCAAGCATAGGCCCTGTATGAGGTCATAAAGTCTATGGCAAGTTTCATTCTTTGCTGAACGAGTAATTGTTTTTCTGATGGTGCTTTGGTTCTTTTTTTAGGTCTGATTCTTGAAATCTCGTGACCATTTACATTTGCTACAACTATACGCCCTGTGCGTCCTGAAGAGCCTGCTAAAAGTGAATCATAAATTTTTCCCATTGTTTTATTTTTTTAGGGGTTATTATGCTAAAGTTCAGCAATATATATTGACAAAAATTCTATTTTCTTAAAATTTCTCTAATTGTCAGGTTTTTTCCTTATTTTTCTTTCTTTTTCCTTGGTTATCTGTTTTTGTCTTTTCTATTAATTGATTATCAATTGATTATAGGTTATGTACTGTTTTTATGTGTTTGTTTTTTCGATGATTCTTCGATAGTTCTTCGATGGTTTTATATCTATTCTATATTTGTTCTTCGATGTTTGTTCGATGTTTGTTCGATGAAGTGGAGTAGAAGTTTTTATGTAGAAAATATGTAGAAAATTTTCATAATGTTTGTTTTGATTGGCTTTGTTTACAAAAAAATATAAGTGCAAATGATGTTATATTGACAAAAAAGGTGCTGCTATATAACTAAAAAATCCGAGCTATGAGCTCGGATTTTTTATGTGTGAATGTATAATTATTTTGCTTGTTTATCAATTTCGTTTTGAATTATTTGCCAATCATAGATTTGGAATGTTTTTCCATTGCTCATAGCAACAAAGAAACCTTTTGGGAATTTAGTTCCAAAATTGAAGTTTATAGCATCAGCTCCGTCACATTCGATAGTAGAAACTGGGATTTTAGCAATCAATTTGTGTTCATTCGGATTTGAAGCTTCACCTTGTCGTTTGTATACATTAAAATAATTTGCTTGTTGATCCGAAATTAAGATATAGCCATCTGTTGCATTGGTTTTATAAATTGCAATTCCTTCGTGGTCGCGTTTAAAATCTTTTTGCCCAAAAAATGCAATTTCTTCGTTTCCTTTTTCTGGATCAGCATAATATTTTCTAATTCCTGCTGTTTCGTCAGCATAATAAATAAAGCCTAATTCTTCGTCAACTGCAATGGCTTCAATCTCTTTATTACCCGAATAATTTCCAAATTTGCGTACTAAAGTTGCTTCTATTTTTCCGTTCTTGTTTTCTAATGCATATTGATGTAGGTATTCGCCACTTACACCGTCTTTACGACCAACGATTGCATAAAACTTGTTGTTTTTGCTTTTGTAGAGCGCAATTCCCATTGGGTCTCGTAATGTTTCGTCTTTGAAAACTTCGATTCCGCCATCGTCAATCAATTTAAAATCTGGAAGCGAAACAATTCTAATTTTATTGTTTGCACGTTCGGTAAGTACTGCAATGTCTACGTTTTTTCCATTCAGAGGAAAACCGTACATAACATCTACATTATTTGGACGATTAAGTGGAACGATTTGGTTTACGATTTTACCATTCAAATCATAGGCATATAAACCGCCCGTTTCTTCTTGTTTATCTGTTCCAATAATAAGTGATTTTTCAGGATTCTGATAATTGATCCAAATTGCAGGATCATCAGTGTCATTTGGTGTTTGCTCTGTTGTAACAGTTGGTTTTACTGCATTTGTAGGAACTGGAGCCAGTTTAGAGGATTCACAAGAAAATAGAATAGTGAAGAGTGATAATGTGATGAATATTTTTTTCATAATTGTTTAGAAATCAAATTTTAGACCTAAAGTAAAACGTGGTTGATAATACTCAACTTTTTTCAAACGATCAGAAACACCTTGGTAGTAGCGTAATGGTTGGTTTGTTAGATTATTTGCTTCAATAAAAATACGTAAGTATTTATTGAATTTATAAGATGCATTTGCATCTACAAATAATTGTTTATCATAATATGAATCTTCGTCTGCATTACCACCAATCTCGTCTAAGTAAGATGATGTATAGTTCATAGAAACACGAGTAGAAAATCTTTTATTTTCCCAAGCCAATGATGCATTAAACATATGAGGAGCAGCTTTAGGTAAATCTAAGTCATTTCTAACATCTCCATTTTCATTTGTTATTCCTTTTGCTTTAGATTTCGTGTATGTATAATTAAGATAAATCCCTAAATGTTTAAAGAAATCTACTGGAATAAAATCTAATTGTCTTTGTATTGCAGCCTCAAATCCCCATACATTTACATGATCTCCATTTCTAGCTTGTTTATATTGCCATGTTTCACCTTCTGGAATTGGATTAGCTAAATTTGGATGTAATTGAGTAAAATCATTTGATGAAAAAGAGTTATTTCTGTAAGTATAAATAAATTTATTTAATCTTTTATAAAAGAATCCTCCAGATACAATTCCAATTTTGTCAAAATAATTTTCGGCCATAATATCATAATTATAAGCATAAGTTGCTTTTAAATCTGGATTTCCTTCTGCGATTTCATAATTTTCTTGTACCACATTTATATAAGGAACTAATGCATAATAATTAGGACGAGCAATTCCTGTTGTAAACGCAGTTCTTAAAATAAAATCCTTTGTAAAGTTATGTTTTAAAGTAATACTTGGTAAAACATTCAAATAATCAGTTTTATTAGAAATTTGACTTACTAAATCTTTTTTATTTTCAACGTAATTCCCAGTGTAATCAATATTTGTATTCTCAAATCTTACTCCGGTAATAATTGATGTATTTTCAAATAAATCTTGATCCCAACGAATATATCCTGCTGTAATTCTTTCTTTAGCGTTATAATTACCAGATAAATATTCCGAAGGATCTAGAGTTTCTCTAAATAAAGATGAATTTTTTAAATCTAAATTTCCTAAATATGAGTTTGAAACAAATGTGCCTGGTACATATTTAGAACCTGGATTGAATCCATTTCCACCATAATATGATGTAGGAACTTCTCCCAAACTTCCGAAACCATCAATAGGTTTATATGAATAAAAAATATCGTTTCTTTCTTTATCTTTTATACGTAATCGTCCTCCAAATCTCAATCGTCCTTTTCTATTTTCTATAAGACTAAATGGAACTCTAAAATTAATTTTAGCACCAAATTCAGATTCATCTGTATTTTTTCTATTCTCTGTAATTTTTCCTAAAGAATATTTTGATAAATCTTCTCCTCCAACCACAGAAATAAAAGGATAATTACCATCTGACAAGTCCTCGTTTAAACTTACATTTTTTTGACGATAATCTATATAACGCTCATTAGGTCTATCTTCACTAGCTTTTGAATAAGAAATTCCCCAATCCATATCCAATTTTGGAGACAACAAATGTTCACCTCTTAAAGAAAGATTATAAACACGTTGATCCTCTAAACGTGTATTCTTGTTTCTATTATTGTCAATACCTCCTTTAGTTTCTCTACGGATTTCTCCGGTATAGCCCACTAAATTACCATTATCATCGAAGTTTTGCTTTATACCATTGTATCTTGTTCTATATCTATTCTCTCTATCATCACGCCAATTATACATAGCAGTAAAATCAATACGATTGTTTTTATTAAATATATAGTCAGATGAGATAGAAAAACTTCTTCTTATACGTTGTACATCATATTTACGAATATCCATTTGTGATACATAAAAATCATCATTTTTACCTTTCTTCCAAACAGCTTGTATATTATCAGAACCATAATTTTGTTGTTGATAACTTGCTGATCCTACAATACCAAGTTTATTATTAAAAAATCTATTTCCGTATATAAATGCAGTATTATAAATGCCTTTATCTCTAATTGGAGCAAAACCTCCAGAAGCAGTGAAAGAAATTCTTTCCTTATTGGGTACTGCACGAGTAATTAAATTTACTGAACCTCCAATCGCGTCAGCATCCATATCGGGAGTTAATGTTTTATTTACCTCAATGGTAGAAATCATATCTGATGGAATTAGATCCATTTGTACATTTCGGTTATCACCTTCGGCAGATGGAATACGATCTCCATTTAACATGACCGAATTTAATTCGGGTGATAAACCTCTAATGATAATGTTTCTGGCTTCACCTTGATCGTTTTGCATTGTAACTCCAGTCACACGTTTTAACGCATCTCCGATGTTAGAATCGGGAAAACGACCAACTTGATCAGAAGATATTATATTTGTAATATTGCCATTACTCTTTTGTTGATTTAATGCTTTAGCTTGTCCTTTTAAATAATCACCTAAAATAACAACTTCATTTAGTTCGTTGTAACCTGCGTTTAGAGAAAAATCAATAACGGCTGTTTTATTTTCGGTAACTTCTATTTGTTTTGAAACGGTTTCGTATCCCAAATAATCAATATAAATGGTATAAATACCAGGCGTAAGATTTAGAAATTGATAATTACCATTTTGGTCAGATACAGTATATTTATTGGAATTCTCGATGCGAATTGTAGCTCCTGGTAACGAAAATTGATCGTTAGAATCTATAACTTTTCCTGAGATAACGCCGCTTTGAGCCAAAACGAATGGACCTAGAATGAATAAGGAGAGTTTTAAAAGATGTTTCATTAGAAATTAAATTTCGTCAAAAATACACTTGCTATATATCTTAATTGTTAAATATTTATTAAGAAATATTTAACAATTATAAAATTACTTCAATCATTAGTATGTAATTTGATATTTAATCTAGCTTTTTACTAATTTTAGATGCGTAGTAATTGTTACTTTTGCATGAAATAAAACTTCTGATGTCGATTGCTGAATATTTAAAATTCAATCAAAAAATAAATTATAAAAACGAAATATTAGCCGGCTTAACTGTTGCTATGACAATGATTCCTGAATCGCTTTCGTTTGCAATTTTAGCTGGTTTATCACCTTTAATAGGTTTATATGGTGCATTTATCATGGGAATTGTAACGGCGGTTTTTGGAGGAAGACCAGCGATGGTTGCGGGTGGAGCAGGTGCTACCGTTATCACTTTAATCGCGTTGAATGCTACGTATGGTGAGCAATATATTTTTGCTGCGGTTGCTTTAGCAGGAGTTTTCCAGATAGTAGTTGGTGTTTTCAAATTAGGAAGATTTGTTCGTTTAATTCCTCAACCTGTTATGTATGGCTTTCTAAATGGTTTGGCGGTTGTTATTTTTATGTCACAAATAGAACAATTCAAATCAACTACGAATGGAATAACGAGTTGGTTGAGTGGTACACCTTTTTATACGATGGCTGGATTGACGCTAATTACAGTTCTGATAGTTTATTTCTTTCCGAAATTAACGAAAATTATTCCAGCTTCTTTGGTTGCAATTCTTGTGACTTTTCTATTGGTAATCGGATTTCATATTGATACAAAGACTGTTGGTGATATTGCGAGTATCAAAGGAGAACTGCCAAGTTTTCATATTCCGAGTGTTCCGTTTACGTTAGAAACCTTGAAAATTATTTTGCCTTATTCGATTATTATGGGTTCGGTTGGGTTAATTGAAACTTTGCTAACGCTTACTTTGGTGGATGAGGTGACTGAAACGAAAGGTTCGTCGAATAAAGAATGTTTGGCGCAAGGTGCTGCAAATATTACAAATGGTTTTTTCGGTGGAATGGGAGGTTGTGCAATGATTGCTCAGACATTTGTTAATTTAGATGCAGGTTCTCGTTCGAGATTAGGACCAGCAATTGGTGCTATTACTATTTTGATTATTATTCTAATTGGCGCTCCAGTGATTGAGAAAATCCCAATGGCAGCACTTGTAGGTGTAATGATGATGGTTGCGATTTCGACTTTTAAATGGGGATTTTTTAAATTAATAACAAAAATGCCAAAATCGGATGTGTTTGTAAGTATTTTGGTGGCGATTATCACGATTGTGTTACATAACCTTGCTTTGGCTGTTTTTGTAGGTGTTATCGTTTCGGCTTTGGTTTTTGCTTGGGATAATGCAAAACGTATTCGAGCACGTAAATTTGTTGATGAAAATGGACGAAAAATATATGAGATTTATGGACCACTTTTCTTTGGTTCGACTTCTACTTTTTTAGAGAAATTTGAAATTAATTCTGATCCAAGAATAATTGTTATAGATTTGAAAGAGAGTAGAATAGTTGATATGAGTGCAATTGAATCTTTACATATTATTACATCTAAATATGCACAACAAGATAAAATTGTAATTTTGCGACATTTGAGTAAAGATTCTATTCGATTATTAGAAAATGCAAAAAGCGTTATTGAGGTAAATATCGAAGAAGATCCAACTTATAATGTGATGCCGAAATAAAAAAGTCAGCTTTTTAGAAGCTGACTTTTTTTATAAATATCGTTCATTAATTACATTCATATGATGGATGGAATGACCAGCCATTACATAACCGATTTTCTCAACAGAATACTCTCGATTACCAACTTTTCCTATTTTGTTTAAAGTTTGATCATTAAAAGATTCAAACTGAAAGTAAGTTGCTTTCATCAAATTAGTCCATTCTTTTATTAATTCTTCAGGCTTTCTTTCATTTGCATTCGAAGTCAATACATAGGCGTTTTCATCGAAGAAATTTAATGTTTGTGAATCTTCTCTCGCAATATGTTGCGCACGATAAGAAAAAATACGTTCGCAATCTATACAATGTTGTATCATTTCTTTGATCGTCCATTTACCTTCTGCATATGCATAATCCCATTTATCTAATTCTGTTACAATTATTAATGTTTTCTTGATGTCAGCAATACGTGTCTGTAAAGCATCTACAACTTCTATTCCATCGTAAATAGAAGTATAATTGTCGTGGTTTATTGTATTCATTTTTCAGTAATTTTTTAAAATTTAAGGATAATTTGATGGAGTTATTTTAAGTATTTGTTAAAAATAAACCTTCATTTTTTTGAATTCATTTTTGATTTTAATAAAAAAATACGATTCTTTTAGAAATCATAAATCTTGTATTTGATAAATTTATTTTCCTGAAAATCGTTGTTAAGTTTGAGTTGGAAAGTAATTTTAAAAACATAGAATATAAGCGCATGATTTCTAACTTATCATACTCAAGTGGTGCATCACAATATCCTCTTTTAGGAGAAACAATTGGCGAAAATTTACGAAATACAGTTGCAAAATATCCGCAACAAGAGGCTTTGGTTTGCGTAGATCAAAATTATAGAGCGACGTATACAGAATTTTATTCACAAACCGAACAAATAGCAAAATCATTGATTGCAATTGGTTTGCAAAAAGGAGATCGCGTAGGTATTTGGGCGCCAAATCGTGCGGAATGGACATTGTTACAATATGCAACGGCCCGTGTGGGAATGATTTTGGTTAATTTGAATCCTGCTTATCGTGAAAATGAACTCGAATTTGTATTAAATCAAGCTGAAATTTCTGCAGTTTTTGCTTCTTTAAGCTTCAAAACAAGTGAGTATAAAGTGATGTTGAATAATGTAAAAGAGAATGCGAAATTACTAAAACATATCATTATTTTTGAAGAAAATTGGGATGATTTTTTGATTAAAGGAGAAGAAATTTCGACTTCAGAAGTGCATCAAATAGAGCAATCTGTTCAGTTTGATGATGCTGTAAATATTCAATATACATCTGGAACAACAGGCTTTCCAAAAGGAGTAACTTTAACGCATCATAATTTATTGAACAATGGTTTTTTTATTGGTGTTCGATTAAATTATACGCATCGTGATCGTGTTTGTATTCCTGTTCCATTTTATCATTGTTTCGGAATGGTAATTGGTAATATGGCGTGTACTTCGCATGGCGCTTGTATGGTAATTCCTTCGGATAGTTTTGATCCTGCAAAGACTTTAAATGCAGTCGAAATGGAAAAGTGTACATCACTTTATGGAGTTCCGACGATGTTTATTGCGGAATTAGAATTACCAAATTTTGATCGTTTCGATTTAACATCTTTGAGAACTGGTGTAATGGCTGGTTCGCCTTGTCCGATTGAAATTATGAAGAAAGTGCAAGCTAAAATGAATATGAAAGAAGTTTCGATTTGTTATGGGATGACAGAAACTTCGCCAGTTTCTACACAAACTATTATCGGAACACCTTTAGAAAAGCAAGTTTCGACGGTTGGAACAGTTCAAGATCATTTAGAAATTAAGATTATTGATCCGCAAACAGGAGATATTTTACCTCGTGGAATTGCTGGTGAATTTTGTACAAGAGGTTATTCCGTCATGCAAAAATATTGGAACAATCCGGAAGCAACTGCGCAAGTTATTGACGAAAATAATTGGTTGCATACTGGTGATTTAGCGACTATGGATGTTGATGGTTATATTAATATTACTGGACGAATTAAAGATATTATTATCAGAGGAGGAGAAAATATTTCACCAAAAGAGATTGAAGATTTTTTGTACGAACATGAATCAATTTCTGATGTTCAAATTATTGGCGTTCCAAGTATCAAATATGGAGAAGAAGTAATGGCTTGGGTGAAAGTGAAAGATGGTATTAGTGTAACAGAAGACGAATTGAAGGCTTATTGTTTATCCATTGCTCATTTCAAACGTCCTAAATATTGGAAGTTTGTACAAGAATTCCCTATGACTATCTCAGGGAAAATTCGAAAAATAGAAATGAGAGAAGTTTCTATAAAAGAATTAGGTTTAGAAAATGCACGAAAAGTGAAAACATCTTAAAAAAAGTATTAAAATCTATATCAAAAGTAGACTCAAAAATAATAATTTCAATTATCTTTGAGTCTATTTTAATTTTACAAAAATAAACGATCTAAACGATGTCAAATATCTTATTAATCGAAGATGAACAGGCAATTCGCAACGTTTTGAAAAGCATTTTAATGGACGAAAATCCAAAATGGAATGTGGATGAAGCTGAAAACGGAGCTATAGGGCTTGAAAAAATAAAAGAAAAAGAATACGACTTAATTATAAGTGATATAAAAATGCCGTTGAAAGATGGGATGGAAGTTTTATCGGAAGCGATGGAATACAATCCTGATTTAACAATGGTGATGATAACGGGGCACGGAGATGTTGATTTGGCTGTAGATGCGATCAAAAAAGGTGCGTACGATTTTATCTCAAAACCACCAGATCTTAATAAATTATTGACGACTGTTCGTAATGCTTTAGACCGTAAATCGTTGCTATCTTCGAACAAAGAATTGAAGAAAGAAAACAAAGCATTAAAGAAAAAAGTTGCTAAAAAATATGAAATGATTGGTGATGCTCCTGCAATTGCAGAAGTGAAACAAATTATAGATAAAGTGGCTGCTACAGATGCTCGTGTATTGATTCTTGGTCCAAATGGAACAGGAAAAGAGTTGGTTGCACATCATTTACACGAAAAAAGTAATCGTAATGTAAAACCTTTAGTTGAAGTAAATTGTGCTGCAATTCCAGCGGAATTAATTGAAAGTGAATTATTTGGTCACGTGAAAGGGTCGTTTACCGGAGCTGTGAAAGACAAACAAGGTAAGTTTGAATTAGCAAATGAAGGAACAATTTTCTTAGATGAAATAGGGGATATGAGTCTTTCTGCTCAAGCAAAAGTTTTGCGTGCGCTACAAGAAGGAAAAGTTTCGCCAGTTGGTTCTGAGAAAGAGATTAATGTAAATGTTCGTGTAATTGCTGCAACAAATAAAGACTTACGAAAAGAGATTGAGGAAGGTCGTTTTCGCGAGGATTTATACCATCGTTTAGCGGTAATTATCATTAATGTTCCAGCACTTAATGATCGTAAAGATGATATTCCTGCTTTGGTTGAACATTTTATTACTGATACAACAAGTCAAAAATCTTTTGATAATTCAGCGTATGATGCTTTGAAAGAATTAGATTGGTCAGGAAATATTCGTGAGTTAAGAAATGTTGTTGAACGTTTATTGATTTTGGGTGATGATCCAATTTCGAGAAAAGATGTTGAACAATTCGTGAAAAAATAATTCATCTCAGATGAAAAAGATTTTCTTTTTGCTATTTATCAGTCAACTCTTTTTATTTTCTTGTAAAAAGGACAATGTAGAAGTGGATAAAAGTTCAGATAGCTTATCGCATGAAGATGTATTGTCTTTAGAAAAAAATTCTGTTTTTACAAATGAAACGCTTGTTTATAAGGGTGTTTTTGAAGGAAAATATTTTGGGGATAAAATTGTTTTGAAATTAGCAGATGATAAATTTACTGCTGAATACAAAGGTCAATCTTATAACGGAGAATTATTCAAAAAAGATGATGGATCGTTGATGGAGATTGATTCAAAAAAGAAAAAATTACCTTTTCAATTTTTACGTTGGTCGGACAATTCGGAGATTATGATTCTCAATGAAGATGGAATGGCTGATGATAATGGTGAAAATTATTTAACAAGAATTTCAGACAAATGAAAATAAAATTTACATGGATTTTAAGTCTTATTGCAATTACTTTTTTAGTAAGTTGTAATTCTTCTTCAGCCAGTAAAAATGATGAATTAGGAAAACGTTTTTTCGAAAATTATTCATCTCGAAAAGATTACAAGAAAATGTTGTCTTTTTACAATGATAGTTTGGTATATGAAAATGTAGCACAATATTCGGGAGGTTCTACGGTAGACCCGCGTTATTTATTGAATGATATTATTCGTTGGAGTGATCAAACGATGCAATATGAAAATAATAAATTATTGAAAGTAAATGAATTATTTTCTAACGATTCGATGATTATTGCAAACGGAGAATTTTCGCCTTATACCTATAATGGAATGAAGTTTCCAGCGATGAAATTCACGACATATTTGTATTTAGATCAAAATTCGAAAATCAAAAAACAAGTTGATTGGTTTAATTATCCAATTGAGGATATTATAGAGTTGTATCAATTGCAACAAGGTCAAGACAAAATAAAACTAGATAAACAATAGTTTTTAGTAAATCCAGTTAGAGTTTTTTAACTGGATTTTTTTATTTTTAGATATGATAAGAATTGCCGTAGAAAATGATATTCCTGAACTGAAAAGAATGATGATAAAATTGTTACAACATCATCAAGAGTTTAATGCATTGTATCAAATAGATTTGACCTACAAACATGATATTGATGATTTTTTCAAGGGAATTTTACATCAACAGAATATAAAAATATTTGTAGCCGAAATAGAAAATCAGTTGACGGGATATATTATTTGTTCGAAACATCTTCGTCCGAAATATTTTGTGATTAAATCAAAAGGAAGAATAGATTCGTTGTATGTTGATGCAAATTATCGCAATCAAAACATCGCTTCTAAATTGGTTAAAGAAGCGATAAATTTCTTGAACGATCAAGCATATATTGAATTAGAATTTACAGCTGAAAATCAATTTGCAAAAGGTTTTTGGCTGAAAAATGGTTTTGAGATTTTGAATCATCAATGTATTTTGAAATTGAATTAATATCAAAAAAAAAGCTCCAAAATAGGAGCCTTTAATTTATTGTTCAGAATTGAAATAGACTTTATAATAATACATTTTCTTTTCTTCGTCAAAACCACGCTCCAAATATTCTTCAGCTGCATCAGGATTTGTCAAATCTAATTTGATGTTAATCTTTGTATCTAATTTAATTTCACTTTTAATTTTCTTAGATTCTTTCATCAAAGTTGGAACTGAAACTTCGAAAGCTTCCACAAATTCAACACGATTATTTTCGCTATAATCTTTCTTATATTCTTTGAATTCATCAATAATTTCGAAAGGTTTCAAAACTTGATCTTCAAAAATTTCATTCGTTACAACTTCATTCGAATTCAACACATTTATCGAATTTGAGATAAATTCTGCTTGTTGTTTTTTGTCTGTTTTATCCAAAAGAAAATCATTCGAGAAATCTGTAATCAACTCCATATATTTCTTCGTATGGTAATTGTTATCCTTAATCAAATCAATTTCCAAGAAATTTTTCTTCCAATATTCTGACTCCACATTTTTATCATCGATAGAGTAGACGCGGAAACCTTCGTCGCGATAAGCATCAAGAATAAGACAGGCTTTGTCGATTCCTTCTAGCTTATAACCTTTCCAAATGTTGTAATCTAAACCACGCGATTCGTCGAAACGCAAGAATTTCTTCTTATTCTCTAATTTATAAATTCCAATTCCACGGCAAGGAATTCCGTCGAACATCATATTTTCGAAAAGGGCAATAAAAACTTCACCACTTTTGATCTGCGGATGCAATGATTTCTCGTATAAATGACTTAAAACTTCTTGCGAAAAATCGATAAAATCTATTTCTTCATCAAACATTTGCTTGCATTGATTGTACAAAACATTAAATTCTAATTTTTCTGTATAATGCGTGAAACGATTAATTTCGAGTGTTTTTTTGAACGGACTTAATAAGAAAGGAACCAATTGTTCTTCCTTAGATTCATCGTATTCTAGTGTTTTATCGGCAAAAATGTTAGCTTCTTCTCGAACTTTATGTCCAACTTTTTGTAAACTAATAAAGGCGATGTAAGCATTTTTAACGTCAATCATTTTATATAATTTCTTAAAAACAAAAGTAATCAATTCAGAAATCAATACAAACGATGTCAGGAATAAAAATATTTAACAAAATTGTCAAACAAAATTGTTAATGCAATTCATTGAATTTGAATGGCTTATAAATTATTTTGATTATTATAACATTTTCTATGGTTTAAACTTATAATTATGGCACGGAAATAGTATTAGGAGAAATGTCTTAATTTATTAAAAAGTTAGGTGATGAAAAATATTAAATTTACACTTTTAGGAGTAGCTTTTACAGCCATGTTAGCTGTTGGTGTAAATGCTCAAGATAGAGGTCAAAGAGGTGGTGAGAGAAGTTCTTCTTCAAGAGAAGCAACTTCAAGAAGTAAAGGGAATGGACGCTCTGAAATGGCTAGAACAGAAAATAGAACTAGTCGTATTGAAGGAAATAGAACAGAAAGAATAGATCGAGGTAATTTTACGAATGAATCTTGGAAAAATTCTACAAATAGAACTGAACGTGAAACGAGTACACGTATAGATAGAAATAATACAGCGATTGTAAGTAGTAGATCAAGTTCTAATAAAGATTGGAATAATAGTGGAAATAACAGAGAAAATAACCAAGGTAATCAAGGTAATAGATCTGAGAGTTTAAAAAACAGAGATTTCTACAACAATCCAGTTCGTATAAATTCTAGCTCATACAACAGAGGAAACCGACCAGTTTCTAATGTGAATGTAAGAAACTATAACAAGTATTCGTATAATAGTTATAATTTCTACGGAAACAATGGTATTTACTATCGTCCTTATAACAGTGGATATGTGAGATATATGCCATACGTAGGATTTAGAATTAATATTTTACCAGTAGGTTATGTAACAATTAATATTGGTAATAGAAATCCATATTATTTCTACGAAGGTGTTTATTACAGCCCAAATAGAAATTATTATGAAGTAGTTCAAGCTCCTCTAGGTGCTATCGTATATGCGTTACCAGCAGGATATGAAAGAGTAGATTATGGAGGCGAATATCTGTATGAATTTGGAGGTGTTTTGTACCAAAAAATTTACAACAGAGGAACAAGAGCTTATCAAGTAGTAGGTTATTTAGATTAGTATAGGTTTTAGTAGTTAAGCAAAAGCCCAAACAGATTGTCTGTTTGGGCTTTTCTTGTGTAGCGAAGAGCAGAATCGAACTGCCGACCTCAGGGTTATGAATCCTGCGCTCTAACCATCTGAGCTACCTCGCCTAAATTTTAATTTTTGCAAAGGTAATTTTTTTTAGATTTTATAACAAAACTTATTTTGATTTTCTTTGGTAGATACAATTCATTTTATATCTTGCGACTTCAATAAAATAGAATTATGCCAAAAAAGAAATATCAAGTAGAATTTTCAATCAAGTCTTCACCGTCTTTGCTATATAACTATATTTCAAACCCTTCTGGTTTATCAGAATGGTTTGCAGATAACGTAAATTCTCGTGGAGAAAAATATACTTTTATTTGGGATGGACACGAAGAATCTGCATTTTTGATGAAATCTAAGCAAGATGGATACGTGCGCTTTCAATGGGAATATGATGAAGATACAAAATATTTCTTCGAATTAACAATTGTAGAAGACGATTTAACGAACGATGTATCATTAGTTATTACAGATTTTGCTGATGAAGACGAAGTAGAAGAATCAAAACAATTGTGGGAAAGTCAAATTGAAGATCTAAAAAAAATCTTAGGATCTGTTTAAAATCTATTATTTTGAAAATTAACTTAGGTGGCGTTATTGTCGAAAAAGCAAATGCAGAAATAGGAATTCAGAACAGAGCTTTTCGTAATGGTGATGCTGTAAAAGAAATTTTGCGATTTGTAAATGGTGAAATTATTGATTGGGAAGATCATTATTTCAATCTAATGGCTTCTATGCGTATTTACCGTATGAATATTCCGTTAGATTTTACACCAGAATTTTTTCAAGAACAAATCAATTTATTAGCAGAAGCAAATCAGACCAAATCAGGGAAAGTAGAATTTTTTGCGTTCAGAAATGATGAGGGCGATTATCTAAAAGCATCCATCAATTATTTGATTTCCATTGAAAATAGTGAAAATGATTGGGAGTTTTTACAAGCTGAAAACGAAATTGATGTTTACAAAGATTATGCAATCAATACTGCATTTTATTCACTTGTAAATACGTATCGTCCAGAAGAAAATATTGCAGAAATCTATCGTTTAGAGAATGATTATGCTGATATTATTTTGCTAAATGCAAACAAAAAAATGGCGCGTTCTTTACGAGGAAATATTTTTGTTGTGAATGGAGAAACGATTCGTACACCGAAAAAAGAAGAAGGTGTTATTACTAGTGTTTTGAGAAATAATTTCATTACAAAAATTAATAAAGCCGAAGAATTTAAAGTAGAAGAAGTCGAAATTTTTCCATTTGAAATTCAGAAGGCAGAAGAAGTTTTCATTTTGATTGATGGAATTGGAATTTTACCAATTACCAAAAATCGTAAAAAAGAATACACTTTAGACAAAACAAAATCGATTTTTAAATATTTATAATCGATTAATTCATAGAAGGATCAGCGGGGGTGTTTAGCCAAATTAAGTTCTCACCTCCAAGCTGTTTCATCAATTTTTTCCACAAATCAGCATCCCAACGCTCAAAAATATCAAAATCCAAATCCGTTACAGCCCACGAATTGTTGTTTAATTCATCTTTGATTTGCTTTGGTGCCCAACCACAATATCCAATAAAAAACTTGATTTCATCTTGACTAATCAAATTCTGATTTACTGCATCACGCACATCTTCATATACGCCAGACCAATATAAATTTTCAGTAATTTTTTCACTATTTCTGATTAAATCAGGTCGTTTGTGAATATAATAGATGTTTTCTTTATCGACAGGTCCACCTTCAAAAACAATAGATGCAGACTCCATTTCAGATACAAAAATACTAATCGGAATATGAGATGAATGATTAAGAATAAAACCAATACTTCCAGATTCTAAGTGTTCTGTAATTAAAATTACACTTCGCTGAAAAATATCGTTACTTAATGTTGGTTTTGCGACCAAAATAGCTCCTTTTTTTATACTTTTGATAGACATTTTTGTTTCGGTTTTGTTACGTGAAATCTTAACGAAATATACAATTAGCTGTTTAAAAATATAAAATAATCATTAATGAAACAAGATTTAAGTTATAAAAGAAAAGTTTACGAAAAACAGTCGATGAATTTTGATTCGTTAAGAGAAAATCCGATCGAACAATTTCGTGATTGGTTTCTGCAAGCTGAAGAATCGGATGGAGTGGATGAAGCAAATGCGATGTCTGTTGCAACGATTGGTGAAGATGGATTTCCGAGAACGCGTGTTGTTTTATTGAAAAGATATACGGACGAAGGTTTTATTTTTTATACGAATTACAACAGTCAGAAAGGAAAAGCTTTATTAGAAAATCCGAAAGTTTGTTTGTCATTTTTTTGGCCATTTCTAGAAAGACAGATTATTATAAAAGGTGTGGCTGAAAAAACTTCGGATAATAATTCGGATGGATATTTCGAAACACGTCCAAGAAGTAGCCAGTTAGGCGCTTGGATTTCGGCGCAAAGTTCTGTGATTGATGAGCACGAAGATTTGGCGGCAGAGGAATTGGAATTAGAAAAAAAATACGAAGGAAAAGAAATTCCTCGTCCAGCACATTGGGGAGGTTTCTTGATTCGCCCAACTGAGATAGAGTTTTGGCAAGGACGTCCAAGTCGTTTACACGATAGAGTTCGTTATGTTTTACAAGACGATTTTGATTGGAAAAAAGAGCGTTTAGCACCTTAAGATATAAAATAAAAGCCTCTAATTAAGAGGCTTTTGTGTGTTTATTATGTTTTGATTATTTCTTAAACTCTTGTGCAGTTTTACGAATAATCGCTAAACATTCGTGTAATTGTTCTTCGTTCATCACTAAAGGAGGAGCGAAACGAATGATGTTTCCGTGTGTAGGTTTGGCTAATAATCCGTTGTCTTTCATTGCAACACAGAAATTCCATGCTGTTTCAGATTCTGGTGTATCGTTGATTAAAATTGCATTTAATAAACCTTTTCCACGAACTGATTTGAATAATGGAAATTCTTCAGCCATTTTCGTGATTTCTGTTCTAAAAATTTGTCCTAATTTTTCAGAATTTTCAGCTAATTTTTCGTCCAAAACAACTTGCAAAGCTTCTGTAGCAACAGCCGCAGCTAATGGATTACCTCCATAAGTAGAACCGTGTTGTCCTGGTTTGATGACATTCATTATTTCATCATTTGCTAAAACTGCAGATACTGGATAAGCTCCACCTGAAACGGCTTTACCTAAGATTAAAACATCAGCATCAATATTTTCGTGATCGATTGCTAACATTTTTCCTGTACGTGCGATTCCTGTTTGAATTTCGTCCGCGATAAATAAAACATTATGTTGTTTACATAATTCTTCACAAGCTTTCAAATATCCTTCAGAAGGTACATTAACACCAGCTTCTCCTTGAATTGGTTCTACTAAGAATCCACAAATTTTATCTGCTTTTTCTTCTAAAATTTGTTTCAAAGCTTCAACATCATTGTATTCTACAGCTTCGAAACCACTTGTGTAAGGATTGAAATTTTTACGTGCATCTTCATCATTCGAGAAAGAAATAATAGTAGTTGTACGACCATGGAAATTGTCTTTACATACTACAATAATCGCTTCACCAGTTGGAATTCCTTTCTTTTCGTAACCCCATTTACGAGCAATTTTTAGCGCTGTTTCTACAGCTTCTGCACCCGTATTCATTGGCAATACTTGATCGAAACCGAATAATTCTGTGATAAATTTTTCGTATTTTCCTAATTCCGCATTATAAAAAGCACGAGAAGTTAACGTTAATTTTTCGGCTTGATCTTTCAACGCTTTAATAATTCTAGGATGACAGTGACCTTGATTAACAGCTGAATAAGCTGATAAAAAGTCGAAATATTTTTTTCCATCAACACCCCAAACGTAAACACCTTCACCTTTTTCCAATACAACTGGAAGTGGGTGATAGTTATGCGCTCCGTATTTTTCTTCTAATGCAATTAATTCTGCTGATTTTTCCATGTAATGATTTGTTTTTGTTTGTTCGTAATATTTTATAAAAAAACCGACAAATAATGGTCGGTTCTATTTCGTTTCTAAATTTTTCTCAATTAATTGAATATCTTTTCCAAAGAATTTTTTTGCCACTTTTATAATATTATCTGTATTGTCAGAAATATAAAATGTATAGTTTGCAACAGTATCTTTCGCAGCCAATTTTCCTTCTTTTGCCAATTGATAAATTACTTGATTCACGACAATTAAAGGTGAATTTACGATATCAACTTTTCCTTCAAATACTTGATTGATTTCTTTTTCCAGATGTGTATAATGCGTACATCCTAAAATAATCGAATCAATTCCTTCTAATTTTTTGTTCAATAAATACGTTTCTAAAACTGCTTTAGAAATCGTAGAATTTGTAAAACCCTCTTCGATAACAGGTACTAAGAGAGGAGTAGCCATTTCAATAACCGTAATATGTTTATTTCGACGACGAATTGCTTTCTTGTACGCGCCCAAATTTACAGTTGCTTTTGTTGCAATAACACCTATCTTTTCTCTTAATTCGAACGAAACTTTCTCCGCAACAGGCGAAATAACATCGATAACAGGAACATCTTTTCCTGCAGCTTCTCTAATTTCTTTCAACGAATTAGCGGTTGCAGAATTACATGCAACTAAAATCGCTTTACAATTATTGTCTATTAAAAAATTAGTAATGTCTACCGAAAATTGTGTAATCGCTTCTTTCGATTTTTCTCCATAAGGCAAATTTTGAGTATCGCCAAAATAGATCAAACTTTCGTTTGGTAGCAGACGTTTTATTTCTTTTGCAAACGTCAAACCACCAACTCCAGAGTCGAAAACACCAATTGGTCTGTTATCATTCATATCGCAAATTTAACAAATTAATTGATGTAAAATAATCTAGAAGCAATTCCGTCTGCGAAAAATTTTGCTTCGGGTTTCAAAATAATTTTATTTTCTTTCTTTTCGACTAAATTTTCGTTGATTAATTGATTGAGTTCTTGATGAAAAGAATTAACTAAAGGTTGAGAAAATTCTGAATTAATTCGATTTAAATCTATTCCATAAATTGTTCTCAATCCTATCATTATCATTTCATTAAATTTTTCTACTTCATTTAAAACTTCAATTTCTTGAGGTAGATTATTTTCGTTGATAGCTTGTATGTATTTAGAATTATTTGCAATGTTCCAAGCACGAGTTTTTCCGTTATAAGAATGCGCAGAAGGTCCAATTCCTAAATAATGAATTCCTTTCCAATAATTAGAATTGTGTAAAGAAAAATACTCTTCTTTTCCGAAATTGGAGATTTCATATTGAATAAAATCATTCGAAGTTAAAGTGTCAACTAAAAGTTGAAATTGTTCGTTTTGACGATCTTCATCAACCGGTTTTGTGATTCCTTTTTTGATTTGATGATCTAAAATTGTTTTTTCTTCGACTGTTAACGCATAAGAAGAAATATGTGGAACATTCAGCTCAATTGCTTTTTGCAAATTTTGCTTCCACATTTCGTTGGTTGTGGTCGTAGAACCATAAATCAAATCAATAGTGATATTTTCGAAACCAAAATCTTGCGCCAATTTTATCGAAGTTTCAGCTTCTTGTGCATTATGTGCGCGATTCATTAATTTCAAATCTTCTTCAAAAAATGATTGAACACCAATCGAAAAACGATTAATCGGAGTTGATTTTAAGAAATTAAGTTTTTCTTTATTCAAATCATCAGGATTCGCTTCGAGTGTAATTTCCTTTAAATTTTTGGTTGAATAATTTTTATAAATCGTTTCGAAAATACTTTCTAATTCAATTTCGGACAGGATAGAAGGTGTTCCTCCTCCAAAATAAATCGTTTCTAAAGGTGTTGAAATTTCATCTTTTCTGATCTCAAGTTCTTTATTAATTGCTTGAATTAAATTTGATTTATGTTGAAGATTTGTCGAAAAATGAAAGTCGCAATAGCTGCATTTTTGTTTACAAAACGGGATATGAATATAAATTCCTGCCAAAATATTATGATTTGAAGCAAAATTATAATGAAATTATAGGCTAAAAAAATTGTTATAAAAAAAACTAAAAATTAATATTGGTTTTGTAAATAAATCTTATATCTTTATCAACGAAAATAAAATACTATGAATAAAGGAACTGTAAAATTCTTTAATGAAGAAAAAGGATACGGATTTATTAAAGATGACGAATCAGGAAAAGAGTACTTCGTACACGTTTCTGGTTTAACAGACAAAGTAGCTCAAAACGATAAAGTATCTTTTGACTTAGAACAAGGAAAAAAAGGCATCAACGCCGTTAATGTGAAAGTAATCTAATTAATATATTATCTCAACATATTTCTTGTAAGCGACCTATTTAGGTCGCTTTTTTTATTCTTTGATTTCGTCGCTATTTTGATAAAACTCTGCATCACGAAGCAATTCATTCACGAAATGATACAATCTTCCTAGCTGATATTTTGCCAAATAATGACCATATAAACTCGCTAAATAGGTTCCTAAAGTAATCAATAATGCAATAGGAATACTCCAAATCCATACACTATTTCCTTGTACAATATATTCGGAAACCGCATAAGAGCCTAAGGTGATAAAAATAGCTCCGCTCAAACCATACAAAAATGCGAAAAATGTCCAAACATTAGAAGGCGGACCAATAATTCCTCTTACAACCAAATAGTTAGGATGATCATCGTCATCTTCAATTCTGATTTGTAATTGCGGGTGCCAATATTTATCCTTGTCTTTGCGGACACGAATCATCGCAACTTCCTGATTGGCATAACCTCCGTATTCAATAGAATTTGTTTCAAGGTGTTTTTTGATTAAATCAATAAATTCTTGTTTTGATAAATGCGTAAAAACCTTAAAACGTGGTCGGCTTAAAAGAGATTTAATTGGAACTTTTTGGCTCATATTCTATTACTTTCTTTAAATTTACAATAAATGTTTAGATTATGACAAAAATCATTTCTGATACTTATGAGAAAATTTATGAAATAGTTCGTCAAATTCCCGAAGGACGTGTTTCTACTTATGGTTTGATAGCAAAATATATAGGAGAAAAATTTTCTGCGCGTGTGGTTGGCTATGCGATGAATCATGCACATAATCGAGAAGATGTTCCTGCGCATCGTGTTGTAAACAGAAATGGTTTGTTAACTGGAAAACATCATTTTAATCCTTCGAGTTTGATGCAGCAATTGTTAGAGAATGAAGGTGTGGAGATTATAAATGATAAAGTGATTAATTTTAAAGAAATTGTATGGGATCCGAATGAATCTCATTAAAATCTGTAACAAAATTTACTTTCTTCTTACTAATTTTACAAATCAAATGATATAGAAAATGGAATTTTTATTGCAAGCTCAAGGCTTAACAAGAAAATATAAAGATAAAGTTGCGCTTAATAATTTTAGTATCAATATTCCACAAGGTTCTATTTATGGACTTTTGGGACCAAATGGTGCTGGAAAAACGACTTTTATTCGTATTGTCAATCAAATTACAGCGCCAGATAGCGGGACAATTTTGTTGAATGGAGAACCTTTGACGAAAAAATCAATCGGTCAAGTTGGTTATATGCCAGAAGAACGTGGTTTGTACAAGAATATGAAGGTTGGAGAACAGGCACTGTATTTTGCAAAACTGAAAGGTCTTTCTTCTGCGGAAGCTAAAAAACGTACCGAATATTGGTTCGAGAAACTTGATATGATGTCTTGGTGGAACAAGAAATTGAGCGAGTTGTCGAAAGGAATGGGACAAAAAGTTCAGTTTGTGATTACAGTTATTCACAATCCTTCTTTGCTGATTTTTGATGAACCTTTTAGTGGTTTTGATCCTGTAAATGCACAAATTATTGCGAATGAAATTCTTGAATTAAGAGATAAAGGAACGACAATTATTTTTTCGACGCATCGTATGGAATCTGTAGAGGAAATGTGTGATCATGTTGCTTTGATTAATCAATCGAATAAAGTATTAGATGGAACAATTGAAGAAGTTAGAAATCAATTTAAGACAGGGAAATTTTCGATTCAATTGAATGAAATTCCCGCTGATTCTCTTCAAAATTTAGCGAATGAATTTGAGATTTCGGATGTACGAAACATTAATCAACGAACTGAATTTAATTTGTTGTACAATAAAGAAACACCAACCAATGTGATTTTAGATAAATTGATGCAAGTGGGGCAAGTTCATCAATTCAAAGAAATTATTCCTTCGATGAATGATGTGTTTTTGGAAGCCGTCAAACAAAGTTCAATTCCTAATCTTTAAGCTAATTTTCAAATGAAAAATATATTTTTAGTTGCACAACGCGAGTTCTTTTCTCAAGTAAAAAACAAAGCGTTTATTGTTATGACTTTTCTTTCGCCTTTGTTGATTGTTGGGGCAGGAGCGGTGATTTTCTTTTTGAGTTCTGCGAATAATTCGGAAGTGAAAAATATTGCAATTGTAGATGAAAGTACAGAGTTTGTAACCTCGTTTAAATCGACTAAACAAATGATGTTCAGTATTTACACGCCTCAAGAGTTGAAATCTATCAAAGATACTTTGAAAGGAAGCGAATATTTGAATGCGATTCTTCATATTCCGAAAAATACAGATGGAAATTATGATAATATTGAGAAAAATACTGAATTAATCACAAATGGAAATCTTGGAATTACTGATCGTGAAAAACTTTCGAGAACGATTAGTGATAAAATAGTAAAAGAAAAACAGGCAAAATCTGGTATTGACAAAGCGGCTTTAGAAGCTTCTAAGGCACGTGTTAACCTGAATGTTTTTAACGTTACAGACGGAAAAGAAGATAAAGGAATGGAGTTGAAAATCGGATTATCGATGTTTTTAACTTACATTATTTTCATGTTTGTGATGATTTATGGTGTAAAAGTAATGCGTTCTGTGGTTGAAGAAAAAAATAATCGTGTTGTCGAAATTATCATTTCTTCTGTAAAACCTTTCGAATTAATGATGGGTAAAATCTTAGGAACGACAATGGTTGCAGTCACGCAATTTGCAATATGGATTGGAATGACAATGGGGTTATTGATTTTATTTCCAACAATTGCTGCTTCAAGAATGGATATGTCGCAACAAATGATGAATCAAGCACAATTAGCCGAGACTAATCCAGATATGATGCAAAAAGTAACAGAAATTAGCGAAGTATTGTTAACGTTTAATTATCCGTTAATCATTTTTGCTTTTATTTCTTATTTTATCTTAGGATATTTGTTCTACAGCTCTGTTTTCGCGGCAATTGGTTCTGCGGTTGACAATGATACAGATACGCAACAATTTACATATTTTCCTTTAGTTCCGATGATGATTGGACTTTACGGAAGTATGACAACTTTCGAAAATCCTGATGGTCCAGTTGCTTTTTGGTTATCAATGATTCCATTGACTTCTCCCATCTCAATGATTACTCGAATTCCGTTCGATGTTCCGATTTGGCAATTAGCTTTATCCTTATTTTTGCTGTTAATCAGTACAATATTTATGGTTTATATTGCTGGAAAAATCTATAGAATTGGGATTTTAATTTATGGTAAAAAACCAACTGTGAAAGAAATGATTAAATGGGTTTCTTATAAAAACTAATTTTACACAACTTATAAAACTAAAAAAAGAGCTTGATTTATCAAGCTCTTTTTTTAATCGTCTATCGTATCTTTTTTGATGATTTTCGTATTATTTGGTACTTTTCCGTATAAAAAGTCGAGGTATATTTTACTGTAAGAATTAAATAATTGAAGTAATTTGAAATAATTTACATCATTCAATTCTATTTTAGATTCGGTATTTGTTAATGCATTTTCAATGAAATCTCTGATTTTGAATTTCGGAATTTTTAAATCATTTGTGAAATAATCTTCACCAAAATAATTCTTAATTTTTGTAATTTTATCGTATTTATCTTCATAATCAAGCAATGCTTTTCGTTGTTTGGCTTTACCAGAAAAAACATCATAAATACGCCCAATATCCAATCTCGTCAACGTAATATCTCCACTCAAAAATCCAGCTTTCAACGAAGATGTGTCTTTTATAGGTTTGATATCAGGATTAACACCAAGACTTTTATAAAGTTTTGTTACAACATCAGCTTTTTTTCCATTTTTGACATCTTTTTCAAGAATTCCTGTCAATTTTTGACCAATATATGCGGTATTCAATTGAATTGTCTGCACAGCTAAATGCACTACAATTGTTTGTTTATTGAACAAATTTGGTCTTAAGATAATTAGTCGATTTTCGTACCAATCAGATTGTATTTTTAGCGTGTCATTTACTTTTGCTTGAATAAGAAAAGTTCCTGTAAAATTAGAAATTGTTGTATGATTTGTTCTCAGATTTGTAACGTAAACTCCTTCTGCTGTATCGTCAGAATCATCAATGATAATGTTTCCCTGAACCCATTTTTCTTGTGCGAAAATAAAATTCGACAACAGCAATATTAGAATGGTAAATAGTGATTTCAATTGTTCGTGATTATACGTTTAATTATTTGTACGAAGATAAGTCTTAATAAATTAGCATCAATTTTGTTAACGTTTATTGGCTAAATTTTAAAAATCTATTAAGAATTATTGATTTTTGTTTTGATTTAATTCATTCAAATAATCTTTCGCATAAGATTCTAAATCAATCATTATCGTACCAAATTGTCTGCTCAAAACTTTTTCTTGAAGCGGATAACGTGCATTAACATAATATAAAAATTCTTCTATTTTATATTCAGGAATTTGTAATTGATTAGTATAAAAATCTGTTGGATAATAATGTTTAACTTCTTGAACAAGAGAAAGTTTTGTTTCATAATTACGTACACGACGTTGCTCACGGTAAAAACCATTTATATGACCAATTAATCGAACAGGATTTAAAACATCCATTGGTTTGAATTTGGCAATATCTCTTTTAGGTTCTAAATCTCGTAAACGTTGATCAAGTCCCATTTTATCGTACAAATCTGTTTTATTATCCTTATGATATTTAGGCTGCAAAGGACCTTTACCAACTGTAGCACCACTCAATTCAATTGTTTCAATATCCAAATGTGCTTGTAAAAAACCTTTGTTGTAAATATTTTGGTTGATTACAATTTTTCTAGGAATCAAAAAATCTGCTTCAAACAAAATCGTGTCGCCAACATTTGCTTGGATAGAATAATAACCCGAAGGGCTTGTATATGTCTTACTTTCTGACGTCAGATTTTCTATACGAGCACCAGAAACTGAGGAAATATAATCGTTTCCTTCGTCTACAACCACAGAACCAGTAATCAACTTATTTTGTGCAAAGCTGATGAATGGAAATATAAATAGTGTGTATGTTAACCAATATCGCATGTTAGATTTAACCTTTTATTTTTTGTTTCATTTTCGACCAACGATAATTTCGGATGAATTTTTCTTGATCTCGATTTACCATTTTTTTTGTACCATTAATTTTAGCTTCAAAAAAACCTTTCAAATAATACAAAATATATGTGGGTTTCTTTTTACGTAAAGCCAATTTTGTGCCAGCAATTAATGTAATCCAAAATCCATAACCTAATGCATAATAAGCCGCACCTTGTTTGTAAAGTGCCGATTTATTGTAACTAGCACCAGTTGGTTTTAGATGTTTGATGTGTAAAGATTCGTCTGTAACAACTTTCCAACCATAATATTTACACAACAATTCGTCTACTGTATCCCAACCCATATGTGCGCGTAATCCACCAATTTTTTCGTAACAATTTTTTCTATACGCCTTAAATGCGCCACGAATATGGTCTTTATCTGTCAGATTTTCAAGAATCCATTTTCCGTCCTTATCAATATACGCAAAACCACCAACCATTGCAATATCTTCATCTTGATTAAAATGAGTTAAAATAGTCTCAAAATAATTGAACGGAATATCTAAATCAGCATCCAATTTAACAATAATATCATAATTAGGATCAATGATTTCGTAACCTTTCAAGAAAGCTTGTATCACTTTGCTTCCTGGCTGATGTTCACCTTTTGATAAGATATTTCTTAATTTGATGAACGGATATTTAGCTGTAAATTCTTCTACAATTTGTTGTGTTTTATCGGTTGAATGATCATTTACAACAATCACTTCATATGGTAAAACAGTTTGATTAACGAGAGAATTTAGCGTAATCGCAATAAAATCTTCTTCGTTATGTGCAGGTATAACAATAGAGTATTTAGTAAGTAAAGTCTTTTTTTCGTTCTGTGTAGACAGCATAATATCTTGGTGTAATTCTTCTTAATAAGGGTCTTATTCCCAGTTTGTTTGATGGATGCGTCCATTTGTGACGATGTATTACATTCCATCCAGCTTTTTCCATTAACATGTCAAATTGCCAATCTTCAAATTCGTGATAATGTACATCTCGCGCATCATTTTGATTACGATAAGCAGGCGAAAACCACAAACGCATCGGAATTGAAGCTAATAATTTATCTCCAGGCAAATTTCTTAGCACTTCCATTGGATTTACCGAATGTTCTAAAATTTCTAAAGCCGTTACAAAGTTAGCATCATAATTTTGCAAATCCTTATAATAATAGTCCAAATCGTCGCCATTTGTATTTTTTACATCAAAACCATTTTCCAACATCACATCTGTAAAAGGATTTTTGATTCCTAAATCAAGAATTTTATCAGTAGGTTGAGCAAATTGTTTCAGCAAAGCTAAGGTTTCATTGTATCTTTTTTGTGGATATATTTTGTACATTGTGTTAGTTGTTTTCGGATGATAAATTTAATCATCTATTTTAATATTGCTCGTTTCTATTTTAAATTTTTTTATTGCAAATTTGCCAGATGAAAACGATTGGATATTATCGATTACGAAACAAAAATAAAGTAGAAGGTTTTGCGAAGGAGATAGATGGAGTGACCTATTTTAAAGGTTATAACGAGTTTTCTTGGCACGAAAATGCTTTACAATTTGATACCATAGATATTGGAATAGATATATTGGATAAACGAAATCGACGATTATTTACCAATGATATTGTGTTGTATAAAGTCTCTAAAAAACCATTCTTGCGTACAGGTTTTGTCGTTTACGAACCAAAACTGAAAGAATTTGGAATCGTAGATCAACAAAGTTTTCATTTTACACCTTTCTATGTTGAAGGTTTGTGTTTATTCGATCATGATAAACTCGAAGTGATTTCTCATTTATTTACGAAGAAAGAGGTTTCTAAGTAAGTTTAACGAGATTTTTCCATTAATTAAATTTGAAAGAAAGCAAAATTGACTGTACATTTGGGTCGTGAAACTATGGGCAACTAAAATTTTAATTTTTTTATATATAACAACTTCAACTCAATTATGTCAGTTATATAAATTGCCTGTGTTTATTTCTCATTTTATTGAACATGATAAAGGAGGAGATTTTTTGGATGAAATGAAAACTTTTTTAGTTCATCATTATGGTGGACATGAGGTTGATGCGGATTGGGAAACTGACCAAAAATTACCTTTCATGAAAGTTGAGTTTGTTCATATCGACTTTTTTTTCTCTCCTATAAAACTCTTTGATATTTTACACTTAGATAAAGAAATTTCTACCACTTCAATCAAAATATTTGATGAAGATTTTTTACATACTTATTATTTAGATTCTATCTGGCAACCGCCAAAACAAGCGTGATTTTTTTTAGATTTATGATAGATTGATTCTTTCAATTTATCCAATTTCAGCTATTTACAACTTGTATTTAGCACATTTTTAATCTATACAATTTTACGATGTTAAATAAAATTATTGATTTTTCAATCAAGAATAAATTTATCGTGGGTTTGTTTACGTTGGCTTTGTTGATATTTGGTATTTACGATGCGACAAAATTACCCATTGATGCACAACCTGATATTACATCTAATCAGGTTCAAATTATCACTGTAGCGCCTTCTTTTAGTGCAGAAGATATTGAGCGTTTAGTGACTTTTCCTATCGAACAAGCTAATTCTAATATTGGTGGGATTACCGAAATTCGTAGTTTTTCTCGTTTTGGATTATCATTGGTAACCATTGTTTTTGATGACAATACAGATGTTTATTGGGCGCGACAACAAGTAAGTGAACGATTGATTCAGGTTCAAAATGAGATTCCCGAAGGTATTGGAGAACCACAACTTGGTCCAATTTCGACAGGTTTGGGCGAAATCTATCAATATGTTGTTCGTCCCGCCGAAGGTTACGAAGATCAATATGATGAAACTGAATTAAGAACAATTCAAGACTGGATTGTTCGTCGTCAACTTTTAGGCGTTCCTGGTGTGGCAGATGTGAGTAGTTTCGGTGGAAAATTGAAACAATACGAAATTGCAATTGATCCGCAACGTTTACAATCTTTTAGTCTGACAATTAATGATTTATTTGATGCACTGAGTGAGAATAATCAAAATACAGGTGGAGCTTATATCGAAAAAGGTCCTACTTCTTTATTCATCCGTTCTGAAGGTTTAATTGGTAACATCGAAGATATCGAAAATATTTTGGTCAAACGTTCGCAAAGTGGAACACCTATTTTATTGAGAGATGTTGCAGACGTAAAAACTGGCTTTGCTACGCGCTATGGTGCAATGACATATAACGATACAGGTGAAGTTTCTGGTGCAATTGTTATGATGTTGAAAGGAGCAAATAGTAACGAAGTGGTTAAGAATGTACAACAACGTATCGAAGAAATCAAAAAGACATTACCTGATGGAGTTGTTATTGAACCTTTCTTAGACCGTAAAAAAATGGTTGACAATACTATTCATACGGTTGAAACGAATTTACTTGAAGGAGCCTTAATCGTTGTCTTTATTTTGGTACTTTTCTTAGGTAATTTACGTGCTGGTTTTATTGTAGCTTCTGTCATTCCTCTGGCCTTATTATTCGCGATTATTATGATGAATATTTTTGGTGTAGGTGGAAACTTGATGAGTCTAGGCGCATTAGATTTCGGATTAATTGTTGACGGAGCTGTGATTATTGTAGAAGCGGCGATGCATCAGTTAGCGCACAACAAAAAGTTTGGGTTGAAGAACAAATTAACACAAACAGAAATGGATCAAACAGTTGGTTCTTCAGCTAAAAAAATGGTGAATTCGGCTGTTTTTGGTCAAATTATTATTCTAATTGTTTATTTACCAATTTTTACTTTACAAGGAATAGAAGGAAAAATGTTCAAACCAATGGCGCAAACAGTTGCTTTCGCATTGATTGGTGCATTTATTCTTTCGTTGACTTATGTTCCGATGATGACCAGCTTATTCTTAAGTAAAAAGAAGAAAGTGAAACCAAATTTATCGGATCGTGTAATGGCTAAAATTGAGATTTTCCATCAGAAATATTTAATCAAAGCCTTAAAAGTTCGTACTATTATTTTAGCAATTGTGCTTTCTCTATTTGCTATTGCTGTTTTTGTGATGTCTCGTTTAGGTGGAGAATTTATTCCAGCTTTAGAAGAAGGCGATTTTGCTGTGGAAGCACGTATTTTACCAGGAAGTAATATTACGACAACAATAGAATACACAAATAAGGCAGCTAAAATACTGAAAGATCGTTTCCCTGAAGTTGAAATGGTTGTGACAAAAATTGGGAGTGGAGAGATTCCTACCGAGCCAATGCCAATGGATGCAGGAGATATGATTATTGTACTGAAACCTAAAAAAGAATGGACTTCTGCCACAACTTTTCCAGAATTATCGAATAAAATGAGTAAAGCTTTGGAAGATGTTCCAGGACTTTCAACGGGATTTCAATTTCCTGTTCAGATGCGTTTTAACGAATTAATGACAGGAGCACGACAAGATGTGGTGGTGAAAATATTTGGTGAAAATTTAGATAGTTTAGCTAATAATGCAGATAAATTAGGAAAAATAATCAATACTGTAAAAGGAGCGCAAGACTTATATATCGAACCAATTAATGGAATTCCGCAAGTTGTGATTGAGTTTGATCGTGCTTTATTAGCGCAATATGGATTGAGTATTGGAGAAGCAAATCGAATTATTAATATGGCTTTTGCAGGACAATCTACTGGAATGGTTTTCGAAGGTGAAAAACGTTTTGATATGGTGGTTCGTTTGGCAGAAGATAAACGCGAGAATATAGAAGATATTCGAAATTTATTGATTCCTACTGCTTCTGGAATTCAGATTCCATTGAATCAATTAGCAAAAGTAGATTATAAAAATACGCCAAATCAAATTCAGCGCGAAGATGCAAAACGTAGAATTGTTGTTGGATTTAATGTAAAAGGACGCGATATAGAGAGTGTTGTGCAAGAGTTGCAACAAAAGGTTGATGCTCAAGTCAAACTTCCTACAGGATATTATGCGACTTATGGTGGAGCTTTCGAAAATTTGAATCATGCAAAAGCTCGCTTAGGTATTGCTGTTCCAGTCGCCTTGGTTTTGATTTTTGTGTTGTTATTCTTTGCATTCAAATCAATCAAAGAAAGTTTATTAATTTATACAGCCATTCCGCTTTCTTCAATCGGTGGAATACTATTCTTAGCTGCGCGAGATATGCCTTTTAGTATTAGTGCTGGAGTTGGATTTATCGCCCTTTTTGGAATTGCTGTTCTAAACGGAATTGTATTAATATCAGAATACAATCGTCTACGTGATAACGGAATTAAAAATACAACTCGAATTGTTATTATGGGAACACGAACTCGTCTTCGTCCTGTCCTAATGACAGCAGCTGTAGCCTCTTTAGGTTTCTTACCAATGGCTCTTAGTAATGGTTCGGGTGCAGAAGTTCAACGTCCATTAGCAACTGTTGTTATCGGAGGATTAATGGGTGCAACTTTTCTTACCCTTTTTGTTTTACCAATTTTATATGTTATGTTCGAAAATATTCATTTTAAAAAGAAATCAACTCGTCATAAATCAATTCCTACAGCTATTTTATTAGTTTTAGTTTTGTTTGGAGCAACTGCCAATGCGCAAGAACGTATGAGTTTTGATGAGGTTGTCAAGTTAGCTGACGCGAATAACCTCGAAATTAAACAAGCAGAATTGACTACTGTTTATCATGAGAAAAATGTATTTGCCAATCGTTCGCTTTCACCTTTAGATATAGCTGCGGAATTTGGACAAGTGAATTCGGGTGAATTTGATAACAAGTTTACTATTTCGCAATCGTTTCAATTTCCTGTGGTTTTTAAACGTCAAAAAGCTTTGAACGAACAAATGATCAGTACTTCTAAAGCAAATGAACAATTGACGAAAGTTGAAATTAAACAACGATTAGCCAATTTGTATGTCAATATGCAAAATACAGAATATCAACAAGATTTATTGAAAGAAAATGAATTGATTTACCAAGAGTTTTTGAAGAAAGCAAATTTACGTTTGAAAAAAGGTGAATCAAACCGAAGTGAGGTTTCAACGGCTATTATTCAGTTGAAATCGATTCAAAATCAATTGAGATTAGTTGAGAATGAATTAGAAAATGAATCAAGACAAATTCAATTTTTAACCAATTCATCATTCAAAATTTATCCAACAAAAGATGGTGTAAATTGGAATGGAATTGCAGGATTATCTGTTTTAGATGCACATCCAATGTTAAAATTAGCGGAAGAAAATATTCAGACTTCAACGCTGGAAACTGAAGTTGAGAAATCGAAAAAAGTTCCAGTTTTAACAGTTGGATATTCAAATCAAAGCTTTTCTGATTTGGACAAAAATCGATACAATTCTTTTCAAGTAGGAGTTGGCTTACCTTTGTTTAATAGAGGAATTAATTCGTCAATCGAAGCCTCAAAAGTTAAAACTGATCTTGCAAAACAAGCGTATACTTTACAACAATCGAAGTTGCAACAAGATTTTGATGTATTAAAAAATAAAGTAAATGCTTACGAAGAAATGGTAGGGGATTTTGAACAATCTCAACTTCCTGCTGCGAATGATTTACAAAAAACAATTAATCGTCAATTACTAGAAGGAGAGATTAATTTTTTGGATTGGGTGATTCTGAATAATCAAATCATCGAAGTGAAAACAAAGTTTTTAGAAGCAAAGAATCTACGTAATCAGGCTTATGCCGCAATGACTTTTTATACTGCACAATAATATGAAAAAATATATCTTAATGCTTTGTACATCTCTTGTTGTGATGAGTTGTAACAAAGAAGAAACAAAACCCGAAGTAGAGCAAAAAGCAACTATTTCTACCTCAATTTTAAAGTTGACAGATGCTCAATTAAAGAATTTTGAAATTGATACTACCTCTTTACGTCATCAGAATTTACCTACAACTATTCGGTTGAATGCAAAGACGGCTGTAACCCCAGAGAATACTATTTCTATCACCAATGCTTTTGGTGGTTATGTGAAACGAATTGCATTAATTCCAGGAAATTATGTGAATAAAGGACAAGTTTTAGTGGTTTTAGAAGATCCGCAGTATATTCAAATGCAAGAAGATTATCTCACAACAAAAGCATTGTTAGAGCAGGCTAGTGCAGATTATGTTCGTCAAAAGGATTTGAATGCAGAGCAGGCAGCAAGTGACAAAGTGATGCAACAAGCGAAAGCGACACGTCAATCGTTGATGGTAAAGAAAAGTTCCTTGGAACAGAAACTAAGATTAATGAATATCAATCCTTCCTCAGTTTCGTTGAGTAATATCCGACGTACCATCAATGTTTATGCACCGATTAGCGGAATGGTGAGTCAGGTTTTTGCGAATACAGGACAATATATTTCGCCAGCAGATGCGATGTTAGAAATTATTAATCCAGATCGTTCTTTGTTGAATGTAAAAGTATTTGAAAAGGATCTGAGTAACATTCAGATTGGTCAATTTTTGAAAGCTTATACCAATGCAAAACCAGATCAAAAGTTAGATGCGCAAATCACCTCAATTTCAAATCAAGTGAATGAAGATGGAACGGTTGATGTTTTTGCACGAATTACGAATGCGAATGGTACGCGATTAACAGCGAATATGTATTTCAATATCGAATTGCAAGTGAATTCGCTTGACGCGAATGTTTTACCAGAAGAAGCTGTAATTCAGTTTGAAGGAAAAGACTATGTGTTCGAAAGACAAACTAAAAATCAGTTTCGATTAGTTCTTGTAGAAATAGGAGGTTCTGCGAATAAAATGATTGAAATAAAATCTCCTCAAAATTCAGGAAAAGTCTATGTTTCGAAAGGAGCATATAATCTTTTGACTGCGATGAAAAATAGTGGAGAAGGAGATTAGACTTCGAATTATTGAATATAAAAAACGAGCAATTTATTGCTCGTTTTTTATTGAATTTTGTTCTTTTTAAATTAAAATCCAATTAGAAAATTTGCTATATTCATCTCATCTTGATCAATTTCATTAATTTTGGAAAAATGGAAAGTATATGCAAATTTTAGTAATCGAAGATGATAAGCGAATTAGCGATTTTTTAATCAAAGGATTAGAAGAAAATGGACATTTGGTTACGCTTTGTAAAGATGCGGAAACTGTTTTAGATGAATTTCTTACGATTCAGTTTGATTTGATTATTTGTGACATTATGTTACCAAAAATGGATGGAATTCAGCTTGTACAAACACTTCGTTACAAAAAAATATTCACTCCAATTTTGATGTTAAGTGCATTAAATACAGTTCAAGATAAAGTTTCGGCTTTGGACTATGGTGCAGATGATTACATTACAAAACCATTTCATTTCGACGAATTATTATCGCGAATCAAAGCTTTAACGCGTCGTAATCAGTTTCGTTCACAAGAAATCCCTGAAAATAAATTGATTTTTGATGACTTAGAAATCGATTTGGATCAATACAAAGTTTTTGTCAATCAAGAAGAAACAGAGCTTTCTCCTCGTGAATTTAAGTTGTTGAATTATTTAATCGAAAATATAGATAAAACCGTTACTCGTATCCAAATTTTAAATGCTGTTTGGGGAATAACATTCGATAATCACACCAATGTTGTGGATGTTTACATTTCGTATTTGCGCAACAAAATAGAGAAAAATGGTATGAAATATATTCATACAGTAAAAGGCGTTGGTTATATGTTTAAAGCTTAAATTATGAAGTTAAAACATCGATTAGCGCTTTATTCAGTCATTATTTTTAGTATCATTATTTTGATTGTTTCTACAATTATTTATTTTTCTTTTTATACCGAAATGGAGAAAAAAGAGATCAAATCATTGCAGAATAAGACACTTTTGGCTTCTATTTATTATTTAGAAAAGGACGAATTACCTGTTTTAGAACATAATAATATCAAAAATCAATTAGAGAAGACGATTTCCCGAAAAAATATTTTAATTGTTGATCATAACAACAAAAAATACAATGGAAATATGTCGTCTAATAAAGATATTTCAACCAATTTTATAGAAAATATTCGTGCCAATAAATCAGATTTTTTTACAAGTAAAGATTTCTTTTATAACGGAATTTTTTATCGTGATAATGAAGGTGATTTTGTTGTAATCACGCGTGAATCTAAACAAGAATTTAACGAACAAATGCAATCGTTACTTCAAATTTTGATTTCGGTTTCATTGGTTGGGTTTATTTTTATTTATCTATTTTCTAATTTTTTAGGAGTAATTGCTTATGAACCGATTACAAAAATTATTGAGCAAATAAAAGAGCGTGATGCAAAGAATTTTACTGAACCTTTAAAGCTCAATAAGTCGTATGCGGAGATTGAAGATTTAATCAAAACCTACAATCATTTTATTGATCGAATGGCGCAAACTTTTAATGTACAAAAGAATTTTATCGATTATGTTTCACACGAATTACGAACTCCAATTACAGCATTATTAGGGACTTTAGAGGTAACTAATCATAAAAAAAGAACGCTAGAAGAATACGAAAGTGTGATTGTGCAATTAAAACAATATACGAATGATTTGCAAGAAACGTTAGATCAAATGATGTTGCTTTCGGCTGCAAAAACGAGTTTTGAATTTAGTCAAATTCGAATTGATGAGGTAGTTTGGCAAGTGATTGAAAATGCTATTTTGTATCATCAAGCACGTATAAATGTGGATTTACAAGTCGAAAATAATCAATTGTTAACCATTCAAGGAAACGAAAAATTATTAGAAGTTGCGTTGAATAATTTAGTAAGTAACGCGATAAAATATTCGAACAATCAACCGATTTTAGTACAGTTTTTGGAAATCAATCACCGTTTACAAATTCATATTTCCGATTTGGGAATTGGTATTTTAGAAACCGATATCAAACAAATTAAACAAAACTTTTTTCGAGGAAAAAACACGCAAGATTTTCAAGGAAAAGGTATTGGACTTTCGATGGCGAATATTATTTTTACACTTCATCAAATTGATATCGAAATTGTTCCAAATAAACCTAAAGGAACGATTGTTAAACTCATTTTCTAATCTACTTTTAATCTAACTTAAAACTCGCCTTAATCTTACACTTTTACTTTTGAATTTTCAAAAAGAGTAGAAGTGAAGAAGATCTATTATACAGCAATTCCAATTGTTCTTGCGATACAAACACAGGCGCAAAACATAACGTTGGACAATCTAGAAGCTGCGTTTTTACAAAAAAATTACGCGCTTATTGCGAATAAATTCAATGTAGACAGAATTGATGCTGAAATTATTCAGGAGAAATTATGGCAAAATCCAACGTTGAGTATTTCTGAGGTTAATCTTTGGAAAACTTATAATGTAGAAGAACAGCCTTATTTATTCGGTAAATACGGGAAAAATCAACAAATTTCTGTCGAATTAGAGCAATTAATTGAAACCGCTGGTAAACGAAAAAAGCGTGTTGCGATTAAAGAATTAGAGAAGAATTCGGCACTTTTTGAGTATGAGGAATTGTTGCGTGAGCTGAAAAAGGAATTAAGACAAACATATTTTTCGTTGGCGCGTATTCAATCTGAAAAGAAAGAATTGCAAAATAGCGTTGATTTGTTTGAACAAATGATGACGCAATATCAGCGACAAGCAGATTTAAAAAATGTTCCAAAAGCAGATTTTTACAGACTTCAAACCGAATTAATTGGTTTACAAAAAGATCAAATTGAGTTAGAAAATCAAGAAATTGAATACATCAATAAACTTCGATTGTTAACGCAAAATTCAGATTTAAATGTAAATGAAATCGATTTTTCAAGATTCAATTCTCACTCCAAATCAATTCCATTTAATGCTAAACAATTAGCGAAAGAGCAAAATATAGCGTTAAAAAAACAAGAGAATGAAATCAATTTAGCTGAAAAACAATTGATTTTAGAAAAAGCACAACGTACACCAGATTTGGCTTTTCAAGTAATTTATGATCGAGGTGGAGGTATTATGCGCGATTTTGTTGGTGTTGGAGTAAGCATTGATTTACCGATTTTTAATACGAATAAAGGAAATATCAAAGCTTCTGAAATTGTAGTTAGTCAACAACAGATTACAAAAAATGCAATTGATTTTGAATTGAATAATACAATTGACCGAATTCACAATCAAATCAATCAATTAGATAAAGCGATTATTCAATGGAAGAAAATGAATAATCAAGATCAATTGACAATGATTGAAAATTATAAAAAACATTTACAAAACAAACAAATTACTTTACTAGAGTTTATAGATTTCATACAAGCTTATCGAGAATCTCAACAAGCTTATTTTGATTTGTTAGAGAATTATCAAAACACTTTTGAAGAATTAAATTATATCGTTGGACAAGATTTATAAAATGATGAAAAAAACTTTTTATTTTTTAGCTGCTTTTACTTTGGTTTTAAGTAGTTGTAACAAGCAAGAAGCCCCGAAAGAAGCGGTAAAAGAAGACAAATTTTGTTTGAACGAGCAATTGAAAAAGTCAACCGAAATTGTACCAGTTTTACAGCAACCAATTCACGAACAATTAACCTTATCAGGAAAAATTGAATATAACGAAAATGATTTAGTTGGCTTTAAAAGTTTGCTACAAGGAGTGGTAGATAAAGTGAACTTTGAATTAGGCGATTATGTGCGTCAAGGTCAAGTTTTGGCAGTTGTAAAATCGAACGAAGTACTGGATTTGGTGCAACAAAAGCGTTATCATCAAAATCAAATGGATTTGATTCGAAAACAAATCAAGTCGAAAAAAGAATTGTTGAATGATGGAATGGCTTCTCAACCCGAAGTTACAGAGGCAGAACACGAATTACAATCAACGCAAATTGAAATTGATAAAATCAATGCAACCTTGAGAATGTATCGTGCGGTTGGCAATGGTCAATTCCAGATTTTATCACCTAAAAATGGTTATATCGTTCAGAAAAACATGAGCGTTGGTCAATCTATTATTTCAGATTCAGAAGATAATTTATTTTCTATTTCTAATTTGAAACAAGTTTGGGTAATGGTAAATATTTACGCCAATAATCTGCAATATGTAAAAAAAGGAGATGCTGTAAAAGTGAAATCTATGGCGTATCCTGATCGAATTTATGTTGGAAAAATTGATAAAATATACAATGTGTTTGATGAAAATGAACATGTTTTGAAAGCTCGTGTAGTATTGGAAAATCAAGATTTGAACTTGATGCCAGGTTTGAGTGCAGATATTATTATCGATAAACAAAATATTGTTGGAAATGCATTTGCGATTCCTAATAAAGCAAAAGTTTTTGAAAATAATAAAGAATATGTTGTTGTTTATAAAGATGATTGTTCTATGGAAATTAGAAAGATTACAACAATAGGACAAAATGAGGAATACACATTTGTTAGCGAAAAGTTTGCTCCAAATGAAAAAGTTATTTCTCGAAACGCTCTAATGATATTTGAGGAATTAAATAAATAATAAATGAAAAAGTTAGTACAATCAGTCGTAACTTTTTCGTTACGAAATACAACCTTTGTTTTATTTGCTGTATTTGCATTACTCTTTGCAGGTATATTTTCTTTGAAACATACACCGATAGAAGCATTTCCAGATGTAACAAATACTAGAGCTCGTATTATAACTCAATGGCCAGGAAGAAGCGCCGAAGAAATGGAAAAATTGGTAACTCTACCAGTTTCAAAAGTAATGAATAGTATTCCGCATAAATCTAATATTCGTTCAATTTCTCTTTTCGGATTATCTGTTGTAACGGTTCAGTTTGAAGATGGAGTAGATGATTTTTATGCGCAACAATATGTGTCTAATAAATTGAGTGGAGTTGATTTACCAGAAGGAGCCGATGCAGACATTGAACCACCTTCTGGTGCTACAGGAGAAATTTTTCGTTATGTAATAAAAAGTGATTTACCAATAAAGGAAGTTACAGCAATTCAGGATTGGGTAATTGAACGTGAATTGCTTTCTGTATCAGGAGTTGCAGATGTTGTAAGTTTTGGTGGAGAAGAAAAAACGTATGAAATTAAAATCAATCCGACAGAATTAAAGAATTATAATTTATCGCCTTTAGATGTTTATGAAGCAGTTTCTAAATCAAATATAAATGTTGGTGGAGATGTTATTCAACAAGGAGATCAAGCTTATGTAGTTCGTGGTGTTGGTTTGTTAGATAAGATAGAGGATATAGGAAATATTACTGTTGCTCTAAATGGTTCAACGCCAATCCTTATCAAAAATGTAGCAGATGTTGTTGTTTCAAATAAACCTAAATTGGGACAAGTTGGTTATAATGAAAATGATGATATGGTTCAAGGTATCGTTATTATGCTACGAGGAGAAAATCCATCAGAAGTCATTGGAAATCTGAAAGCAAAGATTGAAGAATTAAATACAAGAACTTTACCAGATAATGTAAAAATTGAAACAGTTGTAGATCGTACAAAATTGGTGGATAATACAGTACATACGGTTTCTAAAAATATTATTGAAGGTATTTTATTGGTTTCATTAATTGTTTTTGTTTTTTTATATAATTGGAAATCAACATTTATTGTAGCTTCGGTTATTCCGCTTTCTTTTTTGTTCGCAATTATTATGTTGAAAATACAAGGATTACCAGCGAATTTAATTTCAATGGGGTCATTGGATTTTGGATTGTTGTTAGAAGGAACTTTGGTAATTGTAGAAACAGTTTTTGTTGCTTTAGCTACAATGCAACATAAAGTAGGAGCAGAACGTTTCGCGAAAATGAGTAAAATGGGTGTTATAAAGAAAAGCGCAGGAAGTGTAGCTTCTTATATTTTCTTTGCCTTACTTATTCTTATTGTTGCTTTATTACCGATATTCTCATTTCAAAAAGTGGAAGGTAAAATGTTCTCTCCTTTGGCATTTACATTAGGATACGCATTATTAGGATCTTTAATATTAAGCTTAACTTATGTTCCTGCAATGTGTAAGTTGCTTTTTAAGAAAAATATGGAGGAGAAAGAAAACTTTATTACTCGATTTTTTCAGAAAACTATTTTCGGATTATATGAAACCGCATTTCGTTATAAAAAAGCAACAATAGGAATATTTTTAGGGATTTTAGCTCTTTGTTTGTTTAAATTCTCGCATTATGGATCAGAATTTCTTCCGAAATTGAATGAAGGAGCAATTTACATTCGTGCAACTTTACCAAATAGTGTCAATTTACAAGAGTCAACTCGATTAACAAAAGAGATGAAAGAGTTGATGCAGAAAGATTGTGATGAAATTGATTTTATTTTAACACAAACAGGTCGACCAAATGATGGAACAGATCCAACAGGATTCTTTAATATTGAGTTTAATGTTCAATTAAAAGATGAAAAAGATTGGAAGCGCAAGGTTTCAAAAGAAGAGATTATTCAAGAGATGCGAGATAAACTGAATCATTATCCTGGAATTGTATTTGGATTTTCGCAACCCATTCAAGATAATGTTGAAGAATATGTAGCAGGTGTAAAAAGTTCATTAGTTATTAAGATTTTTGGTGATGATTTGTATGATTTAGAAAAATATGCAAATAAGGTAGCTTCATCTATCGAAAAAGTAAATGGAATAACGGATATCAATGTTTACAAAAATATTGGATTACCTGAACTTAGAATAGAATTGAGTGATTCAAAAATGGCGAAATATGGTATTAGTACAGCGGATGTTCAGGCAGTAATTGAAATGACAATTGGTGGACAAGCAGCTACTAAGTTTTATGAAAATGATCGACAGTTTGATGTTATTCTTCGTTTTCAAGAAGCTTATAGAGATACTCCTGAGAAAATTGGAAATATTTTGATTCCGACAAGTAACGGGAACAATGTTCCTTTGCAGGAAATAGCTACAATTGGTTATCAAACAGGACCTGCTTTTATTTATCGAGAAGGAAATAGTCGATATATCGGTGTAGGATTCAGTATAGAAGGTCGTGATTTAGGAAGTACAATCGATGAAGCGAAGAAAGTAGTGGCGAAAGAAGTTAAATTACCGAAAGAAAATTACATGGAATGGGCTGGTGAATTCGAAAGTAAAGAGCGTGCAGCAAAACAATTAGCAATGGTCGTTCCGATTTCGTTAGTTTTGATTTTATTATTATTGTATACCAATTTCGGAAATGTAAAAGACACAGCGATAGCTGCATTAACACTGCCTTTTGCTTTTATTGGAGGATTTATTTCGCTTTGGGTAACAGGAACCATTTTTGGTATATCTGCGGGAATAGGTTTTATTATTCTTTTTGGAGTAGCAACGATTGATGGAATTGTTCTAATTGGTGTTATTCGAGATAATTTAAAGCATAAAATGCAATTAAAAGAAGCAATAGTCAATGGTGTTAAAAGTAGAATACGCCCTGTTGTGATGATTGCGCTTATGGGATCGATGGGATTATTACCGGCAGCACTTTCTACCGGAATGGGATCAGAAATTCAAAAGCCTTTGGCAATTATGATTGTAGGAGGATTAATTATTTGTTTAATCTTATCCTTTACAATTCTTCCAGTTGTATTTTATTATGCATATAGAAAAGAATATCAACAGAAATTCCTGAAATAATTTGTGTAGTTGTTTTATATAAAGGAGTTTTTATCAAAAGGTAAAAACTCCTTTTTTATTGATTATGAATGAGTAAATCTAGAATAATTAATTATAAAGTAGAAGACCACTTAGAACCAAACGTTACGTTACCTTCTTGAAGTACAATATCTGAATGTAAAAATTTTGCGGCATCTGCTGACTTTTTCACTTTAACGCTACTTCGTTCCATCATCTCTTTTTCATATTGTTGTAAAACTTCTTCACGTAAATTAATCTGTTTATTTTGAATATTATTATAAGCTGATGTTATTTTTTGTGCTAACAATAAAGCATCTAATAAAGCTTGATTTGCACCTTGTCCTTTAAAAGGACTCATAGGATGAGCTGCATCGCCAATTAAAGTGACAGAGCCAGCATTTTCTAGTAAATTTGACATTAATAAATCTCGATCATAAACGGGGTATCCAGTGATTTGTTTGGGTTCTGTAGCTGCAATAATTTCAGGAATAGGAGAGTGCCAATGCGTTCTTTTAGCAACTTCTATTTTTAAAGCCTCTGAACCTTTTTTACTCAAAGCTATCGCTTCATTTTCTAACATTGGAAAACTAAATTGCCACATAACCGAATCTTTGTCATAAGGCATCATATACATTCGTTCAGTTCCATTTGCTGTTTGAAATACCGTTGCTCCATCCAACAAATGATTTTCTAAATTAGCTAAAGCATCCAGTTTACAAATACCTAAAATAACAATACACCCCAAATAACGTAATGGAGTATTTTCCTCATTTATAATCAATCGACGAACTGTACTTCGTATGCCATCAGCACCAACAAGTAAATCAGCTTTAAAGTGTTTTTGAATTCCATCAACATCAAATGTTAATTCTATTTTATCATCAACTTTAAAATCGACTAATTGATGATTCCATAAAACTTGATTATTGCCACCTAATTGATTTAAAAAAGCTAAGCGTAAAGATTGCCTCGCAATGTGAATATTGGTATGTTTATTCTTGTTTTTAGCTTCAATCGCTTCTTTATCTTGCAATTTTCTTATTCCCCATTCGCCAATCACATTTCCTTCTATAGTATGTGCTAAATGCAATGTAGAAACGATTCCTTCCTCTAAAGTTTGGATTCCAAATTTTTTTAATTCTTTACTAGCTTGCTGTAACGTTAGTCCATAACCTTGGGAACGATCGTTGAAAGCTCGATCACGTTCAAAAAGTGTAAAAGGAATTTGACGATGTAAACACGCTAATGCCAATGCAATTCCACCAATTCCAGCTCCGACAATTGCAATATGAGGATATTTTTTTTCGTTGGGTGATGGATGTTCATTTGTAGTTGTCAAACCGGTTCCTGAGCAGACAGTACAGATCTGCATCGAACTTTTTGGTTTATTTGGAGTAATAAAATTTTCATTCTTTTTAGATTGAGCAACAGCTGATTCATAACGCGATAGTTTCCTTTTCGAAACTCCTTGACTTTTTTTTCCAAGTCCATTACAATTCTTGCAACTTATCCAATTTTCTCGAGTACTCAATTTAAAAATTTTTGCAAAAATAAGATTAAAGTAGCTATTTAGAAAAATCTAATCGTAAAAGATAGAATTAATACATGAATAATGAATTTTTCTGTAATAATAGTTTTCATTATTCAACTTCTTTATAGTGATGATTCTACAACCTTTTTCAGAGATTTTAGAATGGGTTTAATATATCCGGACTATCATTTATTATAAAAGTGGAATGTATATACAATCCGTTGGACTTATAATTTTGGTCAAAAATAAAATCAATTGAAAAAATTATTAAATCATATTGTTTTAGAACCAAAATTACATGTAAAGTGGCTTAATACACTTTCGTATATGGAAAATGCAGGAGCAAGAAAAATTTCGGCATGTGAACACAAAACTTTTGTCAATCTTATCCAATTGAAACATGCAGCTGAGGAACATCGCCATGCTTATTATTTGAAAAAGCAAATTATAAAATTAATTCCAGATGCTTGTGTCAATTATGAGCCTATTTATCTTTTAGCACCAAAAGCAACAATGTATTATTTACATCAATTAGATATTCAGGTTTGTCGTTTATTGAAGAAAGAATTTAATCTTGATGGGGAAGATTTAAAATACGCAGCTTATTTGTTTGTGACTTACGCTATAGAAGTGAGGGCAGATGAATTGTATCCAATATATCAAGATATTTTGACGGCGCATCAACAAAAAGTGATGGTAAAATCTATTATTGTTGAAGAAGAAGGTCATCTTGAAGAAATGATTTCACAATTAAAAGAATTTCATAGTGAATGGAATATCTATGCAAATCAAGTGAAACAACTAGAAGAAGTGTTATTTATGAATTGGATTTCTGCAATTGAAAATGAATTGAATAATGTCGAAATTTTTTAATTCATTGCAATTATCTCTATTCGAAAGAGAACAAAAAGGAATTAAAAGAACATTAAAAGTTCGTTCTTCTGGAATTGATTTTTATAGTAATGATTATTTGGGATTAGCTAAAAATGAAATCTTACATCAGCAGATTTTAAATGAGTTTATAGCACAACCATCTTTACTTTATGGTTCTACTGGAGCACGTTTGATTAGTGGGAATTCCAATTACCTAAGAGAAACGGAACAGATAATAGCAAATGAACATAAAGTGGAAGCTGCATTACTTTTTTCATCTGGATATAATGCCAATTTAGCACTTTTTTCTGCACTTTTAACTCGACATGATATTGTTTTAGTTGATGAAAATATACATCGATCAGTACATGACGGGATTAAATTATCCAACGCAAAAAAAACAAAGTTTAAACATAACGATTTAGATCATTTAGAGAAACTATTGCAAAGAGTAAAAGAGCGTTGTTTTATCGCGGTAGAAAGTTTGTATTCGATGGATGGTGATTGTGCTCCATTAATTGAACTGGTTGAATTAGCCAATAAATACAATGCAGCATTAGTGGTAGATGAAGCTCATGCTTTTGGTGTTTTTGGTTACGGATTGGTTCATCAATTCGGTTTACAATGCAAAGTGTTTGCAACGGTTGTAACTTATGGAAAAGCGATGGGAATGAGCGGTGCCACGATTTTAGCTAATCAGTTAGTGATTGATTATCTCATTAATTATGCTTCACCTTTTATTTACACCACAGCTATTGCTGATTTTCATGTGACAGGTTTACGAAAAGGTTATCAGTTTATCAAAGAAAATAAATCGCTTCAAGAAAGTTTACAATATAATATCTCACATTTTAGAAATAGTGGCTTAACGAGTTCTTCAAATAAAAATAGTCCAATTCAAATTCTAAAGTTTGAGTCTAGGAGTCAATTAACCAAAATCCAAAATCAATTAGAAGAGGTTGAAATAAACACTTTTGCAGTTTTTCCACCTACAGTAGTAGAAGGAGGAGAGCGCTTAAGAATCTGTTTGCATGCTTTTAACACACAAGAAGAAATTAATCAATTAATAGAAAAGATAAAAGAAAATGTCTAAACAATTATTTGTTACAGGAATAGGAACAGGAGTTGGGAAAACGATGGTTTCAGCAATATTAACTGAAGCTTTACAAGCTGATTATTGGAAACCAATACAATCGGGAGATTTAGATTCATCAGATAGTTTGTTGGTAAAATCGTTAACTTCTCCAGAACTGAAAATTCATCAAGAACGTTATTGTTTGCAAAAAGCCGCTTCGCCACATCAATCTGCAAAGGAAGAAGCAATTGAAATCAATTTAAATGATTTTGAATTTCCCAAAACAACCAATTCTCTTATTGTTGAAGGAGCAGGAGGATTATTTGTTCCTATTAATGAAGAAGATTTTATGATTGATCTTATTCAGCAGTTTAATCTTCCAGTAGTTATGGTTGCAACGAATTATTTGGGTTGTATTAATCATACATTATTAACGATTGAAATACTGAAATTAAGAAATATCGCTATCGAATATTTTGTGTTTAATGGAGAGTTTGATGAAGACACTTCTCGTGTTATAAAAAATCATTTGTCTCCGGATATTTCTATCATCATTATACCAAAACTCAATTCAATAAATTCAAGCGAAGTGAGAAATATAGCAGAAACAATTAAGCATCAATTTAATATTTAAAATACAATGAAAGTATCAAACGAAACACGCCATGATTGGACGAAAGAAGAAATCGAAAAAATCTATCATCAACCATTATTAGATTTAGTATATCACGCATCCAAAAAACATCGAGAATGGCACAATGCAAGAGAAGTACAAGTATGCACCTTGTTATCTGTAAAAACAGGTGGTTGTCCCGAAGATTGCTCATATTGCGGACAAGCAGCGCGTTATCATACCGATATTAAAGTAGAAGCTTTGTTGCCAACTGCAACAGTATTAGCACATGCAAAGAAAGCAAAAGAAGCGGGCTCATCACGTTTTTGCATGGCAGCTGCTTGGCGAGAAGTACGAAATAATCGAGATTTTGATCGAATAATCCAAATGGTTAAAGGTGTAAATGAATTGGGATTAGAAGTATGTTGTACATTAGGAATGTTGACAGAAGAGCAGGCAATTCGTTTGCAAGAAGCAGGTTTACATGCTTATAATCATAATTTAGATACTTCCGAAGCTTATTACGATGAGATTATTTCTACTCGTAAATTTGATAATCGAATCAATACGATACAAAATGTGCGAAAGGCTGGGATTACAGTTTGTTCGGGTGGAATTATTGGCTTAGGAGAAACGCATCAAGATCGAATTTCTATGCTATTAACTTTGGCAACAATGTCAAAACATCCAGAATCTGTACCTGTAAATGCTTTAGCAAGAGTAAAAGGAACACCTTTAGAAAATAATCCGAAAGTAGATATTTGGGATATGGTTCGTATGATTGCTACAGCTCGTATTGTGATGCCTTCTTCGATTGTGCGTTTAAGTGCTGGTCGAATAGAAATGACAGAAGTTGAGCAAGCTTGGTGTTTTATGGCTGGAGCGAATTCGATTTTTACAGGAGAGCGTGAAACCTTACTGGTAACGCCTAATCCTGGGGTAACAGAGGATATGAAAATGTTTGAAAATTTAGGTTTAATACCAATGGTTAAACAAGAAACAACTCAGACATGTACACATTAAAAGAACGCGATCAGTTGGTGAATTGGCATCCTTATACGCAGATGAAAAAAGCCAATAATATTATTCCAATTGTAAGAGGAGAAGGAAGTTATATTTACGATGAAAATAACAAACAATATATTGACGCTGTTTCATCGTGGTGGGTAACGCTGCATGGACATGCGCATCCGTATATTGCACAAAAAATGCACGAACAGCTAACAACTTTGGAACATGTTATTTTTGCAGGATTTACGCATCGACCTGCAATTGAATTGTCTGAACGTTTGTTGGCTCTTTTACCTCAAAATCAAAAGAAAGCATTTTATAGCGACAATGGATCAACAGCGATTGAGGTAGCATTAAAAATGTGTTTACAATATCATTTCAATAAAAAAAGAAGATAGACCTGTGATTTTAGCGTTCAAAAATGCCTATCATGGTGATACTTTTGGCGCGATGTCTGTAAGTGGAAGAGGAATTTGGACAGAACCTTTTAGTGAAAAGCTTTTTGATGTTATATTTATTGATACGCCGAATGCAGAAAATATAGAAGCGATTAAATCGCAAATAAAAGAAGTTGCAACTAAAGTAGCGTGTTTTATTTACGAACCTTTGGTTCAAGGAGCTTCGGGGATGTTGATGCATGAGGCTGAATATTTAGATCAATTGATGAGTTGCTGTAGAGCATATCATATTTTAATGATTCAAGATGAGATTTTTGTAGGATTTGGTCGTACAGGTAAATTATTTGCAGCAAATCATTTGACAGAAGTTCCAGATATTATGTGTTTTTCGAAAGGTTTAACAGGTGGTACTTTGCCTTTGGGCGTTACAACTTGTACAGATAGAATTTACCAAGCCTTTTATGCTGATGATTTGAATAAGACGTTATTTCACGGGCATTCTTTTACGGCAAGTCCATTAGCGTGTACCGCTGCGTTAGCAAGTCTTGATTTGTTATTACAGACTTCTATACAACAGCAAATAGCAAATATTGTACATCAACATCAACATTTTGTTGTGTCTATTCAAGATCATCCTAAAGTAAAAGTGATAAGACAATGCGGCACTATTTTGGCGTTGGAATGGAATACAAATGAAGAAACATCTTATTTTAGTGATATACACGAAAAGCTATATCCTTACTTTTTAGAGAAAGGTATATTATTGCGTCCTTTAGGGAATATTATTTATTTAGTTCCTCCTTATTGTATTTCGACTGATGATCTAAATTATATTTATGATACGATTCGTCAAGCTTTAATCGAATTGTTTTAATGTTAAGTTCTAAATGACGCTTATAAGATTAAAAAGATAAAAAAATCTCCCTTTTGGGAGATTTTAGTTTATATAATATTGTCAAATATTTGAAAATTATCATTTTATGATAAATGTTCTCTTATTTTTTTGATTAAAAAGCTTCCCTTAGTTTTGCAAAAAAAATAGTTTGTCTTTTCGATTTCGAGTCCATTTATCTAATAAATCCATTTATGTTATAGCGCTTATTGTAAGTGTTATTGCTGTTTTTGCTCTTGTTATATTGAGTTTTTTAATTAATAAAGAAAGTCAAAAAAATAATGATGAGTTTGTCAAAAAAAGTTTTTTGAGGAAATATGAAGTGTAATCTTCCCTAAAAACCGGAACGTTTAAAAATATAGTTTATTAACTTAGGGATAATTATGAAACAAAGCAATTTTACAGAAGTTCAGATCGTCAAGATCTTATCAAAACAAAATCAAGGCAAAACAGTCAATGAAATTTGTCGTGAACATGGAATAAGCCAACCCACTTTTTATAAATGGAAGAGTAAATATGGCGGAATGGAAGCCCATCAATTAGCTCAATTAAAGGAACTAGAGAAGCAATTGTCCCGATATAAAAAAATTGTAGCAGAGCTTACTTTAGAAAACGTAGTTTTAAAAGATGTTATCGAAAAAAAGCTATAACGCCTTGTGAAAAACGAGAATTGGTGTTGTATTCAAAAGCAAAACATCAACTAA
>NZ_JAAGKM010000049.1 GCF_019308355.1 Empedobacter falsenii | reverse complement strand
AAAATTATTTTTGTCTATAAATATTTATAGAATAAAATTCATTATTTGTGTATTTTTATCTATAATTACGGAAAATATTAAATTAAAGAAATGAAATTAATTTGGATATATAGAATTCTTTCGCCTAAATTTGTCCTCAGAAATAGTTCATTAAAATTTACATTTTATCAAGAAAAGTGGAGGGAAATGGCCCAAAGAAACTTTAGCAACCTGATTAATGAATCAAGGTGCTAAATCCATCCTTATAGGAAAGATGAATAAAAACTACTGTAAACCAATCTTCAATAATATTCTTTATTCAAAATGGTTCAATTGTTTTTATGCGATTGAACCATTTTTTTTCTTCACTTTTCTTTGGTAAATAATTAAAAACAAAACAAATAAATGAAAAAAATAAATATCGGATTGTTCGGATTTGGAGTTGTAGGAGAAGGAATTTACAAGGTATTGGAAGAAAAACCACAATTGAATGCTGCAATTAAAAAAATTGTAATTAAAGATAATTCTAAATCTAGAAATGCTCCGTCTGAATTATTTTCGACTAATGCGGATGATATTTTAAATGACGATGAAATAAATGTTGTTGTTGAGTTAATTTCGGATGCTGATGCGGCACATGATATCATTATAAAAGCGTTCAATAAAGGTAAACATGTGGTAAGTGCAAATAAAAAATTGATTGCAGATCATCACAAAGAATTATTGGATTTGCAAGCACAAAACAATGTTTCTTTTCTTTATGAAGCCTCTGTTTGCGGGTCAGTTCCGATTATTAGAAATCTAGAAGAATATTTTGATAACGATTTATTGAATTATGTATCTGGAATTGTAAATGGGACAACAAATTACATTTTGACGAAAATGGCGAATGAAAATGAGTCGTATCAAGATGCCTTAAAAGCAGCGCAAGAAAGTGGTTTTGCAGAAGCTGATCCAACGGCTGATGTAGAAGGTTTTGATGCGTCGAGTAAATTAGCAATTATTACGTTGCATGCTTTCGGTAAAAAGATTGATGTTGATCAAGTTATTCGAAAAGGAATTACTTCATTGAAAGTTGAAGATTTTAAATACGCAAAAGAAAAAAATTATACAATAAAGTTGATTGCTAATTCTAAAATTAATCATCAAACGGGTGAAATTACATCAACAGTTTTGCCAACTTTTGTTGAATTAAATAAAACAATTGCGCTTGTGAATAACGAATATAATGGAGTTTTGATTGGAAGTTCGCTTTCAGATGAGCAATTTTTATATGGAAAAGGAGCAGGGCGTTTCCCAACTTCTTCGGCTGTTTTGAGTGATATTTCTGCGTTGAAATATGATTATCAATATTCGATTCGAAAATATGAAAACAAAGAAGAAGGAGTTTTTAATCAAACAGGAAAGAAGCGAATTTATATCGGTTTTGAGAATCAAGCAGATGATGTTTCAAACATTTTTGATGAAATAGAAGAGCGTTATCAAAGTAAAAATTACAATCACATTGTTGGTGTGATTGATATAGAAAAGCTCAAACAAAAAGAGATTATTGAAAATCCAAAACTTTCGATAATTGCGTTTGAGTAAATTTTTGTGATTAAAAAGCCTCAATTAACATTGAGGCTTTTTTTTGTAAATCTAAAAATTAAGGTTTTTGTAAATACTTTTTCAATAAAAGTTTTAGTGGTTTATTTTTAATTAATCCAGCATAAGTCATTTCAATTTTAAAATCTTTTGAGATTAAAACCCAATATGGATAACTAATTTGTTCGTTTTTATCAATAAATTCTTCCAAAAATGGATGAGTTTTTTTATTCGATTTAGGTTCATATTTTTTGTTTAAAAAGATAATAGATTCATTTGTTTCTGCTTCAAATTCAATAAAATAAATGTCATTATTTAGAATTTGAAGTAATTCTTTATCCTTTTTTAATTGTTTCTTTTGAATCATACAGTAACTACACCAATTTGTCGAAAAATAAAGTAGAATTGGTTTAGGATTTTCATTAGAAATTGAATTAAATTTTTCTAATGAAATCTGTGCTTGGAGATTCAATGATGATAAAATGAATATGAAGTACCAGATTTTCATTAACGTAAATTGTATCGAACACCTATAAAACCTCTTGTTCCCTGCATAGGTGTATAGCTGTAATCATTTGGTTCAAAAATAACATCGTTTCTTCCTTTAGGAGGAGTAACGCCATTTCCAGGTTCTCCGAATGGGTCCCACCAACGAGCAATAACATCGCCTTTTGGTAAAACATTAAAAATATTTTTGATTCCACCATAGATTTCAATATTATTCTTAAATGATTTACTTAATTGAATATTTGCAATAACAGTTGGTTTTGAATATTCTGGTCGATAATCATTTTCTACTTGAGGTAATTTCATTTTGTCATTATAATTGGCGGTTAAATCAACAGTAAAACCTTTTTTGAATGTATAACTTGCTAAGAAATTTCCAGACCATTTTGGTGCATGATATTGAACTTCTTTTTCTCCATCTTCTTTTTTGTATACATCCATATAGGTTGCGCCAAGCATTATTTTTAGAGGAAAGTCAAATGTTGCATCTATGTTTAAAGAAACTCCTTGAGATATTGCGTGTCCATCTAAATTGTCATAGATAATCTTTGTTTCGTCAGTATCTGTATCAGCAATAATTTTGTTTGTGAAATAAGAATAGAATGTTGTAAAATCAAAGTTTAAAGCGGTGAAAGAAGTTGGTAGTTTGAATACATAATTAATATTTCCATTATATGATTTTTCAGGTTTTAATTCATTTTCAAAAACTACTTGTCTAGCTCCAGTTAATGCACGATGATCTTCTGTGAAGACATTCACAACACGAAATCCCGTACCAAAACTTGCTCTTAAAGTATGATGAGATGAAGGTGAAAATTTGTATGCAATTCTTGGAGAATGTATTCCTTTATGTGTTTTATCATAATCAAATCGATAACCAAGTAATAATTTGTTTTCAGAATTTAATGTCCATTCGTCTTGTACAAAAATACCAGGAATCTGTGTATTCATTGGGTTATTCTTGATTAGATTATTATCCTCATCATATTCTCCAGTACCTCTTGTGTTATCATCATAATAAGTATATTTAAATGAAGATCCTAAAAGTAAGCTATGTTGTCCAATTATCTTATCCCAATAAGCTTGAGCAAAAATAACTTGTTGTTTTCCTTGATAAGATTCTGGACCATAAAATGAATTCTGTTGATGAAAATTATAAGAAAATTGAGTCATTATTTTTTCTTTTATAGGTAATTGATACATTCCTATCGCTTCAAAACGATTTGTCATAATACTTTCGGCATAAACTTCGTCACTTCCTCTGTGTAGTTTTCTTTTCCAATTCATTTGACCTCCCCATCTATCTTCGTATAAATAACGTAAAGCAACTGATGCTGTTCTATTTTTTTGACGTTCAAAATCAAATTTATTGAATAACGTGATGCGATCTTGTAACGTTACATCCGTAAAACCGTCGTTATTTTTATCTTTCTTATTACCATATTTAAAGTAATTAAAACCAAATAAACTATTTACCTTTTCTCCTAAATTGTATTTGTATCCACCATCAAGATTGGTTTCCAACCAAGAAGTTGTAAAAGCATCCAAAGATAATTTTGGAGCAGATTTAGGAGATTTCGTAATTACATTAATTATACCACCCATGGCTTCTGTTCCATAAAGGGAAGATGCTGGTCCTTTTACAACTTCTATTCGTTCTACCAAAGAGTTCGGAATTCCGCTCAAACCATAAACAGTAGATAAAGAAGAAACAATTGGCATTCCGTCAATTAAAATCATGGTATATGGACCTTCCATTCCGTTAATATGAATATCACCTGTGTTACAAACATTACAGTTTAGTTGTGGTTGAACACCATTTATTAATTGTACAGCGTCAAATAATGAAGGTGTTGGATTTTTTTGAAAAAACTTTGGTGTATAGATTTCAATTGGAACTGGACTATCAGATTTTCTTACAGCTTTCATTGTTCCTGTAATTACAATCTCATCTAAATTTTCTGAAGAATCTTCCATATAAATAGAATCTTTTTGTTCCTGAGCATTTGATAGAATGGAGGTTAAGGTGATGAATAAATAAAATGTTGTTTTCATGTTAAGTAAAATTTATAATCAAATTAAAAAGTTAGACAAATCTAACAAAAATATTATTAAAAATGAATTTTTAAATTTTACTTAATTTTCAACTATATTTGTTTCCATGAATTCATTGGTCGAAGAAAATTACCTAAAAGCATTATTTCATCTTTCTGAAAATGGGAAAGGAGAAGTGAATGTGAAGGATTTGAGTAAGCATTTGGAAATAAAAATGCCTACTGTAAACAGTATGATGAAAAAATTAGCTGAAAAAGAATTGGTGATTTATGAATCGTATAAACCACTTCGGTTATCTGATAAAGGAATTCTGAAAGCTTCTTTGATTGTAAGAAAACACCGATTAACAGAGATGTTTTTGGTAGATAAAATGGGATTTGGTTGGGAACAAGTTCATGAAATTGCTGAGCAAATAGAACATATTCAAAGTCCAATTTTTTTCGATAAAATGGACGAATTATTGAATTTTCCTAAATTAGATCCGCATGGTTCTCCAATTCCAGATAAAAATGGAAAAATAGAAATTATCAATTACAAAAAATTGGCCGAATTTAAAGAAGGTGATAAAGTAGAAATATGCGCTGTTATTGGTTCTTCGGATGAATTTTTGAAGTATTTGAATTCAAAAAATATTCATTTGAATGATGAAATTGAAATCATTTCTGTTGAAGATTTTGATGGAACAATGAAGGTTAAATTTCTAAAATCAAATGAAATTGAAACATTTAGTAATCATGTGACTTCAAGATTATTAGGTAGATAATGGTTTTACAGTTTTTTTTATCAATCGTCTTATTTCTCTTTTTTTTAGGGATTGGATTTTTATTTCAGAAAATTTTCCCTAGAATAAACTCAACTATTTCGTTTACAGTTATAAATGGGATGATAGGAGTAGGATTGATAAGTTTTTTAGTAGCATTTTTTCTTCCATTAAACTTCACATACGAAGTAGTATTAATTTCAATTGCTATTTTATCGTTAATTTATCATAGAAACGAAGTGAAAGTAAGTTTGTTGAAACTGAAAAATATATCGCGATATTTTTATGCTTTTACTTTTGTTGGATTGTTGGTTGCAGTTACATATCCTTTTATTTTAGATCATTTTGGTTATTATATTCCAACAATAAAATGGTTAGACTTTGCTGGTTTTGTAAAAGGTCTTTCCAATTTTGAATGGGTTTTGGCACAAAATAGTTTCTGGCATATTTTGCAAGCTTCGATTAACGAAACATTAGATATTTATTATCGATTGAATTTTTGTATATTTTTAATCTTCAATCTCTATGTTTTTGAATTGAAGCAGAAAAAACTACTCATTTTTAATCTCATTTTTTTATTTTTTCTAAATACTCCTTCGCCAGATCTTCCTGTTTTTGTTCTTTCGATTCTATTAATCAATGAATATTTACGTTATAAAAATAAAGCATCTGATTACCTTTTTTACGCTACTATTTTATTTGTAATTAAACCAATAAGTATTATTTTAATTTTGTTTTTTGGAATTGAATATCTAAGAAATAAAGAATACAAGAGTTTAAAAGATAAGAATTTATTTTTACTCGTTTTTATTGCTTTATTATTCTGTTGTAAAGGAATAATTGTTTCAGCAAATCCTTTATTTCCTTTAGAATTTTCTTCAATAAATAGTTTGAAATGGGCTTCACCACAGCATTTATATGAACTATCTGCACAGAACGGAAAATTTATTCCACTTAAAGATTCGTTTACGTTTGAAGAAGTAGCTAGAATGAATACAACTGAATATTTTCAAGCTATTTTTTTTCAATCATCTTCTCGAACAATAATTTTTCTTTTAATTATTTGTTTAACAATTTTCAATTTGTTAATAGGCTTCTATAAAAAGAATTATTTTATAAAATCGTTAATATTCTGTTGTATAGTGAAATTATTAATAATATTAATTTTTTCTAATCAATTTAGATTTTTATTAGATGTATTAATTATTGATTTATTAATTATTTTTAAATTAGTTAACTTAAAAATATTTAATAAATATTCAGAATTATTAAGTTTAATATTTGTATATATTACTTCATTTATTTTAATATTTTCTATTTTTAAAGGTGATTATTTCAAAAATATTAAATCATTTTCTTATATAAGAAGTATAAATTTTGATCAAATTTTAATTCCAGGAAATTATAAAGAAAATGAATTGAACATTAATAATTTAAATATAAGTAAAACCAAATTAGAAAAATTTCTACAATATCAAATTTATCTACAACAAATTGATTCTACTGATGTAAAAAAAGGCTTTTATTTTGAAAAAATGGACAGAAAAAAAAGAGAGAAGATTTTAAACATTTTGAAAGAAGAACAAAAAAAGCAAGTTAAATAACTTGCTTTACTATTATTCTGCTTTTCCTTTTATTCTGAAAATTTTTCGAGAAGAAACTGGATCGTTAGATGTAATTGTTACAGATTTATTAAAATCTCCAGTCACAGAACCACTTGAATATTTAACAGTAATATCCGCAGATTTTCCTGGTTCGATAGGTGTTGTAGGATATTCAGGAACTGTACATCCACAAGATCCAACAACGCTTTTAAGAATTAAAGGTTTATCACCAGAATTGGTTACTTTCATCTTAGCTGTTACTTCAGTATTCAACTTTATATTTCCAAATTGAATTTCTTCTTTTTCTAAACTAAGTGTTTGAGCAAATAAACTTGTAACGCCTAAAGCAAAAGCACCTAAAAACATTAATTTTTTCATGACGATAATTAATTTATAATCAAATGTACAAAAGAATTTTACTTTAAATAAAATTACTTTCGAATTTATTACAAATAACATTCCAATTTTATAATATATATTTAATATACTAGGCAGTTTAAGGCAGATTGTGTAAATTTGCCCAAATTTATTTTAAGTCATATATAAATAATGGAAATCGCATCTAAATATACGCCAACGGAAGTTGAAGGAAAATGGTACCAGTACTGGATGGAGAAAAAATACTTTAAATCTACACCAGACGAGAGAAAAGCTTACACAATTGTAATTCCACCACCAAATGTCACAGGTGTCTTACATATGGGACACATGTTAAATAATACGATTCAAGACGTATTAATTCGTCGTGCGCGTATGCGTGGATTCAATGCATGTTGGGTTCCTGGAACTGACCATGCTTCAATTGCAACAGAGGCAAAAGTAGTTGCGAAATTAAAAGAAGAAGGGATTTCTAAATTTGATATTGGTCGTGAGAAATTCTTAGACCACGCGTGGGATTGGACACACAAACACGGTGGAATTATTTTAGATCAGTTAAAGAAATTAGGAGCTTCTTGTGATTGGGATCGTACGAAATTCACAATGGATCCAGATTTATCTGAATCTGTTCAACGGGTATTTATCGATTTATACAACAAAGGTTTAGTTTATCGTGGTTACCGTATGGTCAACTGGGATCCAGAAGCGAAAACTAACATTTCTGATGAAGAGGTTGTTTACAAAGAGAAAAACGGAAAATTATACCACTTAAAATACCAAGTGGTTGGTTCTGATAAATATATTGTGGTTGCTACAACTCGTCCTGAAACAATTTTTGGTGACTCTGCAGTTTGTATTAATCCAAATGACGAGCGCTACGAATGGTTGAAAGGAAAACAAGTTATTGTTCCAATCGTTGGTCGTAAAGTAAATATTATCGAAGACGAGTATGTTGATATCGAATTTGGTACAGGATGTCTTAAAGTTACGCCTGCGCACGATGTAAACGATTACGAATTAGGTAAAAAACATAACTTAGATTTCATTGATATTTTTACAGATGATGCGAAATTGAATGATTTAGGATTAAGTTATGCTGGATTAGATCGTTTCAAAGCGCGTAAAGAAATCGAGAAAGAATTAGAAGAAAAAGGTTTACTTGAAAAAGTAGAAAATTATAATAATAAAGTTGGTACATCTGAAAGAACAGGAGCGGTGATTGAGCCTAAAATCTCTAATCAATGGTTCTTGAAAATGACAGATTTAGCTAAACCAGCTTTAGATAATGTAATGAATGATACGATTAAATTTCACCCAGCGAAATTTAAAAATACGTACCGTAACTGGATGGAAAATGTTACAGATTGGAATATTTCTCGTCAATTATGGTGGGGACACCAAATCCCTGCGTTCTTCTACGGTGAAGGAAACGAAGATTTCGTTGTTGCATTAACAAAAGAAGAAGCGTTACCATTAGCACAAGAAAAAACAGGAAATGCTGCATTAACAATTGATGATTTACGTCAAGACGAAGATGCTTTAGATACATGGTTCTCTTCTTGGTTATGGCCAATTTCAGTTTTTGATGGAATCAATAATCCAGAAAACGAAGAAATTAACTATTACTATCCGACACAAGATTTAGTTACAGGTCCAGATATTATTTTCTTCTGGGTTGCACGTATGATTGTGGCTGGATACGAGTACCGTAACGAATTACCATTCGAAAATGTATATTTCACAGGTATCGTTCGTGATAAACAAGGGCGTAAAATGTCGAAATCTTTAGGGAATTCGCCAGATCCAATCGAGTTAATGGACGAATACGGTGCAGATGCAACGCGTATGGGAATGTTATTAACAGCTCCTGCTGGAAACGACTTACCTTTTGATGTTGAATTATGTTTACAAGGACGTAATTTCGCGAATAAAATTTGGAATGCATTCCGTTTAATTAAAGGTTGGGAAGTAAAAGAAGATTTAGAACAATCATCAGCGCAAGCAAAAGCAGTTGAATGGTTCGAGAATAAATTCCAACAAACTTTAGCGGATATCGAGCATAACTACGATCAATACCGTTTGTCAGATTCGTTAATGGCGATCTATAAATTAATTTGGGACGATTTCTGTTCTTGGTACTTAGAAGCAATCAAACCAACATTTGGTGAGCCAATTGATGCGAAAACATATGCTGCTACAATTTCTTACTTAGAAAATGTATTAAAAGTTTTACATCCATTTATGCCTTTCTTAACAGAAGAAATTTGGCATTTAATTGCTGATCGTACGGAAGAGGAAGCGTTAATCGTCTCTCAATATCCAGAAGTAACTTCTTTCAAAGAAGAAATTATTAAAAACTTCGAGAATACAAAAGAAGCGACTACTGCAATTCGTGGTTTACGTTCAGAAAAAGGAATGTCTCCAAAAGAAGCCTTAGAAGTTTTTGCAGATGCGCAAGCAGCAAGTGAAATTTATGTGGATGTATTCTCTAAATTAGGAAACGTTTCTAACTTCAATACAGGAGATAAACCAGAAAAAGGTTTTGGATTCCGTGTAGGTACGTTAGAATTTATGATTCCAATGTCAGATAATATCGATATTGAAGCTGAGCGTGAGAAATTACAAAAAGAGTTGGATTACAACCAAGGTTTCTTAAACTCGGTTCGTAAAAAATTATCAAACGAAAAATTTGTTGCTGGTGCGCCAGAACAAGTGATTAATGCAGAACGTAAAAAAGAGGCTGATGCATTATCTAAAATTGCTCAAATTGAAGAGCAGTTACAAGCTTTGTAATTTTAATTTAATTTTTAAAATATATGAAAAACCACTCCAAATTTTGGAGTGGTTTTTTTATTGATTTTTTTCGATTAACTTTAATAAAGCCTCAAAAAAGTATAAATGTCAAGCGAATTAAATTACAAAAAGAAAAAGTTGTATTCTGATTTTTTAAACCAAGAAAGAAATATTTTTTTTTGGATACCAGAGCGTTTTATAAATGAAAGTTTGCCTGTTTTGTATTTATTAGATGGCGGAATTAATGAAAAATTTAAGCAAATATCAAAACTAATTGATGAGTTAATTATATCAAATCATATTCAACCATTGATGATTGTAGGAATTGAAAATATTAATCGAAATTTAGATTTTACAAGAAATACATACATTGCAAAAGATAAAAAATGGGTTCCAGAATATGGAAATGCAGAATATTTTGAGAAATTTATTGTATTAGAATTACTTCCTTATATTTCGAAAAATTACTATACAAATAATTCGAAAACTATTGTTGGTGAGTCTTTAGGCGGATTATTGGTAATGGATATATTGTTTTATTTTTCGCATTATTTTGATTCTTATATCGCAATTGATCCTTCGCTTTGGTGGAATAACCACGAATTGTTTGACTCTTATTGTAAAAAATTTGATTTTAATCTGTTAGTAAATAAAAAGATTTGGATTTCAAGTTCTAAAACAGTTTCAATTTCAAAGTTTACTGATCAATTTGTAGAAAAATTGCAAGAAAAAGATAACTTGAAATCAAATTGGAATTATTTACATGATCCTTCTCAAAATCATTTCACAATTTTCAATTCATCAATAGAATCAGCGTTAATATGGACGTTTAAGTAATATTTTTTTGAATGATTCATATGACTTCAATAGGTTTCTCCAACAAGTTTGTCTAAATTTGCAAACCTTTTTAAAAAGAATTAATGCAGTATTTAGAACTACTTTTAATCGGAGTTTTCACAGCTTTTATTGGATCATCCATTCCTGGATTGTTGAATATGACGGTGGTAAAAATTGGGAAACAAGCAGGAACTAAAAGTGCATATACTTTTATGTCTGGAACTGCGGTTACGATTGCAATTCAGGTTTATTTAGCAATTTTTCTAGCAAAATTTATTGATTTTAATGAAGAAGTTACCAAAATTTTTAGGGAAGTTGGATTAGCTGTTTTTGTAATTATTACGATTTATTTTCTCTTTTTTGCGAAGAAACAAGATCAAAAAAAGAAGAATAAAAAGCTAAAACAACAAGGTGATGTAAAACAAAAAAATAAATTCATTTACGGATTATTGTTATCCGCTGTAAATGTTTTTCCTATACCTTTTTATGTGTTTTTAAGCGCAACGTTGGTTTCGTATAATGTTAATGTTTTTGGACAACCAAATAGCTCAGTTTTTGCTTTAGGAGTTGTAGTTGGTTCGATGATTATTTTTGGTCTGTATCTGAAATTTTTTAACTCAAAATCGGAAGAAGATTCATTTATTTTGAAGAATATCAACTATGTAATTGGAGGAGTGACGAGTGTGATTTCTTTGTTAACGATTTATCAGCTTTTTCAATAAAAATTTAATTCAAATTTTGCTTTGGATGGGAGTATTTAACCAAATATTCCATCACTTCATCGCATTCTTTTCCTTCTAAAATATAACTCAAAATATCCTCAATTAATTCATCAATAATTTGAGGATTAAACTCAAATTTTTTAGCCAAATCAATGCAAATTGCCTTTTCATTTTGATGAATATTCAAATCCACAACCATTAACAAAACAGCGTCGTACAACAAAGAAAGTCGATCTGTAAATGTTTTAGGCAACGTAAAATCAAACTTCGTGTTTTCGTTCAGAATATAACTTACATCTTTAGCAGAAAGTTCATGGTATTTGGCAATATCAGAGATAATTTGAATCTCTTTTTCATTCAAATTACCATCACTTTTACCAATAATAAATAAATTTTTGATGTGATTTAATTTGTCAATCAAAGTAAGATTATTTTTCATTTGTTGCTTTTTGGGATTAAAAATACTTAAAATAGTGTTAAATTAACGTTCAAAATTTTTCATGTGCCAGATTTTAAAACGAAAATAGATGAGATTTATGATAAGCAATGTAAGAATAAAGCAAATATTCGTCATCTTACTGTTTATTAGCGAAAAATATATTTAGAAAGAGTTTTTCACATATGAAACCGATTTTAAAAGTCAATTGGTTTTTATCACCTTCAAAATTTCTCAATTATCCCTATAATTCTACAACTCAAAAGGTAATTGATTTTTTGATGAAATATTTTTAAATCTCGGTTCAACGATTTAATTTTATATTTGTTTTATACAACAATCAACGTTATTTTTGTAGTTAAATCTTATAGAATTGTTATCAAAAAAGACAAAATACGGACTAAAAGCAATGGCTCATTTGGCCAGACAAGAAAGTAACAAACCAGTTTTAATCGGACAAATTTCTGAAACAGAAGTTATTCCGAAAAAATTCTTGGAGGCTATTTTATTGGATTTAAAAAAGTTAGGCTTTGTCAATTCGAAACAAGGAAAAGGTGGTGGATATTATTTGGCACGTGATGCGAAAGATATTAGTTTAGCATCTTTGATTCGTGTTTTAGAAGGACCAATCGCGCTTTTACCTTGTGTAAGTAAAAATTACTACGAAAAATGTGATGATTGCCCTAACGAAGGCATTTGTACATTGAATAAGGTGATGGTTGAATTGAGAGATTCGACTTTAGAAATTCTTGAAAATAAATCTTTAGAAAGTTTAAAATAAATCTTTAGCCTGAGTTTTTCAGGCTTTTTTATTGTAAAATTTTATAAGAATGAAGAAAAAAAGTATAACTCTTTTTCGAGAATTCTTCCTAATTTCGAACATTTGTATTTCATGAAAAATAGATCTATACAACAAGAGTTTAAAGAACTTTTAGAACAACGTTCTTTTTCTACGCATCGTTATTTATTGGCGATTAGTGGAGGGATTGATAGTATGGTTTTGTTAGATTTATTCCGTCAAACAGCTGCAAATTTTCAGGTGGCACATTGTAATTTTCAGTTGCGTGAAGAAGACGCAAATGGCGATGAATTGTTTGTGAGAGAATATTGTGGAAAATATAATATACCGTTTCATTCGACTCGTTTTGATGTTGCGGCTTATCAGAAAGTAGGAAATTATTCGGTAGAAATGGCTTGCCGAAATTTGCGTTATGAGTGGTTTGAGCAAGTTCAACAACAAAATCGTTTGGATGTTTTGGTGACAGCTCATCATTTGGATGATAATATTGAAACTTTTTTGATTAATCTTTCTCGTGGAACAGGTTTGAAAGGTTTGGTTGGAATGCAAATTGATAATGGAAAAATCTTTCGTCCACTTTTAAATTTTACAAAAAATGATTTGTTGGAATATGCAAAATCAAATGAAATAAATTGGCGAGAAGATTATACGAATGCGACGGATGATTATACTAGAAATAAGATTCGTCATCACATTACACCAATTCTAAAAGAGCTTCATCCGCAATTTGATGAGAATTTTTTGTCAAGTTTAAATCATATCAATGATAATTATCAAATTGTACAAAATAAAGTTGGAGAAGTTAGAAGTGATTTATTCTCAGGAGATAATCCGATTGAAATTGAAATTTCAGCATTAAAAAAACTTCAACCATTAGAAACATTTTTACATTATTTGTTCGAAAAATATGGATTTTCGTCGAGCAAAGAAATTTTAAAATTTTTGGATGCAGAAACGGGAAGTGAAATAAAATCAGCAACTTATCGATTAATTAAAAATCGAGAAAATTTGTTGTTGCAAAAAATAGAAGAAGAAAATGAAGATGAATTAACGATTTTTGATGAGTTAATTGAAATCAATTCGTTAAATTTGAAGTTCGTGAAATCGATAAATCCACACGAAAACGCTACTGAAATAGTAGACTTTACATCAATTTTGTTTCCGCTTAAACTTAGAAAAGTGAAAGAGGGAGATTTCTTTTATCCAATTGGAATGAAAGGTCAAAAAAAATTGTTGAGTAAGTTTATGAAAGATTTGAAACTTTCTAAGTTAGAAAAAGAGAAGGTTTGGTTGCTTTGTGACCAAAAAGATCAAATTATTTGGGTGGTAAATCATCGTTTGGATGAACGTTTCAAAACGACAGAAACAAGTAAAAACTTTTTAAACATTACAGTATGTTAAAGAAACTTTGGATACTTTTTTTGTTTCCAATTTTAGTCAACGCACAGTTATTTAGTCCTGCAAAATGGTCGAGTTCGGTGAAGGAGGTTGGACAGAATGAGTTTGAAATCGAGGTAACAGGAAAAATTGATAAAGGTTGGCACCTTTATTCAATGAAACATCCTGATGGAGGAATTGGAATTCCAGCAAGTGCATCATTTAAACCAGCTGCAAATGCAAAATTAGTTGGAGGTGCGCGAGAAGTAGGAAAACGTATAGATAAATACAGCCAAATTTTTGAACAAGATGAAAAATATTACGAAAATCAAGTAAAATTTGTTCAAAAAGTAAAAGTTTCGGGTGATAAACCTGTAAATGTATCATACACAATCGAATTTCAGATGTGTGATGCTGAACGTTGTTTGCCACCAGATGAAACAAGCGGAACAATAAAATTAACGCCTTCCGCAAAAGTTGAAGAAACGAAAGAAGAGGCGAAGCCAGCAGATGCTACAGAAGCAAAAGATACAGTAGCAGTAACTGAAATTACGCAGGATTCTGTTCAAGAAGATTCTACAGCAGTTGTTGCGGCAACACAAGATACAATCAAAAAAGTTGATGATTCTTTATTAGCAGATAACGAAAAGAAAGATAATGGTTTATTGAAAATCTTTTCTTTAGGATTTTTAGGAGGATTGGCAGCGCTATTAATGCCTTGTATTTTCCCAATGATTCCTTTGACAGTAAGTATGTTTACAAAACAAAGTAAATCGAAAGGAGAAGGAGTTGGAAAAGCCTTTATTTATGGATTATCAATCATTGTTATTTATGTTGCATTAGGTTTATTGGCGACAGTTATTTTTGGACCATCTGTTCTAAATGAAATGTCAACAAATCCGTGGGTAAATTTAACGTTTTTTGCTATTTTTATTGTATTTGCAATTTCATTCTTTGGTGCTTTTGAATTAACATTACCAAGTAAATGGGTAAATGCAGCTGATAAAGGTGCTGATAAAGGCGGATTAATTGGGATCTTCTTTATGGCATTCACATTAGCATTAGTATCATTCTCTTGTACAGGACCAATTATTGGTTCGTTATTAGTTCAAGCGACGCAAGGAGGAAACTATTATTCATTAATCGTAGGAATGTTTGGCTTCTCTTTAGCATTAGCGATTCCATTTACATTGTTTGCGATGTTCCCTGGTTGGTTAAATTCAATGCCAAAATCTGGTGGATGGTTAAATACAATCAAAGTTTCTTTAGGATTTATTGAATTAGCTTTTGCCTTGAAGTTCTTATCAAACGCAGATTTAGTTTGGCAAATGAATTGGTTACCAAGAGAAATTTTCTTAGCATTTTGGATTGCAATTTTTATCTTCTTAGGATTATATCTTTTAGGTAAATTTAGATTAGAATTAGACTCACCTGTGCAAACAATTGGTGTTCCGAGAATGTTATTTGCATTGGTTTCGATATCATTTGCGATTTACATGATTCCAGGTTTATGGGGTGGACCATTAAAACTATTAAGTGGTTTAACACCTCCAATGACCTATTCTGAAGCGCCACGAGGTTTCCACGAAGGTGTAGGAGGTGGACAAGCAACAGCTAAATTTGATGATCCAAATATGGTTGCTGGACCTCATGGAATTCCTGCATTCAAAGATTTTGATCAAGCAGCAGCTTACGCAACGAAAGTTGGAAAACCAATGTTGTTAGATTTCACAGGGCATGCGTGTGCAAATTGCCGTAAAGTTGAAGAACGTGTTTGGAGCGATGAGCGTGTGAAGAAAATTTTGGCTGAAGATGTTGTTTTAGTTTCGTTATATGTTGACGAAGCAAAAGAATTACCAGAAGATCAAAAAGTATTTTCGAAAGCGTTAGATCGTAATTTGAAAACAGTTGGTAACAAATGGACTTCTTTCGAGATTGAACATTTCAATGCAAATGCTCAACCTTATTATATTTTGGTTGATAAAGATTTGAATCGTTTTTCTAAACCTTTAGAAGCTGAACTTGATGTAGAAGTTTACCTAAAATGGTTACAAGATGGAATCGCGAAGTATAAAGCGAAATAATTATCTTTTATATAGTAGTAAAAACTCCCGCATTTGCGGGAGTTTTTTGTTTATGAATTATACGTGTTAAACTATTCTTTAATAATCTTTTTCGTGTAATTTGAAGTTTCATTTTTCAATGTAACAATATAGATACCTTTTGGTAATGATTTGAATTTTGAATTGATAGTTTTATTCAATTCATCTATATTTCCAATCGAATTTGTGATGACTTTTCCATTGATGTCAATTACACTTAAATTGTATTGTCCTTTTGAATTGTTAAGTGTAATCTTAATGTTTGAGTCATTTTTGATTGGATTTGGAACAATATTAAAATCCGTAGATTTGATACTTTCGTTAGTAGATAAATTAGTTGGATAAACTAGTATTTTAGCGCCATCGAAACCAACAGCATATACTTTTTTAGCATTGACTGGGAAATCTACAAATGTATTTTTAAACGTAACATCTCCTGTACCTAAAACAGAAACAGAAATTAATTCGTCTTCTTCATTGTAAGTTTCGTAAGCAACAGCATTTGCCCATTTTGCAGTTTCAACAGTTAAAAACGTTCCGTTCGTATTTGTTACAATACTAGCACCTTCACCTGTTTTCCCAGAAAGTTTTAATTTGTCTTTGTAAATATTTACATTAAATGAGTTTAAGTAATGCATTACTGGAGAAACTGGTTTTGGATAATTTTTGGATTTGATATACGATTTTGCTTCATCAATCATTTCTTGCGTGACAATGATAGTAACTTTTCCGTAGTCATCAATTTCTTTAGTAACAGGAGTTGTAATCTTCCCCTTGTTAAGAACACTTAAAAGTAGAGTTTTTATTTAATATTATTGTATTATTATTTTGATTAATTTGAAATGTAGGAAAATCATTAGGATTTTTGACCTTACCATATTTCAATA
>NZ_JAAGKM010000048.1 GCF_019308355.1 Empedobacter falsenii | reverse complement strand
GAAGGGAAAAATAAAATGTCGGTCTTAAACGCAGTCAGAAATAAAATAATTCACAGAATTTATGCACTAATTAAAAATCAAAATATTTATAAAAATAACTTGGTTTTGTCATAGAAATCAGGATGACTATTTTTTAATTCTATTCTCGATACAATTTTTCTTTATTTTCATTTCGAAAAATCACTCGAATTGACGAATTATTGTCATTCTGAGTTTATCGAAGAATCTTTTTCTAAATTTTTTAATTAAAAAAGCTAAATCATTTTTCTTTTTTAAAACGGAATTTGAAGTTTGAGCAGCTTATTTTGATTTCTTGTTTTAATCATTTTTTTCAAATCATTTTGACTTGATTTTTTAGTTTAAACTTTTGAAATCAATCATCAACTAAAGTTTCAAATTCAGGTTTTAAGCAAGTTTTTGATCTTATTTCAAATTTATTTCTACGAAATAAACTTTCTATTCGAAAAGAAAACTTTTTAGCTTTTTTTGTTTCCAATGGTGCCCTTTCGGGCGATAAAAAACAGATTAAAAGTCTGATTTTAATGATTACTCTAACCAACTGAGTTATTTCAGTTTACTGAAAGTAGGAATCGAACCTACGACCCATCATTAATGATTGCTATACCGCTTAGCTATTCCAATCGAAATTGAAAATGGGATTCGAACCCATGTGCATCATTGGGATTTTAATTATTCAGAATAGAAGTGATGAAGCATTTTCTACTACAATGCTATACTGAAACATTTGTCAAGGAACAATTAAAATCGTTTGGTTGTTAAACCTTTGACAAAGTTGGAGTAGAAGTGTGCGAATGAATTGCGCAATAAAATATTTTTTCGAAATAATTTGTAAATGATGATGAATAGAGGATTTTATATTGAAAATATTTTGAATAAAATTTGAAATAAAAATTTCTACGCAAATAGATTGCGTACTTTGATTTGAAATTTGTAGTATTGAATAAAGAAATCAACCATGGCAACCAATAAAATTGCATTAATACGTTATCAAACGATCGATAAATGTCTTCAAAATCATTTCAGAAAATGGACATTAGAAGATTTGATAGAAAAAGTTTCGGAAGCATTGTATGAATATGAAGGAATAACTTCTGGCGTTTCGAAACGTACAATTCAGGGCGATATACAAGTGATGCGAAGTGATAAATTGGGCTATAATGCGCCAATTGTTGTTCGAGAAAAAAAGTTTTATGAATATGAAGATCATGATTATTCAATTCATAATTCGCCTGTTTCTTCTGCTGATTTAGATAAAATGAAAGAAGTGATTTCGGTAATGAAACAATTGAATGGGTTTAATTATTTTGATGATATGAACGAGATTATTACGCGTCTCGAAAATAATTTATCCAAACAAACGCATCAACAACCAAATTATATTCAGTTTGAGGAAAATCCATTGTTAAAAGGTTTGGAGCATTTGAATCGATTGTATCAAGCAATTGTCAAGAAACAACCTCTGTTGATTTCTTATCAATCATTCAAAGCAAAAAATCAAGAACCAAAACAACAAGTTTATTATCCGTATTTGTTGAAAGAATACCGTAATCGCTGGTTTTTATTGGCTAAATCGAGAAAAGATAAAAATTTGTATACGTTGGCTTTGGATAGAATTGTTGAGTTTTATGAATTGGCAAATGAACCTTTTGTAGATGAGCAAGAAATTAATTTTGATACGTATTATAACAATGCGATTGGCGTAACGAAAAGTGTGAAAGAAAGGGAGCAGCGTGTTGTTTTTCGTGTGAATAAAAAATTAGCGCCCTATGTGGTGACAAAACCAATTCATGCGACGCAAAAAGTGTTGGAAGTGACGGACGAAGGAACTTTATTTTCGATAGAAGTTGTACATAATTTTGAGTTGGAACGAGAACTTTTAGGATTTGGAGAAGAAATAGAAATTCTTGCTCCAAGATTAGTGAAAAAAAGAATCAAAACACGATTAGAAAAAGCATTAGAAAAATATAAAAAATAGAATTTCTTTCATACATTTAATTCATTAAAAACTAACTTAAATGATATGGAATAAAAGAATAATGACACTTTTGAGTGTCTTTTTATTAATCTTCTCGACAAGTTTGTTTGCACAGAAAGCGAGTGATTCTGTGAAAAAATATATCTATTTAACTTTTGATGATGGACCTTTGAATGGAAGTGAAAATATTGATGAGGTTTTCAAAAATGAGAAGTTAAAAGTGACTGTTTTTCTTGTTGGAGAACATGTGGAGAAAAATAAAACAATGACGGATTATTTTAAATATTACGAAGATAATCCGTATATCGAAGAATGTAATCATAGTTGGACGCATGCGAATGATCAGTACAAAAAGTTTTATAGTAACGAGCAAACGTCGGTTGAGGATATTTTGAAAAACCAATCGATACTAAAATTACAAGATAAAATTGTTCGTTTACCAGGAAGAAACATGTGGAGATTGGACGGAAAATCGAAGAATGATGGAGCTTCTGGTGTACAAACGGCTGATGGTTTAGCAAAGTTGGGTTATAAAGTTATTGGTTGGGATTTGGAATGGACGCATCATGGAAAAGATGGAACACCGGTGCAATCTGTTCAAGCGATTTATAAACAAATTGTTAATCAATTAGAATCGAATAAAACCTTTACAAATAATAATATAGTTGTGTTAATTCATGATGAGATGTTTCAGAATAAATGGGAAGAGTCCGAATTGAAACAATTGGTTGATCTTCTTAAAAAACATGATAACTATATTTTTGAGCAAATAAAATTTTATCCTCAATAAAACTTTTATAAAATACAAAAGCTGTCCAATTTTGGACAGCTTTTTATATGTAATAATCTGTATAAATTAGTCTCCCATCATTCCTCCAACTAAAGAATTGACAATTGCTAAAACAATACCAAATAATAATGCATACCAGAATCCGTCCACATGGAAACTATCTCCCATAATTGCACTTGCTAATAAGATAATGATTGCTGTAATCACAAAAGAAAATAATCCTAATGTTAAGATTGTTACAGGTAAACTAATAAAGTTTAAAACTGGTTTTACAACAGCATTTAAAAGTCCAATAACAAGTGCAACAATAATCGCAGAACCATATCCTTTTACAGATACTCCAGGTAAAATGTTAGCAAGTCCGAAAACAACTAATGCTGATACCAAAAGATTAATAATAAAGCCCATAATTTGTATTTTTTAGATTAATATATCTAAATTAAAATCAAAAGCTTTGCCAAATTGTTAAAAATTTTAATAAAAATAAAAAAAGCTCAGAAATTTCTGAGCTTTAGTATTATTGTATTGAGAAGATATTCTTTTTATAATTGTTCAAAAAGATATTTCATGTTGACTTCTTTGTCGATAATTTGAGCTAACTCATTAATATTAACACGTTTTTGCTCCATTGTATCACGGTAACGTAAAGTAACAGAATTATCGTTTAATGAATCGTGGTCAACAGTGATACAGAAAGGTGTTCCAATCGCATCCATACGACGGTAACGTTTACCGATAGTATCTTTTTCTTCGTACATTACGTTGTAATCTAAACGTAATTTCTTCAAAATTTCTTTCGCTAATTCTGGTAAACCATCTTTCTTTACCAATGGTAAAACAGCAGCTTTAATTGGCGCTAATGCAGCTGGTAAAGATAATACAACACGTTCTGATCCATCTTCTAAAACTTCTTCTTTCAATGAATTTGAGAAAACTGCTAAGAACATACGATCCAAACCTACAGAAGTTTCTACAACATAAGGTGTGTATGATTCGTTTGTTTCGTTATCGAAATATTGAATTTTTTTACCTGAATGTTGTTCGTGTGCTTTCAAATCGAAATCTGTACGTGAGTGAATTCCTTCTAATTCTTTGAATCCGAATGGGAATTTAAACTCAATATCAGCAGCAGCATTTGCATAGTGCGCTAATTTTTCGTGGTCGTGGAAACGATAATTTTCATTTCCTAAACCTAAAGTTTGATGCCAACGTAAACGTGTTTCTTTCCATTTTTCGTACCATTCTAATTCAGTTCCTGGTTTTACGAAAAATTGCATTTCCATTTGTTCAAACTCACGTTGACGGAAAATAAATTGACGTGCAACAATCTCATTACGGAAAGCTTTACCAATCTGAGCAATTCCGAAAGGTAATTTCATACGACCAGATTTTTGTACGTTCAAGTAATTTAAGAAAATACCTTGAGCCGTTTCTGGGCGTAAATATAAATCCATTGCTTGATCTGCTGTCGCTCCTAATTTAGTTCCGAACATCAAGTTGAATTGACGAACTTCTGTCCAATTTTTAGAACCAGTTACAGGATCAGCAATTTCTAATTCTTCAATCAAAGCTTTTATATCGTCTAAATCTTCGTTTTCCAAAGATTTTCCCATGCGCGCTAAAATTGTATTGATTTGATTTTGATATTCTACAACACGAGGATTTGTCGCAACAAATTGATCTTTATCAAAAGCATCACCGAAACGTTTTGCAGCTTTCGCAACTTCTTTCTCTATTTTACCTTCAATTTTTGCACAATGATCTTCAATTAAAACATCGGCACGGTAACGTTTTTTAGAATCTTTGTTATCAATCAAAGGATCATTAAACGCGTCAACGTGGCCCGAAGCTTTCCAAGTAGTAGGGTGCATAAAAATAGCAGAATCAATGCCGACAATGTTTTCGTGCATTTGTACCATTGCTTTCCACCAATATTGTTTGATGTTATTTTTTAGCTCAGCTCCGTTTTGACCATAATCGTAAACGGCTGATAATCCATCATAAATCTCACTCGATTGAAAAATGAAACCATATTCTTTCGCATGAGAAACTACTTTCTTGAAAATATCTTCTGACATAATTAATTGTGTGTTCTTATTTAAAGTGCAATTTTAGTGATTTTTGATGACTATTGAGGTATATTTTGATAAAATCGTAAGGCTTTAATCGCTTATTCTATTTTTTGAGAAGATTATTAACAAAATGATTGATTTTATTATTCGACTTATTTCAATTTCAATCAAAAAAAAACATACTTTTAAATCATAAAAAAAAGATAACCCTATGAAAAAAATTATTCTTCCTGTTCTATTATTAAGTTTTGTTACAAGTTGTAATTCTAATAATTCATCTAGTTCATCAACAGAAAATAAAATTGAAAGTGAAGTGAAAGATTCGGTTAAAGAATCGGATGTTAATTATAATGTTGCGCTTGATTTTATGAATAATTATGTTGATTATATCATGGATACAATTGGAAAAATAAACGAAGATGAGTATATCAAGCAAAATGAATTATTGACGCAAAGTTTTAAAGATCGATACAAATTTGTGCAAGATTCTGCTTTTAAAGTTGAGCCAGAAGTTGGGTTGGATTTTGATCCGATTGTCGATGGACAAGATTTTCCTGATAAAGGATTTAAAATAAAATCGATTGATAAAGCAACAGGTTTAGTGACTTTGCAAGGGATAGATTGGCAAAATTTTGAAGTTGTTTTGAAAATTGTTAACGAAAACGATAAATCGTTGGTAAATGGTTCTGGGATTATTAATATTCCGACGAACAAACAGGCAAGAAGATAAAGTGATGAAAACTGAAAATTCTATAAGAAACTTTGAAAATGATATAAATTTCAGTTTGTTTTGATTTGAATTTTTTGTTTATTTTTGTCCAACATGAAAATGCAACATTACATAAAGTATGTTTTGTCGGTGGTTTTGATTTTTTCAAATCTTAGCTACGCATTTTCTATGCATTTTTGTCAAGGAGTGGTGGAGCAAGTGAAGTTGAATCATTTGGATAATAATTCGCACGAAATGGGAGTTTCTACTTCGTGTTGTCCTCCAAAAACAGAAAAAAAACATTGCGAATTACCGGAAAACAATAAATCTAAAAAAGATGATTGCTGTAAGGATATTTCATATTCGGATAAGTTTGTAGAAAAGCAAACTGTCAAAATTCAAAAACTTATTCCGATTAGTTTTATAGTTTCTGAAATTCTTCAAATTAGAATTCCGATTCAAGATGAAGAGGTGAGCAATCAATCTAGTTTCCTTGATTTTTATGTTGCGTCAAATGCACCGCCAAATTATATACTCAATTCTCAGTTAACATTTTACGAAGGGTAATACCCGTTTATTTTTTGATTAAATTAATCAGAAAACAATACGCTATTATCTAAATATTAAAGTATTTGATGAAAATCTAATCAACAAGTACACAATAATAAATAGGCATTGAGCCTTAAATCGTAAAAATGAAAAAAATATTCACTTCAGTATTTATACTAAGTGCTGCGTTTTCTTACGCACAATCTACTTTAAAAGGAAAAATTACAGATCAAAATCAACAACCAATCGTTGGAGCAGAAGTGTTTTGGCAATCGTCAGATATTACTGTTATTACAGATGAAAAAGGAAACTTTGAGATCGAAAATTATCAACCAACCTCAATTTTAGGTGTTTTTTATGACAATGAAACAACAACTTTTAAGGAATTAAAAGACGAATTTCAGAATATCACCATCAATGTAAAAGATCATTTTGGGGATACTTCGTTGAATGAAGTTGTGGTTCGTGATACAAGTAGTTCGCTTAAAAAATCGAAGTTTGCAACCAATATGACGACAATGACTGGAAAAGAATTGTTGAAAGCAGCATGTTGTAATTTAGCTGAATCTTTCGAGACAAATCCTTCTATTGATGTCAATTTTTCGGATGCTGTGACAGGAAATAAGCAAATTAAAATGTTAGGTTTAACCTCTCCTTATATTTTGATTGCAGAAGAAAATATACCAAATGTTCGTGGAGCTTCTCAAGCTTTTGGGCTTAGTTTTACGCCAGGAACTTGGGTAGAAAGTATTCAGGTGACGAAAGGTGCTGGAACGGTGATTAATGGTTACGAAAGTATTTCTGGGCAGATTAATACAGAATTAATAAAACCTTCAAATGATATTCCGTTGTTTGTGAATCTTTATGGTTCGACAGATTCTCGTTTTGAAGGAAATGTGCATTTGAACAAAAAATTGAATGATAAATGGAGTACTTCTTTGTTTATGCATGGAAATGCACGCGTTTCGAAGAATGATATGAACGATGATGGATTTTTAGATAATCCGCTTGGACACCAAGTTAATGTAATGAATCGTTGGCAATATCAAAACTTAGAAAAAGGTTGGGTCGGATTTTTATCTGCAAGATATTTGAATGATACAAAACAAGCAGGACAAGTTGATTTTGATAAAGATCGTGATAAATTAACAACAAATTATTGGGGGTCAGAAATCAATACAAATCGTGTGGATGTTTCGTCAAAAATTGGGTATGTTTTTCCAGAAATGCCTTATCAAAGTATGGGATTACAAACGGCGTTTAGCTATCATAAACAAGATTCTTACTTTGGATTGAATCAATATGATATCGAACAACAAAGTTTTTATGCCAATTATATTTTTAGTTCGATTATTAGCAATACAAAAAATAAATTCTCTACAGGAGCTAGTTTTACATACGATAAATTCAAGGAATTTGTAGCGCTTCCAACGGATGCGAATTATGATCGAATTGATAATTCTGCAGGAGCATTTTTCGAATATACGTTTGATAATATGAAGAATTTCAATATGATTGCTGGGCTTCGTGGAGATTATCATAATCGAATGGGCTTTTTCTTGACACCGCGTTTGCATACGCGTTATATGCCAGTAAAAGGAACAACAATAAAAGCGTCGGTTGGTCGCGGAAAACGAATCAATAATATATTTGCAGAAAATCAGAATTTATTTGCATCTTCAAGACAATTTAATATTCTGGGCGATGGAAATGGAAAAATATATGGTTTAGATCCAGAAATTGCATGGAATTATGGATTTAGCGTAACACAAGAATTTAAATTATTTGGTAAAAATGCAGATGTTACAGCAGATTTTTATCGAACAGATTTTCAAAATCAAATCGTAACTGATATCGATTATTTGGCTCGTCAAGTAAGATTTTATAATTTAGAAGGAGATTCGTATGCAAATTCGTTCCAATTTGATTTTAATTATAATCCATTCACAAATTTCAAAATTAGAGCATCTTATAAATATTACGATATCGCAACAGATTATGAAAAAGGAAAATTAGAACGTCCGTTGCAAGCGAAACATCGTTTCTTTACAAATTTAGAATACGAAACACGCGAAAGAAATGGTAAAAATTGGCGTTTTGATGCAACGTATAATTGGATTGGAAAACAGCGTTTACCAAATACATCAGATAATTTACCAGAAAATCAGTTGAATGAATATTCGAATCCATTTGGGACAATTAATTTCCAGATTACACGTGTTTTTTCAAAACGTTTTGAAGTATATATTGGAGGAGAAAATGTAACGAATTATCAACAACATCGCGTAATTTTAGGAGCAGATAATCCTTTTGGTTCAAATTTCGATAGTTCGATTGTTTATGCGCCAATTTTTGGACAAATGTATTACGCTGGATTAAGATTTAGTTTAAAATAAAATCATAAAAATAATAAAACAATGAAAAAAATATTAGCCTTTGCTTTGGTTACGACTTTAGGAATTAGCGCACAAGCACAAAATAAAAATGCGAAACACGATTTACACGTTAAAGGAAATTGTGGACAATGTAAAGATCGTATTGAAAAAGCAGCTTATGGTGTAAAAGGTGTAAAATCTGCTGAATGGGATAGTAATACGCAAAATTTACATATCATATTGAATGAGAAAAAGAGTAAAGTGGATGATGTAGAAAACGCTGTAGTAGCGGTTGGACACGATACTGATAATAAACGTGCAGAAGTAAAAGTGTACGGAAATTTACCTTCTTGTTGTTCATATGATCGTGAAGGTTCAGCTGGGGAAGCTAACACGCATAGTCATTAAAAGATTTTAAAATATAAAAAAATCCATCTCATTTGAGATGGATTTTTTTATATCATTTGATTTTCAATTACTGAAACATATCTTTCACACGTTCAAAGAATGATTTTTCATTTTTCGAAGGTTCTGGTGAGAAATGATCATCGTCTCTCATTTTTTCAAAATACGCTTCTTGATCTTTCGATAAATGAGTTGGTGTCCAAATGTTAACATGCACAAATAAATCACCTTTTCCGTAACCGTTCAAATCTGGTAAACCTTGACCTTTTAAACGTAATACTTTTCCTGATTGAGTTCCTTTGTCAACTTTAATTTTCACTTTTCCGTTAACCGTCGGAATTTCTTTCGAAGCACCTAAAACAGCATCTGGAATAGAAACATACAAATCAAAATGTAAGTTGTTTCCATCACGTTTTAATGTGTCGTGTTCTTCTTCTTCAATCAAAACAAGTAAGTCACCAGGAATACCATCAAAAGGCGCATCGTTACCTTTTCCGCGAACTTGCAATTGAATTCCTTCTCTTGCTCCAGCTGGAATTTTAAGGTCGATTGTTTCCTCAACTTTGATTAATCCTTGATTATTTGCTCCCGAAGGAATTTTATCTGCAACTTTTCCTACTCCTTGACAAGTTCCACAAGTTGTAGCGGTTTGCATTTGCCCTAAAAATGTATTGGTAACACGAACTTGTTGTCCAGAACCTCCACAAGATGGACATGTTTTAGATGTAACGCCATCTGCTTGTTTGAAACGTTTAACTTTTACTTTCTTTTCGCAACCGTTCACCATTTCTTCTAAGTTCAATTTTACGCGAATACGCAAATCAGAACCTTTCATTCGACGTGGACCACGAGATTGACCTCCAAATCCGCCACCGAATCCTCCGCCTCCAAAGATATCGCCGAAATGAGAGAAAATATCCTCCATATTCATTCCGCTGCCACCGCCGAATCCTCCGCCAGCAGCTCCGCCCATTCCTGCATGTCCGAATTGGTCGTAACGTGCACGTTTGTTGTCGTCGCTTAAAACTTCGTAAGCTTCTGCAGCTTCTTTAAATTTATCTTCTGCCTCTTTGTCACCAGGATTTTTGTCAGGGTGATATTTGATGGCAAGTTTACGATAAGCTTTCTTGATATGCTCTGATGTTGCAGATTTTTCGACCTGCAATATTTCGTAATAATCTCTTTTTGATGACATTTTCTTAATCTAAATTATAATCCAACAACAACTTTCGCGTAGCGAACCACTACATCATTTAATAAATATCCCGTTTCTACAACGTCTACAATTTTACCTTTCAAATCCTCTGTTGGAGCAGGAATTTGAGTAATTGCTTCGTGTAAATCTGTGTTGAAATCGTCTCCAGGTTTTACTTCCATTTCTTTCAAACCTTTTGCACGTAAAGTTTCTACTAATTTATTATTGATCAATTCAACTCCTTGAAGTAAGTTGTCGTCTCCAGATTTTTCAATTTGATTGATTGCGCGTCCAAAATCATCTAAAACAGGCAATAATGAAGTGATTACTTCTTTATTTGCTGTCTTGAAAATATCCATGCGTTCGCGAGAAGTACGTTTTTTGAAGTTGTCAAACTCAGCAAATAAACGTAAATATTGGTCTTTTTCTTTTGTTAATTGTTCCTTAACAATTTCTAATTCTGACTTTCCAGCAGTTTCTTCTTGTGGCTGTTCTACAGTGTTGTCACTCTCTTGAACGTTTTCTTGAAGATTCTCGTTCTCTAATTCTTCGTGTATATTTTGGTCAGACATATTCTTATTAGTTTTTTTGTTTCTGATTGAATCAAATAGTTTGCCAATGCCCATTATGTGTCGTTTTGTCAGATTTTAAATAAAAAAGAAGCACTTCTGTCGCGAGAAGTGCTTCGATAAATGTATAAAGTTTTTTTGATTTGAGTTTTACTTTGAGGTTGCGAAGTTGAAATGAATTCAACTTGACAAAGAGCGTATAAAAAAACATTTTATTCTTTACAATTATCTTAGCCTATCTTTTTGTCTTTCCATTTTTTTGGAAAAAAATTAGTATACCTTATTTCTTTTATTATTCTTACTTTTTAAATATAGAATAAATGGAGTTAATATTCCTGATATAATTGAAATTGGAAATATCCAAAATGGAAGTAAAATCCATAAAAAATAATATTCTAAAGTTTTATAAAAATTGAAAAAAGTAAAACCTTTTAAGTTTTGATTTTCAAAGATTTCATTTAATGATATGAAAAATAGTAAAAATGAAAATAACCAAAATATAAAACTATAAGTCTTTAAATATTTTATTTTACCTATTTTCTTGTTCATGAAAAAAATAGGTGAAATTGAAAAAATAAATATAATTGGAATGATGATGTAACCGATATATTTTTGAAAATCCATTATTAATAAGAATTAATTTATCCTAATATTAATTTTGAATAGTTTTAAAACTTAAAATTAATCTTTCCATTCAAGAAACGTCCTGTCAAATAATTTGGCATTGTGTAAACTGCACTCGAATTTACGTCGCGAATCCATGAATTACTGATTTCGTTTTTAATATCAAACACATTGAAAACATCTACACCAATCGAAATTTCTTTGAAATTACTCCAGAATGTTCCTTTTGATGGTTTCAATTCTTTTTGATTAATAATTTCTTTCACAAAACCAATGTCAACACGTTTGTAATCTGTCAACGTTGTTTGGTATTGGTAAGGATCTGCAAATTGTGGTGCTCCGTTTGGTAAACCAGAAGCATAAATCAAATTTACATTCACTTTGAAAGATGGTAAAAACTCCATATAATCTTGGAAAAATGCAGATAATTTGAAACGAGGATCTGTTGGTAATGGAATATTTCCTCTGTCATCAATATTTTGATAAGCTCTCGCATACGAAGCCGAGAACCAAGAATCTATACCAGGAACAAACTGCCCAAATAAACGCATGTCAAGTCCATACGCATAACCTTTGGAGTTATTATCTGCCGTATAACGAATTCTTACATTGTCTACATAATACGGATTCAAATCGTTTAAGATTTTGTAATAAACCTCAGTTGTTAATTTGAACGGACGATCCATCCATTTGAATTCGTAATCGTTTCCAAATATAAAATGAATTGATTGTTGCGATTTTACTTTATTATTCAAAGAACCATCTAAACGACGAATTTCGCGATAGAAGGGAGGTTGATAATAAATACCTGTCGAAATACGGAACAACATATCGCTTTCCCAATCTGGTTTAACAGCGATTTGAGCACGAGGCGAAATAGTTGTTTCTTCGTTAAAATCCCAATAAGCCGTACGCACACCAGCATTGAACATTACTTTCGCATCATTCCACATAAATTTGCTTGTATATTGTGCGTAACCTGAAATACGATTGGTTTTTAAATTATTTTTAGAATTCACATAATAACTTAAATTCAAACCATTTCCTGGATTTGGATTCACAACATATCCTGTCGAATCGATTGCTTGCCATTCACCTAATAAATCACGAATATCTTCTTGTTGAAATTTTGCACCCCACTCAATATCATTGTTTCCATTGATTTTATATTTTCCTTTGTGTTGAATTCCAGCAACCAACGCATCAAAATTATTTCGTGCATGATCGATTTGCGAACCAACATCATTCGTAGAAGTAGCATGGCCTTTTTCGTCTACTTCGGAAATGAAATAAGAACCTTGAATATCAAAATATTCGCGCTCTTTCGAATGATAAGCAAAAAGGTCTAACCCTAAATCTACTTTAGAATTTGGTTGATATGTAAATGATAAACTTCCTGTTTCTGTCGCAAATTTATCATCCTCTTTTCCGTCATAAAAAACAGTTAGCAACAACGGAGTATCCATTGTGTTGATGTACGTATCACGTTTTACAGGAAACATTTCGTAGCGCGAACGTGACATTGTCCCCAAAAATGCAACATTCCATTTATCATTTAATTTATAATTGATATTGGCTTGTACATCGTAATATTCGGGATTGAAATTGGTATCACCTTTTAAGGTATTCAACACTAAATTTCTGTTTTGATAGCGCGCTCCAACAATTGCCGAAAGTTTTTTGTCTTTAGAACCTCCGCCTAATGTCAAACTTCCGCCCATTAAACTTGCTTCTAATTGTCCTTCAAATTTTGTTGGGCGTTTGTAGGTAACATCTAAAACAGAAGACATTTTGTCGCCGTATTTTGCTTCCCAACCACCAGCAGAAAAGTTGATAAATTGCGTCATCGCAGGATTTACAAAACCTAAACCTTCTTGTTCGCCAGAACGAATCAATTGAGGTTTATAAACTTCGATTCCGTTAACGTAAATTAAATTTTCGTCATAATTTCCTCCGCGAACCATATATTGCGAACTTAATTCTGTATTCGAATTTACGAAAGGCAATGTTTTCAATAAATCGGCAACTCCGCCAGTCAAACTTGGTCCTTGTTGCATTTGCGCAGCACTCAAAACGGTACTTTGCAAAGGTTTATTTTTATTGGATTGAAAAGAAATAGTTGCTTCACCTAATTCGATTGCATTGGTTTGATCAGGAACTAATTGAACAAAAATCTCTTTCTTGTTTTTATCTTTTAGCGTAAAAGTTTGTGCAAACGAATGATAACCATTGTTGTTAAAAGTTACGGTAACGGAAGAATTTGATGGAATATCAATTTTGAAATTACCATTTTGATCTGTAAAATAAGATTGATCGTTGACAATAATCTCAGCTTCACTAATTGGAATTCTATTTTCGTCGACAACTTTACCATTAATTTGCGCAGTTTGAGCAAATAAAATTCCACCCAAAAGAGATAAACTTATGGTACTAAGAAATCTTTTTGAATGTTGTAGAGTATGTTGCTGTGTTGTTTTTTTCATCTTTCACGTTTAATTCTAATTGATGGTTGCCAACCGAAATCTGTTCTTTGTTCAAATTAATTGATAATCGTTTAATTTTTTGATCATATTCGGCTAAAACCCACTTACCATCGATATAAGCTTTATAATCTTTTATCCCAGATTGTGCATCATCAATTGTAAATTTGATAATAGCATTAGCTTGAGTAAATTGACTATCTGATTTGATATTTAACGGAGTAATTGTCGGTTTAGTATTGTCAATTAAAATAGAAAAAACACCAAAATCTTTTGGATTTGCAACAAGCTTTCCATTTTTGAGCTCTGTTGTTAAATAATCTTTTTTCCAAGCACCTCTTTTTTGATATTCGCGTACAATAACAGCTTTGTCCAATTGCGCTGTTGGAATGTCAGTAGTCGGTTCTATTGCTAACGTGTAAGTTTGATGAACTGGTATATAATAATCGCCCACCCAATGTTTACCATTCGAGAATTTATAAGCTAAATCAAAATCTTCATAAAAAATATTTTTAGGGAAAAATATTTCGATTCCATCAGATTTGAAATGATTTTCTTTGTTCCACAACATTGGATTTGTTTCAGTAAGTTTTGCAGAATCTACAAATGCTTTTCCATTAACTGTAAAAGATTGCGAAGATAAATTTCCTGCATAATCAGAAACGTCAATTTTTACTTTGTACGATTTTCCTTCTTCAAGCTCTAAAATTCCATTGTTTTTTAGATTTGAATACATTCTGACAGGATTCCCATCTTTCACAAATCCTTGATACACCCAACTATTATTTTTCTGAATATCGCCATAATCGCAAACTGTATTTATAGCTCGAGCTTCATCAAACGAAAAACGATTAGAAGTAAACGTATAAATCGGTTCATCATTCACATAAATATTAATTTGATGAACTCCATTGTTATTTTCTGCTCCATTGTGTTTGTCATAGGCTTTTACACCAAAACCTATTGCGCCAGAGGCAGAAATTGTACCTCCATTTACCACAACAACACGATTGGTTTTTTGATTCACATCGCCATAAATTGGATAAGCATATAGGCCTAAAATAGATGGTTTTCGAGTATCAGGTAAATCAAAACCGAAGTAAAAAGGATTAATTGGTTCTTCTGTTTTGGTATCACGAATTTCGAAATGTAAATGTGGACCTCCAGAACCTCCAGAATTTCCAGAAAGAGCAATCAAATCGCCCATTTTTACAGGAAGTTCGTTTGGTTTTGGATGCAATTCTATCTTAAACGTTTCGTTTGCATATTGTTGTTTGCGCACATATTCTTGCAATTCGGGCGTAAATTCTCTCAAATGGGCATAAACAGAAGTATATCCGTTTGGGTGATCGATATAAAGTGCATTTCCATAACCTGTTGGCGAAATATTAATGCGAGAAATGTAACCGTCTCCAACCGCTTTTACTTTCAGACCTTCTCGTTGTTGAGTTTTGATATCAAGCCCAGCGTGGAAATGATTGGCACGTAATTCTCCAAAATTTCCAGCCAAATAATTGGTAATTTCTAAAGGATTTTGGAAGATATTTTTTGGATATGTTTCAGATTTTGGTTGTTCAGTTCGTTGTCCAAAAACAACAGAACTTAGTAATAAGTTTAGGAAAATTGGCTTAATCACTTTCATTTTTTCTTTTCAATAATTAACAAATCAGTTAAAAGTAAACTAAATCTTTTACAAACATCTTTAATCTTTTGAATTTCTGAAAATTATTTGAAGATAAATCTTTGTAAAATAAAATTAAACAAATGAATATCAGTATTTTGTATTTGTAAAATAATAAACAAGTAAAAGAAAAGTATTTTGGTGAATAATTGAAAAATGATGCAACTAATTTTAAATCAAACATTAAAAAACATCATTATGAGAAAAATTATTTTAGCACTTTTTATAGTTGCTTCTATCACAAGTTGTAATCAATACAAGAGTTCAGAAAGTAATGCAGAATTGGCTACAGATGCGAAAGAAGAAGTTGCAGTTTCTAATGCTGCGAATCCAGAAGTAGAAGGGAAGGTTTTCAAATCGAATGCGTTGATCGAAATGAAAGTAAAAGATGCGATGAAAGATGCCGTTCAAATCGAAGAAAATGCGATTGCACTGAATGGTTTTGTATTGAACAGCGAAATGAATAATCAAATTTTAGATTCGGATAAAGTTGAATTATCTGAAAACATAATATGACAATACTATTTTTCTCTAAATTGCCTATTTATAAGGTTTTATAGAATGTTAAAGTTTCAATTTGAAGTACTCTAACGCATTGAAATCCTTGATTTGTTGTACCAATTGTTGTACCTTAGAATCACGTTACATTCGTTTGCATCAGCAAGTTACAAAAAAAAATCACTTGATTGCATTCGTTTATAAAAATAGATTTTTAAACCATAATTCAAAATCCAATGGCTTCAATCAAATTAGTACTTCGCACCAACCAAGAAGATAAAACAGGGCACAGTCCATTGTATATCCGGTTAATCAAGGATCGTAAAACAAAATTTATAGCAACTGGAGTAAAGTTGAAAGAAAACGAATGGGATGATGTCAAACAAAAAGTAAAACGCAATTATCCCAATTCAACGAGAATGAATGCTTTCTTATCTCAAAAGATTGCAGATGCAGAAGCAATGGTTGCTGATAACGAGCGAAAGCGTGGAAATATCTCCGCTAAGCGATTAAAAGAAGCGATTAAAGGAAAAGATATTAAGAATTTCTTTGAATATGCTTACGAGCGTTGTGAACGTATCAGAGGGAATGTATCACCTCAAACCTATAAAGCTTATAAAATGAATATTCAAAAGTTCGAGAAGTTTTTAGGTACAAACGAAATCTACTTTGAAGATATCACAGTAACAGTTTTAAATGATTATGTCAATTTTATGAGCAATCGTTTAAAGAATGGTTCTACAACTATGCATTATGCTTTAAATATTCTGGCGATAATGTTTAAAGATGCCATTCGTGAAGAAGTCATCAGTTTAAATACTTATCCATTTGCGAGTGTAAGAATCAAAAAAGACAAGAGTACAAGACTGTTTTTAAACAAAGAACAAATAGAGCAGCTAAAAAATCACAAGAGTTCATCTGGTCAAACAGATACGTATTTCCGTGATATGTTTATTTTCAGTTGTTATGCGGGTGGATTACGTTTTGGTGATGTCGTTACCTTACAATGGAAAAACTATGATGAAAACGAACAACGTATCAGATTAAACATTCGTAAAACTAAACGTTCACATCAATTCAAAGTAGGTCAATCGGCTTTAGAGATTTTAAACAAATACAAGAAAGAAACTTCCGAATCAGATGATTTTATTTTTCCAATCATTTCAGAAGCAAATTTCTTCGAACAATCCAACGAATACCAACTAAAAGTAATAGCTGCCAAAAATACTTTATGTGGTCAGAAATTGCGTAGAATCGGTAAAGAATTAGAATTTCCATTCTCGTTATCATTCCATTTAAGCCGACATACATTTGCAACCCAAGCTTTAGCTAACGGAATGCGTATTGAGTACGTTTCAAAATTGTTAGATCACTCAGATATTGGAACAACTCAAATCTATGCAAAAATCGTAAACGACGAATTAGATAAAGCAGTAGAGCAATATATAAAATAAGAAAGCAAATAATCTCTCCAGCGACACATTTTGTCTTTGTAATATATTAATTTACATCAAATTACACTATAAAAGGTTAAATGCTAAAACTTAATTTATGATGAAGTATTTGATAAAAGAAACTGTACAATTCAAAGAGTTTACACAAGTTGCTTTACACAATGTAAAGTCAGAAGAATTTGATATTATAGAGGTTGAACCTCTTACAAATGACGGGTATTGTCAAGCATTAATTGACAAAATATTTGAGATTTCTCATTCTGATTTCTATGACAAAACCAAGTTATTTTTATAAATATTTTGATTTTTAATTAGTGCATAAATTCTGTGAATTATTTTATTTCTGACTGCGTTTAAGACCGACATTTTATTTTTCCCTTCT
>NZ_JAAGKM010000047.1 GCF_019308355.1 Empedobacter falsenii | reverse complement strand
GCTCACCTCTTCCCATTCCGAACAGAGAAGTTAAGCCTGCCTGCGCCGATGGTACTGTTACTTACGGGAGAGTAGGTCGTCGCCAGTTTTTATCAAAAGCCTCAAGTGAACAACTTGAGGCTTTTTTATCGAATCATCAGGATGTAAACCTGATTAAAAATACAAAAAATATTAGGGTGATTATTACGAAAGGGCTCACCTCTTCCCATTCCGAACAGAGAAGTTAAGCCTTTCAGTGCCGATGGTACTGCTATTGCGGGAGAGTAGGTCATCGCCAGTTTTTATTTAAACTTCAAGATTTAGTTCTTGAGGTTTTTTTATGTTTTAAACTTTTAGTTAGCTAGAAAGTATTATGATAATTTTTACACCATTCAACTAAATAAGAATAAGTTTCATTCTTATTCTACGATTAACAAATTAAAAGAGAGCTTGATGATTTTAAAACAAAAAAGTTCGGAATATCACAAGATGTAATTATGTTAAATGAATATTTTCTAATTTGACTTTAATTGCTTAGTAATAGTCTCAGTTACTTTTTGATAATTTCGGTTAAAGTGATGATTACCACCCAAATAAATTATGTTTTTATTGGTTAAAGTAATTTTATTGTAGGGATAATTTTTTCCATAATCACTTAAAATAATAGATAAATGTAAGTTAGGTAATTGATTAATTTCTGGAATTGTATTCCATTTTCCGCTTACGTTTTCAAAAATTAAATTTTTGTAATGAATCTCAAGATCAGCAGTTTCATACGGATCTAAAAGAATAAGTTGATGAATTCGATCTTTGGTTTTTGTCGGAAGCTCATTGATAATAAATGGAATCGCATCAGCACCAAAAGAATAACCGATAAATACAACTTTTTGATTTTTGTGATTTTTGAACTTTTCTTCTAAAAATTGACTTAATATTTCAGCCGTTTTTTTAGGATCTCTTTCATTCCAAAAATAAACTTTAGAATTTAAAGCATAAATATCATAGCCTTTCTGATAAAGATTTTTACAAATTGATTTTGAAAAAGGTCCTAATCCAGCATCTCCACTTAAATAAAACAAGATAGGTTTAGTGTCATTTTTATTCTCCCATATTTTAAGCGGTAAAGGATCTTTGATATCCACATCATCTCCTTTTGTACGTACGATATACAAACCAATTGTAGTGATAATCAATCCAAATAATATGAGATTTTTAGTTTTCATCTTGAGGTTTCATAACTCTATTTAACGCTTGTGGAAGTTGAATAAGTTCCACTTCATTATCATAAATGATGTATTTGTTGATCCAATAATTGGCGTATTTTTCTTTGAAATCGCGCATTGTTTGATATTGTTTAAACGTCCCAATTCGTTGATAAGCAAATTTCATGAGTTGCTCGGCAATATTATTTGGTTTATCTAAACCAGCCAGAGGAGTTAAACCAATGTTGATATATTTCTTTTGATTTGCTTTGGCGCGATTAATTAATGCAATTATCACCGCATCCATACTACCATTTGGCGAATTGACAGTTCTTCGAAATAAATCGTAAGTCATCTCATCTTTTGCATAATCTGGAATAACATTCAGAAATGTAACCACTTTATTTTCTTCATTTCTCAGCGTAATAATCGTTTGATTTTTTAATATTCCTCTGTCAAATTTACCTTCTGCAAATACAATTTCTTTTTTATCAAATTCTTTTAACCATTCATTTGAGACAGATTCAATTTCATTTAAAAATTCTTCTGTCAAAGGAGGCAAAATAACTTCTGTTTTAAAACCTTTTTTCTCTAAAGTATTCAATGCATTTCGCATCGATTTACGTTCTTTACCTTGAAGATTAAAGGAATCAACTTCAATAATTCCTTCTTGACCAATTAATAAATATTGTTTTTTTAAATTTCTGAAATCAATTAAATCGTTTTCCGAAACTCGATAATAAGCAGTTTTCAAACCTTTTGTTTTGCAATAGTTCTCGAATTCTGAAATTAAATCTGATTTATGCTTTGCATCACATACAACATTATCCAAAACAATAGCAAAATTTAAACCGATTTTATACGCGACAAAACCATCAATATTTGAAGAAAAATAAAGAGTTTTATCATCCATTAATTTAAAATAATCTAATGCTGAATTACCATATTTTTCGACGATTTCTTCTGCTTCTTCATAATCCTGAATACCTTTTGTGTTATAATTTTTAGCTCTAAAAAATGCTAAAATCAATAATATCCAAGAACTAAATCCAAAAAAGATATTGATGTCTTTAAAATCTTCGGCAAAGGTTGTTCTCGGAACTAAATTGTTTTCGCTGAATAATAAGAAGTTTTGAAATGTATAATAAAAAGCTTGATTCCAAGAGAAATCTACACCAAAATGACGTTTATCAATGAAATAAAAACTTAAAACATTGAAAATAAAAATTGCAAAAAATGCCATTAAAAAAATAGAGAATCCTTGTCTTAATCGTTTCAAATTTGTTTTCAATGGATATTGATTCCTGCTGTAAATTAATAGCACGATTGTGAAAAATGCGAATCCAGCTTCTTCGTAATCCAATGCTTTGAATATATTTCCAAAAAATGAAAGTATGGCAAATATTAAAGCAAAAATCCATGCAGATTTTAATCCTTTGATGAGATAAGATGAAGTAATCAATAAAGCAATTCCGACAAATAGAATCATCAATTTTGAAAGATGCATGAATTCGATTGGTAAATACAATTTTTCGAAATGCAAACGTTCTGCAAGAGGAGGAGTGATGACTGAAATTATATTAATCATTCCTAATGTAAAAATCATAACAGCAGGAAAAATTCGTGCAAATAGTTTTCTTCCACGCCACATAAAACTCAAACATCCAAAACCTAAAGGCAGCCAAAATTCGAAAACGCGGTACAATAAAGTTGTAGCTAAACCTTGGTTATGAGAATAGCCGAATTGTGTTAAAATATACACCATCGTAAATTCTACAGCACCCAAACCTCTCAAAAAAGGCGAAATAATCATCAATAAAACAGAAATCGTATAAGCCAAAGCTGCTGCATCAAAAGTGGGTTGAATACCTAACGCTAACATTGCGATGTAGACGTGTAAAATCCCAGTAATTTCGATGATTGTTGAAATTAGAATTGTGAGATTAATATTTTTCCTGTCTAAAGAAGCTTCAAAAATTGGATTGATTTCTTCCGTAATCTTTGGAAATTTATTTTCTATAATTTGATAGAATTTATTTTTGGTTTTGAATGAGTTATAAATGAAATAAACTAGAATTAAAATTATGCCCAAAATGACTAATGATATCCACGAATCATTAAAATATTTGTTGACGTAAATACTATAAATAATGATAGGAACGCCAATGATGAAAACCGTTAATAATCCAATAAAACCATAAATAGAACTTGCCTGAATGATTTTATTTGTTTCAAATTGTTGCTTTTTGATTTGTTTGGGTAAATAAGCCAAAGAACTAATTCCGCCCGCTGGTAGAAAAACACTGATAAAATTTCGTTTGAGAAATAAATTGACAGCGTCCCAAAATTTAAGAGGTAAACCAACTGCTTTGAAACTTGTGATATACATTGCAGCTTGCAGCGAAATATAGAGAATCGTTATTCCGAAACCGATCAATAGCCAAATAGGTTTTGCGCTTTGAATACTCGGAATAATTTGCATCATTTCTTTGCGTTCGCTTCTGAAAAATACAAATGCGAGTAATAAAATAAGTATTGCTAAAACTTGTTGCCAAGGTATTTTTACATATTTTATAGATTTTGGAAACCTCATGTTTGTATGACATTGTTTAGTTCTATTAATTTATCAAAAAATTAAATATCAAAACTTATGATTTGCTTAAAAATAACTTATATTGAAAATAAAAATAAGATATGGAGACTGGATTAAATTTACGTCAAGCTATTTTGAATGATGCAGATAGAATTTGGGAAATTTTGCAACAAGCAATTGAGAAAAGAAAAGAGGAGGGAAGTAATCAATGGCAAAATGGTTATCCAAATCTAGATGTTGTAAAAAATGATATCTCAAATGGTTTTGGTTATATAATTGAGAATGTTGATAATCTAATCATAGGATATGTTGCAATTATTGATGAGATAGAACCTGCTTATACAGCAATTGAAGGAAAATGGATGAATGATGATCCATATATTGTCATACATCGATTGGCTGTTGCACAAGATGTTAAGATAAAAGGTTTAGGAACTTGGACGATGGATGAAATTGAAAAAATAGCAATTATAAAGAAAATACAGAATATAAAAGTTGATACCAACTTTGATAATATTGGAATGTTGCGTGTTTTTGAAAAGTTAGGTTATCATTATTGTGGCGAAGTTTATTTTGATGGAAGCCCAAGAAAAGCTTTTCAGAAAATTATTCAGAATTTAACATAATTGAATATTTTAGATAGAATTTAGAAAAACTAAATAATCAAATTGATAAAAAGATTCCTTTTTTGGAATCTTTTTTTATGAATTTGTATAGGGCAACTATGTTTAAAGTGTAAAATTAATATTTTAACCCCTAATTTTTATAGGGTGTAATTAAAAATAAATGATTTTATTTAAAAATAATCTAATTTTGATAGGGTTAAAATTAAAAACTTATGAAAGTTGGATTAAAATGGAAAGTAGCTTTTGCAATTATAACACTAGTTGCATTAGCTGGATTATTTTGGAAACCAGTTGTAGATATTCCAAATACAGGAGAATTCCTTAGCGAAGAAAATATTGTAAATTCAGATGTCGCCTGGATTTTAGCAGCTGCAGGATTGGTGTTATTGATGACGCCAGGTTTATCATTTTTTTATGGAGGAATGGTGGGGAAACGAAATGTTATTTCTACCATGTTGCAAAGTTTTATTGCCTTAGGTGTGATTTCGATTTTGTGGGTTGTAGTTGGGTTTTCACTGTCTTTTGGTGAATCAATCGGTTTTACAATAAATGGAGAACATTACGGAATTATTGGTAATCCATTAAGTTATCCATTTTTTAATCATGTCGGGGCATTTCCACACAAAGACATGGCATCTACAATTCCATTTGTCTTATTTGCATTGTTTCAAATGAAATTTGCAGTCATTACACCAGCGCTTGTAACAGGTTCTTTTGCTGAAAGAGTGCGTTTTATTTCATATTTGTTATTTATGATTTTGTTTAGTTTAATCATTTACACACCGCTTTGTCATATGGTTTGGCATCCAGAAGGTTTATTGAATAAATATTTTGGCGTAAAAGATTTTGCTGGAGGAACTGTTGTTCATATGAGTGCAGGATTTGCAGCATTAGCAGGAGCTTTGGTGATAGGTAAACGTAAAAACAGAGAACACAAACCTGCAAATATTCCATTTGTTATGCTTGGAACAGGAATGTTATGGTTCGGATGGTTTGGTTTCAATGCTGGTTCAGCTTTGGGAGCAAATGCCACAGCAGCTTTAGCTTTCGGAACAACAACAATTGCTTCTGCTTCTGGAATGATGACATGGATACTTTTTGATAGAATTAATGGTCGTAGCGTTTCTGCTATGGGAGCATGTATAGGGGCTGTAGTTGGATTAGTAGCAATCACTCCAGCTTGTGGATTTGTTACAATTCCTGAAAGTATATTTTTTGGCTTTATTACTGCTATTGTCTCAAATGTAATGGTTCATTGGAAAGTATTAAAACGAGTTGACGATACTTTAGATGTTTTTGCATGTCATGGTGTCGGAGGAATAATGGGAATGATTTTGACAGCTATTTTTGCACATGGTGAAAATGCGAGTTTGTTACATGGCGGGGTGGATGTGTTTGCACATCATATGATTGCTTTGTTGTTTGTCTCGTTATTTACTTTTTTCGGTGCGATTGCTTTATTTTATATTACGGATAAAATGATTCACTTACGTGTGAGTGATAGAGCAGAGTTCGAAGGATTAGATTTGTCGCAACACGAGGAAAGTTTACATTAATTAAACAATGATATTATAAAAAAATCCGACTACTTTTTGTAGTCGGATTTTCAATTTATACTAATCCAGCACGCTTTAATAAAGCATCTGCTGTTGGTTTATGACCTCTAAATTCTTCGTACAATTTCATCGGTTCTACTGTTCCTCCAGATGATAAAAGTTTATAGAATTTTTGAGCTGTTTCTGGATTGAAAATTCCAGTTTCTTGGAAGAATGCAAAGGCATCTGCATCCAAAACTTCTGCCCATTTATATGAATAATAACCAGATGAATATCCACCTTGAAAAATATGAGAGAAGGATGTACTCATCATATTTTTATCAATTTCTGGATACAACTCTGTTTGTTTGAAAGTTTCTTTTTCAAATTGTTGTAAATCATTGATTTCAGCCAAATCATTCGCATGATAAGCCATATCCAATAATCCAAAACTCAATTGACGAACAGTTTGATAACCTTCCATAAAACTTGAAGAAGCTTTTACTTTTTCAATTAATTCTTGCGGAATAATTTCTCCTGTTTGATAATGTTTTGCAAATAATTTTAAAGCTTCTGGTTCGTAACAAAAGTTTTCGTAAAATTGAGAGGGTAATTCAACAAAATCCCAATAAACATTTGTTCCAGAAAGACTTTCGTACGTTGTATTTGGTAACATTCCGTGTAGCGCATGTCCAAATTCGTGGAACAATGTTGTCACTTCCTGAAATGTCAATAATGACGGGGTGTCTTTCGTTGGTTTTGTAAAATTACAAACAATCGAAACGTGCGGACGTTTGGTATTTCCATTCACATTAGAGGCTTCTCTGTAACTTGTCATCCAAGCACCAGGGCGTTTTCCTGCACGCGGGAAAAAGTCTGCATACAATAAACTTAAGAACGCTCCATTTTTATCTAGAACTTCATAAGTTGTTACTTCATCGTTGTATTTATCAATATTATGAATTTCTTTAAATGTAATTCCATATAATTTTGTCGCCACATCAAAAGCTCCTTGAATCACATTTTCTAACTGAAAATAAGGTTTCAATTCTTCGTCAGAAAGACTGAATTTTTTCTGTTTTAGTTTTTCAGCATAGTACGCATGATCCCAACGTTGCAATGTTTCAATCCCATCAGTTTCTTTTGCAAATGCAGTTAATTCCTCAATTTCTTTTTCCGCAAATGGTTTTGCTTTCGTTAATAAATCATTCAAGAAATCTAAAACAGTTGTTGGTGTTTTTGCCATACGTTCTTCCAAAACATAATCAGCATGCGTTTTATAACCTAATATTTTAGCACGTTCGTGACGAAGTTTTACGATATTTTTGACATTTTCTTCGTTATTAAATTCATTATTTTGATAAGCTTTTACACCATTTGCTCTAAACAATTTTTCTCTTAATTCACGGTTTTCTGCGTATTGCATAAATGGAATATAGCTTGGTGCTTGCAACGTAATCAACCAACCTTCGTGATTTTTTTGTTCTGCATCGGCTTTTGCTTGATCAATAGCATATTGAGGTAAACCTTTCAAATCATTTTCATCAGTAATAATCAATTCGTATGCATTTGTTTCAGCCAAAACATTTTGTCCAAATTGCAACGATAACATCGAAAGCTGTTTGTCTATTTCGCGTAATTTATTTTTGTCTTCTTCGTTTAGGTTTGCACCATTTCTAGAAAAACCTTTGTATTTTTTTTCTAATAAATAAGCTTGTTCATCGGTTAAAATCAACGATTCCTTTTGATTATAAACGATTTTAATTCGTTCAAATAAATCTTGATTTAAGCGAACATCATTTCCAAATTCAGATAATAAAGGCGAAACTTCTTGTGCAATTTCTTGAATTTCATCATTCGTTTCAGCAGAATTAAGGTTGAAGAAAATAGAAGAAATTCGTCCTAATTTTTCACCAGAAAGTTCCATTGCTTCAATTGTATTTGCAAAAGTTGGCGCTTCAGGATTCGCAGTAATTGCATCTATTTCTGCTTTCGCCTCTTCAATTGCTTGGATAAAAGCAGGTTTGTAATCTTCATTTTTGATTTTAGAAAAAGGAGCACTTTCAAAAGGTGTTTCAAATTTTTCTAATAACGGATTTGTCATTTATAGTGTATTTTTTTAGTTAAAATATATTTGTTTGAACTCTTTCAAATTCTAATCCAAATGTAAGAAATCTGACAAATCGTCAAATTTAATGTGTGATTAATTTGGAGTTATTTACATTTGTTTTAAAAGTAATCAATTATGAGTTTAGCCTTAATATTCAATCAAAAATCAACAGAAGAATGGCAAAGAAATTTACAAGAATTGTTGCCAGATACGAAAGTTGAAGTTTATCCAAATATCTCAAATCTAGAAGATGTAGAATTTATTGCAACTTGGAAACCGCACAAAAATTATGTGGCTGAATTTCCAAATCTAAAAGTTGTACAATCTGTTGGAGCAGGAATTGACCATTTGTTGCATACCAAAATTCCAGATTCAATAAAGGTAACACGTATTGTTGATCCTGCTTTGAAGCAAGAAATGTTTGAGCATGTTTTGGCTTGTGTTATGACTTCAATGAAAAATCTATTGACGTATTATAAAGATCAAGTTCGTAAAGAGTGGAAGCCTACTATTTATCAAAATATCAAGGAAACAACTATTACTATTTTAGGATTAGGTGAAATCGGAAAGTTAGTAGCAGAGCAATTTGTTGCGTTAGGTTTTCAAGTCAAAGGTTGGTCGAATTCGCCAAAAAATATAAATGGAGTAGAATCTTTTTCTGGAAAAGAAGGCTTGAATGCTGCGATTTCTAAAACTAATTTTATTGTCAATATTTTGCCTTTGACAGATGATACAGAAGGTATTTTGAATAAAGACTTTTTTAAAGAATGTTCAGTTCATGCAGTTTTGATTAATGTTGGTCGTGGAGCACATTTGGTCGAAAAGGATTTATTAATTGCAATCGAAGAAAAACAAATAAAAGAGGCTTATTTAGATGTTTTTGTAGAAGAACCTTTATCTGAAAATCATCCTTTTTGGACGAATGAAAATGTTTATGTAACGCCTCATATTGCGAGTGTTACAAATGCAACAACAGCTCTAAAACAAGTTGCAGATAACTACAATAGAATGAAAAATAACGAGACTTTATTGAATGAAGTTTCATTAGAAAGAGGATATTAGATATACCAAAATGACGTAAGATTTTGTTAAAAAGACGCATTTATGTTTTTACTTGTCAAAAAAATCTTTTAACATTGTATTCGAAAAAATAAAAGCTAAAAATGAGTGATTATATTCAACTTTATTCAATTGATAATATTTTAAGAACTTACAAAAAAGAAGCAACCGATCGTCGGTTAGCAATCTTTGATGTAGGTCCTGAAAACAATTATTATTTTGTAAAACGAAAACCTTATAAGTTTACGTCGCTTGGGTTGATTTTAATTACTGCAGGAACATGTGAAATTACGGTGAATTTAGAACCAACGTTAATCAAACGTGATGATATTATTGTGGTACTTCCAGGTCAGTTGTTCGAGATTATAGAGCATTCGGCTGATTTTGCTGTTCAAGCAATCTTCATTGATTCAGATTTGATTATTGAATCTGGTTTTCACGTGAAATCCAATAATTTAGTAGAGTTTTTATCGTCTAAATATCCTAAAATCATCTCTTTAGATAAAAAGATTGTACGTGATATGCGTTACAATCTGAACAAGATTAGTAAATACACCATCAAGAACGAAAATATCTTTGCAAAAGATTTGGTTTTACATCACTTTTCAGTTATGATGTATGAGATGGGAAATTACTACAACCAAGCTGTAACGGCAAAAAGTACAACGAAAGAAGTCAGAAAAGAAGAATTGGCTAAGCAGTTTTTATATTTAGTTTCAACACATTTTCGTCGTCAGCGCAATGTACAGTTTTATGCAGATGAAATGTTTATTAGTCGTAAGCATTTAACCAAAATCATCGTCGAAGTCTTTAATAAATCACCCAAACAAATCATTTCCGAAGCCATTGTCTTAGAAGCTAAAGTCTTACTAAAGAACCCAAAATATAGTGTTTCTGATGTTGTGACAGAATTAAATTTTATAGACACTTCCGTTTTTAGTAAATTTTTCAAAAATTATGCAGGTGTTTCGCCAACAACTTTTATCGCTTCTAACTAATAATTGATGTAAATCAATGCAAATGTGAAAATTTTCTAAAAACGTCTTTTTGACATATTATTACGTTTATTTCGCTAACTAATTTGTTAAATTGGATAGACCTTTGTTGCTCAAATTTTAATTGATGCGTCTTTTAGTAGATAATCGATACATGAAATTTGAATGAAAAGAATTTTATGGTGGTAGATTTTACAAAAAAAATATTTGCACATATTTCAGCAATCGGTGGTTATGTGCCAGAAAATAAACGAACTAATTCCGATTTAGAAAAGATTACAGACACTTCTGATGAATGGATTGTAAAAAGAACGGGAATTAAAGAACGTCGTATTTTAGAGGAAGGTTTAGCGACTTCTGATATGGCGGTTAGTGCAATTCAGAATTTAATTGATACATACAAAAAAGACATCAAAGATGTTGATGCGTTGATTGTTGCGACTTCTACACCAGATATGTTGATGCCTGCTACAGCGAATATTGTATGCGAAAAGTTAGGAATAGAGAATGTTTGGGCATTTGATATGAATGCAGCTTGTTCTGGATTTTTGTACGCGTTGGACATGGGCGCTTCGTTGATTGAAAGTAGACGTTACAAAAATGTTTTGGTCATTGGTGCTGATAAAATCAGCGCGTATGTAGACATCAAAGATCGTTCGACAAATATTTTATTTGGAGACGGAGCTGGAGTGGTTTGGTTAGAGCCTACAAATGAAGAAGGAATTTTGGATGCTTTGTTACAGAGTAACGGAACTGGAAAAGAGTTCTTGAATATAGAAGGAGGTGGTTCTTTATATCCAGCGAGTTCGCAGTTATTGGTTGATGAGAAACGTTACATTAGACAAGATGGGAAAATTGTATTCAAAAATGCAATTCAATCAATGAGTGATACGTGTGTCAATGTTTTGAAACGCAACGATTTTTTTGTAGAAGATGTAAATTGGTTGGTTCCGCATCAAGCAAATAAACGAATTATTGATGCTGTTGGTAATGAAATTAATATTGAAGAAGGTAAAACTTTAATTAATATTGAGAATTATGGAAACACAATTGCAGCGACAATTCCGTTGTGTATTTGGGAGAATACATCAAAATTAAAGAAAGGAGATTTATTGATGTTGACAGCCTTTGGAGCAGGTTTCTCTTGGGGAGCAAGCTTATTGCGTTGGACAATTTAATCAATAAAAATCATATATTTTTGTTCATAAAGAACGGCAAGAAATTGTCGTTCTTTTTTTATTGTAAACCATTAAATTCTTCACCACACTTCTTGCATTTGAACACGTTTTTGTAGTAAATAGGGTAGACCCAAAATATGATAGAAGATAATAAAGAAAGTAAGCCTTTTCCACCTTTCATCGACTTATAATTGCTGTAATACTCATTGCTTCCACATTTTGGGCAAACAAGAATTTCGTCCAAATCATTGGTATAGTTTGACGCATCAATTTCTTCCAATACTTTCATGGCGCGATCAGTATCTTCTTTCTTAATTTTTACTTTCACACCACCAATAGCATTCGACAAAAACTGATTAATCCCAACCGAATGTTCATCAAAAACAAAAGCATCAATCTGTTCACTCTCTAATTTCGAACGTAAAATATGTGCTTCAATAGGGCTTTCAAATGTTTTTAATGTAATAAGTTCCATGCTAATTGTGTTAAATATTCAATTCAATATCCGATATAAAATTAGTTCTTTTTATCTTAATGTCTTAAATTTTTTAGTAGATGAAAAATGTAATTCAATGTTTATTTTTAATTGTATTGATGATGAATACGACAAATGCGCAAAACCTAAAACAAGTTGCTTATAAAGATGGTTCGCAAAAATTGAACGGTTTAGTAACTGATAACACAACAAAGAAAAGTCCAGGAGTTTTGATTTTACCGGCTTGGAAAGGAGCTGATAACGAAGCAAAACAAGCTGCAATAGATTTAGCAAAAGAAGGCTATATTGCGTTTGTTGCAGATATTTATGGAGAAGGAAACAATCCGAAAGATAATGCGGAAGCGGCTAAAGCAGCAGGAAAATACAAGTCTGATTATGCAGCTTATCAAAAAAGAATTGATTTAGCGTTGAAAGAGTTAATCAAAGCTGGTGCAGATCCAAGTAAAATTGCTGTAATTGGTTATTGTTTTGGAGGAACAGGCGCATTAGAAGCTGCTCGTGCGCAATTAGCTGTTGTGGGCGTTGTTTCTATTCATGGTGGATTAGCAAAAGATGCTGTTCGAAAAAATACTCCTCTTAAAACAAAAGTTTTGATTGAACATCCTGCTGAAGATGAATCTGTAAAACCCGAAGATATTTCGAATTTAGTAATTGAAATGAACGAAGGAAAAACAGATTGGCAAATGATAACTTACGCAAATTCAAAACATACATTTACCAATCCAGAATCACCTGATTACAATAAAGTAATGGCAGATAGAGCTTGGCAACATACATTATTGTTTTTGAAAGAAGTATTGAAATAAAACCGTCAATTCTAGTGAAATTCTTTTTAGAATTTTGTATCGAGAATAAGGTTTTAGAAGATAAAATTTATCTTAATTCTCGATACAATTTTAATAAAAACTGTAACAGTTAAATCTACTGAATAAACAATTGTATCATTTCATACCAAAAAGCAGCTGTAAAAAAGCCTACAATAATACTGATTCCAATAATCAAATTGGTTAGTTTGGTGTTGAGTTTAAATTGTTCCGCAATAATACTCGATGTCACTAAAGTAGGCATAGCAGCTTCAAAAATAGAGATTTTAGCCACATCACCTTTTATTCCAATTACGATGGCTAAAAGCATTACAACTGCAGGCGCAATCATTAATTTGTAAACCATAGACATCGAAATTTGTGACCATAATTTTCTCCAACCATTAAACTTTAATTGCAATCCAACCGAAAATAAAGCCAATGGACCTACGGTTGCAGCTAATTTGTCGAAGAATGGTTCGGCAGGAGATAAGTCGATAAATTGAGATAAAATCAATGCACTTATACAACCCAAAAATGGAGGGAAAGTAAATAATCGTTTCAAGATAAATTTGGAATCTATTGCTCCAGATCCATTGCTTCCTCCTTTTAATGCAGAAACTATTCCGATGGTTGATAAGCACAAAAACATGGTTTGATCACAAATAATCGCAATACTCAAATACTTTTCTCCATAAAATGCTGAAATCAAAGGAAAGCCAATAAAAGATGTATTGCTATAGCCGCTTGCCAATTCCAATGTTCTTCTCGATCTCTCCGAATATCCTTTTGCTTTGCTGTAGAATTTCATGTAAAACAAACTTCCAACGGCAATAATGACAGTAGAAAAGATAGGAAATAACATTTCTTGCGACCATTCTACTTTTGGTAAATACTTAAACGAGACTGCTGGTAAAGCTAAATATAAGATCCATGTATTGATCCCTTTATGAGCATCAGGATGTATAGATTTTGTTGCTTTAAACACCATTCCCGCGATTATACAGACTGCGATTAATATAAAGTTTACCATTTTTAGATATTTGGAATGCAAAGTTACAATCCAAATTTTTTTTACCCTTAAGATATCACTTTTTATTCAATGCTTATTTTTTATAAAATGGCAAGATTAGATATATTTAATTTATTATTATCTAAAATTACTTTTGAATAATGATTTTCATTTTCCAAAATAGCTGTAAATGGAGCAGGAATTATTGTATCAGTTGTAGGAAACTAAGTTGTTTTAATAAAATAATTTAGTAATAATATTTTCCCTTCATCTGAGCCATTAGTACCAAAAGTATCAAAATCTCCTTTTCAGAATTTAGATGTTGTTTTCTATTATAATATATGATTAGTTGCTTCAATATAAGTTGTAGGTAAACCAATTTCAGAAATTCCAAAAATAGAATGTTGATCAAATTCTGCATCGTTCTCATAAGCTAAATATATTCTTCATTCGATTTTACAAAAGTTAATCTTGTCCAACCAACTTGTAAACTAAACTGATTATCGGTTTCTTCAATTAACTCAAAAGCTAGAATAGTTGTATAAAATGATTTTGTTTTTTCTAGCTCATTTGTAAACAATTGTAATTCTCTTATTTTCATTCTGCGATTTTTTATAAAATTAAATCAACAAAAAAGAAGAAAATAACAAGTTGAATTGATTTAATTAATTGCGTTATAAGAAAACTGTTTAATCTACTTCATACTCCAATAAGGCGAGATATGGATTACCTTTTAACTCAAGAACTTTTGCAAAAGCAGGTTCAGTTTTGTACCCATTCTTTTTAAGTTCGATGATTTTGTTTTTGAATGGTTCGTCAAATTTTTCAAGTAGTTTCGCCTCAATGAGCATATGTCGATAGGCATTTTGTTCGGTTGGAATCTTATTCTCTAAATAAATCTCAATTTCAAACGTATCAATTCTAAAATTACAAGTCAAACAAATTTCGTTATTGTTTATTAATTGATTGATTTTAAATTCAAAATAATGAGAAAAATTCTCGGTTAAATGATTTGTAGCGTTTTCAAAATTAGATGTTTCACCAATAATATCAATGTCACTATTTTCAATATTGATTTCAATCGGAATTGTACCTACTACAATAGGTTTGTATGTGTCAAGTTTTTCTAAAATTTGATGATTGCGCAACAAATGAAACACATTGTGTTGTATTTCATTTCCGTGTTCTAAATAATCAATGGTAAGAAAATTTTGCATCATTTTATTCTCATCATAGTTACCAAAGAATTAGCCACATGCGTTTCTTTGTTCGTTGTTTCGTCAACTACAAAAATCTCTGTGCGTATGGTGCTTATCTTTTTTCCGCCTTTTATCACATAGGCTTTTGATAGTAAATAGCCACCCAAAGCAGGTCGTAAATAATTCACCTTTAACTCAACTGTTACCACATAACAATCGTCGTCATAGTGAGAAACAGCAGCATAACCAGATGAAACATCAACCAAAGAAGCAATCATAGCACCATTAAACATTCCGTGCTTACGTGTCATCATTTCTTGTTTCGGAATCTTAATCGAAACATAGTCCGTTTCGCATTCGATAAGTGATGCGTTATAAAATTTTAAGGTTTCCGAACGATTAAAACTTGCTTCTACTAATTCTCTTTTTTCTGGCGTCATATAAAATTGCTTTCAACAAATATAGAGATTTGTCGAAAGCAATTTCAGTTATGCAGTTACGTTATTCAAGTTTTCTTCTTTGATAATTGTATTTTGATGCGACAAAATTACTTTATCCAAACCGCGATAATAATTCCCTTTGTCGACGGTAATCAATAAATTATTTTTCGGAATATTATTGATAATCTTATCATTCGGGAAATGTTGTTTCGAGTTTTTGAAAGTAATAAATACATCATCTTCAGTTAGATTTTTGACATCTTCTTCCGAAATAATATCAATCAATTCATAAGGTAAATAAAGTTGATCGAAGATATAATGAAACGTTTTAAGGCGTTTTCCGTTCAATTCTTTGCTATGTTGCAAAAAGTTTCTCAATCTATGTACAACAGCGTAGAAATTACCTACCAAAGGCGGTTTGGGAATATTACGTTCGAACAAGCAACCGTCGATTAAACTAAGCGGAAGTTTAATGTTCAATTCATCTGTTTTTACATTGTATAGATGGCGATAATCCAAACTTCTTTTCTTGAATTCTTCGATAATATGATCTTTTAGCGCAGGAACTGTAATAGGCAATTGTTGATTGATAAAATCGACCAATTTTTCATCTGATATAGGAGCTAAATTAAGCTCAGAAATGTTTTGTGACATACAATAAATAGTTAAAATAAAACAATTATTGTATTTCGATAATAGGGGATTTTTCGTTGTTTTTGGATGAACTCCCGTATTGTTTTACCACCGTGGAGACTCCTCTCGGTTGGTATCGTTTTCTACGATTCGAAATACGGTGTAAAACTACATAAAAAATTGAATATGTAGTAATCTATTCTAATAATTTTATTTTAAAACGATTATTTAGAGTTAAATAAATACTTCTAGTCAAGCTAAATTTATTTCAGCTTCGCACTCAAAAAAAGATGTTTCGGCAAGCTCAACAAGACAGTAGATGTCATTCTGAATGTAGCTTTAGCGGAATGAAGAATCTAAACTTTTCCAGTAGAAGATGTTTCGGCAAGCTCAACATGACAGTTACTAATGGTAGTTTGTTATTCCAAGGTATCGAGGAATCTATTTCTATGTTTCTATGTGGTTAAAACTTTTATGTTTTGAATTAAATGCGACCCTGAAACAAGTTTAGGGGGACCACTTCGCTATTAAAAATAGAGATTTAGAAAATTTTACAAATAATTAAGATAAATTTAATTGTTTGCCGAAAATTATTTTATACATTTGAATAACAAAGTAATTAAAAAATGAAGTTTACGTGCTTATATATGTCGATTCGCAAACAGGTTTGGAATATCCAGACGTGGGAAAGTCATGTATACTAAAAAGAGATTTTATTTTTTAATATATTTTAGGTTTCCCCGTCGATTTTCGATGGGGATTTTTTTTAAACAAAAACAACAATTACCAATATAAAATTAAAAACAATGCAAAGTTTACAACAAGTAACGATCCCAGTTTGGCCCTTAGAGGACAACACAATCTTAAACAATGTTTCGGTAACATTTCAACTTTTTGGACTTCCATTAGGAACAGCTCCAGTCATTTTGATTAACCATTCCTTACATGGAGATTCAGATTGTACCTATCATTGGGATGGAGTCATGGGGAAAAACAAAGCAATTGATCTTAATGAGTATACGGTAATCTGTATAGATATTCCTGGAAATGGCGTTTCCGAAACCATAAAGTACGACTATATTCCACGCGATCACATTACAGCACGCGATGTAGCGGTATTGTTTTGGTTGACGTTATTTGAATTGGAAGTAGACGAGATTTTTGCCATTATTGGTGCAGATTTAGGTGGAGGATTAGCGTGGGAAATGGCATGTTTGTATCCAAATAAGGTGCTGAATATTATTCCGATAGCAGCAAGTCCTAAGACTACAGATTGGTTGGTAAAAGAGCCAACAGCTAAAAGCGAATACCTGAAATCTATTTTTTATTCGATAGATATATCACGCAATAGAGGCGATATATTGCAAGTTTCGCAATACATCAAATCAAAAATACATGTGATTTATGTGAAGAATGGAAACTTGTTCAACAAAGCAGAATTGAAACGTTATTACGCCAAACTGCAAGAGTTTAACAAACATGTACAGTTCCACGAAATAGAACAAATAGAAGACAACGAATTACTAAAAGCAAACATCGATAAGGTTGAAAAAATAGTAGACGGTATCCTCGAAAAAGAGTTTATCAATAATGTCGCATAAAAACTAAAGCTCCTGATAAGGAGCTTTTTTTTAGTGAATTTTATATAATATATTAAGAAATAGTCTTCTTGTCTAAATTTATAATTTCTTTGTCTAATAATTCTTTAAATAAATCAATAGTATTATCAATATATTTTCTTGGATTACCAGAAGCAGTTATATAAAATTTGTTTAATTTATTAACTATTTCATTATATTTTAAATCATAATTGTCAGAATCATAACTATCAATAAGAGTCTTATACCAATTTATTGAGTTATGGGTTAATTTTCCATATTTTAAAGGAGTTTTATATTTAAAGAAAGATTTGTATAAGTATTTTAAATCTTTCAAATTTTCATGATTTTCTAATAAATAATACCCGTTGTGCATTTTGATTAATAAAGAATAAAGTTGTTCATTTGATTGAAAATCAGTAAATGTGTAATCTTCCCTAAAAAACGGAACGTTTAAAAATATAGTTTATTAACTTAGGGATAATTATGAAACAAAGCAATTTTACAGAAGTTCAGATCGTCAAGATCTTATCAAAACAAAATCAAGGCAAAA
>NZ_JAAGKM010000046.1 GCF_019308355.1 Empedobacter falsenii | reverse complement strand
TTTTGCCTTGATTTTGTTCTGATAAGATCTTGACGATCTGAACTTCTGTAAAATTGCTTTGTTTCATAATTATCCCTAAGTTAATAAACTATATTTTTAAACGTTCCGGTTTTTAGGGAAGATTACAACGCAATTGTTAATGGAAATATTCCTTTAAATAATTCTAATAATTATAGAATCAAATTAAAATATATTGGTGCTGAGTTCTGTTCTATAGATTTATTTTCAAGAGAAGTTGAATTTAAGCTAATTAACTCAAATCCTATTTTACCTTCTGGAAAATTTGCAGAAGTTTGTAATACTGAAATTTTATCAGAAGCTGAAATTTTAACTGCTTTAGGAGTTGACTCAACTATTTATCGTTTAGTGAATATGCCAACAACACCTTATAATTTTATTGGGAATGAAGCTAAGTTTAATGTTCAGATTGAAGATCGTTCTGATGCATCTTGTACAAGTAATATTGTAGAGTTTACAGTTAAGAAAAAAAACAAATGTAGATTTGGATAATTTGACTTTAACTTTTTGCCGAAGTGATTTTTCTTTTTCTGAATTTGAATTAATCATCAATAATGTAAAAAAGAATGATAATTTAGTTACTATAAATTTGGTTTATAATGGTACAAGTTATATTGAATCACAACTTCAAAATTTGTATAATGAGATTTACAACAATAGAACACAAACAAGTTTTAATTTATCAATTACAGGAAATAAAGCTGGTTTTTGTGAATCTACAGCTCCGTTGAAAATTACGTTAAATGATTCTTCTATTCCTACAAAACCTTTTGAAGTTTTATTCAATCCTGTTTGTTTAGGTGTGACACAAAATTATACTTTTGATATAGATGAAATAAAAGAACATATTAAAGATAAATTTGGAATTTCAAACATTACAGATTTTGATATTTTTAATTTAGATGGAACACCATTTTTACCAGTTAATGTTAATGCAAATTCTAATCAAACATTAAGTTTTAAAATAAAAAAAGTTGGTGAAAGCTGTTTTTCAGAAGATATGTATTTAATTGTAAAAACAGTTAATCAACCAAATGTTGTATCTGCAACATTTTCAGGTGTGTTTTGCGAAGGAGAAACATTAACAATTGATGATGATTTATTAAAAAATAATTTCGGACTAAATGTTTTTGATTACAAAATATTTATTGATGGAACAGAATATATTCAAGGAAATTCTATCCAAAGAATATTGAATTTTGGAGGAAATACTTCTTTGAATATTCCAATTGAATTTAAAAATACATTAAGAGAGATTTGTTTAACAGCTGTAGAATTAACGGTCAATAAAAAACAAGATTTAATTGTTGATGTTCCTTCATTAGAAAGTTATACAAAAGCGAATCCAATTGTTTTTTGTGAAGGTGAAAACGATGATGCGAAAACTCAAATTCAAGCAATTTTAGATTACATTCAAACTAATTATTCTTTAACAAGTTCTAAAACAAAAGATCAAATTTTTGATCAATTTAATTCTAATCAAGGTTCAGTAGATGTTGATTTTTATAATTTGGACTATTGTGGTGTGATTACCTTAAAATTAAACTACAAGAAAAATTCTTTACCTAATATCGAGGTTGAAAATCCAGATCCATTGTGTACAGGAGAAAAATATAAGTTAGATTTTACAACTCAAACAGATTACGATAAGTATTATTATGAGGTAGAAAAAGAAGATGGAACTAGAATTTTAGGAACATATATTTTTGAGCTTGATGCAGGTAATTATAAAATTACAATTGAAGATAAATTATCGGGTTGTTCTATTGTTAAAACGTTAGTTGTTTCTCTTTCAGTATTGCCTACAATTGATAAAATTACAATCAACGAAAAAAGTATAATTGTTTCTGCAAAAGGAAATGGAAAGTTAGAATATGCGTTGTTTGATTCTGATGGAAAAGTAATTGTAGATTGGCAAACAAAGAATGAATTAATTATTCCAGATAATATCAAAAATAATAATTTTACAGTAAGAGTAAGATTGAATAATTGTGGAGTTTCGGAGCGTAAAAATGTTATTTACCTTGCTTTACCAAATGTTGTAACTCCAAATAATGATGGTTTTAATGATATTTGGCAACCAATGACAAAAGATGGTAAAGTTACCGATACATCAAATTCGTACAAATTGATTATTTTTGACCGTTACGGAAAACAGATATTGACACAAGAAGGAACAGATATTATAAAATGGGACGGAACGCTAAATGGTAAACCTGTTGCAGATGGGACATATTGGTATTTGTTAGAATTCTCGAAGCAATCAGATGATTTGCAAGTTTTATATTCTGGTAGTATATTAGTTAAACGAAAAATCAATTAATTGATTGAAACATATTTATGAAAAAAATAACACTATTCATATTAACTCTATTCTCACTTTATAAAGTAGAAGCACAACAAGGGTTACCGTTTTATAATCACTATTTGGTGAGTGATAAAATGTTAATTAATCCTTCGTACGCAGGACAAGACCCGAATGTGATTTCTATAACAGGAACGCATCGCAATCAGTGGGACGATTTACCTGAAAGTCCAAGTACACAAACGGTAAGTGCTCACGGAATTATTGTAGATCGTTTGGCGTTGGGAATGCAATTTTTCAACGATAGAAATGGGGCAGTTAAAATGACTGGTTTCGGAATTAATGCAGCATATCACATTCCTATTGATGATAGAAGTTATGATGGAGATGAAATCAATGTTTTCTCTTTCGGTGTTGGTGCCTCTAATGTTTCGCAACGTTTTGATTATTCAAAAATTATCGCAGAAGATCCGAATGACCCTGCTTTACAAGAAGATAAATATTCTACATATTTTGCGAATTTGGGATTATCTTTCAAATATGCTGGTTTCTCCGCTGGAGTGTCGGTTTTGGATATTCCGTTAAGCCAAAATGTGTATTATGTGAACAATGTAGAGCCTTTGCCAACGTGGTATTATTTCAATGTTGGATATAAATGGAACGTTTCCGAAGGAATTGCGTTAGAACCTTCTTTGGTGTATAATTTGAACTCGAATTCGGAGCGTCATTTGGATATAAACTTGATGTCGCATATTGGTTTTGGAGACAATAATCAAGGCGTTGATATTGGAGTAGGGTACAAGCAAGGAATGGATTCTAAAAATAGCAATCCGTTGTTTGTTTCACCAATCCTAAAGTTTAAAGTTGGTTCTTTAAAAGCTGGAATTTCCTACGATATTGGTTTATCAGATTATCAAGTTGATGGTCGCAAGAACGGAATGTTATTTAGTTTAGGTTTCGATTTGCAAAACCCTTGGGGAGCAAGATTTGATTAATATTATGAATAATGAATAAAATTTTACTTTTAGTCCTATTTATTGTTGGTTGTTCATCTTTTAGTTTTTGTAAGTCAAGTCCAGAAACTAATTTTTGGAATTGGTTTAAAAAAAATGAAAAATACATTTATGATAATATAGATAGCAAAGAATTACAATTAGAATTGTATGATAAGATTAGAAATGAATTAGTAAAGGTTGATTCAAATTTAGCTTTTAATTCAAGTCCAATATTAGAAAATGGGAAAAGAGAATTTACGATTTCGGCTGATGGTTTAAAAGAGAGTTTTGTATCAGTTGAAAAACTAGTTAAACAATCTCCGAAATTCAAAAATTGGAATATTATTGCTTTTCGCCAAAGAATTGGTAATGATAATTTAGGGATTCGTTACAATGATTATGAAATATCTTATGATGATTTGTATTATAAATCGTCTATAAATGAAGGTTTATATGGAATAGATTTATACATCAAGAATTTTGATGGTAGTGGACAAATGCAAAATACAATTTATATTTTACTTGATGCTTTGTTAGGAGAATATGACACAACAATGCGTATAGATTGGATTGAATGGTATAGTTTGAATGAAGAAGATCTGTCTAATTTCAAACATATAATAGAATTAAGAAAAGAGATAGATAATAGAAAATAACCAAAAAAACCTTCCATTTCGGAAGGTTTTCTGTTTTTATTGTAAGGGTTGTTCTAGATTATTAATTTGAACTTCACGTTTATAAATATAATAAGGTTGAAGACTTTCGCGTGTTACAATTTTTTGTCCACGTTGCGAACCTGCAAACCTTGTGAAACCAGCTCCAATTCCGAAACCAACTTCATTTTTCAAAATATAAATTTGACGATAAAAAGGATAAACACCATATTTCAAATTCGGAATAGTTGGCAATGCTAAATTTCCTTTATCATCTGCAATTGATAATATTTTTACCTTTTTAAGATATTCTTCAACTTTCGGATTTCCTTTATCACTTAAAATATTCAATCCAATAATTCCGATTGCAGTTTTATCTTTTTGTACAAAATCAATCACTTTTTCTGCATCGCCCATAGCTGTTACTTTTGCGCCATTTTCTACAGATAATTTTAATTTATCATTTATTGTATTGTAATTGGCAGAGTTTGGATGATCGTAAACAAATGTTATTTTCGGATCATTTTTATACAAATTATCCTTAATATCATTCATCGAGATAGAGTTGATTGAATTATCAACAGAGGTAATAAAAACTGTTGCGTCTAATGCAATTACAGAAGAAATATATTTTGTTGTTGTTTTATTGAATAAATGTTGTTGTTGAGCTTTTGTTAAAGGCTTACTTACCATCAAAATAGGAATCTTCCCTTCATAAAAATCTTTGATAGCTTTTTCTTCAATCTCTTCGTTAATCGTAATTTTCACATCTGGATAATCAACCATGTACATATCTGCCAACGACTGCGCTAAATTTTTAAAACTTGGATCTACCGTCATTGCCAAATCTCCGTATTCGTGTAAAGCGCGTTTTACAGCAGTTTTTTGTTCAGCTTTTGTCTGTTTTTCTTTGTCTTTACAACTAAAAGTGGAAAAAATAAGAAAGGCCGAAAGTGAAAGTAAACTAATTTTTTTGATCATTTTTATAAGATTTTATACCGCGATAAACACGAAAAGCGCCATAAACAATAAATAAAATACCCAATAACATCGCTTTTGTTTCATCTAATTTGATGATGAAAAACTGATATTTCCAAGTAAAAATTCCGATCAAAAAATAACCGAAACCAATCAATCCGTAAACAATATTCTTATTCATAATTCGCGACGAAGTTACAATTTTATTGTGTTAAGATTGACTTAAAACTTAAATTTTATACGACAAATATGCATTTAAAGGAACTTTTTCTGAATAGATATTCAATTTCTTAAACAATAGAAACCATCACACTCAAAAAAATGAATGCAATGGTTTCAGAAAGAAAAGTATTATTAATTATTCGTTTGTTTGAAATCTAACAGGAATTGAAAAGATTAAATTTGCATCCGAACCATCTTCTAATTTTGCAGGCGTTATTTTTTTACCTTTTCTTAGAATTTGTTTATTGATACGCTCCAACGCAGATTTAGCTTCTTTGCCTAAATCTTGATTACTTCCACTTAACGGTTTTACTTGTGAAATTTCTCCATTTTTGTTTACAATAAATTGCATTTTTGCAACCGCTGAACCAATATTATTTCGAGAAGCAGTTTCGGCAAAATCACTTAATTCTCCACCTAACTCTTTCGAGATTTTATCACTCATACATTTTGTTAAAGCTGCATTTCCTTTTTTGCTCTCACTTTCACAACCAGGATAAATTGCCATTACTGCAGCATTTTTCGCTGAAATTGCAACATCAGGTTTTTTAGGTTCTGGAGTTTTTGGACCTTCTGGAATGTCCGTATTTTGTTTACCTACTTTATTTCCTTCGTCACTTACTTCTCCACCACCAACTTGTCCATTAGATTTATCACCATTTCTATTAAAAACGCCTAAATCTTTTCCTTTTAGTTCGTCAACAGATTTTATAGTTTCTTCAACTTTTGGACTTTCTGTTGGAGTTGGAATAATATGTTTCGCCTGATCTGTTTTTAATTGAATTGTTTTTTCTTCCATCGGTGGATCTTCTTTTGGAGGAGTTACTTCTTCTATTTTTTTATCAGGAGGAGTCACATTATCTAAAATAACAATTACACCATCATCTTTTTTTGTTATTTCATTATTCATTGTTTTATTATTTGCATAAATAGTTCCACCAGTAATTAATGCAACAATACCAATCCCAACAAAAAGAGATTTCATCAAATCGTGGTTTGCAACTTGTCTTAGTTGGTACGCACCATATTCTTTGTTTCGGTTTTCGAAAAGAATGTCTAAAAAAGCTTTGTTACTCATATCAATATAATTTAAGGTTAATGAATCTTTTTTCTTTATAGATTCATCTTTTTGCAAAAAGGTTGGTTGAGGTTTGAAAAATTTTCGAAAAAAGTTTAATTTTATTGAAAAGTAGATTTTTATGCAGCTACAAATTGATAAAAAATGCAATCAGAATTGGAACGAAATGAAGGATGCGGAGTCACAACAAAAGTTTTGTGATGTTTGTTCTAAATGTGTTCACAATTTGGACCATTATTCGTTCAAAGAATTAAAAACTTTTCTGAATGATAATCCTACCGCTTGTGTAAAAATTAAAACCAGAAATTTAGAACAATTTAATTCATACGAAGCTTCAAAATCTATTTCTAATCAATCCAAAAGATGGTTACAACTTTCTTCTTTAGTTGGATTTTTAAGCTTTTCAACTATCACAAAAGCACAAACAGAAAATGATTCGATTGTAGTGCAAGGAATTATTAATGATGGTAATGGTTTTCCAGAATATGATATTCCAGTAAATCTTAAAAATTCGAAAAATATTGTATATACAAATGAAAATGGTGAGTTTAAAATAAAAGTTCCGATTAATAAAGATTCTTATACTTTAGAATATGATAGTTATGGAATTAAAGAGTTTACTTTTACAAATCCTTCTATTTGTCAGAATATAAAAACTGAAATTGGTGATGTTCTTTTAGGAGAAGTTGTTTATTATAAAAAAACACATTTCTTCAAAAAAGTAGGTCAGACAATTTCTTGGCCATTTCGACAAATTGGGAAGCTTTTTTAGTTGATCCATATGTTTTTCGTCATTCTTGTCAATTAATTCAAATAAACTTCTCGTTACAATTGGTGCATTTCGTTGATTAAGTTTATCTTTGCTCCTTAAATTTTTAAACAAATGCCAAGAATACTTACAGGAGTTCAAGCTACTGGAACTCCGCACTTAGGAAATATTTTAGGAGCAATTTCTCCAGCAATCGAATTAACGGAGAAAGAAGGAAATGACTCTTTCATTTTTATTGCTGATTTACACGCTTTAACGCAAATAAAAGATGCGGAAGTGTTAAAACAAAATACGTACGAAGTGGCTGCAACTTGGCTGGCATTAGGTTTAGATCCTTCGAAAGTAGTTTTTTATCGTCAATCTGATGTGACTGAAACAACAGAATTAACATGGTATTTATTGAACTTCTTTCCATTTCAACGTCTTACTTTAGCGCATTCTTTCAAGGATAAAGCAGATTATTTAGCAGATGTAAATGCAGGATTATTTACGTATCCAATTTTGATGGCTGCGGATATTTTATTGTATGATGCTGAAGTTGTACCTGTTGGGAAAGATCAATTGCAACATTTAGAAATTACACGTAGTGTTGCCGAAAAATTCAATCACCAAATGGGAGAAAATTTTGTTTTACCACAAGCTGCAATCGACGAAAATATTATGTTGATTCCAGGAACTGATGGAAACAAAATGTCTAAATCAAGAAATAATTTCATCAATATTTTCTTACCAGAAAAACAATTGCGCAAGCAAGTAATGTCGATTGAAACGGATTCAACGCCATTAGAAGATCCAAAAAATCCAGATACAGACAATGTTTTTGCTTTATACAAATTATTGGCAACGCCAGAACAAATAGAGGAAATGCGTCAAAATTATTTGAATGGAGGTTACGGATATGGTCATGCAAAACAGGCTTTATACGAATTGATTTTAGAGAAATATGCTGATGCGCGTACTAAGTTTGATGAATTGATGAATGATAAAGTGACTTTGGATGCATTTTTAGAAAATGGAGCATTGAAAGCAAGAGATGTTGCACAAAAAGTATTGAAACGTACACGAAACAAATTGGGATTGAAGTAATTTGATCAAATTGTAAGTTGGCGATAAATAATATAACTTAAGCGATTGTTAATATTTATATCGTTCATTATTTGAAGTCATTTTAAATAAGTATCTTTGCAATATAAAATTAGAATAAAATGATTAAGGTTTCAGAATCAGCAAAAAATAAAATAATTTCACTTTTACAAGAAGAAGGAACTTCTATCGAAGAATCTTTTGTACGTGTAGGAGTAACAAGTGGAGGATGTTCAGGTTTAAACTATAATTTAGAGTTTACAAAAGAACAAAATGCAGATGACAAATTGTTTGACGACAATGGTGTAAGAATTTTGGTTGACAAAAAATCATTTTTATACCTTGTTGGAATGACATTAGAATATTCGGGAGGATTGAATGGAAAAGGTTTCGTATTCAATAATCCAAATGCATCGCGCACGTGCGGTTGTGGAGAAAGTTTTGCTGTTTAAGATGAAAAAAATAGCTTTATTCGTTACGTTTTTGATTGGTTTTGTTGCTTTTGGACAAAATACAATTGTAGAAAAAGATTTGATGGTTTTTCAACCAACCGAATCTTCAAAAAAATTGAATAAAGCTTATTCAGAACAACTATTTTTCGGTTTGTTTAATGTAAAACCTTTTATAAAAGCGTTGGATTTAGACGAATCAAAAATCAAAACAATCACCATTACCAATGCATCAAACAAAAAAGTTGCGTACAAAGCAAATTATGATGTGACAGGAAATCTTCTTGATTTTGAATTGACAGATGAGGTCGCAACACCAACTAAAGTAAGTTATACGTACAAAGATGGTTTAATTTCTGCCGAAACAATAGCAAGAAAAGGAAGTGAAGCAAAAACAAATCAATTCTTTTACGACCAAGAAAATATGTATGTCAAAAACGGAAATAAACTTTTTGATATCATTTGGTTAGAAGGAGATGTGATGTTGAAGAAAACCTATATGGAGCAGAAAATTGGTTTCGAAGACCGATTAATGCATGATTGTAGAATTACAAAATCATTAGGTCAAGACATTAATAAGATTTGTTATAGCAATTCAACATTTAAGGTGCCATTCAAAATAAAAGAATATACGCCAGATGTTGCGCCAAAAACAGAAAGAATTAATTTGGTAGAAGGACCTTGGTCAGAAATTAAATTAATTGCTCAAAATAAATATCAGATTTCGAAAAATAATCAACCACAATTTGAGGTGATTTTAGATCAAAATCAACGATTAAAAGAATTCAAATTTTTAGGAAATAAAGCTGATAAACAGCAACCTTTACAGTTTAATTTTACCTATACATTTTATAAATAATAAGATGAGTAACACAAAATATACAGAAGACGATCTACGTGAAGATCTTGCTAGCCAAAAGCAATATGAGTTTGGTTGGACGACTGAAATGGAATATGAAGAATTCCCAGTTGGATTGAATGAAGATATCGTGCGTGCTATTTCAGCCAAAAAAGAGGAGCCTGAGTGGATGACGGAATGGCGTTTGGAAGCTTACCGCGCTTGGGTTAAAATGGAAGAACCAGAATGGGCAAACGTAACTTACGAAAAGCCAGATTTTCAGGCTATTCAGTATTATGCAGCTCCAAAACCAAAGAAAGAATTAGCAAGTTTAGACGAAGTTGATCCTGAATTATTAAAGACTTTCGAGAAATTAGGAATTTCTTTAGATGAACAAAAACGTTTGTCTGGAGTTGCGATTGATGTGGTTTTTGATTCAGTTTCAGTAAAAACAACTTTCCGCGAAACATTAGCAGAAAAAGGAATTATTTTTATGTCAATTTCGGAAGCAATTAAAGAACATCCAGAATTGGTGAAAAAATACATTGGTAAAGTAGTTCCGCCAACAGATAACTTTTATGCAGCTTTAAACTCGGCAGTTTTCTCGGACGGATCATTCTGTTATATTCCAAAAGGTGTTCGTTGTCCAATGGAATTATCAACGTATTTCCGTATCAACTCTGCAGGAACAGGACAGTTTGAGCGTACTTTATTAATTGCGGACGAAGGTGCTTATGTTTCGTATTTAGAAGGTTGTACAGCGCCAATGCGTGATGAAAACCAATTACACGCTGCTGTGGTTGAGTTAATCATTATGGATGATGCTGAGATCAAATATTCTACTGTACAAAACTGGTATCCTGGTGATGATAAAGGAAAAGGTGGAGTTTTCAACTTTGTAACAAAACGTGCAGTTTGCGAGAAAAATGCAAAAGTATCGTGGACGCAAGTTGAAACAGGTTCTGCGGTAACATGGAAATATCCATCTTGTATCTTAAAAGGAGATAATTCGGTAGGTGAGTTTTACTCAATTGCGGTAACAAATAATTATCAACAAGCGGATACAGGAACAAAAATGATTCACATCGGTAAGAATACAAAATCGACAATTATTTCGAAAGGTATTTCTGCTGGTAAATCTCAAAACTCTTACCGTGGTTTGGTGAAAGTGATGAAAAACGCTGAAGGAGCACGTAACTTCTCTCAATGTGATTCATTGTTGATGGGTAACGAGTGTGGTGCGCATACTTTCCCTTACATCGAAATCGAAAATAAATCGGCTCAATTAGAACACGAAGCAACAACTTCTAAAATTGGTGAAGATCAATTGTTCTATTGTAATCAACGTGGTATCGATACTGAAAAAGCGATTGCATTAATCGTAAACGGATTTAGCCGCGAAGTATTAGACAAATTACCAATGGAGTTTGCCGTTGAAGCGAAAAAATTATTAGAAATCTCATTAGAAGGTTCTGTAGGATAGTTATTAATAATGAGTTGATGTGATAATTTGTTAATGAGTTAATGATGGAAAAAGATAATATCATTTTAAAATTAACTTTAGAATTTTCACTATTAATTATAGAATATTGTGAAGAACTTGAATTGGATAAGAAATTTGTTATTTCAAATCAATTATTAAAATCAGGAACTTCAATAGGAGCAAATATTAGAGAAGCTCAAAACGCTGAAAGCTTGAATGATTTTATTCACAAGTTTAAGATTGCAGCAAAAGAAATTGATGAAACCAAGTATTGGTTAGAATTATGTCAATTATCTAAAAATTATCCAAATACAGAAAGTTTATCTGATAAATTGGTAAACATTTCTAAAATTGTGAATAAAATTATAAGTACATCAAAATCAAGATAATTAAAGAATTATCACATTAACTAATTTACAAATTAGATTATGTTATTAAATATAAAAGACTTACATGCTCGTATCGAAGAGCGCGAAATTTTAAAAGGTTTAAACCTTCAAATTAATCCAGGTGAAGTTCACGCGATTATGGGACCTAATGGTGCAGGAAAATCAACTTTATCTAACGTTATTACAGGTAAAGAAGATTACGAAGTAACCGATGGTGATATCGAGTTTGATAATGAATCAATCTTAGAATTAGCACCAGAAGAAAGAGCACAAAAAGGAATTTTTATGTCTTTCCAATATCCAATCGAAATTCCTGGAGTTTCTGTAACAAACTTCATCAAAACTTCTATCAACGAAACGCGTAAAGCGCAAGGTTTAGAAGAAATGGGAGCTTCTGAAATGTTGAAAGAAATTCGTGCAAAAGCTGAATTATTAGGAATCAAAAAAGATTTCTTATCTCGTTCGCTTAACGAAGGTTTCTCTGGAGGTGAGAAAAAACGTAACGAAATTTTCCAAATGTTAATGTTAAACCCAAAATTAGCCATCTTAGATGAAACTGATTCTGGTTTAGATATTGATGCTTTACGTATTGTTGCGGATGGTGTAAACGAATTCAAAAATGAAAACAATGGAGTGTTAGTAATTACACACTACCAACGTTTATTAGACTATATCGTTCCTGATTTTGTACACGTTTTAGCAGACGGAAAAATCATTAAATCTGGTGGTAAAGAATTAGCTTTAGAATTAGAAGCAAAAGGTTACGACTGGGTAAAAGAAGAAGCAGGAATCTAAACATTTTGTAAAATGTAAAATGTATTAAGTCCAAAGTACTTTTTACTTCTTACATAATACATTAATACAATATCTAAAATGATTGATTTAAAAGAAAATTTAGTTTCTCGTCATTTAGTGTTCAACGAAAAAAACAAAGTGAATAAAGAAATCGAAGGTTTACGTCAAGAAGCCATCGAAATCTTTAATCAAAAAGGTTTTCCGACACGTAAAGACGAAGAATGGAAATATACAAATCTTGCTCCTTTGTTGAAGGTGGATTACAAATTGTTCCCAGAAGACGAAGTTGCAATTGAGTACAAAGACATCAAGAAATATTTGATTAATGATATCGATACGTACACAATCGTATTCATTAATGGAAAATATTCTTCGTTTTTGTCAAATACAACACATGATGAAGCTGATATTTGTGTCTTGTCAAGCGCAATGCATAAAACAACTCATCAAGCTGTAATTGAGAATTATTACGGAAAAATTGCGAAAAAAGGTGAAAGTTTAGTTGCTTTAAATACAGCTTTTGCAAAAGATGGAGCTTACATTTATGTTCCAAATAATGTAATTTTATCTAAGCCAATTCAGATTGTTTATTTCTCAACAGGAGCTTCTCAAGAAGCGATGTATCAACCACGTAATTTGGTTGTAGTTGGAGATAATGCGCAAGTTCAAATTATCGAAAGACATCAAACATTAGACGAAAAAGCAAACTTAACAAATGTTGTTTCGGAGGTGAATGTTGGACGTAATTCTGAGATTCATTGGTACAAATTCCAAAATGATTCTAACGATGCTTCTTTAGTTGATAATACATACATCAATCAAGAAAGAGATTCTCGTGCCAATGTATTTACGTTTGCTTTTGGAGGAAAAATTGTACGTAACAATTTGAATTTCTTCCAAAATGGAGAAAATTGTAACTCTGTAATGGACGGAATTACGGTGATTGATGGAAAACAACATATCGATCATCATACATTTGTGGAGCATAATTTCCCGAATTGTGAGTCGCACGAATTGTACAAAGGAATTTATGATGAGAAAGCGCAAGGAGTTTTCAATGGTAAAATCTATGTTCACAAAGAAGCGCAAAAATTGAATGCATTCCAACAAAATAATAATGTTTTATTATCTGATGGAGCTTCAATTAATACAAAACCTCAATTAGAGATTTTTGCTGATGATGTAAAATGTTCGCACGGATGTACAGTTGGACAATTAGAAGAAGAATCTTTGTTCTATATGCAACAACGTGGTATTCCAAAGAAAGAAGCGAAAGCAATGTTATTGTATGCCTTTGCTGCAGACGCTTTGCGACATGTACAAATTCCACAAATCTCAAATCGAGTTAACTCTATAATTGCAAAAAAATTAGGAGTTAGTTTAGATTTCGAATTATAAAATATAGTTCTGAGTTATACGTAATAAGTTTTAAGTTGAACTTATTTTGAAATATAAAGTAAGTATTTGAAACTATTTTGAATACTTACTTTTTTATTACACATCACTCATAACTCATTACTCAAAACTTAAAAAAATGTCAATAGATATTCAACAAATAAGAAGTCAATTTCCAATTTTAAATAGAGAAGTCAACGGAAAACCATTGGTTTATTTAGATAATGGTGCAACTTCTCAAAAACCGAAAGTTGTTTTAGATGTTTTGGACGAATATTACGAAAAGTACAATGCAAATGTACATCGTGGAATTCATACATTAAGTCAAGAAGCAACAGATTTGATGGAAGAATCGCGTCGTAAGATTCAGAAATTTATCAATGCGAAACACGATTACGAAATTATTTTTACGCGTGGAACGACGGAAGGAATTAATTTAGTTTCTAATTCACTTCGTAATGTTTTATCAGCCGATGATGAAATTATTATTACCGAAATCGAGCATCATTCTAATATCGTTCCTTGGCAATTGTTGTGTCAGCGAACTGGTGCTAAACTAAAATATATTCCGTTAACTGCAGAAGGTATTTTGGATATTGAGAAGTTGGATGATTTATTGACAGATAAAACCAAATTAGTTTGTGTTAATCAAGTTTCAAATGCATTAGGTGTTGTAAATCCGATCAAAACAATTATCGAAAAAGCGCATGCAAAAGGTGCTTGGGTTTTGATTGATGCGGCACAATCTGCTCCACATACTGCAATTGATGTTCAAGCAATGGATTGTGATTTCTTGGTTTTTTCTGGTCATAAAATGTACGGTCCAACTGGAATCGGTATTTTGTATGGAAAAGAAGATATTTTGAATGAATTACCACCTTTCCACGGAGGAGGAGAGATGATAAAAGATGTAACAATGGAGGTTTCAACATACGCTTGTTTACCTTTCAAATTCGAAGCTGGTACACCAGATATTGCAGGAATTATCGGACTTGGAGCTGCGGTAGATTTTATCAATTCTATTGGAATGCAAACGATTCACGATTACGAAAAAGAATTGGTAGATTATACAATTCAACGTCTATCAGAATTTGATGAAGTGGAGATTTATGCAAAAGATGCAGAACATTCTGGCGCAGTTTCTTTCAACTTAAAATTTGACGGCGTTCATTCATCTGATGTCGGAATGATTTTGGATAAAAAAGGAATTGCTGTTCGTACTGGTCATCATTGTGCACAACCAATTATGCAGCATTTCAATATTCCGGGAACGGTACGAGCTTCATTCGCTGTTTATAATACAAAAGAAGAAATAGATACATTTATTGAAGGTCTAAAAACCGCGATTCGAATGTTAGGATAATTCATATTCCAAATTTATTTTGGAATCTTATAAAATAATAAAAGGGAAACATCACTGTTTCCCTTTTATTTTAAACGCTAAAGAAGTACAATTTCATCAATTATAATTTCTGTAATCGTTTTTTGTTGACCATCTTTATCTTGATAATCTCGGTAAGTCAATTTGCCTTCTATAGCAAGTTGCTTCCCTTTTTCTACATGTTTTTCGATCACATTTACAATTGGTCCGTAAGCAACTAAATTGTGCCACGTCGTTTGCTGAACTTTCTCACCTTTGCTATTTGTGTAGCTTTCGTTCGTTGCTAGACTAAATTTTGTAAACTTCTTTTCGTTTTCTAATGTTTTAACATCAGGATTGCTACCAACATTCCCAATTAGCTGAACTTTGTTTCTTAATGTACTCATGGCGATAAATAATTTAAAATTAATGTATGACCAAATTTAAGAAAATATTTTTAAAACATTCGTTTTTAAGCGTTTAACTTTTATAAAACATGTTCTTTATATAATTGATCCAAGGTTTTATCAAGGTTTGTTGTTTTACCAGGATGCGGACGAGAACTTTGGATAGACGAACTTCTGACAGCTGTTAACCAACGAAAACGTTCAGGGGTTTCGAAATTAGATACAGCAGATTCGGGATGAATTCCTTCGGCAATTTTAGACAAAGCATTCAAATTACTGTCAATAAAATCAAGATCTAATTCGTGGCAAAAAGCATTGATTCTACTATCATTAATAAAATATTTTACTTTCAAATAATCTTCTTTTTTCGAAAATAAAATTACTCCAACATTGATAAACTCTTCGCGTTCAACTTTAGGAACCAAACGAAGAATTGCATACTCATATAAGATTTTTTCTGGCATTATTCGCTTCGTTTATAAAAAGTTCGGAATGTTGTAATCGTGTTTTGATAAATGTTTTGTAAACCGTTCTCATTTCTTCGTGAGTAGCATGTGTAACTTCTGTTTCTAACCATTCATCAGGAATCAAATCGACAATTTTATCAATGATTTCATCATTCAAAATCGCTTTAAATTCTGTATCAACTTCTTCAAGTTTTGTAGCATTTTTCAATAGAACATGGTCTTTAATTGGCGTAAAGGGTGCAAGAGCTGCTTTTTCCCAATTGTCCCACGAATGATGAAAATAATAGGAAGCACCATGATCAATCAACCACAATTCTTTGTGCCACATTAACATATTTGTATTGCGAAAAGTACGATCAACATTCGTCAAAAAAGCATCTAACCAAACAATTTGAGAAGATAATTTATCATCAATTTTCATTACAGCAGGATCATAATTGATTGCACCAGATAAATAATGCAAAGCCAAATTAGTTCCTTCGCTAAATTTTAACAAATCCTGAATTTCTTCATCAGCTTCGGATTGACCAAAATATTCGTCCAAATTTGCAAAAACTAATTCAGGAACTTTAAATCCTAAAACACGTGCAATTTCTCCTCCTAACAATTCGGAAATCAACATGCGAGGACCATGACCAGCACCTTTAAATTTTAAAACATATTTAAAACCGTCATCTGCATCAGCTAGTGCAGGCAAAGAACCTCCTTCGCGTAAAGGTTGCAAATAGCGTTCAACGGTAACTGTTCTTAACTCAATCTCATTCATTTTCTAAAATTACGATGAAAAATTTAAAATAATTTTCACATTTATAATTTTTAAATATCACTAAACTTATAGACTTTTGAATGTTAAAATTTTTTAAAACAAAAGATAGTTGAGTAAACTTGTCAAAATAGGAAGATTTGTAATGCGTAAAAGTATGTTTGTCGTTGGATTAATAGCGGTTTTTACTTTGATCGTTGCATTGATTATTCAAGTTTTTACTTCGTATTACATTTACAATTATCAAGGAAATATTCCGTCAAATTATCGTGTGGCAGTTGTTTTTGGTGCAAAAGTGCAAGCTAATGGACAACCAACGCGTTTTCTAAAAGATCGTTTGGATGCTGCAATTCGACTTTATAAGGAAGATCAAGTGGATGTGATTTTACTTTCTGGAGAAAAACTTCACGAAAATTTTAATGAAATTGATGTGATGGAAAAATACTTGTTGGATAGAGGTGTCAAAATTGAAGATACTTATCTAGATGGAGCAGGTTTGGATACATATAGCACAATCTACAGAACCAAAAATATTTATCAATTTGATAAAGTGATTTTAATTTCTCAATCTTATCATCTCAAAAGAGCGCTTTTCTTAGGAAAAGTTTTCGGATTGGATTGTATTGGATATAATGCGGATAGCGGACCTTATAAAACGGAAGGTAAACAGAGTTTTAGAGAAATTTTAGCGAATATAAAAGCTTTGTTGGATATTGGTAATGAAAGAGCGCCAGAAGTGATTATAGCGCCTAAAAAATAAAAAAAACTCCGCTCAAAATTTTGAGCGGAGTTTTTAGTTTAATATTCTGTTAAAGTAACAATATCAGTTGTAAAAGATGTTAATTTATCTTTACCATGTAGGAAAGTTAAATCAACAATAAAAGAAAACTGTGTTGTTTTTCCACCACATTTTTCTACCAATTTAGCACAAGCTTCGGCAGTTCCACCAGTTGCTAAAACATCGTCGTGAATTAGAACTCGCGCACCATCTTTGATGTAATTCGAATTTACTTCGATAGTTGCTTGTCCATATTCCAAATCATAAGATTGACTAATTGTTGGAGGAGGTAATTTACCAGCTTTACGAATTAATACAAAAGGAACTTTTAATTTTTGTGCAATCTGAATTCCGTACAAAAATCCACGGCTTTCAATTCCACAAACAATATCCACTTTACCTTTTGCTTTTTCTACAAAAGCGTCTACAATTTCATTCGAAAGTTCAGAATTTAAGAACAATGGAGTAATGTCTTTGTAGACAATTCCTTCTTTTGGAAAATCGATAACGTCTACAATCGTTTGATTGATTTTTTCTTGAAGTGTTGACATTCGTTTTTAATCATGTTTTGTTAAGGAACAAATTTAATGAGAAATCATTTGCAAGAATTTGTTTTAACGAATAATTAATGATTCTAAATAATATTATAAACCTAAACTTGTCCAAATACGTTCTGGAATACGAACAGGACGACGAGTTTCGGCATCAATACAACATAAAATAGTGTATCCTTGATTAATTATTTTTCCCACTTCATTATATATATTGTAATCAAATCGAATGCGAACACCTTTGTCACGCTCATGAACTGTTGTTTCAATTTCGATTAATTCATCGTACAAAGCGCTACCAATATATTTTGTATGCATTTCAATAATTGGCATCTGAATTCCCATTGCTTCCAATTCAGCATAAGGAAAACCACGTTTGCGCATCAATTCTACACGACCAATTTCATAAAACTCAGGATAATTTCCATAATAAACCACTTTCATTTGATCGGTGTGTTTATATAGAATACGAGTTTTGGTGCGAAAAACATTTAATTGTTCGGTTTCTTCTATCTTCTCTGTAATCTTCCCTAAAAAACGGAACGTTTAAAAATATAGTTTATTAACTTAGGGATAATTATGAAACAAAGCAATTTTACAGAAGTTCAGATCGTCAAGATCTTATCAAAACAAAATCAAGGCAA
>NZ_JAAGKM010000045.1 GCF_019308355.1 Empedobacter falsenii | reverse complement strand
TATTGAAATATGGTAAGGTCAAAAATCCTAATGATTTTCCTACATTTCAAATTAATCAAAATAATAATACAATAATATTAAATAAAAACTCTACTTTTAAGTGTTCTTAACAAGGGGAAGATTACAAGATGAATATCCCGAAATAGGTTTCCAAAAACTTTTAGTTACTTGAGCTGAAACAAGATGTGTTTTTAATTTTCTTTTCAGCGTCACTAAAATAAACTGCTCCCATAAACTATTCATATCAAACATTAAAGCCAATACATCATTTCGACCTTTGGAAATATCAGGATGATAATTCAACAATAATAATTTAGAAATTTCTAATGCAGTTTGATAATGCTGATTTTTTCGATCAAAAACTATATTTTTGAATGTAGACTCATTTACTTTAATCTCTTTCATTTCAGGAAAGTTTAAAGTCAATGCACCAATTCTTCCTTTTATAAGAGAGTTTGAATTTATATGTGCTAAAAGTTTTATCGTTTTGAATAAGATTTCATGAATAGAATGTTCATTAGAATATTGCGTATATTTTACATAAAATCGTTCTTTATGAACCAAATTATGAGCAATATGTTTTGAAAACTTTAAAGCACCTTTTAAAGACGTTTGATTTCCTTCATTTTTACGGTATCTTTTAATCAAACCTCTATGAAGTAAGTATTCGATTTCTGAAACAAATAACTCAAAGTACAGTTCTAAAATTGAATTTGATTTTAACTTCAAAGAACTCGAACCTGTCGATTTTACATCAAATCCCCAAACGGTTTTTATCATTCCAATTAATAAATTACGCCATTTTTCTTCACCAGACTTATCTGCTTTGGGTAAAACTTCAATAGTCGTTTTCCCAATTTGAATTACACCAACATATTCACTGAATTGTACACCGTTTCTTATTAATTTAAAAAATGGCGTATAATCGCCATGATAGCGTTCTAAAGCTTCATAAATTTGCTTTTCTTTCTCATTTTTCAGATTGAAAAGAAGTTTTTCATGTTCAAAAACAGTTATACGATTGTCTTTTATCACAATCATTTCTTATTCATTAATAATTTGATCGCATTTTCGAAATCAAAGTCCTTATCATTTAAGTCTACTCTATAAGATATTCTGTTTTCAAAATCTTCAGCATTATCATAACTAAAACTAGCAAAAAATGAAGTTTCAACTTTATTTTCTTTAAATTCACTATCATCCCGAATAAATCCTTTCCCTAATACCAATCCAATTTTTCCGTAATCGCCAAAGAAATATTCTTGCAATAATGGAATGATGTTTTTGTAAAAAGAATCTATAATTGTCGTTTCATTTTTTTTGATAAAATACGCATGTCCAATTTGATGATCACGATCCAATAACTTTTCGATACGTTGATTAATCGTTTTAAGAATCTCGCCTGCTTTAAAACCAAATAATTCTTGTTGTAATCCTTCTAAATCATATTTTGGAGGCATTTCTTCAAAAACAAAACGACGTCTTAAGGCGGTATCTAATGCTTCTACACTACGATCGGCAGTGTTCATGGTTCCAATAATGTATAAGTTTGATGGTACGCCAAATTTTTCTTTACTGTAGGGTAAAGTCACTTCTAAAGCTTCCTTATTTCCTAAACGCTTATCTTCTTCGATTAAGGTGATTAATTCCCCAAAAATTTGCGATACATTTCCACGGTTGATTTCGTCGATAAAAAGAGCATATTTATTAAAAGGATCTCGTTTTGCTCGGTCTGCAATTCTTTTGAAAATTCCATCTTCAATTTTGTATTTTAATTCTCCTTCTTCATTTTCAAGATCAGGTTTGATACCTTCCATAAAATCTTCATAACTATATGATTGATGAAAAGTTATAAACTCATAATTTTTAATGAGTTTATCAGGAGAAGGATTGAAATTTTTGAACGAATCATAAATTTCAATTATTTCGGGATATAAATCTTTTACTAATTGTAAATCAATTGTCCAATTTGAATTCTCGTCCTTTGAAAAATATAAAGGGTTTTGTCTCTTTTCTACATTAACATGCTGACATTCCTTTATTGTATGAGCTTGTAATTGTCCCCAAATTGTTGGAACTATTGTCTTTGATGCAGATTGAGACTCTTTAATTTTAATTAGTTCATGATCATATATTTCAGTTACTCTTGCTTTATTAATATCTAATAATACAATTGTAATAACTTGCCACCAACTCAAAGGTTTAACTAATTCATTCAAAAACTGCTCTCTAGATAACGAGTTTTCTCGTACGGTAAATAAATCAAAGAATTTTTGTTTTAAAGAATACGTTTTTCCTGTTCCAGGAGGACCGTAAAGTATTTGGTTGAGTGGCATGTTCTTCATGAATAATTGTTTTTCTTTTGTGATAAGTGGGCTGAGCTTATTCTTAACTTCTCTGACTTTATTTCCAATATTTTTTTCTAAATAGAATAAAGAGTTAGCTAATTTTTCTATTAAATTATTATCATTAATATCAAAAGCTGTATGAAATCTAATACTTTTTGAATTTTGCCATTTGAACCATTCAATATTTTCAGGTAATTTATCTAATTGATTATAAAAAAAATCTTTTGATTTTTGGTCACCTTCAAAATGTATTTCGGTATAAACTTTATTCTTTCTAGTAATAATCTCATAATGAGCAACCGTATCTCCAATTCCATTTTGATTATCTGTTATCCATACCCATCTAGAATTATTTTTTACTTCAGAAATTTTAAAATTATTAAGAATATTATTTTCGCCTAATAAATAAACTTTTAATTCATTAATAATTTGACAAAACTTTAATGTCATATTTTTTATATCTATAGTTAAATATTCATTTAATAATTCATCATCAATAGCAATTTTATATAACTCTTTAATATTATATTTTCGGTATTGTGATTTTTCTTGGCTAGGTAGATATTCTTTACAGCATTTTAACCAATATTTTGTAAATAAATCTATATTATCAATTACATTATCAAATGAAAATGAAACAAGAAATGCATTAGGGTCGTGTTTTTCAAACGATTCTTTTTTTAGATAAGGAATATTTTTAAAATTACTCCAGTCTTCTTGATTTATCATAAAACCAAACTCATATCCATCTTTTACATAAAGAATCAGTCGACTATTCAAATTAACAGAAAACCTCTTTCTGTAATCATTTCTTACATTTAATACAAATCTTTCATCATCTTCAGAGATAGAATTGTCTTTAATAAACTTATTGATAAAATTAAAAAATACTTTAATAGCTTCAGGATGTGCTATAGAATCTATACGTTTTTTAATATCTAAATTCATCACCTATTCTTCTTAAAATTCTCCGCTTGTTCTAATACATTCTTATATACATCATCCTGCGTAATAGGAGGGTAGCCGTATTGATGTAACTTAACGATGATATCCATTTTTAATTGGGCTTTAATATCATCACGATCGCTCCAATCAGGATATTTGGCTGTATTTTCAACGATGATTTTTATTTCACGAGCCAATTCAAGCATTTTGTCGTTATCGAATTCAAAACCGTATTGTTTGCAGATCATGTCCAAGATATCGTAAAAGGCTTTTTCTTCATAGTCAATACCTAAATCTTGAAACGAATCCATTTCAACACGAAGTTTGATGATGAGATCTAACATTTGTTCTGCGGTATCAAACTGAATGCCTTCATAATCTAAAATATCGCCTTCGCTACGTTCGTTGTAACGGTTGATGATGGATTGTAAACGTTCTGAAAAATCTTGTCCTTTTACTTTATTTACCTTTTTAAAATTGTTAATGGTTTGTTTTAATAAACGTTCTAAGATTTTAATTTTGGTATTCGGTAATTCTAGGTTAGAGATTTTCTCAATGAATTTATCGTTGAATAAATCAATCGCATTTGCCTTATTATCATCGAGCTTAAATATTTCTTCAACTCCTTCCGAAATGATGGCTTCTTCTACCAATTTAGACACTTTAGCATTCATTTGGGCTGTATCTGGCGCTTCACCTTTAGTCAATTTTACTACAATAGATTTCACGGCGAAATAGAAATGGATTTCATCTACTTCTTTCGGAGTAAACAATTCCGAACCACTCACCAAATTGTAAGCTGATTTTAGTTTCTTCGTTACATTTACAAAGAATTTCTCTGATTCTTCAGTCTTTAAAACTGATTCAGAAGCTATATTTAAACATTGTAAACGTTCTACAGGATTCCCCTGATAATACAAAGCGGTATCAAATTGATGGAAAAATTGTCGCAACAAATCTAATTGATCACGCACAATAATTTCTGCTTGATCTAAATCTTCAAAATCATCATCGGCTGTTTGACCATTAAACATGCCTAAAGCTTTGTTTAAGTTCTTTTTAATACCAATATAATCGACTACCAAACCACGATCTTTTCCTTGATATTTACGATTAACACGAGAAATTGTTTGTATTAAATTATGCGTTTGTAAAGGCTTGTCAATATAAATTGTATCCAAAAAAGGAACATCAAAGCCTGTTAGCCACATATCAACTACAATGGCAATTTTGAAATTGGATTTAATTTGTTTGAATTGTCGATCTAATTCTTTGCGATCATCTTTACTTCCTAATAAATCCCATAAATCTTTTTCATCATCTTTATTGCGTGTCATAATCATCTTAACACGCTCAATCGGCTTGATTTCTTTTTGTTCTTTCTCTGTTAAATCTTCAGGAATCATCACTTCTCCCCACTGCGGGCGTAAAGCCAAAATTTCTTGATACAGTTTATAGGCAATGCCACGAGAAGCACACACAAACATTACTTTTCCTGCAACAGTTGCATTTTCTTCTAATCTATTTTCATAATGTTCTACAAAATCGTTAGCAATAGCTTTGATACGATCAATATCTCCCAAAACTACCTCCATATTGGCAATGGCTTTTTGGCTGGCTTCTACATGATATTCTGAAGCGCCTTCAGCAACAGCATTGTTATAATAATTTTCAATTTCTTGAACTTTATTGTAATCTAAATTCACTTTTGCAGCTCGACCTTCATACACCAAACGAACCGTAATTTCATCGTTTACCGATTCAAACATCGTGTATTGATCAACCACATCTCCAAATACTTCTAAGGTTTTATCAATGGGTGTTCCTGTAAAGCCAACATAAGTAGCATTGGGCAAAGAATCGTGTAAATACTTGGCAAAACCATAGGATTTGGTTACACCTTTTTCTTCGTCAATTTTTACTTTTAAGTCTAAATTGACTTGTGAACGATGGGCTTCATCAGAAATACAAATGATATTCGTTCTATCAGACAAGATTTCATCGTCTTCAGCAAACTTTTGAACCGTTGTTAAATAAACGCCTCCACTTTCAAGACCTCGCAAACGATCTCTTAAATCGGCTCTTGATTCGATATTGATGATGTTTTCATCACCAATAAATTTTTTGGCATTTGTAAAATCCTTTGATAATTGGTCATCTAAATCTGTACGGTCTGAAATGATAATAATCGTAGGACTTGCAAAATCGGTTGAACGCATCAATAAACGCGTTAAATACAGCATCGTATAACTCTTTCCACAACCCGTCGCCCCAAAGTATGTTCCACCTTTTCCATCGCCTTCTGGTTTACGATGTGCTTTGATGTTTTGATACAATTTATTGGCTGCATAATATTGCGGATAACGACTTAAAACCTTTAGCTCGTGTTTTGAAGTATCAGGAAACAAAACAAAATGATGGATAATATCCACTAATCTTGTTTGGTTCAACATTCCATGTACAAGAGATGTTGTAGTTTCAATACCTGTTAAGGCTTTTTTCTCTTCTCCCGTAATTTTATTCCAACCGTAGTAAAATTCGTAAGGTGAAAATACCGTTCCAGCTTTGTTATTCACTCCATCCGAAATCACACAAAATACATTGTATTTCATCAATTCTGGAATATCCCTACGATAACGAATCGTTAATTGTTTATACGCATCGTGAATGGTAATTTCTTCTTCTATCGCTGTCTTAAATTCAAAGACTACGACAGGAATTCCATTGATGTATAAAATCAAGTCAGGAATACGTAATTCGCTTCCTTGAATTTCTAATTGATTAACAATCTTGAAGGTATTATTTTGGATATTTTCAATATCAATATAACGAATATGTAAATCTTTTTTTGATGGATCGTTGCGTTTAAAAATCAAACCATCTGCCAATAATTTACAGATGTATTTGTTAGATTCATACAAATTAGAAGCCGACTGAAAAGCGATTTGATTAATGATGCTTTCCAACTCCATTTCTTCCAAATCGGGATAACGTGTTAATAGAAAAGAACGTAAATCGTCTTTCAACAAAACTTCTTGATTAGAAGTTCTTACCAATTCCTTTCCATTAATATATTGATAGCCTTCTGTTTCCAAAAGGTTGATAAATGCTTGTTCTAATTGTGATTCAGTGTATTTCATTTTAATAATCTTATTGCAGTTCAGAAATATTATTTGTATTGATTAATGACTTGAATATACTTTTAAATCTATATTTCCAACTGTTGACAGGTAATGTTGAACATTTCCCAATAGCAATAAAATATCGTTTGATGGGTTTGCTTTACTTAGCGATGGTTGAACAATATACATATGAAAACGCATTGCTTTTGTCCATTTTGCTTGATTTAAAAGATTTTCCAAATCCTCTTCTGTTCCTTTTATTATTCTGCTACAAGTATTTCCTCCAAGCGTCTTAATTTTTCTTTTGAACAGATGATTAAAAAAATCTCTACCATCTTTATGCTTCCACTTTAAAGATTTTTCTGCTTGCCCACAAACTTGATAAAAATTGTCTATATCATTATTAACATTTCCTCCTTTTGCATATTTAAGATGATATAAATGAATGTCAATAATTGTTTCTGAGTCATTTATTCCAATAATGTCAGCAATTTCCCCTTTTCCATCATCATCATAGATAATCTGATAATCATTTTTTATTTTTTCAATAAAATAATATTGAATTGAATCTTGAATATATGGAGCAATGTCTTGAGATTCCTTATTAATGTTAACTCCAGTCCAATCATCAGCGATTATTAAATCATTAGAAATAACATCTGGCTGGACTTTAAGCTTCACAAAAAGATTTCCATATAATTGTGAGCCATCAGCAAACCAAACTGTAGGTATAGTCTTTTGGAAAAAATCTACTAAACTTTCATTTTTATTTCCGTATTGAATTGAACAACTATGAAGTGTCAGTTTATTAACTTTATAATATGCTTCGTTTGTAATTTGGTTGAGTCCTATTTCAATTTCAAACTGAATGGAATGTTCCTCTGTATCAACAGTAAATTTTAGACTTTCATTTATCTGGACACTTGGACTAAGTAAATTCAATTCTATTTTTGAGAGGTCATAACTTGAGTCGCCAATACTGATAGCATATCTGTTTTCTGTATTCTCGTACATTTCAGGATTCCAATCAATTGAAATTGGCATGACATTAGGCCTTTGTTGTAATTTTTCAATTGCTAAGGTATGTTGTAATACTACATTTGGATCAATAACATTATTCTCGATGATTTCACCCATATCTCTACACCATTTTGTTAATTCATCTAAATTCCCTCTTTGGTAAGACCATATTTTACCTTTTACAGAACAACCTAAAGAAACTTTTTCACCTTCTTTATAGCCAACACCAAAAATGTTATTTTTGATAAGTGTTCCTTGTTCTAATTCTCTAATACCATCTTGAACACCTTTACCATAATAAGCTTGAAAAGTAATATCCTGACCAATTCCTTTTCTTGTACCTACATTGTAAAGTGAAAGTCTATTTACGTCATGGAATATTCGGAATACATTCATACCCGAAATTTGATTTGTATTACCGGAACCAAAAATAGCTTCCATTAATGATAAACCTGAAAAATTTTTAATAGATGTATTTAAGAACACTCTATTTATGTTAGGTCTTAAATCCCAATGAACAACAATCAAATCCCATTGTAAATTTTGTACCGTTTCAAATCTTCCCCATTCAACCTTCTCAACTTTCCCTAAAATAATTATTAACGTGTCATTACTGTGTCGACTAAAAACATGCTCGTAACTATTAATTCCCGTAAATCCTTTTTCCCAATTTGAAGGATTCCAATTATTAACACCGCATTGAAAAATTACTGTACTCATTGCAGGATTTATTTCCTGAAATGGAACTACTGAATCAGAAAGATTATTGAAATTATCTAAAAAAGCTTTTATATCAATTTCTTTTTGAGTTGCATTAGCACTTAAACGGGGAAGAAGCAAATTCCAATCAGAGTTTCGCGCATAAAGCTGATCTAATTCTTCGTGAATAGGTGGGTATGCGATGTTAGTAATGAAACTTGCGTTTCCTAATTGTTCATATGAAGTTCTTGTAAAGCGACCAATAAATTGGAGCGTAATTGGTAAACTTTGTCTTTCATCATGAATAGCGGCAATTTTAAGATTAGGTAAATCAAAGCCTTCACCTAGCATATTTACACAGACAATTATGGAATGTTCACCTCTTTTTATAGCTTCAATTTTATCACTCAAGCCTGCAACACCAGTATATACCAATACAGGATTAAACTCTTCATAGCCTTCATAATATTTAAAAACTTCTTTTGCCCTTACCTTATCTTTACATCTAGCCATAATAAAATGGTTAAAACCCTCAGCAAGGTCTGCTCGTAATTGCTCAACTGCTTTTTCTGCAATTTTTTCGTCAGCTAAATTTTTATTATATTCTCTGATTGGCAAGTAGTTGATTTTCTTAAAATATCTCTGCTCCTGTGCTTTTCTTAACGAAAAATTAAAAATCTGTTTTCCTTGTAAACTCTTGCCGTCATTTCTAAAAGGTGTTGCAGTAAAAAGAAAAACTTTTTCATTGTCAAATTTATTGATAAGATCTTTCCATGTTTTTGCTTCGGAATGATGTGCTTCATCAACAAAAAAATGAGAAAAAGAATTATTTAGTAAAGCTTTTTGTTGAATTGAAAGACCTGTAAGTAAATTCATCGTAGAGACAACCACATTGCATTTATCAACAAAGCCTTGTAGATCTTGTGTAGTACTAAAACCACTATTTAGTATTCCTACAATTGGATTAGCACAAGTCGAATCTACAATACCATATTCTTTTAGTAAGCCAAGCGTAATAAATTTTTGAGCTACTTGTGATCTAAGAGAATCTGAAGGAACTGAAACAAGTAGTTTGTCGCAACAATTTGAAAATAACGTAGATAACATCGTTTCAGTTTTGCCAGTACCTGTTGGCATTACTACAATCGCTTTATCATCCGCATTTTGAATATGAGCTAGAATAGAGTATAATGCACCAACTTGAGGTGGTCTCAATCCTTTTATGTTTTCTTGTTCATTTTCTTTAATAAACTTAAATTTATCAACCCAAGTGTTTACAATTTCACTTGGTGTACTATTATGAAAAAGAGGATGCTTTAACCAACGCTTAAATTTTATTCTCCCAGCGTTTAGATCAGCTCTTGTTGGTTTTTTTGTAGTAAGAATAACATAATCAACAGTTCCATTTATGTCAAGATTTTTATCACTTGTCAGCAAATAATTAGCTCCTTCCGATTCTATTATAAATGGATTGATACTTATAATTTGAAAATTTTGAAGAATAACTTTCTCTCCGAAATATTGCCATATTTCGTTTGAGTTTGCTTCAAAAATAAGTTTTGATATTTTTGGAAATATTAATGCCATATTATATGTTTTTTAGTTTATCCCTCCAACGTTGCCAATCGGCTTAACAACAACGATTGAAGTTGAGTGAGTCATAAGCTATATATTTTCAATCTCTTTTGTAACCTCCAAAAGATTTTGGATTTTATCTTTAAAGATTGTTTTCATTTCACCCGTTAAGATGGCTTTCATGGCATCGGCATGCCAATTTGGATACATTGGAAATTTCTGAAAAGCATATCTATTGTTTCCTCCTCCAACTTTTTCTTTGATCTTATAAAAAGCAGTATTATCTCCTGTTTTACTTTTAGGCATAAAGCCAATAATATGATTTTCAAGTCCTCTTTTTCCGAATTCTGTGAAAATATTATAGTTTTTATAATGTGGAATAATAAATTTAAAACCAGCCCAAGATGTATTAACATAATCTCCTTCTGTACTATCGAATATGATTCCTAATTCATCAGCTAATTCGTTTAATTGAGGTATTAATACCGTATTAATAATGTTATTTCTTACTTTACTTAAATTATTTGCAATGGTATAAGCAGCTTCTAAATTTTCTAATGTAGATAGTTTATCGATTAATTCTTGTGACATGGTATTAGCAGTTGTGTTGTTAGTTAATGATTTAACATGATTAGCATATTGTATAAGTGTTTCTCTAACGATAGGAGAACGAGCCGAAATCTCGATGCAACGCTCTAACCAATCCAATATTACTTCGCTATAAGAAACTTGTATATAATCTACAATCTCTTTATCAGCATTACTTGATTCATTACCTTGTAGAGTTAAATAAAGTAACTTGAATTGATCACCAAATTCTCGTTTTCCAAAATTTTGATAACGCAATAACTGATCATGTTGATCACCAGCATATATTTTATTTTCTAATAATAAAGCTTGACTTTGCGAATTACGAATTAAAATATCTAAACGCCCAAACACAGAAGCGTCTTCTTTAATTACGGCTACATTTTGCATACCAAAATCGAAACTATCCTCGATTAATCCACTTCTTTTAAGCGTTTCAACAAAAGCTTCTAGAAATTTAGCCCCAAAGTTGTGCGAACCTTTCGGATTAAGTATTTCTGCTAGAATAGCTGAATGTGTATTTTCATAATGATCCACACCACAAATACGAAACATATTAAAATCTTCTCCATTAGCAGAAGATTTTAATTCCTTGTGTTTGTTAAACCATTTTACTTCATTCAGTAATTGGTCAATATTATTCATATATAAGTATTTTTTTAGTAGTTAGTTTTTAGTTTACCCCTCCAACGTTGCTAAGCGACTTAACAACAACGATTGTAGTTGGGAGTGTTTTGTATTTTTTACCCAAAGAAGCAATGGAACTGATCTTCTTTTATAATCGCTAATAAATCTTGTAAATTATCAGCAATTGGGTGTGGATCGTACAACTCCCATTTACCTGAAGCTCGCATCCAATACAAGGACCAAGAATTCGTGGTTTTAGTAAATCGTACTTTTGCAAAATCGGACTGAATTAACTCATTCGGAATATTCCAAAATGGACGAATCGTATATAAAATAGCAGTATTCTTTTCCCAAGAATACCCATAATCTAATTGTTTGCGTATCTCGTGATCTTCTGGTCGTAAGCCTTCTACAAATTGTTTAATATATACTTCGCTAATACTAATTTCTTTTCCCATTTGTGTTGATTTTTATAGTAATTTAGTTTTTCTTTACCCCTCTAACGTTGCTAAGCGACTTAATAACAACGATTGAAGTTGTGTGAGTTGTTTATTTTGGTCTTTTAAATTGTAAACTTGATAAAAACAATTTTTAAATATATTTTCCATTTTATCCTCAATCTCTTTTGAACCAAATATAATTTTTCTGAATTTTAAATCTTCATCAAATGTAATCTGTGGAAATGTACCTGATCTTCCTTCTGCAGAATCTTGAAAATCTTTAATCGTCTCATCAGATATTAAATAATAATATATTCTATATAATCCCAATTCATTATTTAATCTTCTTAATACCATTAATTTAGTAGAAACCACATAATCATCTGCATCATTTCTTACCAATGCAAATCTTCTATTGTTCGGTCTGATTTCACTATACAATATGTCATCCTTTTTGATAGATTTTTTAGCCTGACCTGGCATTTCATCCACATTCATATATTCAGAATGTAAAAATTCACCATTTAATATATCTGATGTATTAAAAAAGATTAATTGTTTCTTCTTAAAATCATGAGACTTAGAGAAACTTTGAATAAAGTTCCCTAATTCTTTCACCTCCCAACCTTCAGGAATTTCCTTTTCTAATTCTTGGTTGTACACCATTTTCCCTGCCGTCCTTAACTCCGTTTGCGGGGCAGGTAAACTGGTTTTTAGTTGAGTAATTCCGCCTGCTTTTTCAATTTGCCTGCTTATCCAAGTTCTACCATAGCCTGTTTTTAAATCTTTTTCTCTTTTTGCAGCTTCTTCCTTTGTTGCAAAACTTTCCCAATGAATAACTTTTAAAGGTTTATTAAGTTTTGTCCATTCAGCACCTTCTCTCATATAGTGTTCGTAAAACCTACGGTATAAATCATTCGTCATTCCTTTATAAACAGAATCGTTCTCACATAAGATAAGATATACAAACCAAGTTTTGCCATCTGAAACGGGTAAACCACCGACCCTACTATATGTACAAACACTTCCTATCTTAGTAATATATTCATCGATTGGCAGATTTTGGTTTACCTGCCCGTGAGGATGATAGCTCGAAGGAAGGCAGGGAAATTCAAAATCAACAAACCATTGCTTGTATAAGGTTTGTGCTGTAGCATCTAACTTTTCGCAGATTTGTTCGTTGACTTTTATTTTGTTTTCTACTGCTTGGTATTGGGCGACAATCTCGCGTTGTTTTTCGATGGATGGAATCTCAATTTCAATTGATTTTAATGCTTCTAAACTTAATCCACCACGTACGTCTGCATCTGTATAAAACCAACATTGCCTATCAAGCTCACTTCTTCTAAACCAAAGCATTAAATATTCCGGAAGTACAGTTGCATCTATTACTTCAAATACATCATAAGCTGGAGAAACAATAAATGGATAATCAAAAGTAGACATTGATATAGGTAATCGTTTATCTCTACCAACGTGCATTCTATTACATGCAAATTGATTTTTTACAACAACTTTATATTTTTTCAAATCAACACCAATCGTATTTGCTACGGAAGGCATAAAGAATTTATCAATATTAATTCCGTAGAGAATAGTTGCAATACCATCTACATTTTTATTGGAAACAAATTTGACAATATCTCCTAACTTTTTATAATTCATAACCCAACGATTTAAATACGTTAGCTACCTCTTGTTTCAAAGCTTCTTCTTGCTGAAACAAGTCTTTCAATTCTGTTTGCAAGGTTTGCATTTGGGTATCGTAGTCGATATTTTCGTCACGGTTTACAAACGCTATGTATTTACTTGGCACCAACGAATAATCTTTTTTACGAATCTCTTCTAAGGTTGCAGCGTAACAATATTCGGGTTCGTTTGTGTAAGTTGGGGCGAATTGCAATTCGCCCTTACTTTCGCCCTTACTTTCGCCCTTACTTTTATTTCCCTTACTTTCGCTTTTATATGTCTGCCAATTGTGGTAGGTAGCTGCAATTTGCTCAATATCTTGTTCCGAAAACTGAATAAATTTCTTTTCAAACGGTTCTCCTTTTTGGCGTAAATCCATAAACAACACTTCACCTTCGCGGTTACGGTACTGTCGGGGCGAATCGCAATTCGCCCTTACTTCAGTGCGTTCTTTTTTATTTCGGTTCAAAATCCAAAGCGTTACTGAAATGTTTGTAGAGTAAAACATATCTTGAGGAAGAATTACAATTGCTTCTACCAAGTCGTTTTCTATGATTTGTTTACGGATTTTGTATTCTTCACCACCACCCGAAAGGGCACCATTGGCTAAGATAAAACCAGCCACACCGTTTTGCGAAAGTTTAGAAATCATATTCAAAATCCACGCATAATTGGCATTAGATTTTGGAGGAACTTCGTAACCTGTCCAACGTGGGTCGTCTGTTAATTCGTTTTCTGCGCGCCAATCTTTTAAGTTGAACGGCGGATTCGCCATGATGTAATCGGCTTTCAGTTCTTTGTGCTGATCGTCACCAAATGTATCGGCGGCTTTGTTACCTAAATTGGCAGAAATCCCACGAATGGCTAAGTTCATTTTAGCGAGTTTAAACGTGGTATTCGTTAACTCTTGTCCGTAAATGGAAATGTCTTTTTTGTTTCCTTGGTGTTTCTCAATAAACTTCAACGACTGTACAAACATACCACCCGAACCACAAGAAGGGTCATAGATTTTCCCTTTGTAGGGTTCTATCATTTCGGCAATCAAGTTTACAATCGACTTCGGCGTATAGAATTCTCCTTTTCCTTTTCCTTCGGCAATGGCAAACTTACTCAAGAAATATTCGTACACACGCCCCACAATATCTTGCGCTTCATCACGCAACGTATCGATGTTGTTGATGGTATCCAATAAAGCGGAAAACTTGGATTGGTCCAATCCTAATCTTGAGAAATAGTTATCGGGTAACGCACCTTCTAAGGATTTGTTCGTCCGTTCTATGGTTTTAAGTGCGGTATCTACTTTTAGGGTAATGTCTTCTTGTTTGGCGTTTTCGATAATGTACTCCCAACGCGATTCCTCAGGTAAATAGAATACATTTTCTGCCTGATAAAATTCTGGTATTTCTAAGAAAGCTTCTTTACCTTCTACAATCAATGCTGACCTGCGTTTAATGAATTTATCACTTGCGAATTTCAAGAAGATTAAACTCAATACCACATGTTTATATTCTGAAGGTTCTATCGAACCACGTAATTTATTTGCTGCATCCCAAAGGATTTCTTCTGTACTTTTTGTTTGGACTTTTTTAGCCATAAATGCTTATCAATTCTTTTTTGTAAATATACAAATACAATAACTGCAAATAAAGTCATAATAACGGATAATTATTTACGGTAAACCATATTTGTTAATGTTTTTCAAATATAATGAAGTATAGCGACAAAATAAGACGCTATGATAATAAACAACGAATAAAAAGGTAGAATAGGATAGAAGCTTTTGAAATAAAAAAGTATATTTATCAAAACTTAAATTGATGTGTCAAGTTTATGCTGATGTCACGTTTTGTACCTGTTCTGATTTTGATTCAGATACTATTGAAAAACTGAATCATCATTGGATTTTATCGTTACAATGAATTTTTAGAAGTTGATTTATTAGTTTAAAAATTATACTTTTCTTCTCCAGGAATAATTTTGATTTTATTTCCGATTGAAGTTTTCCAATAATGAGTTGATGAATAAAAATCTGAAAAAGCATATGGTAACTCATCTTTTTTTACTTTTTCAAGTATATTTTTAAACCATTCAACATATTGATTATTTTCGCCTTTAGCATTTTTTAGAAATTCTTTTTCTTCTGAAATAAATAATCTCGTTAATTCATCAAGATCTATTTCTTTAAGATTAACATCATAAAATTCTTGAATCCAATTTGTTATATAAAGATTTTTTCTTTTTCCATTAACATCTACTAGAAATATACATCTCCAATACATTCCTGACGATGACAATGACGGAATAACTCTCAAATTATTGTAACCTTTTTCATGTAAATTTCTTGCCAGATAAAGTATTTTATGCATATTTATAATATAAAAATTTCTTTCCATTATTTTGAGATTTTATTAAAGTTAGATAAAATGTAATAAATTATAAATAAAACATTAGAAATGATTTATTTCCTCTTATGCCTCACCAAATCAGTTACAACTCCCAAAATAATGACCACATCTTCATCTTGTAATTGAATACAATTTTTGTATTTCGGATTTAGAGAAATCAATTGTTTGTTGATGGCATCATAACGTTTGAACGTGTATTCGGAATTGTTGACCGATACTACAATATCATCATGATGTCTGGGTTCGATATCAGATCGAATGATAAGTAAATCACCTTTCAGATATTCAGGATACATACTTTCGCCACCCACACGATTAAGATAAGTTGCTTCGGGATGATTCAGTAAAATTTCATCCAAACTAATATTATTCTGTACAAAATCAGCAGCAGGAGAGGGGAAACCTGCTGAAACATCACCAAAAAATTGAACAAATCGTTTTTCACCATCTGTTTTGATAGGGATATTGATTAACTCTTCTGAGAATTTCGGAACTTGAATAAAATGTACCATTTAATAAACATTTAAAATATCTGTAAATCTTGTTGTGTAACAAGGTGACAAACGTTCTTGCTTCATTTTCCATTTTCTACGCACATCTTGCGATGCTAATTTTAGCATATGATCGCCATAATTTGCATTTAATTGATCCATCACACTCATCAACGCTTTATGTTTTGGACAATCTTCGTGAAATAAATTCATCTGTGCTTGATTATCGGGCGTAATTGCGGAAACAATAACGCCTGCTTTTTTATAATCTGGTACTTTGCCTTCGGCAGGAACTAATTTATCTAACAAAAATAACGCAGCTTTCGAAAGTACAATACTTGAATTAGAATCAAATTCTAAAGTAGTACTTAATGTATTAGAAACGAAAGAATGTTTATCGTCGAATCGATTTGTCATCACAAATACAGATATAATATTGCACTTTGAATGTTCTTTTCTAAGCTTTTCGGCACAAGAAACAGCAAAAGTAGAAACACGCTCTTTCAGATTTTCATAATCATTGATTGTTTTCTCAAAACTACGAGTGGTCGCAATTGATTTTTTGCGTTGAACTTCATCTAATTTTAAAACGCTTTCGCCTAATAATTCTTTTTTCAAACGCAATTCGACGATGGAGAAATTACGTTTGATGTATTCATCTTCAAGCAAGGTGAAATCATATGCATTACGACATCCGATATAAGATAAACGTTTAGCTAAACGTCGCCCAATTCCCCAGATATCCTCACATTTTAACCATTTTAAGGCTTTGTTTATTTTCTCTTTCGAATCAATCATATAAACGCCGTTATGATGTTTCGGAAATTTCTTCGCAATTCGATTTGCTACTTTAGCTAAAGCCTTTGTAGGAGCAATACCAATACAAACAGGGATTTTGGTAATGGTATATATTTTTTGTTTAATTTCTTGTGCATATTTCACCAAATCATAGTTATCAAAGCCTTTGAAAAGAAGAAAAGATTCATCAATCGAATAAATTTCAATATCAGGACAATAGGATTTTAAAATCATCATCACGCGATTACTCATATCCGCATATAAAGCATAATTTGAAGAGAAAACATTGATTTTATTTAATCTAAAATTATTCTCATATTCAAAAGCAGGAGCACCCATTGGAATGCCCAAATCTTTGGCTTCATTAGAACGTGCAATTACACAACCATCATTGTTAGAAAGTACCACAACAGGCTTTCCATTCAGCGTTGGATTAAAAACTCGTTCGCACGAGGCATAAAAATTATTGCAGTCAACTAAAGCGTACATCATGTTACAAAGTTGAGCAATTAAAACGCTACAAGGTGTCGTCGAAAAGTGTTAAAAAAATAAAGTTAAAAATTGATTCTGTAAATTTGCGCTATGGTACTGAATGATAGATTGAAAACGTTGGTTGACCAAGTTCCAAAAAATATTTGTGGCGTGTATTATTTATACAACGACAAGCAAGATATTATCTACATTGGAAAAAGTATTGATATCAGAAAAAGATTGATTCAGCATTTCAAATCACTTGATAAAAAGGAAATTAAACTTCAGCATTTTACGCATTCTATACAATTTGAAAATACAGGAAATGAATTGATTGCTTTGTTGAGAGAATCTGAATTAATCAAACAAAATCTGCCAATATTTAATCGAGCTCAACGCAAGATTAAGTTCTTTTACGCATTATATAAAGAAATAAATTCGGATGGTTATCATGCATTAATTGTGAAGAAAATTGATAACTCTGGGAACGAAATTATCTCATTTACATCGTTAAATGAAGCAAAAGATTATTTATTTTACATTACAGATAAATATAAGCTTTGTCAAAAAATAAATGGTTTATATAAAACCAAATCAAGTTGTTTTCAATATAGTTTAGACGAATGTAATGGAGCTTGTGTAAATAAGGAAGATGTGAAACTTTACAACAAAAGAGTTCGTCAATTTTTGAAAACAGTGCATTTACCTAAAAAGGATTTTTTATTTGAATTGGTTGGAAGAACTGAAAATGAAAAAGGTATTGTATTAATTGAAAAAGGAGTTTACAAAGGTTTTGGTTATTGCGATTCAATACTTGAGAATCTAGACGAAATGAAATTATTTATCGAACAAAAACAAGATAATAAGGATGTCCGAAAAATCTTATTTCGACATATAAAATCCGAATTATCCAAATAAACTCACTTGACCATCTTCACGCTGGTAGCTGAAATCAGTAAACGGAACAATTGGTTTACAATTAAGCCAATTCATTAAGTTTTCATCATCATTTAGGACTATTGGCATACGATGTTTAGTATTGTGGATATAATCCATAATGCCGACAGCTTCAGTTGTAACTATCGTAAACGTATCATCAGAATATAATCCTGCTAAACACATCAGATTATTGTTGATTCCGATATCATATTTGATTTTGTCTTTGCCTTCGTGTCGCCATTCATAAAAACCATCAACCAATATCACACAACGATTGGTGTAAGCATCTCGAAAAGATGGTTTTTCATCTATAGTTTCAATACGTGCGTTTAAGGTGTTATTCGAATTAAAATCATTTCCAGCCCAATGCGGAACTAAACCCCATTCCAACAAATGAATAAAATCTTGTTGGTTAGTTATCACAGGTAATTTCGGATGATCAAAACCTTTGAAATGAGGATTTGGCGCAAATCTAACTTCAGGTTTGAATTTCAACCTTGATTTCTTTTCAATCTGTTCTTTTGTTTTGGTCACTTTTACATGAAAACACATAGCATCTACTTTGGAATAAAGGTAATGATTACGACTATAAGAACAATTAAAAATTGAATCAATTAAAATGATTGTAGAAGAATTAAAACGAATGTTTTTTATAAAGAGTTTAATATACTACGGTTTCATATAAAACAAAAAACCTCCCTAAAATCGTTTTAAAGAGGTTATTATTTATACTATTTGGATATCCCCCTGAATTTTCCAGTGTAAGTTAAGCTACATTTTTTAAAAATTGTAAATTATTATTAAACTCAAAAATAGTTTTATAATTCAAAGCTTTATGTCTTCTATTTCTGTTATACCAAATT
>NZ_JAAGKM010000044.1 GCF_019308355.1 Empedobacter falsenii | reverse complement strand
ATTGAAATATGGTAAGGTCAAAAATCCTAATGATTTTCCTACATTTCAAATTAATCAAAATAATAATACAATAATATTAAATAAAAACTCTACTTTTAAGTGTTCTTAACAAGGGGAAGATTACAGTGTTTGTCAATTCTTTTAAAATAATTTTGTAGTTTTGAATAAGATTGTTCATGTATTTAATGACTTGGTAATCAATTAAATTTACGATTTTTTAATCAAATGGACAATCTTTTTTCTTTTAAATTCCTAAATGCACAACAGGTTTAATTATAAAAACGAAGTAATAAAACCTGATTTTATAATAGACGGTAAAAAGATATATAGTGGTCGAATTACGTCTATAGGCATTTATAATGAATATTGTTTTTTAAAATTAAAAATAGAGGGCGAAGAGTTTAACACGATTCTTCATATCAATACTATTCATAAATCAAGAATTTTAAATAACATCAATATGTTTTTTAAAATGCACGATAAGGTTCAATTCGAGATTGTTGAAATGAAAAATGATCGATTGAAAATTTCGCCTAGTATTCTTATTGATGAATTTGTTTCAAACAATTTGGTAGAGAATTCTGTTCAAACTGTTAAGGTGCTAAAAAAATATGAAGATAATATTTATGGGATTTCTGAAAAAGGGTGGCCTGTCATTATTTTTAATGCTGACTTTAACATAGACGATAGTATAGAGGTTAATATTGTAGATTACAACAACGAATTTCAAAATTTTATTGGGGAAGGAGCTGTATTAAGTGAATCAAGTTTTGACCAAGATCCTCAAGAATTGTTTAGAAATTTTTTAATTGAATCTGGTGTTATTTATAAAAATACAAATCTTACTAAAAAAAATGAGAATGAAAATAATGAGGATACTGAATTTGAGGAAGATTTAGGGGAAGATGAATTGATAAACGAAATTACTTATGATGTCAGAATTAGAAATTTAGGTGTTTTGTTAATTCAATGTCTTGAACAAAGATTATTCTACTTAAATAGTTCTGTTGATACCTTCATCCATTATTATTTAATTATTGCGATCAGTGAAATTATTAAAACGGATAAAACGGATAATTATAAAAACAAATTACTTAAGCTAGCAGAAATTATTAAGCTAAAAGATAATGAAATCCAAGGAGGTATATTAGATATTGATGATTTAAATACTATTGATTTAGTTAATGTTTCGGACGATAGTGGTATTAATCTAATTAAGTTTTTTAATACTAAATATCTTGAAATTCCTTTAGATATCCATAGTAATGATGAATTGTATACGCTTAAAAAACTGATTGAATCTTACAATTTGTTTTTGAAGTTAGACAGTGATAAAGAGGTCTTAGAATACATTAAAAAGTCTATTATTCAACAGTTATACATTTCAAATATTCCGAATTGGAATAAAAACAACATAGAATTTGTTTTAAAAGATACTTATATAACGGATGATTCTGAAAAGAAAACGGAAGTTGTGATAACTAATCTAGGTTCTGAATCAAAAAATCAAGAATTTAAAACTTCTATTTTTTATTCAGCTTCTGAAGAACCTCAAGAAAAAATAATTTTAAAAACGATAGCAGGTTTTTTAAATTCTTATGATACAGGTGGTTCTTTATTTATAGGAGTTAATGATTCTGGTGATATTGTAGGTATAAAAAATGATTTGAATTTTTCTAATACGATCAAAACTTTCGATCAATACCAAAATCATATTCAGTCTTTAATTGCAGCAGTCTTTCCGAAAGAAATAAATGCTTTAATCGACTTTAAATTTCATAAATCTGGATTATTTGATTATTTGGAGATTGTTATCCCAAAATATGATAAACCAGTGGCATTAGAAAATGAATTCTATCAACGCCAAGGGGTTCAAACCCGAATATTAAAAGGGGATGATATTGTTGATTTTATTTATAGAAAGACGAATGTTTCAAATAATAGAATTATGCAAAATAATTTTATTGATAACGGTGTAAAACAATTGGATCAAACGGTTCAACCTGTAGTAAATCAAGAAATTATTAACATTGATTTTTATCAAGATATTAAAAAAGAAGGCGCTAAACAAGAAGAAGATTTAAGTAGTCATAAATTAGAGAATGTATTAGGTATTTTATACATTTTTAATGATAATACATATACTGTTACATCTAATCCTTTGGAGAATGTAGCCTATATGTTTATGGTAGAAATTACAGAAAAATATAAATATGGAAGTATTTTGTTATGCTACGATAATGCTTGTATAAATCGTTTAGAAGTGAGAAGTATTTTAAATAAATCTTTCAATAAAACATATATGAATGCAATGAGTTCTTATGGTAATCTAATGACGGTTAAATTAGCGTTACCAAGTGAAGAAATAGCTATTGAAATTAAAAGGTTTGATAAGCGTTATTTAAAAATTTACAGTATAAATAAAATAACAGAACATACAATTATTGGTCTGAAAGGAAATTGTATTGTACAAGAAGATTTTGACCAAGTAGTAAAATATTATCATAAAGATAAATTTGATAGAAGGTTTGAAAGTTTTAGAAGAGATTCAAGGCAAGGATTAGGTGCTGAATTGGATATCAAATCAAATCTGTATGAACTATTAATAAATACTAAAAGATAATGTTATGACACCATCATACCAAGAAGATCACATCAGTCAAATCCCAGCCATTCAATTATTGATTAAGCTGGGGTACAAATATATTTCACCAGAACAAGCTTTAGTTTTAAGAGACAATCGTACCAGCAATGTGTTATTAACGCCAATTCTTAAAGAGCAATTAGCAAAAATCAATAGTATTAATTACAAAGGAGAAAAACATCCATTTTCTGATGCAAATATAAACTTGGCAATAAATGAGGTGAAAGATTTACCCATTCATTTAGGATATATTAATGCCAATCAACATTTTTATGACTTAATAACTTTAGGTAAATCTTTTGAGCAAACCATTAATGGTGATCGCAAGAGTTTTTCATTTAAATATATCGATTGGGAAAATCCACAAAACAACGTTTTTCATGTTTCAGAAGAGTTTGCTGTAATGCGTTCCAGTCGTTCAGACACGTACAGACCAGATATTGTTTTGTTTGTCAACGGATTGCCTTTAGGTATCATCGAATGTAAATCCAATGCAATAAAATCTCCTATTGATGAAGCGATTTCTCAGAATTTAAGAAATCAAAAAGAGGATGGCATTCGTGATTTGTATGTGTACTCTAATTTAGTGATGGGATTGGCTGTTAATGAAGCTAAATACGCAACTACAGGTACGCCAAAAGAATTCTGGAACGTTTGGATTGAAAAATTTACTAAAAAATATACGGAACAAGATTTTCTTCAAGAGTTAAATAATATAAAGCAAGCTCCATTACCTAATGATGAGCGTACTGAAATATTTAAAACAAGATATGCAGCTACTTTTAAACGTTTTAATGAATTAGAAAAAGATGTTGTAATGCTTACAGAACAAGACAAAATGATCTATTCAATTTGTCGTCCTGAACGTTTCTTAGAATTAATGTATCAGTATATTTTATACGATGATGGTATTAAAAAAATAGCACGTTACCAACAGTATTTCGGTATCAAAAAAACGATCAAAAGAATTGAAAAAGTAGGTACTGATGGTAAGCGTCGTGGAGGTGTTATTTGGCATACGCAAGGTAGTGGAAAATCATTGACTATGGCGATGCTTGCTCAAATGATTGCTTTAAATAAAAACATTAAAAATCCTAAAATTGTTTTAGTTACAGACCGTATCGACCTAAACGATCAAATTACAGATACGTTTAAAAAATGTAAAATTGATGTAGTCGAAGCTTCTACGGGTAAACATTTAATCGATTTGTTAAACAGTTCATCTGATGCTGTAATTACAACTATCATAAACAAGTTTAAAGCAGCAGTTGCAAAAGCACCTGAAGGTTTTACTTCTTCTGAAATATTTGTATTGATTGATGAGGGGCATCGTAGTCAATACGGTACCTTCAACGTAAAAATGCAAAAAACGTTTCCTAATGCTTGTTTTATTGCGTTTACAGGAACTCCTTTGATGAAGTCTGAAAAGGATACAGCTAAAAAATTCGGAGGCGTTATCGATGAGTACACCATTAAAGATGCAGTTGAAGATGGAGCGGTATTGCCTTTGTTTTATGAAGGGCGTCACAACGACATCACGGTAAACGAAAAGCCATTAGATAATTATTTTGATAAAGTATCTGAGCCTTTAACTAAATATGGTAAAGCGAGTTTAAAAAGAAAATTTAGTTCTAAAAACACGATTAATAAATCTGATCAAGTAATTTATGATCGAGCTTGGGATATTTCAGATCATTTTACTGAATTCATACAAGGTACTGGTTTTAAAGCACAGTTAGTAGCTCCAAATAAAACCACCGCCATCATGTACCATAATTATTTAAAAGAGATTGGTAAAGTAACTTCAGAAGTTGTAATCTCAGCTCCTGATAGCCGCAAAGATAATGACGATGCTTATGTTGAAAACGAAGACGTAGTGCAGAAGTTTTATAAAGCAATGATCGATAAGTACGGGAATCATAAAGATTATGAAGAAAATATCATCAAATCATTCAAAAAGCAAGAACATCCTGAAATTATCATTGTGGTTGATAAATTATTAACCGGTTTTGATGCGCCAATTAATCGCGTCTTATATTTAACTCGTAATCTAAAAGATCATACCTTATTGCAAGCGATAGCGAGGGTAAATCGTGTCCACGAAGGAAAAGATTATGGACTAATAATAGATTACTACGGTAACTTAGAAAATTTAGATAAAGCTATCGAAGATTATTCTGGGGATAATGAGTTAGACAAAGATGACGTAAAAGGTTCTGTTACCAATGTAAACGAATTAATCAATCAATTACCCCAAGCATATTCCGAATTATGGGATGTTTTTAAAACAGTTAAGAATAAGTTTGATACAGAAGCTTATGCTGTTTTACTAGGTGATGAAGAAATGCGCCATACATTTTACGAAAAATTATCTAAGTTTCTTCGATTGTTCAATTTAGCAATGTCTACTGTACAGTTCAATGATAGTAAAAATGATGAAATCATTGAAAAATATAAAAAAGAAAGTAAGTTCTTTATCCAATTGCGAATCGATTTTAAGAGAAGATATTTTGATGATATTGATTATAAAGAATATGAAAAGCAAGTTCAAAAATTAATTGATAAACACATTGTTACAGATGGTGAAGTATTAAAAATTACGCAACCTATAGATATTTTTAATAAACAACAACGTGATGATGAAGTAGAAAAATTAATTGGTAGTGCTGCTAAAGCAGATCATATTGCTTCGCGTACATCAAAAGGGATTAGCATTAAAATGGAAGAAGATCCTATTTTTTATACTAAGTTGTCAGATTTAATTAAGCAAACCATTCAAGAATACAAACAAAGTAGAATTGATGAAGCTGAATACTTAAACAAAATCAAGGATATTGAAAATACGTTTATTAATGGTAAGCAAGACAATGTGCCGAAAAGTATTGCAGATAATAAGATTGCGATTGCATTTTATAATTTTATAAATGATAAATTATCAGAGCATTTAAAAGATAATAATCAAAATGCGGATATTGCTTTGGAGGTAAGATCTCTAATCGAAGGCGTTGTTTTAGAGGGTGACAAACCAATTGTAGATTGGAAATCAAATGCTGATTTAGAAAAGAAAATTTGGAATGAATTAGACGATTATTTCTATGGTATTTCTTTACAATTAGAGCAAAACATTCCTTTTGATATAATTGATGCATTTATAGAAGAAGTAATTAAAATTGCAAAAAAACAGATGGATTAATGGATAAGATTGAATATAGATATGGGAGTAAGACTATTGAAGCAGAGGTTTTATATTCAAATAGAAAGACATTAGATTTAAGAGTGTTTCCAGAAGGTAATGTGCAAATTACAGCTCCTTTAAATACTCCTTTAGACATTATCTTAGAGAAGGTGAAACCTAAATCAAAATGGGTCATTCAACAACAAAAGTCGTTCGAATTATTCAGACCTTTTGCAAAGGAAAAATTATTTACTCCAGGAGAAACACACCGTTATTTAGGTCGTCAATATAAATTGAAAATAACTAAAAAAGAGAAAGGTTACAGTACAATTTCATTAGCTAAAGGATTGATGCATATTGAGACAACAAAAGAGGATGTAGAACCAATTATTATAAAATTCTATAAATCAAAAGCTGATGTTGTTTTCTCAGAATTATTGCAAAAATTATTAGAAGAGTTCCCAAGATTTAATGAATATGAAATTTCATTAAGTCACAAATTCTTAAAAAAGCGTTGGGGAAGTTGCGCAACAAATGGAAATATTTTATTAAATACTGAGTTAATTAAAGCAAGCAAAATTTGTATTGAGTATGTAATTATTCATGAACTATGTCATTTAATTCACCCGAATCACTCAAAGGAATTTTATAACCTATTAACAGACTTCCTTCCTAATTGGCAAAAAATAAAGCACAAATTAGAGACGACATTAGCTTAAAAGTTTGCACAACAAAATTATACATCAGGTAGTTATTGATAGCCAGTCATACACATACGCCTATTTGCAAAGCACTAAAGTGTACAGGGCAACAACAAAAAAGCAACTGCGGTTAATTCCAGTTTTGCTTCTTACATAGTAAACTCCCCAACTCAATAATAATTCAGTTGGGGCTTTTTTTGTCATTTCGAGTGATTTTCGTTGCTTTAGCAAAAGAAGATTGTATCGAGAAATAAGAGGTGAAAATGAATTATAAAACCCATTAATAATAAGTTTTATAATCATACCCAATAATTACTAATCACTATTTACTAACTACTAATCACTATAATTACCAACAATAGCAAAAAAAACTCAAAACTCATCACTCAAAACTCACAACTCGAACCCAGCCGCCCTACCAAAGCTATGTTTACATAACATGGCATTATAGTCGCCTAGCGGGCTTCGGGGACAAGCCCACTATAATCATATTATGTAAAATAGCCCCTTCCTTTACCTGTCCGAAGCAGAGAGTATCTCATGTCGTTTTTTGCCCTTGTTGAAGTAGCAGTATTGCCACAATCATTTTTGCGCAACGATTTACTCCGTTAGGCTCATTTCACTATCCATACGTTTTTCAAGCCCAGTAATAACTAATTACGATTTACTAATCACCAATTACTAAGCGAAGCGTTCCATTCACCCAACTCCGCAAAATCAAGCCTAAAATAAGCTTTCCTTTCAGTCAAGCCCATTTTTTAGCGGCTTTTCGTTACACACAAAAATGCTCGTTAGGCATTTGAGATTAAGAGGAGAAGCTTCGTGTATAATTTACTCCAATAATCCGCAACTTCACCTCCTTACAATAACCATCATTTAAACCCACCAAAAAAACAAGGCTAAATAAATGGCATTTCGATTACCAGACGAGTGTCAATCCATTGAACACAGCGTAAAAATGATCGCTGAGCGATAGCGAATGATCGAGCATTTTAGTGGCGAGAGATGATGATTGACCGACGAAAATCTAAGTCTTGATTTTTTTGATTACTTTTTTGATCAAGCAAAAAAGTGATAATGAATAGATGTGTATCATAAGTGCCGAACGCTATTCCATTTACCACAACGCATTTCCAATAATTCATCATTCATAATTTCTAATTATTCCACGCACCCCGCCACCCAAGAAAGCGGTTACAGGTTCAGAAAAAGCAAAAGTTTTTTAGTAAGGTACATTTGTGTATTGCGCTAAACCGCTAGTCGCATCACATCGTTCGGTACTCCATTGCAAAGCAATTCGTAACCCCTCACTTTTGTGCTGCTTGATAGCTTATTAGCCCACACCAATTGGCTCGGTGTAGCAAAACATCCTGTCGGATGTTCAGCTACAATCCCTCGTCACCTTATTTTGATTTTGGATTGCTTTTCTTCACCTGCGCATATTGCCCCAGTGCGTTCTTAAAATAATTTTAAATTGATATTGAATACCATTTCATTCCCTTCACAGAATTTTTTAAAATCTTCTATAACATTAATTGTGTTTTCTTCCGTATCGAATCTATTTAGATTATAGCTTTTAAAAAGTATAGCTTGATTTTCATTATCCTTTATAAAATCAGATTCACTTAAAGTAAATTTAGTTGAGTTCCAATTAAACCCCCAATCATACCATTTATTTTTTCCTAATACAAATATTAATTTAGATCTACTTTCCTCTTCATCAGTAAAGTCATTTAAATCAATTTTATTGCAGTTGCCTTTTTTATTATGAGCATCAAAAAAACCATCATCAGCTAAATGAAAAATAGAAAAAATATATTCATCTTTTCCTATCTCAATTCTGTTAAAATGAAATTCATAATAGTAAAAGTTTAACCAATCCCAAGCCCAAAAATTTAATTTTCCCTTACCATCTCTTGGTCCAGTATTGCTAAATTTTGAATAACCACCATTATAGTTAAATTGCGTTTTACCAGAAATATAACTTATTAAATCTAAAATTCTACTTTGGTAGTCAAATAGAATTCGATAAGCTTTTCTTACTTCAATTAAAGATTGGTTTAAGTTGTTATTTTCCATTTTTAAAAATTCTTGTATTAAAATATTTTTCTTTTTTGATAGGTTGGCTAATTTTAAAATCTTTTAACCATATTTTTTTATAAAATTGATGAAATTCAAAAAGCTTAATCAAATCTTCTAAGATTCGTGTTGAGCTTTTTAAATGCATAAGATTTAATGATTTAATTTGATTATATTCATTATCAACAGCATCTAAAAGTTTATTCCAATCCGTTTTTAATATAATAGCTTTATCGTGTTCTAAATCATTTTTATCTTTTAATCCACCTACTTGGATATAATAAAGCTTTTTTTGTTCATCTTCAAATGAATTATAATAAGATATTATTTGATCATTATTTTGTTGAAAAGACTGCTGATTTTCATTGTATCTTTTAGCTTCTAATATCAAATCGAATTCCTTAAATCGTATAAATAAATCAGGTTCTATAAAATTTTTATTATTCGTTCCTTCAGAATTCCATTTATCCCAAAATGTAATAGAATCAATTTCTCCTGAAAAATTGGGTAAATTATCGTGATACAAAGAGTTCTTTAATATCCTCCAGAACTGTTCTATTGGTAAATATTTTAATAAATCAAATATGGAAGATGTTAAACTATCCTCACATATAACAACTTTTCCTTTTTTGTTTATAATGTATGATATCATTTTTAAATACAATAAATGTAAATATATAAATAAAAAGGTAGCAAAGTTAGTTAGTGGTCGTTTTACGGCAAGGTCAAGCCCTTTGGGTTTCTTCCAAAATCTCCACCCATTCGGGTAGTATTTTGCTCGAAAACCTTGCCTTTAAAACCCCCAATCCTGATTTGATGGCTTTCTTTTTTTTCTCTTTTTTTCTTTTCAAAAAAATATTGAATTTGAACCAAAACCACTTCTTCGATTTCCTCGATCCGATTCCACTTTTTCGACAATATTCCAACTTAGATTAGGAGATAAAGCGTACATATTCCACCTCTATATATAATTGGGTGCAGCTATCACGCATAAAAAAAATCTCACCTATTAAGATGAGATTTCAAAAAGTCCTGAAAGTCTTATCAAGGTCTTATAAGACTATTTTTTGTTAGAATCATTATCTGCTTCATCAATCTTTACAGCAGTTTGAGCCACCGCACTGGCGATTGCACCACCTAAAGCCAAATATCCTGCAACTGTAATAACCGTTGCCGGAAGAACAACCGGAGCAGCTAAGATAGTACCGCTAATCGCAGTTAAAGCTAATCCAACATTACGAACGATTTTAAACCATTTTGGTGTTTCATTGGTTACACGCTCAACTAAATTTAAACTATCCTTTTTCATCACGTTTATTTTTAAGATTCAACATTTCAAGAGTTGTAATTCTTGATTCTAAATATTCTACACGCTGACTGAGTAAATCATAACTGTTTTTAAATTCGGTTTTGATTAATAAAGCCATCGTTTTTACTTCTGTAATATCCTTTTCCATTTTCTTAAAATCGGAGTGTAATTGCTTAATAAAGTAGGCAACCACCGCCAATAATAAACTTGAAACTGAACCAAAAAGGACATTTAAAACCAATTCATTTTCCATAACTTCTGATTTTAGAATTGAAAATTATTCTCGATTCGAATTTGATTTTCTTTGCTTTTGGCAATCTTCAAAAGTTTAGGATATACCATATCATAAGCTTTACGACTATGGGTAACTTGATAATCACCATTGATCAATTCAAAACCAAACCCAGTCAACGGACATCCTGCAGTTTGTAAATACGTATTTCCGATATGGATATATACATAATCAAAATTCGGAAGCTGATCAATTTCAATCATACCTTCGTGAACTTTACCCATTAGATTTTTATACTTGGTATTCATACCTCCCCAAGAATTGACAATCAATTTAAAATCACCCGTAGGTATTGCAGTTTGCTTAGGTATTTTATCGGCTCGTATTTTATCTTCTAACAAATAACATTGAAAGATTCCATCAATATATAAATGGCTCAACGTACTTTGTTTTCCTTGTGCCACACGAACAATTTTAACACGCATAATCAATCATTTTAAATCAAACAAAAAAGAGCCTTTTCAAATCGAAAAGACTCCTTAACCAACCTAACCGCTTAAAAAGCATCTTCGATTTTCAGACAGTTTCCAGAGGCGAAAGGATAATAATTTCCGTTGACTTCTTGGAAAAACTCAATACCAATACACTGAACAACCGTTACATTATTTGCTAAAGTTGGAGCACCTGGTAAAGCTGCCGAAATCGTACTTCCGGTATACGGAGCATTTAACGGAATATAAGCCGAGTATTCAACAACATTTAATTCATTATTAATAGCATCGTCAGGCTCATAATTTCCAGTTGTAGGATTGAACGAGAAATCCGATAAAACAGCCAATGCATTAATTAAACGAAAGTGTGTAGTACCAGCAGGAGCAGAAATCAGTTCAGCAGGATTAAATGCTGCAACAATAAATTCCGCTTCGTTTCTATCTACATTATGTTCAACATCATAAGGCGCATTAAAAACACCATTAATCGAAAGCTTTTTGTCAAACTCAAAACCAATTAAATATTGGCGTTGAGTAGAAACTTCAACTTTACGATAACCTCTGGCTTCTGTACCATCTTCTAAGTTGATTTTCTTCATAACTGAAGTCAATCGACCTGTAACTTGACTATCTGCCATTTTACTCATGACTTGAGAAAGAGCGGTACGCAACGATTTTCCAGTTCTTGCACAACCACCAAACTCATTCATATTTTCACGAGTACGTTCAAACTCAGGTGCAGATTTCACCTGCTGAGCAGTTGGACCACCAACCATACCAGCATAAAAGCCAGGTTGTCCTTTAATTTTAAAATGACGTACATCTCCAATGGTTCCGATGTACTTCATTAGTCCTTTTTGTCTTGCCATAACTTTAAATTTATTAGTTAAACATTTGAGAATAATACTATTACAAAGTTGAATAATTAAATTTGTATAGACAATATGTAACTAATTGCAATACAATGAAATACAGTGCTAAAGAACCTTGTTACCTGGAAACATTTTATAATGTATTGGAAATCAAAGATGCAGATACTAAGGTTGTGAAACACGCTTTTTCGAAAGAAGAAAAAGAAATTCGATTATACGGAATAGACGCACCAGAAATCCGAAAGAATAGAAAATTAAAAATAGATGAAGAAAAAACGCATCTTCCTGCTAGTTTGTTGATCGAGTTGGGATGGGAGGCAAGAAATTACTTAACCAACGTTTTGAGTATTTGAGATTGAATAACCATACTCACTGAAATAAAAAATGCCTACGATTTTTATCATAGGCAATTAGGTTATGTAATCCTGGAATCAGGCGAATGTTTGAATGAATTGTTGCTTCAAAATGGATATGCCAAAGCATCAAGGGACTATTATTGTTCCAAATTAGCAGAATATCAGTTGATGAACCGTACTGCTCAGCTAAATAAAATCGTTATATATGCTCGAATTTCGCATTTTTAAGCCCAGATCAAATGTTAAATTTTCGTTTTTGATGGCTCAAAATCTAATCTCAACAAAGACTTAAAACATACTTTTCCAATTGTTGTACTTATGTTGTACTAACTGCTATAAAATGAGTAAACAACCCACTAAAATAAAGACTTTTCAAAGAAACTTTGGATATAGTTGAATTATCTGAAGAAAGCGTTAAGAAAATAGACAAAATTCAACGTTCTTATTTGATTGAATTGAAAGTTCCGTCAAATAAATTGCGTGAGCATGTCAAATTTGCAGTGGAGAAAGGAATTATTATCGATCATATTTTGATTAATAATGAAGAAATGACCTTTGAGAAATATGAAAATGAGTTGAAAAATGAAAACAATAAAGCAATGAAAATCTCGAAACAAATCGAAAATAAAGTGAATAAAGCGTTGATAAATGATGCTACTTCTTATGCGACTATTGCGTATCAATTATCAGAAGAACCACGAGTTGTAACGAATATTTTACCACAAACTGATTTGAAAGCTTATAGAGAAATCAACTTAGGATATGAGTTAAAACAAAGTTGGAAAGATGGAATGTATTATTTCAAATCAATTTTGATTATTTTCTGTCAATTTCTGCCAACTATTCTTTCGGTATTGTTTTTGTTTTTTAGTATCAAGTATGTTGTGAAAGTAGTGAAGAATAGAGAAACGAAACAAAAAATGTAAGTAAATCTCTATTTGTCAAATGAATAAGAAAAAACTGATAATATTTAGGTTATTGTATTGATTAGAAGTAAAAAAATACTATTTTTGCAATAGAAGCTAGAATAATTGAAATTCTCAGGAGATGGAAAAAATGGTAAAATTTAATGAACTTGAAAACAAAGTTTTAAGTGTTTTAGGCCAACTTGGGAATTATAAAGATATATTGAAGGGCGCTGAAAACTCGATACAAGAATTGGAAAAATTGCAAAATGAAATCAATTCTCTAAAAGAAGAAAATGCCCGATTGAAAAATAAATTGAGAGATTCGCAAGCGAATAACTTAAATTTAAATGAGGAAGTAAAACGATTAAAAGTCGTTAATGCAATGAGCGGAAATCAGGAGTACAAACAAATGATGAAGCAAAGAATGAACAAATTAATAAAAGAAGTCGATACGTGCATCGCTCAAATTAAAACTAATAATTAATAAAAGAATGTCAACTCAACGAATTGAGATAAAAATTGCTTCACGTCATTACCCAATGACGATTAATTCTGACGAGGAAGAAATGTTACTTTCTTGTGCAGAAGAAATAAATGGTATTTTGAAACAATTTGAACAAAAGTACGCTGTTTCTGACAAACAAGACGCGCTTGCAATGGTGACAATTCAGTTAGCTTTACGTGAAGCAAAGCTGAAAAAGCAAGTGAAAGATAACGAAGAAATGACAACAGAGCGCATTTCGAAGTTATTAGAATTGATTGATCAGTCAATCGCAAAATAAGAGAAGTTCTGACAGTTGTGAAACTGTCCACTAAACAATATTCCTACATTAGTTCTAGCTATTTTGGTTAACTCAACACTAGTTTTGTTACCGAGTGAACACCGTTCGGAAAGCGGGCCGCAACCTTTTAGGTTCATTTATTTGACAGCGGATACTTGACTGACGGACTAACTCAAATCCTGTTTACAGGAGTTAACTCAAAACATACTTTACTAATGTAGGTTTTTTTATATATAAACATTACATAATCTATGGACCCAATTATGACAATAATTATTGCAATTGTTACATTAATCATAGGTGCAGCGGTGGGATATTTCTTATCAAAAAAATCAGTTGATAAACAGAATCAAGAACTGATTGACGAAGCAACTCGCAAAGCACAAAATTTGATTAATGATGCTGAGAAAGATGGTGAAGCCATTAAAAAAGAGAAAATTTTTCAAGCCAAAGAAAAATTTTTAGAATTAAAATCTAAACACGAAGAAGTTGTTAATCAACGTGAAAGAAAAGTAGCTGATGCTGAGCTTAAAGTAAAAGAACGTGAAGAGAGAATCAAAACGGACTTAGCAGAAATTCAGAAACAAAAAGATCAGATTAAATCTGAGAAAGGAAATATACAAGCACGTACAGAGAAGCTTAACATTAAGCAAAAAGAAGTGGATACGATGCACAAAAAACAAGTAGAAATCCTTGAGAAAATTTCAAACTATTCTGCTGATGAAGCACGTGCTGAATTGATTGAAGTCTTGAAAGACGAAGCAAGAACGAAAGCACAAGCTCATATCCAAGAAATTATGGAAGAGGCTGAATTGGATGCGAAAAATGAAGCGCGTAAAATTGTGATTTCTTCTATTCAACGAATCGGAACAGAGCAAGCGATAGAGAATGCAGTTTCTGTGTTTAACATTGAATCTGATGAAATCAAAGGACGTATCATTGGTCGTGAAGGACGTAATATTCGTGCAATAGAAGCTGCTACAGGAGTTGAAGTGATTGTTGATGATACGCCAGAAGCGATTATTCTTTCATGTTTTGATCCTGTTCGTCGTGAAATTGCTCGTTTATCTTTGCACCGTTTAGTAACGGATGGGCGTATTCACCCAGCACGTATTGAGGAAGTTGTGGCAAAAACAACAAAACAAATTGAGGATGAAATTATCGAAGTTGGTAAGAAAACAATTTTAGATTTGGGAATTCACGGTTTACACAAAGATTTGGTTCGTATTGTTGGACGAATGAAATATCGTTCTTCTTATGGTCAAAACCTGTTACAACACTCTCGCGAGGTGGCAAATTTGGCAGGAACCTTGGCTGCAGAATTAGGGTTAAATCCTAAGTTAGCGAAACGTGCAGGTTTATTACACGATATTGGTAAAGTTCCGGAGCAAGAATCTGAATTGCCTCACGCAATTTTGGGGATGCAATGGGCAGAGAAATATGGAGAACATCCAGACGTAATTAATGCAATTGGAGCTCACCACGATGAAATAGAGATGACTTCTTTAATTTCGCCACTTATACAAGTTGCCGATGCAATTTCTGGTGCTCGTCCAGGGGCTCGTCGTCAAGTTGTGGAATCGTATATGCAACGTCTGAAAGATTTAGAAGCTACGGCTCTTAACTTTGATGGTGTAGAAAAAGCATACGCGATTCAAGCTGGTCGTGAGTTGCGTGTGATTGTAGAAAGTGATAAAGTTGATGACACAAAAGCAGCTGAATTATCGTTCTTAATTTCGGATAAAATTCAAAACGAAATGACTTATCCAGGTCAAGTTCGTGTAACTGTAATTCGTGAAACACGTGCAGTAAATATTGCAAGATAAAATTTAGAATTTAATCATATTCTTTAGGCAAGTCTACAACAAGGCTTGCCTATTTTTTTTTGTTAAATTATAGAAAATTAATCCAAGTTATAGTTGTTATTTTGATAAAAATTATTAAATTATAACGAATAAAAATTCAAAAATAATTAATTAATAATCAAATAATTAACAACTTGTTGATAACCTTTTTATTTTTTAAGATTACAAAATTTTTAATTGTAAAATCTTATCTTAATTTTGAAAGAATCGATGAGTAATTGAAACGAAAATGTAACCCTATTGAGGTTCAAATTTCTAAATAAAATAAAAGAACCAACTTCATTTATTTTGATGAAAGAATTCGTTTTTACCAAAGTTTATTAATCTAAAAAGTCCAAAAAACTATGTCTATTTTTGATAAAAGGGTAAATTATAAACCATTTGAATATCCTGAAATTTTAACCTTTACAGAAGCAATCCAAAAAGCATATTGGGTACACGGAGAAGTAGATTTTACTTCAGATATCCAAGACTATCATGCCAATTTAGATGATGCGAAACGCGAAATTCACAAACGTTCTATTTTATCAATTGCGCAAGTAGAGGTAACGGTAAAAGGATTCTGGGGAGATTTGTATCATTATTTTCCAAAGCCAGAATTGAATGGATTAGGTGCTACTTTTGCAGAATGTGAGTTTAGACATAGTGAAGCGTATTCGCGTATTTTGGAGGTAAATGGTTATTTAGATGAGTTTAATGTAGCCTTACAAAATCCAATTTTCAAAAGTTATAATACGTTTGTTGGAGAAATTATGCGTGACGAGAACAAATCAATTGTAGAGAAATTATTGTTCTTTGCATTGGTAATCGAAGATAGTTCGTTATTCTCGAAATTTGCAAATATTTTGGCATTTACACGTTTTGATGGTTTAATGAAAAATACAGCAAACATCATTGCTTGGACATCTACAGATGAGCAAATTCACGCAAATGCTGGGATTTATTTGATTAATAAAATTCGTGAAGAAGGTTTATTACCAGAGGAATTAGATCAAAATTGGGTAGAAACTGCTGTTCGTGGTTATATTGACCAAGAAGAAATGATGTTAGATTGGATTTTCGAGAAAGGAGAATTTGGTTATTACTCAAAAGCAGATTTATTAAACTATATGAAATACCGTATTGATGAAGCAATTGCTAAAATTGGATACAAAAAAATATTTCATATTTCCCAAGAACAGTATAAACCGATGGCTTGGTTTGAGGAAGAAGTTTTTGCGAGTAGTTTAGACGATTTTTTCGCAAAAAGACCAGTAGATTATACTAAACATGACAAAAGTATTTCGGCAGACGATTTATTTTAAACCGCCAAAACTTTTTATCAAAAACACAACTATAAATAAAATTATTTAACAATATCACATCATTATAAATTCTAAAGCTATGGACAATCCAATACCACACGACGACATTCAAAATATATTTTTTGACGGTGAAGCACCAAAATTATGGTGGAAAAACTCTGAATCTGAACAAATTTTGAATAGAGGTTATTTATTGAAAGGGGAAACAGTTGAAGGAGCTATAGATCGTATCACGGCTGCGGCTGCAAAACGTTTATACAAACCAGAATTGCAAGAATCTTTCAAAGAAATGATAGAAAGAGGTTGGATGAGTTTATCATCTCCAATTTGGGCAAATATGGGAACAGAGCGTGGTTTACCAATTTCTTGTTTCAATGTTCATATTCCAGATAGTATTGAAGGAATTACGCATAAATTAGGAGAAGTTATTATGCAAACTAAAATCGGTGGTGGTACTTCTGGTTATTTTGGTGAATTGCGTGAGCGTGGAGCGGCGATTACAGATAACGGAAAGAGTAGTGGTGCTGTTTCGTTTATGGAATTGTTCAATTCTGCGATGAATGTGGTTTCTCAAGGTTCTACACGTCGTGGAGCTTTTGCGGCTTATTTGGATATTGATCATGATGATATCGAAGAATTTTTGAAAATTAAATCGATAGGAAGTTCAATTCAGAATTTATTTTATGGTGTTTGTGTGCCAGATTATTGGATGCAAGAAATGATTGATGGAGATGCGGATAAACGTCAAATTTGGGCGAAAGTTTTAGAATCACGTCAAGAAAAAGGATTACCATATTTATTCTTTACAGATAACGTAAATAAAAATAAACCACAGGTTTACAAAGATTTAGGAATGTCAATTAATGCTTCTAATCTTTGTTCAGAAATTATGTTGCCTTCATCTGCTGATGAATCATTTATTTGTTGTTTATCTTCTATGAACTTAGAGCTATACGATGAATGGAAAGATACTGAGGCAGTACGTTTAGCAATTTTCTTTTTAGATGCAGTTTTACAAGAATTCATCGAAAAAACAGAAGGAAATCATTATTTAGCATCAGCTAATCGTTTTGCAAAACGTCACCGTGCATTAGGTTTAGGTGTATTAGGGTGGCACTCTTACTTACAACGCAACATGATTCCTTTTGAAGGAATGGAAGCGAAATTACGTACAACAGAAATTTTCAAGCATATTCAATCTAAAGCAGATAAAGCTTCGGAAGAATTAGCTCGTATTTATGGTGAACCAGAGGTTTTAAAAGGCTACGGACGTCGTAATACAACAACTTGTGCAATTGCACCAACTACGTCTTCTTCTGCGATTTTAGGACAAACTTCTCCAGGAATTGAGCCGTTTGCTTCAAATTATTACAAAGCAGGTTTATCGAAAGGAAACTTTATGCGTAAGAATAAATATTTGACTAAATTATTACAAGAAAAAGGAATCGATAACGAAGATATTTGGCGCGAAATCATGTTGAATGGTGGCTCTGTGCAACATTTAGAACAATTGACAAAAGAGGAAAAAGATGTGTTCAAAACATTCAAAGAAATTTCTCAATTAGAAATTGTTCAACAAGCAGCGATTCGTCAAAAATATGTAGATCAATCGCAGTCATTAAACCTAAATATTCCACCAGATTTACCTGTGAAAGAAGTTAACCGTTTGATGATCGAAGCTTGGCAATTAGGTGTAAAAACATTGTACTATCAGCGTTCACAATCAGTTTCTAAGGAATTAGTTGCAAACTTAGTTTCTTGTTCTTCTTGTGAAGCTTAATAGGAAATGATATATTTTATTACAAATAGAAAATCCGCTCATTGAGCGGATTTTTTTATTGAAAGTCATCTTGAAATTTATCTCAAAACAAATTTACTTCTTACTATCTTGCGCTCCGAAAACCTGTTGTAACAACGATGTTGTACGCAAAGCTTTATTCCCACGAATTCCTTCTTCTTTTTCTGCAACCATGTTAAACACACCATTTATTGTTTGTTGTGTTACATAAGCATTCAGATTTGGATCAATTTGGTTTCCAGTTAACGTATTATACTTTGTAATCAAATTATTCCAAACTTTATCTGCACCAACTTTTCCTAAAGAAGCTTCCACTTTTGGTTGAAAAGCCTTTGTTAAATCAGATGTTGTTTTTAGTTTTAAATAATTTGTAGCCGAATTATTTCCTCCTAATAAAATATCTTTCGCGTCTGTAATTGTCATTGATGTCACAGCGTTTACGAAAATAGGAGCAGCTTCAGAAACAGCATCTTCAGCAGCAGAATTCAATAATTTGATTCCTTTATCCGCCAAACTTCCCATTCCTAAAGAACGCAAAGTTTTTTCAACATTTTGTAATTCTTCTGGCATCAAGATTTTTGCAACCGAATTATTATAAAAACCATTCTTTTGACCCAATGATTTTATTCCGTCGGTTAATCCTAATGACAAAGCTTCTTTCAATCCAGAGGCAACAGTTGCGTTAGATAAACCATTTAACTTTGTTAAGGATTCTGCAGAAATTGTTTTAGATTCTGTTGAACCATTTACAACTTTTATTGAATCAACTTTTACTGTTGAATTATTTTGTGTTGTCGTTTGAGTGTTTACTTTTTCGACTTCTTTTTTTAATGTTCCAAAAATTGATTTCAAATCTTGTGCTTTTGAATTTACTGCAAACGCTGAAATCAATGTTAAACTTAATATGATCTTTTTCATTTAGATTTTTTCTAAAAAATATTTCAGTTGGTTAATTCAATTATCTGACCAAAATTTAAAACTCACTTACAAAATGTAATTTCACTGAAGGAAATTTATCTTGCGTCATTTGAATTGTAAAAGCAGAATCTGCTAAAAATACCAATTGATTGAATTTATCTCTTGCTAAATAACGTTGTTTAACACGTTTGAATTCTAAGAATTCTTCTGATTTTTCATCTTCAACTTCTACCCAACACGCTTTGTGAACAGAGAAAGGTTCGTACGTTGCTTTTGCACCATATTCGTGCTCTAAACGATATTGGATAACCTCATATTGCAGTGCACCAACGGTTCCGATAACTTTACGATTATTCATTTCTAATGTAAATAACTGCGCAACACCTTCGTCCATTAATTGATCAATTCCTTTTTCCAATTGTTTTGCTTTCATTGGATCAGCATTGTTGATGTAACGGAAATGTTCTGGCGAGAAAGCAGGAATTCCTTTGAAAGAAAATTTTTCACCTTCTGTCAACGTATCACCAATTCTAAAGTTTCCTGTATCGTGTAAACCAACGATATCACCCGCAAACGATTCGTCAACCACTTCTTTTTTATCAGCAAAGAAAGCATTTGGCGCAGCGAATTTCATGTTTTTACCTTGGCGAACGTGGAAATAGTTGGTATTACGTTCAAATTTACCAGAAACGATTTTGATAAAGGCTAAACGGTCGCGGTGTTTCGGATCCATATTCGCGTGAATTTTGAACACGAAGCCAGAAAATTTATTTTCATAAGGTTCGACAATTCTCAAATCTGTTTCTTTAGATTGTGGAGTTGGTGCAATATCAACGAAAGCGTCTAACAATTCGCGAACACCAAAATTATTAAGAGCAGAACCAAAAAATACAGGTTGTAAATTTCCGTCCATATATTCTTGCATGTCAAATTCTGGATAAACTCCATCAATTAAATCAATCTCATTACGAAGATTTTCGGCGTAAGTTGTTCCAATTAATGTGTCTAAATCTGGACTTGATAAATCCTCAACTTTCGTTGTTTCAGAAATTTTTTGTTTATTATCTCCAGAAAAAATATTGATGTTTTTCTCCCAAATATTATAAATTCCTTTGAAAGTTGCTCCAATACCAATTGGCCAAGAAAGAGGTGTTACTTGTAAGTCTAACTTTTGTTCAACTTCGTCCATTAAATCAAACGCATCTTTTCCTTCGCGGTCCATTTTGTTAATGAAAACCAACATCGGAATTTTGCGCATACGACAAACTTCTACCAATTTGATTGTTTGTTCCTCAACCCCTTTTGCAACGTCGATTACCACAATCGCAGAATCTACGGCAGTTAGTGTACGGAAAGTGTCTTCGGCGAAATCCTTGTGACCAGGCGTATCTAAGATATTAATCTTTTTTCCTTTATATTCGAATGCTAAAACTGAAGTAGCAACCGAAATACCACGTTGGCGTTCAATTTCCATAAAATCGGAAGTTGCTCCTTTTTTAATTTTGTTACTTTTTACGGCACCAGCTTCTTGAATTGCGCCTCCAAAAAGTAATAACTTCTCTGTTAAAGTTGTTTTACCAGCATCGGGATGGGCGATAATTCCAAAGGTTTTTCTTTTATTTATTTCTTGTTCTAAAGACATCTTAATCAAATTTTCAGGTTGCAAAGATAGTTTATCTCACGAAAATTAGAAACATTATGGTTGATAGAATATTCTAAAGTAAATTGCGTTATTCTAAAAATAGTTGACGAAAGACGTATGAAAAAGATATTTTACTTTTTATTGTTGATGATTAGTGGGATTGTTTGGGGGCAGCATCTGTAATCTTCCCCTTGTTAAGAACACTTAAAAGTAGAGTTTTTATTTAATATTATTGTATTATTATTTTGATTAATTTGAAATGTAGGAAAATCATTAGGATTTTTGACCTTACCATATTTCA
>NZ_JAAGKM010000043.1 GCF_019308355.1 Empedobacter falsenii | reverse complement strand
TTTACCCTCAAAGGTCTGAAAAAAGTAGAATTGGAGTTCGGTTTACACGCTTTAGCACACAATCTAAGAAAGAAAGTTGCCTAAAGAGGACAACTTTTTCTATTTTCCAAAATAATATACATTTTACTGAAATAAAAAATCCGCCTCAAATTTTGTTGTGAGACGGATTCTTTTTTATTTCCCATAAAATTTGTATTATTGCAACATATTTGCATTAAGAAATGAAAAGACGAAATACACCAACCAAACAAGCGGTTATTGATTTGTTCAATTCGTGTACGACTGCATTAAATCAGGAACAAATTGAAACGCAATTGCAAGGAAAAATGGACAGAGCAACGATTTATCGTATTCTGAATAATTTTTGCGAAGACGGAATGATGCATAAAGTTGTGGGAGATGATGGCGTAAATTATTTTGCGATGTGCAAGACGTGTTGCGAGCATACACAGCATCATCACGATCATTTTCATTTTCGTTGTACGACTTGCAATCAACTTATTTGCTTGAAAGAAGAAATCAAAATTAATTTACCCGAAGGATTTTCGATGCAAGATTGCAATTGCGTCATCACAGGAACTTGCCCAAATTGCCAAAAATAACAACAATGGATTTACAATGGTTTGTAAAATGGTTTAACTCGCCATATTATCATATTTTATACAAGAACAGAAGTCTTACAGAAGCGGAAGATTTTATTCAAAAAATCACGAAATATTTACAGCTTCCGCAACAAGCAAAAGTGTTAGATTTAGCTTGTGGAAAGGGACGACACGCTATTACATTAAATAAATTAGGTTTTGATGTTTTAGGAATCGATTTATCTGAAGAAAGTATCAAGTACGCCAAACAATTTGAAAATGAATATTTAAAATTTGAAAAACATGATATGCGCGAAGTCTATCATCCAAACGAATTTGATGCAGTTTTCAATCTTTTTACAAGTTTTGGTTATTTTGAGAATTATGAAGATAATTTTAAAGTTTTTGAAGCTGTAAATCAACAAATAAAATCGCACGGAATCTTTGTTTTGGATTATTTGAATGCAGAAAAAGTAGTTTCGACAATGATTCCTTATGAGGAAAAACTGATTGATGGTATTTTATTCAAAATCACAAAATCCGTCGAAATTGGTTTTATCAAAAAAGAAATTGATTTCACAGATAAAGGTGAAACATTTCATTTTGAAGAGTTTGTTCGTTTAATTTATTTCAACGATTTCAAAAAAATATACGAAACAGAAGGTTTTATTTTAGATAAAGTATTCGGAAATTATAATCTTGATGCTTTTGATGAACAAACTTCTGACCGATTAATTCTAGTTTTAAACAAATGAAAGAAAGTCTAATCTTAATTTCAAGTGTGTTAATTGGAGTTTTATTTTCTCGAATATTACTCAAAAATAAACACAACTCAAAACTGCTGCTAACCTTTAGTGGTGCGTATTTCTTAGCGATGACCGTTTTAGAAATCTTACCTCAAGTTTATGGACATCCATCTGAAAATCATACTGATCATTCAATCGGATTGTTTGTTTTATTAGGTGTTGTTGTGCAATATATTTTAGAAACGATTAGTAAAGGCGTTGAGCACGGACATATTCATTTGCACAAAAAAGAGCAATTTCCTTTCGGAATTTTTGGCGGATTATTTTTGCACTCAATTATCGAAGGAATCCCTGTTGCAAATGCAGAATCTCACAATTTTATGTGGGCAATTTTTGTTCATAATATTCCAGTTTCGATGATTTTGTTTAGCGCATTATGTCAACATACAGAATCTAACGCAAAACGTTTTCTGTTTATGACTTTGTTTGCATTAGCTGCTCCAATGGGATATTTCTTAGGAAAACATACCATTATTTCTAATTATTCTTTGGAAATGAGCGCAATTGTTTCGGGAATATTTTTACATATTTCAACCGTAATTTTGTTCGAAAGTAATGAAGGACACAAATTTAATCTGAAAAAGTTTGGTTCTATTCTGGTTGGATTTGTTCTCGCTTATCTCACCGTTTCTATGCATGTTCATTCACATTAAAAATAACAAAAAAGAAGTTCTAAATTGAACTTCTTTTCGTTTATTATAACATTTTTCGATGATCTAAAACTAAAATTTCGCCATTCGAAACAAATTTCCATTTTTGATCTTTCTTGCATTCAGAATTTGGAGTAGCAGATTTAATATCAAATTCAACTTCTTTGTTTTTCATTGAAATCGAAGTATGATAATCACATTTACCAATCTTTACATTGGTTGATACATTATCATTTGCCAATAAATCCGTTTCTGGAATAGATTTTATTGCTTCATTAATAATATTCAAATCTAATTCATTGTAAATCAAATCAAAATTATCTGTGACTAAATTCGTCGATAATCGAAACGAATTTGCTTCAACATCTGTTCTAATCGCGGTATTTTTAGTATTCAAATCTAATTCTTCGATACGTTTAGGACAATCCAAATAATCTGGAATTTTTTGCGCTTGTTTACTTTGTAAATCTTTCTGAAAAGTAATTAATTCTGAAAATAACTGTATTTTTTCAGGTGAAGCTTCAATAAATTCTGTCGTTTCTTTTAATTCTTGTTCTGATAATTGCTTAGGCACAGAATTTTTTTCTGAACAATTAAATAAAATAAATAAAGTAAAAAATGAGTAAAAATAATGTTTCATAAGCAAGTGTTTTTAGTTTTTACAATTTTACGAAATATTATACTCAATTTCAATTATTTAACGTTCTGAATTATAAATTTAATATAAATGATAAATTGAGAAATATTAATTAAGGTTATTTATATTTTTCTAAATCCATACCAAGAATATCTCCTACACGAGAAAATTCTTCATTTATCTTAGCATTCAAAACGAGTTGTTCATTTGTCATTGGATGATTAAATACCAATTGATGCGCGTGAAGCATCATTCCTTTCAATCCAAAATTCTCCAACCACAATTTATTTTGCTTATTACAACCATGCGGACGACTTCCCAAAATTGGATGAAAAATATGACGAAAATGCTTGCGCAACTGATGCATACGACCAGTTTCGGGAATTGCTTCCACCAAACAATAACGTGAAGTCGGATGATTGTTATACTCTAAATCAATTTCGGCAATTTGCAAACGATGAAAATAGGTAATTGCATTTTGCTTTACACCATCATCATTCGTCAAATCATAATCTATCGTCATTTCTTCGGGAGCCCAACCACGCAAAATAGCCAAGTACTTTTTTTCGACTTCGCGTGTTGCAAATCGATCATTCATAATTTTTAAACTTTCTTTATCTAAAGCAAAAAGCAAAACTCCTGACGTTTTACGATCCAAACGATGAATAGGATAAACATGTTGCCCACCGATTTGATTACGTAATTCCTGAACTGCAAAAACAGACGCATCACGCGCATAAAAAGATTTGTGAACCAACAATCCGCTCGGTTTATTAATGGCAATAATATATTCGTCTTGATAAAGAATTTCTAACATTTGGCAAAAATAGAAAGTTATTTTCGGTTAGAAAATAGAACAGTCTTATATTTATTGTTTAATAAAATTGAATGAAAAAAGGATTGATTATTGGAAAAGGATGGTTAGGTTCAAGATTAGAAAAGTATTTAGAAAAGCAATTTTTGATTGAAACTACTAAACGAATTTCTGATGCAGAAAATTGTTTTTCAATCGATTTTGATGATTATAAATTTGAAAAAATTAAACACAATTATGATTTTATTATTGTGACAATTCCATTTGGAAGAAGAAATAATTTAGAAGATTTACAAGAACGATTTCATCATTTGATTGACTTTTTAGGAGATTATAACAATCAACTTATCTTGTTAAGTTCAATTGTAATTTATCCAGAAAATAATGAAATTATTTTTGAAAATTCAATTGAAACTATTTATTTAAATAATCCTTATTATTCAATTGAAAATCAATTAAAAGAAAAGTTCAATCAATTGATTATTTTACGCTTAGGCGGATTAATGGGAGACGATAGATTTCTTTCTAAATATTTGACTCTAGAACATCCTAATCTATCTCAAATAGTCAACCATATACATTATAAAGATGTTTGTCAAGTGATCAAAAAAATGATTAATAAAAATAAAAATTCATCCATTTATAATGTCGTTGCACCAATTCATCCAACAAAAGAAGAAGTGTTGGAATATCAGTTAAACAAGAAAACTATTTCTTCTAAAAATCGAGATGGTAAAATAATTTCAAGTCAAAAAATACAAGATGAATTTAATTATGAATTCATTTATCCAGATCCAGTTTACTTTAAGGAAAATTAATTTCTTCTCTTTCGTTCTTTTGCTTTAAAAACAAAAAAGAAAATTATTATTGATAAAAGAGTAATTAACATTGTATCCCAATTTTCTTTGAATAAAGTCGTGATATTTTCCATTCTTGATGTTTATAAAGTTTAAAATTATAAAAAAAGCTGCTCTTACGAACAGCTTTTTAGGAATTTATCTTAAATCTATTTGATTAAGCGTGAATTGGACGATTGTCTGTAGCAGCTAAAGCAGCTTCTTTGATCGCTTCTGAGAATGTTGGGTGAGCATGAGACATTCTTGTTAAATCTTCTGCAGATGCACGGAATTCCATTGCTACAACTCCTTCTGCAATTAAATCAGCAGCACGAGCACCAATAATATGCATTCCTAAGATTTCGTCTGTGTTTTTATCAGCTAAAATTTTGGCAAAACCGTCTGTATCCATAGATGCACGAGCACGTCCTAAAGCTTTGAAAGGGAAAGAACCAACTTTGTACTCTACTCCTTCTTCTTTTAATTGCTCTTCTGTTTTACCAACTCCTGCAACTTCTGGCCAAGTATAAACAACACCAGGAATTAAGTTATAGTTGATATGAGGTTTTTGACCTGCTAATTGCTCAGCAACTAAAACACCTTCTTCTTCTGCTTTATGTGCTAACATTGCACCAGCAACAACGTCACCAATCGCATAAATGTTAGAAACATTAGTTTGTAAGTGATCGTTTGTTTTGATACGACCTCTTTCGTCAACCTCTACTCCTACGTTTTCTAAACCTAAAGATCCTGTGAAAGCACGACGACCAACAGCTACTAAAGCGTAATCTCCGTTAATTTCGATTTCTTCTCCTTTTTTAGAAGTTGCTTTTAATGTAACATCATTTCCGTTATTTACAACAGAAGTTACACCAGTTGAAGTGTGGAATTTCATTCCTTGTTTTTTCAATACTTTTGTCAACTCTTTAGACAAAGCACCATCCATTCCTGGAATAACACGGTCTGCATATTCTACAACAGTTACTTGAGAACCCAAACGTAAGTAAACAGATCCTAACTCTAATCCGATAACACCACCACCGATAACGATTAAGTGTTTTGGAACTTCAGATAAAGCTAATGCTTCTGTAGAAGTGATGATACGAGTTTTATCTGTTGGTGCAAATGGTAATTCAGATGAAACTGATCCAGTTGCAATAATTGTATTTTTAGCTTCAATTTCTTGAGTAGAACCGTCTTTAGCTGTAACTACAATATGAGTTGCATCTTTAAAAGCACCAGTACCTTCTAACACATCAATGTTATTTTTACTCATCAAGTATTTGATACCAGCTACGTTAGTATCTACAACACCTGCTTTTCGAGCAATCATTTGAGTGAAGTTTACTTTTGGAGCATCGATTTCGATTCCGTGCTCTTTAAAGTGATTTACAGCATCGTAATAGTGGTGAGAAGAATCTAATAAAGCTTTTGATGGAATACATCCTACATTAAGACATGTACCTCCTAAACTTTCTTTCTCGATAATTGCTGTTTTAAATCCTAATTGCGCTGCGCGAATAGCTGCAACATATCCTCCAGGTCCAGCACCAATTACGGCTACATCATAAGAACTCATATAGTTTTATTTTGATTTATTATTATAATTAATTTAAACTCTACAAATATAACCAATATCGAATAGATTTTCGTTATAAAATTGTAATGAATTTTGTTAGGAAATTGGGAAAAATAAGCTATTCTTTAATATCTGATTTGATAAAGTTTAAAATTTCATCTTCTGTGCACAATTCATAATCTGGCTCAATTCCATATGGATAAATGTTCTTTTTAGCATCCATCATATATCCAGCTGTTAAATTAAGCATATCGCCATTAGACAATTTTGTATTCGTATTCATAGTAGCTGCTCCCATCGTTTTCTTACCTAGAACTTTCACATTCGAAAGTGATTTTAACGTAATTAATGTAGCTTCGCCCGCACTACTTGTCCTATGATTAATCAAAACATAAATTTTCCTTGGATGAATTGTATTTATTATCGGATAATTAATATATCCTTTTGATAAATTATTAACTCCATTAAAAAAATATCCATCTTTTTTTGACCAAGGAATATCATCATTATTAATTTTAGAATATCCTAATACATTATCTTCAAAAAATGGTAATAAAGATGTTATCATTACCCAATTAGAACCTCCCGTATTATCTCTCAAATCGATAATCCAATAATTAGAATTTGCTTGTTCAGAAATAATTTTCAGGTTATTGAAAATATAATCTTTATCACTTATCGTTTTATCAAAACCATGACGCTTAATCCTAATATATGCTACGTTAGGAATTTTAATCAGCTTATTATTATCGTCTACTTTCAACAAACAAGCGCTATCAATTTTTATTTTAGGAAAACGACCTCTTAATAATACATTATCTTTCGTACGATAATGTGTATGGTTATTCCCTAATAAAGTAATTGCCTCTACAATCGCCGAATCTTTCGATATTTTAGATTTCTCGATTACTTTTTTCTCCAAATTCTCCCAATCAACTTTATCTCTATCGATAAAACCTTTTTTCATGACAGAAAATAATTCTTCATAATCAGGTGTAATTTCTGAAACTGATGATTCGTTAACGACCTTTTCTTTACAACCAAATGTAAAAAGAATTAAAAAAATAAAAAAAAATCTATTTATTCTCATTGTTCTCTAAATTCATATTGTGAAATTTAAAGATAAATGATTTTTAAATACTATAAACTTTTTCTTCTAAAATACCAGATTCAAATTCAATTGGTTGTTCGTTCTGTCTGAAAATTCGTGCAGATAATTTTCCTTTCAATTCCACCACTCCATTTTCTACACGAAGCCAACTTCCTTCTCTCAATCCAACTACAACTTGATGATTAAACTTGTGAAATTCATTAATACGCGTTTCTCTTGTTTCTCCTTTGTGTGTAGAATTTGGATCAGGATCCAAATAATGCGGATTAATATTAAAAGGTAAAAATTGCAATGCATCAAAATTTGGTGGATAAACGATCGGCATATCGTTTGTTGTTCCAATTGTTAAACCTGTTAAATTACTTCCTGCGCTAGTTCCAATATATGGCATTCCGTTATGTACAGCACTTCTCAACTCTTCTACCAAACCAAGTTCATATAACGTTTTTAGCAATAAAAATGTATTTCCTCCTCCAATAAAAATCGCTTTCGCATGCAAAATGGCTTCTTTTTTATTCTCGAAAGTATGCAAACCTTTTACAGAAATTCCAACTGTTTGCAAAGCATCTTTCACATTTTGCGTATAATCATCGTACGAAATTCCCGAAGGACGCGCATAAGGAACAAAAATGATTTCATCAGAATTAGTAAATTCTTTGATTTCATCTTTTATATATTCTAAAAAACTATAACCGTGAATAGTACTCGTACTTATCACTAATAGTCTATCATTTGGATTTATCATGTTATCGAATTTTAACTCAAAAGTAAGTTTAAAATAAGAAAGTAGGTGAAAAATTGACAAAAAATTATAACGAATTACTTTACTTTTGTACAATTCTAAAAAATGGAATTTCAAGATTTCTAGATCTTCATGAAAAAAATAGTACGCTTCATTATACCTTTATTCATAGTTGTTATTATGCTAATAATTGGAATAGAACAAACGCTTCGAAAAATTCCCAATGATTACAAATACAAAGCAGATTATTTAAAAAAGAATGGAAAACAAATACAAACTTTGATTCTTGGGAGTTCGCATACTTTTACGGGGCTCAATCCAAAATTATTTAAAAATAAAACTTTTAATGCTGCGCATTCTGCTCAATCATTAGATTTAGATTATAAAATTTTTGAACAAAATCGAAAATATTTACCCAATTTAAAAACCATTATTATTCCCATTTCGTACTTTTCATTTACAAAACAATTGAATGATTTTAATCAAAAGAAGTTAAAATATTATTCAATTTATTGGAAAATTGATATAAATAATAACGACTTTAATCTTAATTACGAAATTTTTTCAGAACCTATTGATGTTAATTATAATCGAATAAAAGATTATTGGATTCAGGATAAAAATAATTTAACAATAGATATTAATGGTTATATAAAAAAGCGATACGAACCAAGTTGGAATGATAGTATTTACGCTAAAAAAACGTTTGAAAGACATCGTGCAAATTTAAATTCAAATCAAGTACAACGTATTATAAAAACACATTTTTATGATTTAGAACAAATTATAAAACAAGCAAAATCAAATGATATAAAAATTGTTCTATTGGCTACTCCTACAACCAATTTATATAAAAATTATGTCATAAATACACCTCAATATTTCAACTTAAAAAATAATATTAATCGCTTATCGAAATACGATAATGTCGTTTTCATCGATTATTTTATTAATAATAAAGATTTCAATAAAAAAGATTTCAAAAATTCAGATCATCTAAATGCAAAAGGTGCTGATAAGTTAACGTTGAAAATAGATTCTATTATGAATAAATAAAATAAGTTCTATAAATTTTCTCTTTTTTTCTTCACTTATTTCAACATTAAAATCATCTTCGTATCTTCACCTCTCAAACAACAAATAATGAAATTCGTTACTTTCTTAGACAATCGACAAGAAAAAGTAGGTCTTGTTTTGCAAGACTCTATCTATGATTTGACACAGATTAATCACAACTTACCCTCTACCCTAATTGATATTTTAGCTGATGATGATTTTTCACTTATAATTTGTCAACAGATTACAAACGAAATCAATCGTGGTGAACATAAGAAAGCTCTAGTAAAAGAGCCTCAAATCTTGGCTCCAATACCTCATCCTTCAAGTTTTAGAGATGCGTATGCGTTTCGTCAACATGTAGAAACTTCTCGGTTGAATAGAGGTTTGGATATGATTCCAGAATTTGATCAATTTCCTGTGTTCTATTTCTCTAATCATCAAGCTATTCAAGGTCCAGGAAAAATAATTGCCATGGAAAAACATTTCAATCGAATGGATTTTGAACTTGAAGTCGCTATTGTCATCAAAAAAGAAGGTATCAATATAAAAGCAGAACATGCAGATGAATATATTGGTGGTTTTATGATTTTGAATGATTTAAGTGCACGTGCGTTACAAATGGAAGAAATGAAACTGAATCTTGGTCCTGCAAAAGGAAAAGATTTCGCTTCGATGTTTGGTCCATATTTAGTAACACCAAACGAAATCGAAAAATACAAAGTTGAGCCTAAAGAAGGACATATCGGAAATTGTTATGATTTAGAAATGTCTTGTTCAGTCAATAATATTGAAGTTTCTCATGGAAATTTCAAAGATATGCATTGGACTTTCGCCGAGATTATCGAACGTATTTCGTATGGTGTCAAACTTTATCCTGGTGATATTATAGGGTCTGGAACGGTTGGTACAGGTTGTTTTCTTGAATTGAATGGAACTGGAAAACGTCAGAATCCAGCTTATAAAGAACAATGGTTACAACCAAATGATACTATCGAAATGTCTGTTACAGGATTAGGAAAATTAGTAAATTCTGTTCATCTTTATACCCAATAAACTCAACTTATGCAACATACAAAATCTTTTGAGCCAAATACAAGTCAATTTAATGACATTTTCAAACACGCTATTTCTCCACGTCCTATTTGCTTTGCAAGTACGATAGATAAAGACGGAAATGTAAATTTGAGCCCATTTTCATTCTTCAATATGATGGGACAAAATCCGCCTATTTGTGTATTTTCTCCACTTCGAAAAATGAGAGATGGATCGACAAAGCATACATTAGAAAATGTTTGGGAACACCCTGAATGTGTAATTAATATTGTCAATTATAACATGGTTCAGCAACAATCGTTGGCAAGTGTGGAATATCCAAAAGGTGTAAATGAATTTGTGAAAGCTGGTTTTACAGAATTACCTTCAGAGTTGGTTAAACCTCCTCGTGTAGCCGAATCTCCGATTCAATTTGAATGTAAAGTGCGTGAAGTAATTTCTGTTACAGATCAACCAGGTGCAGCTAATTTGGTGATTGCAGAAATTGTGCGCATGCATGTACAAGAGGATTTACTGGATGAAAATGATAAAGTTTCGCCTTATGATTTGGATTTAGTTGCTCGTATGGGAGGTGATTATTATTGCCGAGTTATTCCAGAATCGATCTTCGAAGTCGAAAAACCTACGCGTACAATTGGTTTGGGAATAGATCAACTTCCTGACGAAGTGAAGCATTCTAATTATTTAACAGGTAATAATTTAGGTCAATTAGGAAATGTAGAAAAATTACCTACAGATGAAATGATTAGTAATTTCAAAGAGCAATTGACAGAACGATTAGATATTCAGAAATTTAAATCTGAAGAGGTTCGTCATCAAGTTGCAGCAAAACTTTTGGAACAAGGTGATGTAAATGGTGCGTGGTATTGGTTGTTAATGAAAATTTAGACGATGGGTAAAACTGCATTGGTTTTAGGAAGATCAGGTTTAATTGGTTCTCTTCTCTTAGAAAAGTTATTCAATCATCCTGATTATGCTACTATTGTCACAATTGTTCGAAAACCTCAACAAATCAATCATCCAAAGTTAATTGAAATCGTAACTGACTTTAATTCAGATATTAATTTAGATGAAATCCAGCAGATTGATTCTATTTTTTCGTGCTTGGGAACAACTCGAAAAAAGACGCCTGATTTAGATGCTTATCGTAAAATTGAAGTCGATATTCCGAATCAGTTTGCAAAGCTTGGGAATCAAAAAGGATTAACTAAGTTTCATTATATTTCGGCAGTTGGTGCAAATGCGAACTCGTCTAATTTTTATTTAAAAATGAAAGGCGAAGCCGAAGAAACATTGCAAAAGAATACTATCAAACAACTGTTCTTGTATCGCCCATCTTTGTTGATTGGCAATCGAGCGGAATATCGTTTGGCTGAGAATATCAGTGCAAAAGTTTTTCCTTTGATCAATTTCTTTTTACGCGGAAAATTATCTAAATATAAATCAATTGAAGCTGGAAAAGTTGCTCAATCACTTATTGAAAATGATTTGCATTCAACATCAAATAAAGTTTCAGTTTTATATTACAACGAAATAATTAATTCGATAAATACAACACAATGATCATACTAGCCGTACTCCTACCTTGGTTATCATTCATTTTAAGAGGAAAAATAATACAAGGCGTTATTTGCTTAATCTTACAAATCACCTTAATTGGATGGTTGCCCGCAGCAATTTGGGCTGTTGCGTCACTTTTGGACGGAAGAAACAAAGCAAGGATAAAAGAATTGAATAGATGATAAATCAATATAAAATAGCAAAAGATAACATTAACTTGTACGTCACTTTAGAAATTAATCCTTCTAAAAGGAGAAAATTCTTTTTGTTCTTTTGCATTTTATTGATGATTTCAATTCCGATTAGTTTAATCACAATAATTGATTCGGAGCCGCAAAATTTCTTTGTTCCAATTTCTATAATCAGCTTCCTTATTTTCTATTTTATTATTCGATATTTTCTGTGGAATATTTATGGAAAAGAGAATATTATTATCAATAATAAGACAATTAGTTATAATCGAGATTTTGGTTTATATCAAACAAAATATTCTTCTATTAAGTATTCAAAATTAGATTTTGCAATTCAGAAAATTAAAAATGAAAATGATTTAGATGTTGGAGATTTAGTTTTCATTGATTATTTAGAAGATTCTCAATTACCAGAAGTTATTTTTCAGACTTCGATATTAATACCAATTAAAGATTTAAAGAAAATTCAACAAGAAATTGAATTGCATTTGTTTGATATTGACAAAGATAAATTAGCAAGGAATTATATTGTTTTCTCGCAAAATTGAAATAATTTTTAATAAAAAAGACAACTAATTAAGTTGTCTTTTTGCGTTATTTACGTTCATAATAATTTAAGATTTTATCTTCTTTCCCATCATTATTTTTATCACGATATTCTATCAACACCAGCGTATTTTTGTCTACTTTTTGATATTTATACACAGTTGTTTTTCTTGTACCATAAGTTAAACTTAATTCCTTATTACTTTCATTTACCATTTAATCTAGGAAATTCAATAATTATAGTGAGTTTTTTGAACAATTTTCGGGATAATTTAGCAGTATCAAAATAGAAAAGTAGATGAAAAAAATAATGGTTCTAATGGTTTGTAGTCTTTTGGCTTCTTTTGGAAATGCACAAGAGTATACAACTAACAATCTTATTATAAAACAAGGAAATAAAACATTTAATATTAATGAAACTGATCAAACAATAACGCTTCGTCCTGAAGAATTTAGTATTGAATATCTAAATAAACCTTATCAAGAGAAGAAAAAGCTGTTCTATGCTGCCCAAGCATTAGTTACTGATAGTTCGGCTGATGTTAATTTACAGGAAGAAATAAAAATAGAAAGTATTCCATATTTTGAATCTGGTAGTGGTTTTGCTGCAGAGAAAAACCAAGTCATATATTATCCGTTTTTATCGTATGATGGACATCAATATTTGTATTATATTTCAAATAATGAAAAACGTGTGGATAAAATTGCAACATCGGGGAATTGGGATATCTACAAATGGACATTAAAAGGTGTCTATCAATACGACGCTGAAATGGATTGGAATATTTACGACAACGATCAAATACATATTGCTTTAATTATTGATCGAAATTTAGACGGAATTCTTCAAAAAGGTGAATTCTTTAACATTCATATTAATTTTAAGAAATAACAATAACCTATATCTCAACCTACCTCAGCTTATATGTGAACTAAAACAGTCTGCGGATTGCTTTAGTTTCTTTGATTCTACAAAAGACATTATATTAGCTCAAATAAACTCAACATCACAATATGTTAAAAAGTAACAGTGCTTTAAAAATTCTTTTTTTTCAACTTCTAGTCATTATTTTATGCGCTATTAGTGGAATTGCTAATGCACAGGAAGTACTGATTAATTTTGAGAATCAATATAATAAAACAGCTCCAAATTCTGTAGAACGATACGAAATAACCGGAAAATATGCGCAAGCTTTATTGTTTAATAATCAAAAAGAAAAAGCTTTCGCTGTTCTGAAACAAAATATTTCGAGCGCCGAAAAACTGAGTGATGGAAAATATGCTGCTTATTTACATGCTGTTTCTGCAATGAATAATCGTATTGATGATAATTTGAGTGCAACAAACTATAATTTGCAAAAAGCAATTTATTACAGCGGACGCACAACTGATTATTCAACAAAAGGATATGTTAAATATTGTGAAGGATGGTTGAATTTAAGAAACAATGAAGATTCTAAGGCTGTAAAAAATTTTATTGATGGGCTTAAATTTCTAGATAAAGCTACTATTACGCCAACTGTTCTTACACGAATGAGTTCTATTTATAACGAATTGACTGGAATTTATTCGAGATGGGATGATTACGAATTACAAGAAAAGTACAGCAAACTTGCTCTAGAAGTAGCACTTAAACAAAATAATCCTAATTTAATTTTTGCTTCTTATATGTCGATTGGATACATGTACGAGCAAAAATTTATGCAAAATGAGAAAAATATTTTTGTACGAGATTTAGCTGAAAAATATTATACTAACGCTATAAATACGTATTATAAAAACAAAAGTGAAATGGCTACAGCGACAGACTTGTCGTTTGTAGCTATTAATCTAGCCAATTTATATCTTCAGTTTTATCCCAAAAACTATCAAGTAAAAGTTATCAAATATGCGTATTTAGCCAAAGAAATTGCTGAACAAAATCATCAATCCGATCACGTTGCCGCTGCTAATGGTATTTTAGCCGAATTATCTTTGCAGAATAACGAAGTTTCTACTGCAAAAAGCTATCTACTCAATTCACTTATAAAAGTCAACGAGAATACAATGCCTGACAAAAATATTCTTCTTTCGTTGTATTTAAGCTTATCTAATATTGAAGATCGTGAAGGGAATTACAAAGAAGCTTTGCGTTATTATAAATTGTATACATCTACTTACAAAGAAATTTATGATAACGAACAAGCGCAGATCAGTAAACGTTTAGAAGCTCAATTTGATAAAGAACGTCAGCAACAACAAATGATTCGTTTACAATTAGAAGCTGAGAAAAAAGAGCAACAAATTCAACTAATGCACTCATTAGGAATTCAACAAGAACAAGAGTTAGAAAATGTAAGATTAAGTGAAGATTTTCAACGTAAACAATTAAAGTTATCTCGATTAGAATCCGATAAACGCTCACAAGAATTAACTATTTCTGAACAGAATTTAAGGCTTTCTAAACTAGAAAATAAAAATAGAAAGGATGAATTGGTCAATTATATCACAGAACTTAATTTCAAAAATAAATTAAACAAGTATTATATCTTTTCGATTATCTTTTTCATCGCCTTACTTGCTCTTTTACTTTATGCCTTAAAACAACGCAACAAACATCTAAAACAACGTGAAGAATTGTATAAATTGGAAATTGAACAAGAACGTCAAAATTCTAAAATATCTACTTTAACAGCACTTCTTGATGGTCAAGAGCAAGAACGTGCTCGTCTTGCACGTGATTTACATGACGGTTTAGGTGGCTTACTTTCTGGAACAAAAATTCAATTAACGCATCTCAACGATAAAATTGACAATCATTCTAAAAAGGATATGGCAAAATCCATTCATCAATTAGATGGAGCAGTTGATGAATTGCGTCGTGTAGCACATAATTTAATGCCAGATTTGTTGTTGAAATATGGTTTGGAAGAAGCCTTAAAAGAATATGCAATCCGAATGTCAAATGAACAATTGGATATTGATGTTCAATTTTTGAGCTATACTAATTCTCTTGACAAAGAAAATCAATTATTGGTCTATCGTATCATTCAAGAATTAGTAAATAATGCCATTAAACATGCAAATGCAGCACAAATTATCATCCAATTTGTAGAAGATGAGACAAACTATTCTGTAACCGTTGAAGATGATGGGAAAGGCTTTGACATGAATAATACAAAACTAACGAAATCAGCAGGTTTACATAATATTCAATCACGCATTCAATTTTTAAAAGGACAATTAAATATACATTCAGAAATCGATTTAGGAACAAGTATAGAGTTCCAATTTCCTAAAATATAACTTATGATAAAAATAGCAATCACAGACGATCATCCTTTATTATTAGAAGGTTTGCGAAATATTTTGAGTAATCAACAAAACTTACAAGTGGTCGATTGTTATGCTTCGGCTCAACAATTACAAGAAGCCTTAAAAACAACAGAAATTGATATTCTTTTGTTAGACATCAATTTATCGGATACTAATAGTATTGAATTGATTAAACCTTTCAAGAAAAAATATCCTGATATGCACATTATTATGTTGAGCGTACACAATGAATACGCTGTAATTAATAGTTGTTTGGAAGAAGGTGCTTCGGGTTATATTCAGAAAAATGCTTCTGTTGACGAAATATTAGAAGGAATTAATTCTATTTTTGATGGAAAGAAATTTCTTTGTTCACAAACCAAAAATGTGATGAGTAAAAAGGAAAAAGATGGTTTGAATACGATTCCGAAATTGACGCGTCGCGAAAAAGAGGTTTTAATTGAAGCTGCACAAGGATTAACAACACAACAAATTGCAGATAAGTTATTTATTAGTACACATACGGTAGATAGTCATCGAAAAAATTTGATCGAAAAATTTAAAACATCAAATTTAAGTTCAGCAATCACATCAGCAATAGAATATGGATTGATTTCAAAACCTTAAAAAATACCTATAAATAGGGATATTTTAATTCTAAAATTTTTATCAATTTTGAAAAAGAAATAACAATCTATATTTCAACCAACTAAACAACCGAAATAAGATTACTAACCAATTCTTATTACCTTAACTAGTCTATGAAAAATCGCTTAGTTCTATACTCAAGCGATTTTTTTATATTACTAATTAACTAAAAGTCGTGAGCTCTTCCGTCTTTATTTTTGCAAAAAACTGAGAAATAGGAAGGTTAAAATTAGATCAAGTAAGTTTTCAAAACGATTTTTCATCTAAAATGTAAAAAAACAAGTATCCAGAAAGGATTCAACAATTTCTTAAGAAGAAACAGAATTTTTTATCTAGAAGTAAAATTGAAATCAAAAAACCAAACTTTCATAAAAATTTGGCTTATAATTTTATCGAAATAATTCTAAAATTTCGTCTACTGTAACCTTTCCAAAATAATCTGTTACATCAATAGAATTCAGAACTTTTGTAATTTCTTCTTCGTTATGTTTAACACCAATTAGTTTATTTTCTAAACCTTCAATCGGTTCTGAAGCGAAGAAATCACCAAATATTTTAGCTTTTTCAATTATTCCGCCTCGCTCTACATCCAAGTGAACTTCAATAAAACCTGCTGGAATTTTCTTTGCATTTTTGAAATTATATTTTGGTGAAAAACCAAAATTCCAATCCCATGTTTGGTATTTTTCTTCAATCAATTTCGCAATACCATTCAAATCTTCGATTGTTAAATGATAAATTGTCGCTCCTTCATTTGTTTCTAACATTTCATCAATCAACAAAGCTTTCAACTCGTCCGTCGTCATTTCATTTGGAAAATATTCGATCAAATTAATCACACGTGCACGATTAGATTTGATGGCTTTATCCACATATTTTAATGGATTAATTTTTAATGCATCGCCTAAAACTGACATGTCCGAATTAAAAAGTATCGTTCCGTGTTGAATCATTTTTCCATTACGAGCCAATTTTGCATTTCCACTAAACTTTTTACCATCAACTAACAAATCGTTTCTTCCTTCCAATTTTGCAGGAACATTCAAACTATTTAATAATTTGATGATAGGCTCGGTAAATGTTGAAAAATCCATAAAATCATTCTGTCCTAATAATGTGTGAAAAGAAAAATTTAGGTTCCCTAAATCATGATAAACAGCTCCACCACCCGACATGCGACGAACAACTTTGATATTATTCTCAGTCACATAATCCAAGTTAATTTCTGCCAATGTATTCTGAAATTTTCCGACAATTATTGACGGAGCATTGATATACAGCAAAAAAATATCTTCTGTTGGATAGTGGTACAATAAATATTCTTCTAAAGCTATATTGAAATACGCATCATGAGATGGCGAATCGATGATAATCATACAATTTATTTTTGCAAAGTTAGGAAGAAATTTATGGAATGAAAAAGAGACAACTTTCCTAAAAAAGTTGTCTCATCGCATTTATAATATAAACTATTAAAGAGAATATTAAATGTTTGTCATCATCTAAATCCCTGTAAATTTAATTCCTAAACTCATCCAAGTTGTTGGCAACGGAATGGCTCCAGCTTCGTTATACGTAGTATTAAAAATGTTTTGTGCATCAAAATAAATACTCAAATTATTTTTGAATGAATGATTAATTCTTGCATCAGTAATCCAATAAGATTTATATGATTGACGTGTATTATAACGATTCGCTAAACTTAAAGTAGTTCTTCCGATTGCATAATCTATTGTATTGATTAACTGATGTTTTAAACTTTCTATTTTATATTTAGAATTGTATTGATCATCAACATTTTTAAACTCAGGATCAAGATAAGAATAGCTCAAAGAAAATTTCAAACTCTGGTTCGCAGAAAGGTTTGCTAAATATGAAACCTTCGTATTAAATCCATGTGTTCTCAAATCTCCAAAATTTTGCGCTTGCCAAGGTTCATTAGATGTTAAACGTACCCAATCGATAAAATCTGTGATCGAACGATAAAAATAATAGGCATTAAACGTCCAATTTCTTTTGTTGTATTTGAAACCAATTTCTGTTTGAAATGCCTTTTCAGATTCAACATTTGCATTCCCTATATTTCCTGGTCGTTGATCCAAATATAAATCTGTAAACGAAGGAATTCGCTGGCTTGTACCTGCATTTACCATTAATTTCAAGTTCGAATTTACCGCATAACTCGCATCAATTCCTGGAAATGCTTGCCAACCATATTGAGAATTATAGTTAACATACGTTCCTATATTTACATTCAGTTTTGGTGTAACATCCGTTTTATATTCTGCATAAAATCCTATATTATCGCGTGTATGATTTTTGATACTAGTTGATGAAATTTGCTCATTTCGGTATTCAACTCCTATTCCAATTTGATCTTTATTCAATTGATAGGTCGAATTTACTTCTCCCGAAATAGAATTTGAGTAATGCAGAGAACGTGCTTTACTCAAATCATTTTTATAATAGCGATAATCATCAAAATTGTAACGATAACTCACACGTGGTGCTAACGAAATTCGATCCGATAATTTATGTTTTGACTGAATGTTAACTAATGTTGTTTCAATCAATTCTTTCGAATTTTTATCACCAGGCGAAGCATAAAAACCATTTGCTCCAAATCCATTTTTTACATAACCATACGAAGCAACTAAACTATTGGCATCATCAAACTGAAAGTTTCCTTGATAATACAATTTATTGTTCTCGTAAGCCGTATTGTATCGGTATCCATTTCCCCAATCATGGCTCACATACAACTGATGTTGATGCGTATCTTTTGCCAAATTCGCACCAAGTTGCACACCTCTACTTGTGTAGGTGTCACCTGTATCTTCGGTATCTTTCTTAAAATTTGTTCCAAAATAGGTATTCGCATAAACGCCCGTTTTCTTTGGTTGACGCGTGACAATATTAATAACACCTGTCAAACTATTATTTCCGTAAACACGAGCAGCCGGACCACGTACCACTTCAATTCTGTCAATCGCTTCTAGGGGAATGGGAAGATTTAACGCATTATGAGCTGTTTGATGATCCATAATTTTTACTCCATTCAACAAAATCAATGTTTGCTCAAAACTTCCGCCATCCATCGAAATATCAGCTTGCGTTCCAAACGGTCCTCGTTGACGCAAATCTATTCCAGATGCATACTGCAACACATCCTGTAAAGAACGTGCAGGTAATTTGTTTATTTCTGATTTACTTAACACATAAATGTTTCTATTTTCTTTAGAAAGTGGCGTATTCAGACGGTTATCTAAAATAGAAACTTCACCTATTGCAATGGTATCATTCGCATTTTGTGCAAAAATACTTTGTGCAGCTAAACACAATACCATAGTAATCTTCTTCATTTTTGACTAATTATTTAATTAATTGAGTTAAATCTGATGCGAAAGTAGTACCTTTCCGACCTGTCATAATATACCAGTTTACAGATAATGAATAGTCCGGCTGAAATACCATACAAAAGTTTTATCAAAATCGAACGCAATTCGGATACACCGATTTATCTTCAATTAGCGAATCAACTGGCTAAAGCTATACAATTAGGCTATATTCCAAGTGGGACAAAATTACTTGGAACAAGACAATTAAGTGAAATTTTAACGCTTCATCGCAATACTATTGTCAATAGTTTTCAGGAACTTGAAGCTCAAGGTTGGATAGAAATCGTTCCAAATAAAGGAAGTTATGTGTTAAGTCAAACTTCTCAAAAGTTTCAAAAAACCATTGTTCCAAAGCAATTTTCAATCAATTTGTATCCTGATAAAACGGGTTTTCAATTTGAACAATCGATACTTTTGGATAATCCGTACGAAAGTTTTAATCAACGTTTATATTTAACGGATGGAACAATCGATCATCGGTTAGCAGAATTAAAACTTCCTGCTAAATTATATTCAGCTATTTTAAAACGAAAAACTTCAATTTCAAAAGTAAATCATTCCAAAAATGATTATTTTTTAAAGAATTTAGCAAATTATCTCAATTTGACAAGAGGTTTACATATTTCGAAAGAGAATATTTTAGTGACGAGAAGTTCGGAAATTTCACTTTTTTTAATTGCAGAAATTCTACTGAAACAAAATGATGTTGTTGCGGTTGCAAATTTAAGTTATTATAAAAGTAACATGATTTTTCAGACACAATTTGCTAAAATCAAACAAGTAAAAACGGATCAATTTGGAATTGACACCGACGATTTAAGAAGATTATGCGAGCAATTTCCGATACGAATTGTTTACGTTACACCGCATCACCATTATCCTACAACGGTTACATTAAGTTCGCAAAGAAGAGTTGAATTACTACAACTTTCGCAGGAATTTGGTTTTGCAATTGTGGAAGATGATTACGATTTTGATTTCCATTACAGCAATCATCCAATTTTACCTTTGGCAAGTTCGGATCAAAATGGAATGGTTCTTTATACTGGAAAATTTGGTCATTATCTTGCACCAGGTTACCAAATTGGATTTATTGTAGCACCGAAAAATCTAATTCTTGAAGCGAAGAAACACTTATCAATTCTTGATCAACAGGTTGATCCATTTATCGAACAAGTTTTAGGTGAAATGATTAGCGAAGGTGAAATCAATCGAATCCTAAAAAAACATCGTAAAACCTATCGAGAACGACGCGATTATTTTTGTCAGAAATTGAAAACGGAATTAAATGATTTTATCAGTTTTACTAGTCCAAATGGAGGTTTAGCTGTTTGGATTAATTTTAATCAACCTATAAATTTAATGGAATTAAAACGAAATTGTTTAAAAAATGAATTGTTTATTCCACAAACAATTTTATATCAAACCCAACATCAAACTGGAATTCGCCTTGGATTTGCGCATCTAAATTTTGAAGAAATAGATGAAGTAATTTCAATTTTGAAACAAGAAATCACAAAAAAAGCTGAATAAATTTCAGCCTTTATATTTTTATGTAGGATTAATTACAATTAATCTAAAATCAATGTAATAATTAATTCCTATAAAATAAATCAACGCTAAAAAAGCATAAATTATAAATTGTTTTGATAGTCTGATTTTGAATTTTTTTAGCATAATTCCAACCAAAAAATTAAGTATAATCAACTGTAAAACAACTAAAAATGAATACTTAATTATAAAATACATAACACTAGAAAAATTTACAATACGAATTGAACCATAACTTTTGTAGGATTCGTGAAGAAATAATACTAAACAACTTACAAAAGAAACAATAAAACTAAATAGTACAGAAATTAAAAATGTTTTAAGTATTGGTTTCATTATTTTTTATCTCTCAACTTGAATGTCCACGTAAACTGAAACTCTGAAACAATATCTCCTTCCTCGTCTACGCCTCTACTTGTCACATTTAGCGATACACCTTTCTTCGTTTCGATCGCTTCTTTTATAGCTGCGTCTATTTTTTCTCCATCTTCGCAAGTAAACACAATTTTACCAATAGCTTTTTTCAAATACTTCGATTGCATTCCCAAAACCAACATCGATATATCTTCACCTGATTTAGAAATCTTAGCATTTGCCATCAAACCAGAAGAAAATTCTGCTGCCATTCCTTGCACCGCCCAAAACATACTTTTGAACGGGTTTTGATTGAGAAAACCATATTTTACTCGTGTCGAAACTTTATTTTCTTCCCACAATTCCAAACGAACTCCAGCAATCCACGCAATCGGAATTTGAGTTGTCAGTATATTTTTAAAAAATTCTTTGTTCATATTCTCATTATATCAAAAAGGGTTAATATAATAAAAGTAAATGTTTTATTTGATTTTCTTCAATAATTGAAGAAATTAATTCTAAAGTTACTTATTCATTACGCCTTATTCTACTAAGAAAAGAAAATGTAATTCATCGATATTTAGAGCGCAAAAAAGTAATCAAAAAACTCTTCTCGACTTTTGAATAAATAATGATATCGTTCTTCTATCGCCGTATATCAATCAGGAATAGCAATTTGGATATCCTAACGAAAGTTCCAGAGTAAGAAAAGGTATATAATACTTATCTTACAATTATGAAAGGAATAAAAAATCATTACGATGCTTCATTTAAATTACGAGCGGTAGAATTGAGTTATGAAA
>NZ_JAAGKM010000042.1 GCF_019308355.1 Empedobacter falsenii | reverse complement strand
TTGAAATATGGTAAGGTCAAAAATCCTAATGATTTTCCTACATTTCAAATTAATCAAAATAATAATACAATAATATTAAATAAAAACTCTACTTTTAAGTGTTCTTAACAAGGGGAAGATTACAGAACATATCAATTAAAATCATTTTTTAAGCATAAAATTATTCAAAAACTTACATCTGAAAAAAATGGCATTGTAACGAAATATGATTATCAACCAATTGATGGTGATACAGTTTTGACTTCGGTTCAAGAATTTAAAGATAATAGATTAGTTGCTAATGAAACTTATACATGGGACAGAAATAATAAATATCCACATGTAACAAATTTGGATGGTATTGTAAGAACTGATATAATTGACGATGACAATTTGATAAAAACTGTAACAAAATTTGATTATGATGATTACCAAAATCCATTTATTCGATTAGGAATTTTTGATGATATAAATTATAGACATTTATCGTTTAATAATTATACGAAGAAAATAATAAAAGTTTTTGATAAAGATGATAATGAATTAAGTTCCATCGAATATGACAGCAATTTCAAGTATAATAAGAATGGAAAAGTTGACTTAACGAAATAACACAAAGCGAATCAATTGATTCGCTTTTTTGTTATCTTTAAGAAAATAATTATCAATGAAATGTATTGTTTACTTTTTACTTTTAGGATTTGGTTTGTTGAGTTGTAAGCGAGAATTATCTCGAGAAGAACGCGATAAATTGCATCAAGATTCGATTAATCAAAAGATTTTAGCAATGGGAATGAATGCAGATTCTTCGTTTTCTTATAGAAAGTACGAGAAAGATTTAGAAAAAAAATTTGAAGATGATTCTGTAAAACCTGAGTTGATCTTTATCCCTTTTTCTGATTATCAATTTATTTTTTACAACGATTCAGTTACATATTTTTATTATAATAAGTTTCCTTACGATAAAATCTGTGGAACTGAAGCGTTACAGGATTCTAATGATAAAAAAATAACGGAGTTATTTAAAGTGCCTAAGAAAGATTTGGTAAAATTAAATGATAAATCAATATTAGATTTGGTAAAGAATTTAGAAAATGATATTGTAAAATCTGATAAAAGAGTAACAATTGTTTTAGGCGTAAATAAAGATTCAATTAAAAATAAAGAACTTCAAAAATTAAGAGAATATTTAGTTAACACAGATTTCGGATATCAATATCGTCCGCTTTCAACGCGCGAACGTTTGGTAGCCGATGCGAAATTTAAAAACACTTCCGAAGATTTTTCTAAAATAAATTGGGATAGCGCTTATCACGAGGATTATAAGAAGTTTTATCCAGAAAACTAAAGCGTCAATCCTTCCAAATCATCAATGGTTCCGTTGTAGATATTCACATCAACTTTATAACGTTTTACTCCATCTATGGTTGCTTTTTCGGTAAATTGCCAAAAATCCCAATGACCTTTCATTTCTTGGACCCAAAAATTGTAATTGGCAATCCAAATAATATAACCATCAAAATGATCTTGTAAATAATCTTCAAAATATTTATCTGATGTATAAATAATCGGTTTGATATCGTAATGCTCCTCAACAATTTTGCACCAATTCTTGATTCCTTCCACCAAACGATCCATGGATTGTGTTTTCGGTAAGGTTTCAATATCCAAAACTGGAGGTAAATCACCATTTTCTAATTTTACTTTAGCAATAAAATTTTGTGCTTGTAAAGTAGAGTTTTCATCTGGATGATAAAAATGATAAGCACCACGCAAAATATTATTTTCTTTTGCACCTTCCCAATTATCCTCAAAAGTCTCATCAATAGACGAAGTTCCCATTGTAGAACGGATAAAAGCAAAATTTATCGGATACAAATTGTAAATCGTATGCATTTTCGTCCAATCAATTTTTCCTTGATAATGCGAAACATCAACACCAAAAGTTTTGAGATAATATTTATCCATCACCTCAATATTTCGTATATCAAATTTTGTGACTTTACCATCAACCAATTTTTCGCCTTTTAATGATTTTTCTACAACCGAAAAATAGTAATGAATACCATGACGATAACGATACGTAAAATAAACAACGCACAAAATCATCAAACTAATCACATAGGTCGAAAGTTTGATTTTTTTTAATGTATTAAAAATAGATTGTTGTGTTTTCTTTTTACGAGGCATTTTAGTAGTTGAAATAGATAAATTCTATGCAATATTACTTCAATTTTAGATGATAAAAAAAGTAAAATCTTCATTATCTTTGTTCAGTATGAAAAAATGGATATTAGCCGCAAGGCTTCGCACATTACCACTTTCTTTGAGTGGATTATTATTGGCTGGATTTATTGCAAAATCAGAAGGAATTTTTCGAAATGATATATTTTTCTTATCTCTTTTAACAACTTTGGCTTTCCAAATTTTATCAAATTTCGCGAATGATTATGGCGATGCGGTAAAAGGAACGGACGCAAATAGAGTAGGAGAGCAGCGTGCTGTAGCATCTGGATTGATAACTCAAAACCAAATGAAAATAGCTATTGGAATTATGGTTGCAATTTCTTTAGCTTGCGTTTCAGCATTGTTGTATGTATCTTTTTATCCAAATGATATGAAATATATTTACATTTTTCTTGGACTGGGAGTTGCGTCTATTTTTGCAGCAATGGCTTATACAATGGGAAAAAAACCATACGGATATATTGGTTTAGGTGATGTTTTTGTGTTCTTATTCTTTGGGATTTTAGCTGTTGCTGGTGGAGAATTTTTATATTCTAAAGTTTTTCAATGGCAAATTTTATTACCTGCAGCTTCGATGGGATGTTGGAGTGTAGCAGTGCTAAATTTGAACAATATGCGAGATGTGAAAAATGATGTCAAAAACAATAAAATTACTGTTGCATCAAAATTAGGTTTTCAAAAAAGTAAATATTACCAAATGGCTTTAATGACGATTCCGTTCGCATTAAGCGCATTATATGTAACGATGTCACCACTTAAACAAGGTAAATTATCTGGTTTTGTATTTTTAATTTTAATCTTTTTTGCGAACGCCATTCGTCGTCAAATTTTTGCAGTAAAAGATCCTAAAGATTTCGATCCATTCTTGAAACAAGTAGCAATGTTAGCTTTATTTTTCGCTGTATTATTAGGATATAGTTTAATCGGTTTCGATTTTATTGATACTTTAATTCGTTAATCACAAAAAAATATATAATGAAAATTCAATATTTAGGACATGCCTCGCTTGCGATTGAAGCAAACGGTAAACACATTATTGTTGATCCATTTATTACACCAAATGAATTAGCAAAGAATATCGATTTCGAAAGTTTAAAAGCGGATTATATTGTTATTACGCATGCGCATCAAGATCATGTGTATGATGTGGAAGAATTGGCAAAACGTACAGGAGCTTTGATTATTTCGAATGCAGAAATTGCTTCTTATTATTCGGAAAGAGGTTTAAAAGCACACGGAATGAATACAGGTGGTAAATTTAGTTTTGATTTTGGTTCGATTCAATCTACAATTGCATTTCATTCGAGTTCATTTGCTGATGGAACATATGGAGGAGATCCAAATGGTTACATTATCGAAAGTGAAGGAAAGCGAGTTTACATCGCTGGTGATACAGCTTTGACATACGAAATGAAGTTGATTCCGGATACAATTGGACAACTTGATTTAGCAATTTTACCAATCGGAGATAATTTTACGATGGGGGCAAAAAGTGCTTCTATTGCGGCAGAATATGTGCAAGCAACTAAGGTTTTGGGTTATCATTATGATACTTTTCCACCAATTAAAATTGATAAAGCAGAAGCGAAATCTATTTTCTTTTCGCGTCATATTCAATTGATTTTATTAGAAATTGGCGAAGATTTAACGGTTTAAGAAATTCTTTACAATATATAAAAGCTCGAGATAATCTCAAGCTTTTTTATTGATTTGATCTCGGTTGAAAAAGATTATCTTTGCTGCAATTATTCGATAAAATATATGATTACAGTTAATGATATTGCCGTTCAATTCGGTTCTTCAACGTTGTTTAGTGGAGTTAGTTTTGTGATAAACGAAAATGACAAAATTGCCTTAATGGGTAAAAATGGTGCAGGAAAATCTACTTTACTTAAGATTGTTGCAGGAATCAATAAACCTTCTTTGGGAAATATTTCAGCACCAAAAGATGCGGTAATTGCATATTTGCCACAACATTTGTTAACCGAAGATAATTGTTCTGTTCGCGAAGAAACGTCAAAAGCTTTTGCCGAATATTTATCAATGAAGAATGAAATTGATAAATTAAATGAGCAATTAACTGTACGAACTGATTACGAAAGTGATGATTATATGAAGCTAATCGAGCGCGTTTCGGAAGTCAGTGAAAAATTTTATTCGATAGAAGAAGTAAATTACGAAGCCGAAGTGGAAAAGGTTTTGAAAGGAATGGGATTTGCGCAAGAAGATTTGGATCGATCAACTTCTGAGTTTTCGGGAGGTTGGCGTATGCGAATCGAATTGGCTAAAATTCTTTTGCGTAAACCTGATTTGATTTTATTAGATGAGCCTACAAACCACTTGGATATCGAATCAATTCAATGGTTAGAGGATTTCTTGAAAAATCAAGCCAAAGCTGTTATGGTGATTTCGCACGACCGCACGTTTGTCGATAATATTACAAATCGCACTATTGAAGTTACAATGGGACGAATTTATGATTACAAAGCAAAATATTCTGATTATTTAGTGTTGCGTCAAGATCGTAGAATTCATCAGCAAAAAGCTTATGATGAGCAACAAAAATTCATAGCCGAAAATAAATTATTTATCGAACGTTTTCGCGGGACTTTTTCTAAAACAGAACAAGTGCAATCACGAGTTCGTATGTTAGAAAAGTTAGATATTATCGAGGTTGATGAGGTTGATACTTCAGCTTTGAAATTGAAATTCCCTGCGGCTGCACGTTCTGGGCAATATCCTGTTGTAGTCGAAAATTTAGATAAATCGTATGGTGATCATATTGTGTTTAAGGATGCAAATATGGTCATCGAACGAGGACAAAAAGTGGCGTTGGTTGGGAAAAATGGTGAAGGAAAATCAACAATGATTAAAGCGATTATGAATGAAATTGATTTTGAAGGAAAATTAGAAATTGGTCATAATGCACAAATCGGATATTTTGCTCAAAATCAAGCTGCTTTATTAGATGAAGATTTAACTATTTTCGAAACTGTAGATCGCATTGCAGAAGGTGATATCAGAACACAAATTAAAAATATTTTGGGTGCATTCATGTTCAAAGGTGATGATATCGATAAGAAAGTAAAAGTGCTTTCTGGAGGAGAAAAAACACGTTTGGCAATGGTAAAATTGTTGTTAGAACCTTATAATGTCTTGATTTTAGATGAGCCAACAAATCACTTGGATATGAAAACAAAGGATATTATCAAAGATGCGTTGAAAGAATTTGAAGGAACAGTAATTTTAGTTTCTCACGATCGTGATTTCCTAGATGGATTGGCAGAGAAAGTTTTCGAATTTGGAAATAAACGTGTCAAAGAACATTTCGAAGATATCAAAGGTTTTCTTGCAACAAAGAAAATGGAAAACTTGAAAGAAATAGAAAAGTAAATTTTAGATAAAAACAAAAAATCCACTCAACTGAGTGGATTTTTTTATGCTTGTTTTTTCACGAATTTCGTTAAAATAACGATTAATTGTCCGTCAACTTTTCCTTCAATTTGTTCGGTATTATCATGAACTAAACGAATGTTTCGAACAGCAGTTCCAATTTTTGCATTGATAGAAGAACCTTTTACATCCAAATCTTTAATCAATGTCACCGTATCTCCATTCACCAAAATATTCCCGTTGCTATCTTTGTGCAAATCAACACTCCCATCTCCTTCATGATCTCCAGAAGCTTTTGCCCACTCCATATTTTCGTCATCTAAATACATCATGTCTAAAGCATCAGCAGCCCAAGACTCGTTTCTAAAGCGATTCAATATTCTCCAAGAAAGCACTTGTACAGAAGGAACCTCACTCCACATAGAAGAAAGTAAGAATGATTCCCAAAAAGATGCATCCAATTCTTCTCTTTTTTCAATCTGATTAATACATTTTTGAGTTATATAGACATTTCTGTCTGGATTACTACTTGCATCAGGATTCACTTCATAAATAGCTAAATCTTCTGTAAATCCTGTCAACTCACATTGGTTGCCACTTCTTTCTTGTAAAAATGTTTCTAATTTCATATGTTGATTTTAAAGCTTTGCAAAGATAACCTTATATTTAGAATTTAAACTTTTAAGGATTTTTAATCAGAATTATTTAAATTCGTTAAGAATAAAATTCAACCTTAAAATATGTTAGTAAAGAAAAACTCAGGTGAGTTAATTCCATATAATCCAAAAGCTTTAAAACGTTCATTAACGAAATCTGGCGCAAAAAAAGAGGAAGTTGAAGAAGTTTTCGAATTAGTTTCGAAAGATCTTTACGAGGGTATTCCGACAAGAGAATTGTATAAAATTGCTTTTGCCCATCTCAAAAATTATAGAAATTCGTATGCGGCGCGTTATAGCTTGAAAAGAGCTTTGCGAGATTTGGGACCAGAAGGATACTATTTCGAAAAGTGGATTGGAAAAGTGATGCAAGCGGCAGGATATCAATCTTTGCATTCAGAAATTGTACAAGGAAATGCGGTAACGCACGAAATAGATGTGGTGGCTTCTAAAGGTGATCAGTTACTTTTCTGTGAATGTAAATTTAGAAATGACGAAGATGCCAAAATTTCGGTGACAACACCGATGTATTTTTTATCACGAATGAAAGATGTAGAAGGTCATACGTATCATTTTTTTGGACGAGATATGAAACCAACAAAAGGTTTCTTGGTAACAAATGCTTATTTGACAACTGATAGTATAGATTTTGCAAATTATTATGGAATTGGATTAATTTCTTGGGATTATCCAGAAACAAATAGTATCAAATATTTGGTTGATAATGCGGCTTTGTATCCAATTACATGTTTAACGACTTTGACGCCAGAGCAAGAAAAAGTTCTTTTGTCAAAAGAATGTATTTTGGTGAAAGATTTAAAACAAAATAATAAGTTTTTAGATTCATTAAATTTGTCTCAAGAACAACGAAACGAAGTTTTGGAAGAAACGAATGAATTGTTAGAAATCGAGAATTTTACGTGCGAAATTGCTTAAAATGAAATAAAAAAGAAGCTCAATATTGAGCTTCTTTTGCTTTATAATTCTTTAAAAATCTCAAAACTATCTTTGTGATCGCACCAAAATTCATCCAAATTAATCATTCGATCTTTTAGGAACGGAATAATTTGCGGCCAATCGGTTTCTCTAAAAATACTAATGTTTTCTAAACGTATTTTTATTGTCGAAATCATTTTTCCGTCTTCGTCATAATCTTCTTTTGTCCAAATCCATTTTTCGCCAAGATAATTTTCCAAAACATTTTCATATTCCTCAAACTGTTCATAGATCATCAGTTGAACTGACGGATCTGGATGCGAAATTTCAATCGAAACCTCTGCAAACTTGCGTTCGACATCCGTTCTAAAATAAACACCTTTTATATCCGTTTTGTAATTTATCCAATTAATACGCGTTCCTTCGGCATTCATCTGCAATTTCATATACGTTCCATACGAAATCCAAAAATCCTTTTTTATGCGATAAGCATCTTCTTTTGAAAACAAATTGATTATTTTTTTACAAAAATCGGTTTAATATTCTATTCAACAAAATTTCGAGAAAAATAGCTTGGATTGATTCTTGTTCTATTACATTTGAACAAATATTTTTAAAAAGTAAATATGAAACTATTTTCTTTCCTTGGTTTAATGGGAATTTTGGCTTTTTCTACTGTAAATGCACAATCTGTAGAAACTGTAAAATATGAAGCTTTGCACGAAAAAATAGCAAATTATAAAGATCAAATTGTGGTGGTTAACTTTTGGGCAACGTGGTGCGCACCTTGTGTAGAGGAGATTCCTGCGTTTATGGAAATTAATGAAAAATACAAAGACAATCCAAATTTCAAGATGCTGTTGGTATCTTTGGATCGACCAAAAGTATTGGATAAAGTAAAGAAATTTATAACAGATTATCACATCAATACAGAAGTTGTTTTACTGGATGACACCAAGCGGATGAATGAATGGATTCCTTCTTTCGATTCCAAGTGGGGTGGAAATATTCCTGTTACAATTATTTACAATAAAGGAGAAAAAGTTGTTTTTCATGATCAAGCCATGACCAAATATGAACTGGAGGATGAAATCAATGAAATTCTTCCATAAAATCAGATGTGATATTTTTTCAATTTAACTTCCATTCTTGCAAACTATTATGTACCTGTAATTGTTTCTATTGTTAAAATATGATTTTATTCATGTTTTTAATAAATATTATTGTATTTTTAGTAGACACTAATTAAATAACACTAATTAAATAACAATAATATGAACAAACTTATCTTTACATTAGCTACACTTGCTGTATTCACAGCTTGTAGTGATGACACTAAAAACGAAATGGATCCTCAAGCAGAATCTGCTAATCAAAAAGTTGCAAGTCGAACGTGCGCTTCTGATGAAGTTTTAAAATTACAGCTATCAGAAAATCCTAATCTGGCCTCAAAAATGGCAGATATTGAAGCCCATGCCCAAAACTTTGAAAAAATGCAAGGAAAACTAGTCAATGGAACTATTGTTATCCCTGTTGTTGTAAATGTTTTGTATAAAACGGCCGCTGAAAATATTTCTTTAGCTCAGATTCAATCTCAAATTGATGTTTTAAATAAAGATTTCAATGCACAGAATGCTGATTTTTCACAGGTACCCGCTTTGTTTTCAAATGTAAAAGCAAATGTTGGGATTAAATTTGAATTAGAAACGGTGAACAGAAAACAAACAACAAAAACTTCTTGGGGAACAAATGATGCCATGAAGAAAAGTACAGGAATTCTGCCAACTTCCCCTACAACAAAACTTAATTTATGGGTTTGTACAATCGGAAGTGGTATTCTGGGTTATGCACAATTTCCCGGGGGTAGTTCTGCAACAGACGGAGTGGTAATTGATTCAAGATATTTTGGAAATACAGGAACAGCAACTTACCCGTTCAATTTAGGGAGAACAGCTACTCATGAAGTTGGGCACTGGATGAATTTACGTCACATTTGGGGAGATGGTGGTGGATGTCTAACAGATTATGTGAACGATACGCCTTATCATAATGCACCAAACTATGGTGTCCCTGCATACCCTCATTATAGTACATGTTCAGGATCTCCTGTCGAAATGACCATGAATTATATGGATTATAGTGACGATAGAGGATTATATATGTTCTCTGAAGGACAAAAAAGTAGAATGTTATCTATTTTCAGTCCGGGAGGTGCACGCTATAGCTTCGCTCAATAACATCAGGATAATTAAATATAGTAGTAAAAAACTCTTGAATGAATAGTTCAGGAGTTTTTTATTTTTTGTAAGTTTATCTAAACTTAAAACTACAAAAATGAATAAAAAACATATCAGAAAAGATGTCATTCAGCATCTTATTCAACTTAAACAAGATGAAATAAACGCCTTAAAAGAATCGGAGCGAATTTATACTGAAAGTGCTGATTTAGATGAAGAATCGAGTTTAGAGCTTGATGATTTTGCACAACAAAGTCAGTCGACAGATTCCGCCAGAAATTTACAAATAAGAATTAATCAAGCAACAGAAGATTTAAATAACTTCAGAGTACTTCGCCCTGAGTTGATTGATGAAATAACGGAAGGAAATGTTGTTTTGACTGACAAAGTTAATTTTGTCATTGGTTTATCTTTCAAAGATTTCGAATGGGAAAATAAAAAGTTTGTAGGAATTAGTACACAAGCACCTATTTTTGAAGCGTTGGTTGGAAAACGAGCCGGCGATAAAATAGAATTTAATGGAATAAAATATACCATAGAAGAAATATTATAGCATGCCAAAAATACATACAATAGACCTGAATTTTCAAAATGAAAAGGAAGCTATCGCAACTTATTTAATCGAAACAGAACAGGGACCGGTTTTAGTCGATCCGGGCCCATACTCCACTTTCGAAAATCTGAAAACAGGAATAGAAGCTTTAGGTTGGCGGGTAATCGATATTGAAAACATATTAATTACACATATTCATTTTGATCACGCTGGTGCTGCATGGAAATTTACAGAACATGGCGCAACAATTTTTTTAAATCCGATTGGTTTACCGCATCTGAAAAATCCTGAGAAATTGTGGGAATCTGCAAAAATGATTTATGGTGACGATATGGATCGTTTGTGGGGAGAAATGAAACCAATTGACGAAGAATATTTGGTTGGTTTGGCAGATGGACAAAGTGTGGAGTTTGGTGATGCTGTTTTTCAGACTGTTTATACGCCTGGACATGCTGTTCATCACAATGCTTATGTGTTGGACGATGTTATTTTTACAGGTGATGTAGCGGGGGTGAAGATAGAAAATGGACCTGTTTCGCCTCCTTGTCCGCCGCCAGATATTAATATTGAATTGTGGAAAGAATCGATTGCTAAATTGAGAAAAATTAATGCAAAAGGAATTTATCCGACGCATTATGGTTATCACGAAGATTTAGAAAATCATTTTGATCAATTAGAAAAAGCTTTAGATGATTGGTCAAATTATATCAAACCGATGTATGATGATAAAATTCCGACCGAAGAAATTGTCCCTGTTTTTGTCGATTATGTAACAAAAAACTATAAAGACTTAGGTTTAACAGAAGATCAAATTCAGGTGTATGAATATGCCAATCCATGCTGGATGTCTGTTAATGGACTAATGCGTTATTGGAAATTAAAAGAACAAGGAAGATTATAAAACGAAAAGCTGTCAAAAATTTTTGACAGCTTTTTTATAGTGTTTAAAACTGAACGATGATTATAATCGAATTAATTTATCTTTTGCAACTTGATAATCTACTAATAAATCGTCGAAAACTTCTGCAACTGTCGGAATAGAATCGATTAATGACGAAACTTGACCAATTTCTAATTCTCCATTTACCAAATCGCCTTCAAACATTCCTTTCTTAGAACGTCCTCTACCCAAAAGTTCTTTCAAATCTTCTGCGGTTGTGCCTTGTTGATATTTTTCTTGAACTTGATTATAAAACTCATTTTTAATCAATCGAACAGGAGCCAATTCTTTCAATGTAAGTTGCGTGTCACCTTCTTGCGCATTTACAATCACATCTTTGAAAGCTTGATTAGCAGAAGATTCCTGAGTTGCAGCAAAACGAGAACCAATTTGTACTCCATCTGCACCTAATGCAAATGCTGCTAAAATTTGAGAACCTGTTCCAATTCCTCCAGCAGCAATTAATGGAATATCGATTTGACGTTTCACATTCGGAATAAGACAAAGTGTAGTGGTTTCTTCTCTGCCATTATGTCCGCCAGCTTCAAAACCTTCTGCCACGACAGCATCCACTCCAGCATCTTGAGATTTTAATGCAAATTTGGCACTACTGACAACATGTGCAACAGTTATTCCTTCTTTTTTTAAAGTTTCTGTCCACGTTTTTGGATTTCCGGCAGAAGTAAAAACAACTTTTACACCTTCCTCCACAATAATTTGCATAATTTCTTCAATATTCGGATAAAGCATTGGAACATTAACGCCAAAAGAATGATTTGTAGCAGCTTTACACTTCTTTATATGCTCGCGTAAAACATCAGGATACATGCTTCCAGCACCTATTAAACCTAGTCCTCCAGCATTACTTACAGCTGACGCTAATCGCCAACCACTATTCCAAATCATACCACCTTGAATAATTGGATATTTTATTGCAAATAATTTTGTTATATTCGTGTCCATTTTCGTTATATTTAGGCATAAAATTAAATAAATATAGAGAACGAAAAAATTTAATTTTAACATAAATACTGACAGTTTGACTTTGGCAGATTATTTGATTTGCAAAAAATCAAATTTTAGAAAATAAATTAGAGTTTAATTGTCTCTACTAATAATAAAAAATATAAGCTATGTATTGGACTTTAGAATTAGCATCTTATTTAAGTGATGCACCTTGGCCAGCAACAAAAGATGAATTAATTGATTACGCAATTCGTACTGGTGCACCTTTGGAAGTTGTAGAAAACTTACAATCTATTGAGGATGAAGGAGATTCTTACGAAAGCATTGAAGAAATTTGGGCTGACTATCCAACGGACGACGATTTCCTTTGGAACGAGGACGAATATTAAAAATAAAAAAGCCCAAATTGGGGCTTTTTTCGATTCTATAATCTATAACTAACATAGTTAACGTATATTTGCATCTTAATTAGTCTCAAATATATTGTGGCTAATTTTGACGAAGAACGCAGAAAAATATGAATATTTTAAACAAAATTTTACAAGGTTTCTTAGGTGATAAGAATGCCAAAGATGTAAAAGAATTACGAAAATATGTTGACTTAGCGAATGAAGCTGGTCAAAAGCTTAGTTCATTATCAATTGATGAATTAAGAGGGCAAACTTTAGAGTTTAAAGCTAAATTAGCTGATGCGACTAAAGATTTCAAAACTCAAATTGAAGAGTTAAAAAAACAAGTTGAGGAAACAGAAGATTTTGGTGTAAAAGAAGATTTATACGCTAAAATTGATAAAATCAATAAAGAAGCATACGAAGTAGAAGAGAAGATTTTATTAGAAATCTTACCAGAAGCTTTTGCTGTAATGCGCGAAACAGGGAAACGTTTTACTGAAAACGAAACGTTAGAAGTTACAGCTTCTGAGTTTGATAAAGTTTTGGTAAATCGTGGACACGATTTCGTTTCTCTTAAAGATGATAATACTGCAATCTGGAAAAACTCTTGGGATGCAGCAGGTCGTCAAGTAACATGGGATATGTCTCATTACGATGTTCAGTTTATTGGAGGTACCGCTTTACACTTAGGTCGTATTGCGGAGATGCAAACAGGGGAAGGTAAAACGTTGGTTGCAACTTTACCTATTTACTTAAATGCACTAACTGGTCGTGGAGTTCACTTAGTAACGGTGAATGATTACTTGGCAAAACGTGATATGGCGTGGATGCGTCCAATTTTCTCTTTTCATGGTTTATCAGTAGATTGTATCGATAATCACCAACCAAACTCTCCAGGTCGTCGCGATGCGTATGCATCTGATATTGTTTATGGAACAAATAACGAATTTGGTTTCGACTATTTACGTGACAATATGGCAAATACACCAGATGCTTTGGTACAACGTGAATTAAATTTTGCGATTGTCGATGAGGTCGATTCAGTTTTAATTGATGATGCTCGTACACCATTGATTATTTCTGGTCCAGTTCCACAAGGAGATCGTCACGAATTTGATGTATTAAGACCAAAAATTGATCGTTTATATCAAATGCAACGTGAGATGTTAGGAAAAACATTAAACGAAGCAAAAACATTATTCAAACAAGGAGATTTAAAAGAAGGTGGTTTCAAATTATACCAAGTTTACCGTGGTTTACCAAAATACAAACCATTAATCAAATTCTTATCTCAAGATGGTATTCGTGCTCAATTACAAAAAACAGAAGCGCATTTTATTCAGGATAATAACCGTGAAATGCCAAAAGTTGACGAGCATTTATACTTTGTTATTGATGAAAAACAAAATCAATCAGATTTAACAGATAAAGGAATCGAGTATTTGTCTAAAGGAATGGAAGATGAGAATTTCTTCATTTTACCAGATGTTTCGACAAATATTGGAGCAATTGAAAATTCAGGAAAAACTAAAGAAGAAATTCTTCAAATGAAAGAAGAATTTTTCCGTGATTTCTCAATCAAATCTGAGCGTATCCATACTTTAAGCCAATTGTTAAAAGCATATACATTATTCGAAAAAGATATCGAGTATGTTGTGGTTGAAGGTGAAGTAAAAATCGTTGACGAATCGACAGGTCGTATTATGGATGGTCGTCGTTATTCGGATGGATTGCACCAAGCAATTGAAGCGAAAGAGAATGTAAAAATTGAAGCAGCTACACAAACGTTTGCGACAATTACATTACAAAACTATTTCCGTATGTACAATAAGTTAGGAGGTATGACTGGTACAGCGGAAACTGAGGCAGGTGAGTTCTGGGAAATTTACAAATTAGATGTTGTTTCTATTCCAACAAACCGCCCAATTTTACGTAACGATAAAAACGATATTGTTTTCAAAACAAATCGTGAAAAATATAAAGCAGTAATCGAGGAAATTGTTCGTTTATCTCAAGATGACAAACGTCCAGTTTTAGTTGGAACAACTAATGTTGAGATTTCTGAGTTATTATCAAAAGCATTAAAATTACGTGGAATTAATCACAATGTTTTAAATGCAAAATTACACAAAAGCGAGGCTGATATTGTAACAGAAGCTGGTAAACCAGGAGCTGTAACAATTGCAACGAATATGGCTGGTCGTGGTACCGATATTAAATTAACGAAAGAAGTAAAAGAATCTGGAGGTTTAGCAATTATTGGTACTGAACGTCACGATTCTCGTCGTGTAGACCGTCAGTTACGTGGTCGTGCTGGTCGTCAAGGAGATCCAGGATCATCTCAATTCTTCGTTTCATTAGAAGATTCATTAATGCGTTTATTCGGTTCAGAAAGAATTGCAAAATTAATGGACCGTATGGGACACAAAGATGGTGATGTGATTGAACATTCTATGATTACAAAATCTATCGAGCGTGCACAGAAAAAAGTAGAAGAAAATAACTTCGGTATTCGTAAACGTTTGTTAGAGTATGATGATGTAATGAATAAACAACGTGAAGTAATTTACAAACGTCGTCACAATGCATTGTTCGGAGATCGTTTGGAAGTTGATATTGCAAATATGATTTATGATGTTGCGGCTTCTGTTGTAAAATCTAACAAAGATTTCGAAGATTTTGATCAATATGAATTAGATTTAATTAAATTCTTTACAATGGGAACTCCTGTTACTGAAGATGAATTTAGATCTAAATCAATCAAAGATTTAACAAATATTACGTACGACGCAGCAATTGAAGATTACAAAGCACGTATGAAATATGTTGCAGAAACAGCTTTCCCAGTAATTTCGAATGTTTTCGAGAATCAAGGACATATGTTCTCTCGTATTCAAGTACCATTTACAGACGGAATTCGTCAAATGACAGTTGTTTGTGATTTGAAAGAAGCATACGAATCTCAAGGTAAAACTTTAATAAAAGATTTCGAAAAATCAGTTGTATTAAGTTTGATTGATGATAACTGGAAAGAGCATTTACGTGATGTTGATGACTTACGTAAAACGTCTCAAAATGCGGTTTACGAACAAAAAGATCCATTGGTTGTTTACAAACAAGAGTCTTTCCATATCTTCCAAAGAATGTTAGACACAGTGAACAAAGAAATTATTTCGTTCTTGTTCAAAGGAGAATTACCAAATACTCAAAAAGAAGAATCTGTAGAGGAAACTGAATCAGTAAACTAAAAAGATTTTTTTATATAACTTTAACCCTTTCTGAAATTTTCTGAAAGGGTTTTTTAGTATTTTTACATTAACTACTGAAAGTTTTCAGTATCAAATTATTAAAATTTTAAACAAATGAAATTTGCATACTTACACGGCTACCAAGGTTTTGTAACAGATGAAAAGAGAGAATATTTAGATTCTTTGGGAGAATGTTATGCACCATCAATTGATTACGATAATGCTCCAACTTTGATTCAAGATTTGATTGAACATTTTACAAAGGAACCAATCGAATTAATTGCAGGGACAAGTTTAGGCGGAATGATAAGTTATTATTTGGGATTATTGTTAAATGTTCCAGTTTTGATGTTTAATCCTGCTGTAATAGCGGTAGAACGTTTAAAACCTTTTTTGCCAGAACAATTATTAAAAGGAGTTCCAACAAAATCAAATTTAATTTTTACAGGATTAAAAGATGATGTGATCGAACCAAAATTTCAGATTGAATTTGTAGAAAATCTTCAAAAACAAAACGGAAATATCGAACAGATTTTTGATGCTGAAATGACACATTTAATCACATTAGAAGAATTCGAAAAAGCTTTTGAAACTTTTTTGGAGAACAAAAAGTAGATAAAAAATCCCAATAAATTAATTTATTGGGATTTTTAAATTTTATTTATACAAACGCGCTAAATCCTGTGATAGATCGACCTACAATAAGCGAATTGATTTCTTTTGTGCCTTCGTAGCTGTAAATGGCTTCGGAGTCGGCAACAAAACGAGCGACGTCATGCTCTAATAATATTCCATTTCCGCCCATTACTTCTCGTGCTCGTGAAACGACATCGCGTGTTCTCATTGTACAAAAAACTTTAGCTAAAGATGCGTGTTCGTCTAGTAAAATTCCCTCGTCTTGCATTTCAGATAAGCGAAAAACTAAAGTTTGCATTGCTGTTAAATTAGATAACATTTCTACCAAATGTCCTTGTATCATTTGAAAAGAAGCAATTGGTTTTCCAAATTGTTTTCGATTTCGAGTGTAATCCAAAGCGCTTTCATATGCTCCACGAGCGCATCCAGTTGCCATCCAAGCAACTCCAGCTCTCGTCATTCGCAATACTTTTGCCGTGTCTTTAAATGAATTAGCATTTTGTAAACGATTTTCTTCTGTAATTAAACAATCTTTCAGAGTAATCAAGCCATTCTGAACAATTCGTAAAGCCATTTTTCCTTTAATTTTTTCTACAGAAAAGCCAGGATTATTATTCTCGACAATAAAACCTTTTACTTCACCATCATCTAAATCCCTTGCCCAAATAATCACTAAATCTGCAAAAGTCGCATTTCCAATCCATTTCTTTTGACCGTTTAAAATCCAACCTTCTTCTGTTTTTTTACACGTTGTTGTTAAACCTCCTGCCGCACCAGAACCAACTTCGGGTTCAGTTAATCCAAAAGCTCCAACTTTATCAAATTTTTGCATTTGTGGTAACCATTTTGCTTTTTGTTCTTCCGATCCACACATATAAATTGATCCCATAGACAAACCAGATTGTACGCCAAAAAAAGTTGCAATCGAAGCATCTACACGAGCCATTTCCATAGCCAAAACGCCTTCCATAATAAAAGGTAAATTTGGACAACCATAACCATCATAAGTGACGCCACAAATGTTGAGTTCTTTAAATTTTGGAATTAATTCAAAAGGAAATTGATCGCGAAGCCAATAATCATTAACAATTGGTTTAACTTCTTTTTCCATAAAAGCTCTTACTTTTAATTGTAATTCACGCTGTTCTGGAGTTAAAGTGTGAAAAACATCGTAGAAATCACCATCAATTGGAGGAAGTTCTTTGTGTTTTTTATTTGGATTTAACATTTTCATCATTCCTTGAAGTTGTTTATCATCAAGTTTAGAAAAGTTTTCCATTAAAAGAGGTAAATCTACTTTTTGAGAAATTTTATTTAATTGCTCTAAATTAACAGATTTTAGTAGATGGACGATATTTTTTAAATTAGAAAATGCTCCTGACATATTTTGTGGTTTTTTAACCAAAAATTATCAAAGAGCATTCCTAAAATATTGTATTGTAAGAAAAAATTAAGCTTTACCTAATTTTATTTTCAAATTGTCTAACATTGTAGTTGTCATTTTATCGATATCAAATTTTGGTTCAAATCCCCAATCTGCTTTTGCAACAGAATCATCGATAGAAGACGGCCAAGAATCTGCAATAGCTTGACGGAAATCTGGTGCATAATCGATTGTGAAATTTGGAATATGTTTTTTGATTTCTGCTGCTAAATGTTCTGGTGCGAAGCTTAAACCTCCTAAATTATAAGATTTAAATTCACCTAATTGTTTTGGATCAGCAGACATTAATTCAATAATGGCATTTATTGCATCATCCATATACAACATTGGTAAATAAGTTCCTTCTTTCAAGAAAGAAGTATATTTTCCATCTTCAATTGCTTTGTAATAAATATCAACTGCATAATCTGTAGTTCCACCTCCAGCAGGAGTTTTCCAAGAAATAAGACCAGGAAAACGAACAGAACGAACATCTACATTATGATTTTGTTGGTACCATTTGCACCAATATTCTCCTGACAATTTGGAAATGCCATAAACTGTAGAAGGAGTTTGAATTGTATTTTGTGGTGTATTGTCTTTTGGTGTATCTGGACCAAAAACACCAATAGAAGAAGGCCAAAAGATTTTATCGATTACTTTATCTTTCGCTAATTCAAGGAAAGTAAGCAAAGTGTCCATGTTTAATTTCCAACCAAACATTGGATTTTTTTCAGCTGTACCAGAAAGTAGAGCCGCTAAATGATAAACAGTTTTAATATTGTGTTTTGCAATGACTTCTTTTATTCGATCAGCATCCATTACATCAATTACTTCGTAAATCCCGTCGTAATCAACATCTTTAGGATCACGTATATCAGAAATAATTACATTATTTTTTCCATGAATGGTTTTTAATTTCTCAGCCAATTCAGAACCAATTTGTCCTAAAGCGCCGGTGATCAAAATCGTATTGGTTTCCATCTTAAAAAGTTACTTTTGTTTGGTTCCAAATTTAAAAATTTTCTATTGAATATGGATATAGTAAAATAATATTTAGATATTAATAAAGAAATCGATTGTTTTTTGTTAAATATATAAATATGGAATGATATATATAGAAAAATTTTCTGTTTTAATAAGCTTTTTACAATATAAAATATCTTAAATGATAAAGAGTTTTGGTTTGAAAGTTTTAAAAATGTTAATCTTCCTCTTCAAAAGTGTCAAAAATTGCACGAATAATTAATACTTTATTTAGTAAATTTGTAACAAAGGTCGTATTAATTTCGACATATCATATCAAAAATACTTAGTAGAAATATGAAAAAACAACTATTTGTTGCTGCATTTGCATGTACTTCTGTTTTAGCAATTGCGCAAGAATCATATCAGGCTTTTAATCCAAATTATATGGATAAGTCTGTTCGTCCACAAGATGATTTATATAATTATGTAAATGGTAATTGGATGAAAATTACAGAAATTCCATCTGATAGAGCAAGATGGGGAAGTTTCGATGAATTGAGAGAGAATACAGATAAGGTTTCTTTGAAATTGGTAAAAGATTTATTGAATAATAAATATGCTCAAGATTCTAATGAACAAAAAATTTCTGACTTATACTCAGCTTACACAAACATGGAAGCTAGAAATAAAACAGGAATTGCTCCAATTCAGAAATATTTTAAGCAAATTGATGCAATCAAAAATTTGACAGATTTACAAGCGTATTTAACAGAGGTTACTCCAATTGGTGAGAATCCATTTTATGGTGTTTCTGTTTATACTGATATGAAAAATAGTACGCAAAATGCTGTTTATTTAGGAAGTGTTGGATTAACTTTAGGTAAAACATATTACCAAAAAGAAGATGCTAAAAACACTGAAACTTTAGCTAATTTAAATCAATATATCGATCAAGTTTTTCCTTTTACAGGATCTAAAACTCGTGATTTAAAAGGGCCAAAAATTGTTGCTTTCGAGAAAATGATAGCAAAATATATCAAAACTGTTGAAGAAAGCCGTGATCCAAATAAATCTTATAATTTAGTAACATTATCGGAAGCAGGAGCTTTTTCTAAGAATGTTGATGTTGTGAAGTTTGTAAAGTCTTTCGGAATTAATCCTGATAAAGTAATCATCCGTGAATTAGATTATTACAAAAATTTAGATAAAATCATAAATCAAGAGAATTTACCAATCATCAAAGATTATTTGAAATTCAAATTGATTGATTCTTTTTCTAATTCTTCTACAACTGAATTAGAAAAAATTAATTTTGACTTCTATGGTAAAAAATTATCTGGTCAAAAAGAACAAAGAGCTTTAGATAAAAGAGGTTTGGCTTATGTAAATGGAACAGTTGGTGAGTTATTAGGACAAATTTATGTGAAAGATAATTTTCCACCAGAGGCAAAAGCAAAAGCGCAAGAATTGATTAGTTATTTATTTAAATCGTTTGATATGCACATCAATAATTTAGAGTGGATGTCAAAGGATACAAAAGTAAAAGCAATTGAAAAGTTAAATAAATTTACGGTTAAAATTGGTTACCCTGATAAATGGAAAGATTATTCAGGATTTAAAGTTAAATCAATTAAAAATGGAGGATCTTTAATTGAAAATAATTTAGCTTACAGTCAATGGAGATTCCAAGATAATTTGAAAGATTTTGGAAAACCAGTAGATAAAACACGTTGGGGAATGTCTCCACAAACAGTTAATGCTTATTTTAATCCAACAAATAACGAAATTGTATTCCCAGCAGCAATTTTACAAGCACCATTCTATGATTATAGAGCAGATGCAGCTGTAAACTTTGGAGGAATTGGAGCAGTTATTGGTCACGAAATTTCTCATGGATTTGATGATTCGGGAGCTAAATTTGACGGAGATGGAAATTTAGTGAACTGGTGGACACCTCAAGATGAAGAAAAATTTAAAGCAGCAACAGGTGCTTTAGCAAGACAATATGATGCTTACGAACCAGTAGCAGGAACACATGTAAATGGAATTTTTACATCTGGAGAAAATATTGGAGATTTAGGAGGAGCTTCTGTTGCTTTTGATGCTTTGCAAATGTATTTAAAAGATAAAGGAACTTACGGAAACATAGATGGATATACTCCGCAACAACGTTTCTTCTTATCTTGGGCAACTATTTGGAGAACAAAAGCGACTGACGAAGCTTTAGTAAATCAAGTGAAAACAGATCCACATTCTCCTGGATATTACCGTTCTTTTGGACCAATCGTTAATATTGATGCGTTCCACGATGCGTTTAAAACAAAACCAGGAGATAAATTGTACAAAGCACCAAAAGACCGTATTAGAATTTGGTAAGATGCTTGGCAAAATTATTGATTGGATAAAAAATAGAAATAGAATTATTAAAATGACAACAGTTGAAGCAATAAACAATGCTAATGTAACATTAGTGGATGTTCGTGAGCCTTTTGAATTGGATACAGATGGATTTGTTCCAAATGCAATCAATATTCCATTAGGAGAAGTTCCTACAAGAGTAGAGGAATTTAAAGCAATGTCAAGACCTATAGTAGTTTTTTGTAGAAGCGGTAACCGTTCAGGTCAAGCTGCACAATATTTGCAAGCGCAAGGTGTAGACGAAATTTTTAATGGAGGAGGTTTTCAAGATGTCTTAGATGTTTTGGAGAAATAATTCGTAATTAATTATTATTCATAAAAAACCGATAAATTTTTATTTGTCGGTTTTTTTTTGTATATTATTGTATTTTAAATAGATATTCGATTAAATTAAAATTATTTAATTTTTTTTGATAAAAAAAGCTAAAAAAATGAGTGACCAAATAAGAATAGGTGTGTCATATTAAATGTAAGCAGTTAAAATGTCAAAAGATTCTATAGAAAATATTGCAGATGACATTTTGGTGTATAAGATTGTCGAAACAAAAAATCAGCATTTGTTCGGTATATTGTATGATAGGTATGCACATACGGTATATAATAAATGTTTGAGTTTTGTAGAGGATCAAGCTGAGGCACAAGATATGACGCACGATATATTTGTAAAGTTGTTTGTAAAACTGAAAACATATCAATCAAAATCTAAATTCTCTACTTGGTTATATTCTTTTACATATAATTTTTGTGTCAATCATGTGCAACGAAAGATAAAAGAAGAAAGAAAAAATTATTCGGTAACGGATGATTTGGTTGATAACTATAATGATGAAATTATTGATGACAAAGAAATTTTTGAATTAAAAATCGAAAAACTAACGCAGTCCCTAAAGGAGTTGGATGTCGAAGAGAAATCTATATTACTCATGAAATATCAAGATGAATTTTCAATCAAAGAAATTTCAGAAACTTTAGAGATTGGTGAAAGTGCAACTAAGATGAGATTGAATAGAGCAAAAAATCGTTTACTAAAAATTTATAACGCTTTGTAAAATGGAAAATCCTTTTAAGACTATACTAGCCAATGAAAAGCTTCCAGAAACAATAAAACAAAAAGTTATGGATGATGTTGCTTTAATAAAATTATCGTTGGAGGTAGCCGATTTGGTTTCAGTAAAATATCCAAGCACAATTGGAAATTTCTTCGGAATCGGAAAAAAATCAACTAACAAACCGAACAAAAAAGATAAAGAAGGTTAACTATAAATAGATTATATGAATATAGGTTTAAATTTTAGCTTGTTAGAAAGTTTATATCAAGAAATGGTACTCGTTTTGTAATCTTCCCCAAAATTAGAGTCATTTATAATTATAGTTTATAAATTTATAAAACTATGAAGAACAGTAAATATTCGGAAGTTCAGATTATCAAGATCTTATCTGAACAAAATTTTGGAAAAACGGTCAAT
>NZ_JAAGKM010000041.1 GCF_019308355.1 Empedobacter falsenii | reverse complement strand
CAAATATTTATTATGAATAGAATGACTAATTTACAAATAAATATTGATATTGTGTGTTAATATACAGTGTTTTGTGATTTTAAAATTTAAGTTGTATATAAAATATTATTTCGTATATTTGAGTGTTGTGCGTCAGTGTAAAAAGACAGCCGACCCGCAAATGGCACATTTGGTTTTTTCCGAGATACGAGCCAACGCTCAAAAAACCAAAAGAGCCATTTTTTCCAATGCACGGACAAACAAGATTGAAAATATTTTATACATTTGCCAAATACTAGCAAGTAGATTTTAAGCAAGACTTCATTATGGCAACATTTGGAGAGTTCCTAAAAAGAGAACGAGAAAAAAAGGAAATGAACCAAAGTGATTTTGGACAAAATATTGGAATTATTATGACCGATATAAGTAAAATTGAAAATGGTCGAAAAAAATTTCCTTTTGCGAATTTAGTCAAGCTTGCAAGTTTTATTGGAAAGGATGTTGAAGAACTAAAAACATTATTTGTTGCTGACATCCTTGTTGATGAAGTCAATAAATATGAGTGCTCTGATAAAGTTTTTTCTGTTGCAGAAGAACAATCAAAATACTTAAAGAGCAGGAACGTAAAACAAGGCAAATTCAAATTTTAGATTATGGCAAACGAAAGGATAACAGAAAGCTTTTTTAGAAATCACGTATTAGGTGATGATTTTTATCAAAATGGAAAGGTGATTTTTGAAGAACAATCGCCTTCAAACCTAAAAATAAAAAAGCTTCTGACTAATGCGTCTAAGAGTGGAAAAGGTCAAGGCTTTCCAGAATTCATAGTTCAATATAAAGAAAATCCAGAAGTAATTATTGTTGTTGAGTGTAAGGCAGAAACAAAATATCACGAGAGCGAAAAGAAAGATAATCCAAAATCTTATGCAGTTGATGGGGCTTTATTATACTCTTCTTTTTTATCAAAAGAATTTGATGTCATAGCAATAGCAATAAGTGGAGAAACCGAAAGAGAATTAAAAGTAACTCACTATTTACAATTAAAAAACACAAATGAAGCCCATCATATTTTTAAAGACGATAAATTCTTGTCATTTAGTGATTACTTGGATGGCTACAAAACTGACGAACGAAAATTTAATCAAGACTTTCAAGAATTATTAAAGTATTCAAAAACTCTCAACGACAAACTTCACACTTTAAAAGTAGCTGAATCCAATAGAAGTCTTTTGATTAGCGGTGCATTAATTGCATTAACAGATAAAGCATTTTGTAAAGCATACAAATATCAAAAACCTAAAGAGCTTGCAGAAAATTTAATCAATACTATTAAAAACAAACTTACTGACGTTCAGAATAAGCATATTGAAGATATTATAAACACTTATAGTTTCATTACTACCCATACTATTTTAGCAGTAAAAGAAAATGAATTAAGGGATATTATTACAAGTGTTGATGAAAAAATTAATAACTTCATTAAATCATATCAATACTTTGATACACTAGGACAGTTCTATAACGAATTTTTAAGATATGCCAACAATGATAAAGGTTTAGGCATTGTATTAACACCTCCACATATAACTGAACTTTTTGCAGAAATTGCCAATATTACGAAAGACAGTATTGCACTAGATACTTGTACCGGGACAGGTGGCTTTTTAATTTCAGCAATGAAAAAAATGATTGTTGATGCAGGTAACGACACAGCAAAAATATTAGAAATTAAGTCCAAGCAAATTATTGGTGTAGAAATTCAGCATAGTATTTTTTCTCTCACTTGTTCAAATATGTTTATTCACGGTGATGGTAGAAGTAATTTGATAAAAGGTAGCTGTTTTGATAAACCAGTTATTAATAACATTTTAGGATATAAACCCAATGTTGCTTTTTTAAATCCGCCATATAAAGCAAGTAAAACTGATATCGAAGAATTAGAATTTGTCAAAAGCAGTTTAGAATTAATTGAAAAAGGCTCGTTGTCAATCTCTATTGTGCCAATGATGTGTGCTACGGCTACAAAAGGTGCAAAGTTTGAACTTAAAAAGGCAATTCTGAAAGAGCACACTCTTGAAGCTGTTTTTTCTATGCCTAATGAATTATTTCATAATTCAAATGCGACAGTAAATACCTGTATTATGGTGTTTAGAGCGAAAGAAAAACACCCTAAAGGTTACAAAACATATTTCGGATATTGGAAACAAGATGGTTTTATAAAAATTAAGAACATTGGAAGAACTGATTTTTACAATAAGTGGCCATTAACACAAAAAAAATGGTTGGAAGCTTATAGAAATAAAGACGAAATAGCAGGACATAGTGTTAAAAAAGTAGTTAATGAAAATGATGAATGGTGTGCGGAAGCTTATATGGAAACAGACTATTCTATTCTTAAAAAGTCTGACTTTATTAACAATCTAAAAGCATTTCTTGCGTATAAGTTACTTGTGAAAAATAGTGGTTTTTCTGTCTCAGCAAATCCAGCAGATAATGCTAAAGATTATGTAATAAATACTGATGATTGGAAATATTTTAGATACGATGATGGTACGGACAATAGTATTTTTAAAATAAAAAAAGGCAAAAGATTAACGAAAAAAGACCAAAGCGATGGCAATATTCCATACGTTAGTTCTTCTTCTTTAAATAACGGTATTGACAATTACATAGGTAATGGACATACGGATGAAAACTGTATCAGTTTTGCTTGTTACGGCTCAATAGGAGAAGTTTTTTATCAAGACCAAAAAGTATGGGTTTCTGATAACGCTAATGTTTTTTATTTAAGGAAGAAAAAACTAAATCCATACTTAGCAATGTTTTTAATCACAGTATTGAGACTAGAGCAGTTCCGTTTTTCTTACGGAATGACAGGAAAAAAGGAAAGATTACAAAGTTTTGATATAAAACTACCTGTTACAAAAAAAGGTGAACCCGATTGGGATTATATGGAAAACTACATTAAAGCATTACCATATTCAAGTTCATTGTAGCCTATGCATAAAGCCATACACATTTGCAATTCGCACCAGCCAACGTTGCATTCAAAAATTGCAAAAGAGTATGGCTTTTCCAACGCTAACGGACGACCGAAAAAGAACACCGAACGCACAACAGCGGTTTGGCGTAATGGCGGGGGCAGTGCTTCGTATGACAGTTTTGTGGTAGGTTCAAGTGCAGTTCTTCGATTGAACTTTTGTGCAAAACTGAACTTTTGTGCTTCGATTTACGCCACTTCGCCAAGCTGCAAACCGTTAGCCGACACCCCACAACGACAGTGCTAAAACTCAACAGTCGGACAAAATTCAAACTTCAAACCGACATCTAAGCGAAATTTTTATTGTAAATTTGAAACGTATAACTGAATAAATATCGGAATGACTGAAAAAAAAATAGCAAAACCGTTTTTGAAATGGGCAGGAGGAAAAACACAGCTCATTTCTGACATTGAACGAACTTTGCCGACAGATATAACGAAGAAAAACTTTACTTACATCGAGCCTTTTGTTGGTAGTGGTGCGGTTTTGTTTTGGATGTTAAACAACTTTCCAAAACTTGAAAAAGCTGTAATAAACGACATCAACGAAGACTTAATAAACACATACAAAACAATCGCTTCAAATCCAAAAGAACTGATTTCAATTCTCGAAATTCTGCAAAATGAGTTTCACGATTTGGAAGGAAACGAGGAAAACAAAAAACTCTATTACTACCAAAAAAGGGAATTGTACAATACAAGAAAAGAAGAACAAAGCGGACAAGCCGCTTTGTTTATTTTTCTTAACCGAACTTGCTTTAACGGTCTTTATAGAGTGAATAGCAAAAATTTGTATAACGTGCCAATGGGCGGTTACAAAAAACCGACAATTTGCGACAAAGAAAATATTATGGCAGTAAGCAATGCTCTGCAAAAAGTTGAAATTTTGAATGGAGATTTTGAGCAAACTTTGAATTATGCAGACAAAAATTCTTTATTCTACTTTGATCCACCATACAAACCGTTAAGCGAAACTTCAAGTTTTAATTCGTACGCAAAAGATGAGTTTAACGATAGTGAACAAATTCGTTTAAAAGAGTTTTGCACAAAATTAGATGAATTAAACCATACTTGGATTTTAAGTAATTCAGATGTAAAAGGAAAAAATGCAAATGATAATTTCTTTGACGATTTATATTCTGATTTCAACATTCAACGTGTTGATGCAAGACGAAATATAAATGCAAATCCAGAGAAAAGAGGAAAATTAACAGAGTTATTAATTACAAATCAAAAGAATAGTCAAGAATATGTCAGAGCAATTTAAACATTTCCTATCACAATTTTCAGAAACAAATGCAACGCTTGACTATTTTACAGACTTCAAAAAAATAAAAAGCAACGTTAACAAAATTTCAATCAAACTCAATCAACTTAATTATTTGATTGGAAAAGAAAATTTGAAAGAAGCAGTATATGAACTTTACCAAGAAAATCCAAATGTTTTTGAGGTTTTGGATATTTTGATTGCTATACGCAAAAACAAAAAGGCAAAAACTTTCAACAACAACGGAGAAATTGTTTTACTTGACACCTATTTCACTTCACCTGAAGGGATTTTAGAATACATTGAAGAAACTGGATTAGCAGAACTTTTTAGAAATAAAGATGTAAAAAATTTAGTTGATTACGTTTTTGGAATTGAGGTTGGTTTAGACACAAATGCAAGAAAAAACAGAGGTGGCGATAATATGTCTAAAGCAGTTTCGCTAATTTTTGACAAGGCAGGGGTTTTCTACAAAAAGGAAGTAAATAATACAATCTTTCCAGAAATCATAAGTTTAGGTGCGGATGTGAAACGATTTGACTTTGTCATTAAAACCAAAAAGAAAACCTATTTAATTGAAACCAATTATTACAATAGTGGTGGTTCAAAATTAAATGAAACTGCAAGAGCTTATTCCGATGTTGCACCAAAAATAAATCAATATCCTAATTACGAATTTGTTTGGATAACTGACGGACAAGGTTGGTTTTCTGCAAAAAACAAATTAGAAGAAGCGTACAACATAATTCCGAGTTTGTACAATTTGATAACACTTGAGGATTTTATCAAGAAAATTCAAGAAGAAGAAGTTTTAAATTTTTAAAAATCAAAATATGGCTTGTAACAAGAACCACGACAATACTGACAAAATAGTTAGAGATTTACCAATTGGACAAGAAGGTGTTGGAAGACACAAATGTGCTTCTTGTGCTTACGAAATTGGCTACCAACACGGTTTACAAAAAGCTGAAAACATAAATTTAGCAAATGTTTTAGATGGATTAGAAGAAAGCCAAAAAGGTGACAGAAGACATCGAAGTCCACACGCTGCATATTCTTTAGGTTATTATAACGGTGTTGTAGATAGTTACAAATGATAAGTCCATTTTTCAAATCTGACGACAAAGACTTCTATCTTCTTCACGGAGATACAACGGATCTTTTGCCTCAATTTGACCATAAGTTCGATATGATCTTTGCAGATCCACCGTACTTTCTATCAAACAATGGACTTTCAATACAAAGCGGAAAAATTGTAAGCGTAAATAAAGGAAAATGGGACAAATCCGAAGGATTTGAATATATAAACGACTTCAACAGAAAATGGCTTTCATTAGTTCGTGACAAAATGAAAGACGATGCAACAATTTGGATAAGCGGAACAATGCACAACATTTTTTCAATTGGACAAATTCTAAATGAATTAGGTTTTAAAATTCTGAACGTAATCACTTGGGAAAAGACCAATCCACCACCCAATTTTTCGTGTAGATATTTTACCTATTCGACAGAACAAATAATTTGGGCTAGAAAAAGCGAAAAAGTTCCTCATTATTTTAACTATGAACTAATGAAGCAATTAAATGGCAACAAACAAATGAAAGATGTTTGGAAATTGCCAGCAATTGCACCTTGGGAAAAATCTTGCGGAAAACACCCAACACAAAAACCTTTGTCGGTTTTAACAAGAATTATTTTGGCTTCGACAAAGCCAAATGCTTGGATTTTAGATCCATTTGCAGGAAGTTCGACAACAGGAATAGCCGCTAATTTGGCTAACAGACGATATTTGGGAATTGACCAAGAAGAAGAGTTTTTGACAATAAGCAAAAACCGAAAAATCGAGATTGAAAACCCTAAAACTTCGGCAACTTACAGACAAAAAATTGGTGGCTTCAATGACAATAAAGAACTTGAATTATTTCTTGTAGAAGAACCAAAAACTGAATATAAAACGGAACTAAACCTTGAAAACAAAAGGGGCGATCGGCTAACAGGGGTTTTGCAAAATGGCGGATTAAGTGCTAAATTCAACGATAGTAATTCTATTGAACTTTAGTGCAAAAACTGAATATTTTTGCTCCGAAATCCGCCACTTCGCAAAGCCCCGAACCGTTATGTGCCATTTTTGAATGACAATGCGAATAGATACAGACAAACAAATGAATTTACTTAGTGATAAGAACGTTGCAATAATTGGTGGTGGACCCGTTGGACTGACTATGGCAAAATTATTACAGCAAAACGGCATAGACGTTTCAGTTTACGAAAGAGACAACGACCGAGAGGCAAGAATTTTTGGTGGAACCCTTGACCTACACAAAGGTTCAGGTCAGGAAGCAATGAAAAAAGCGGGATTGTTACAAACTTATTATGACTTAGCCTTACCAATGGGTGTAAATATTGCTGATGAAAAAGGCAATATTTTATCCACAAAAAATGTAAAGCCCGAAAATCGATTTGACAATCCTGAAATAAACAGAAATGACTTAAGGGCTATCTTGTTGAATAGTTTAGAAAACGACACGGTTATTTGGGATAGAAAACTTGTTATGCTTGAACCTGGTAAGAAGAAGTGGACACTAACTTTTGAGAATAAACCGAGTGAAACAGCAGATTTGGTTATTCTTGCCAATGGCGGGATGTCCAAGGTAAGAAAATTTGTTACCGACACGGAAGTTGAAGAAACAGGTACTTTCAATATACAAGCCGATATTCATCAACCAGAGATAAACTGTCCTGGATTTTTTCAGCTATGCAATGGAAACCGGCTAATGGCATCTCACCAAGGTAATTTATTATTTGCTAACCCCAATAATAATGGTGCATTGCATTTTGGAATAAGTTTTAAAACACCTGATGAATGGAAAAACCAAACGCAGGTAGATTTTCAAAACAGAAATAGTGTCGTTGATTTTCTTCTGAAAGAATTTTCCGATTGGGACGAACGCTACAAAGAATTGATTCATACGACGTTGTCATTTGTAGGATTGGCTACACGGATATTTCCTTTAGAAAAGCCTTGGAAAAGCAAGCGCCCATTACCCATAACAATGATTGGGGATGCCGCACATTTGATGCCGCCTTTTGCAGGGCAGGGAGTAAATAGTGGGTTGGTGGATGCCTTGATATTGTCTGATAATCTAGCCGATGGAAAATTTAATAGCATTGAAGAGGCTGTTAAAAATTATGAACAGCAAATGTTTATCTATGGCAAAGAAGCACAAGAAGAATCAACTCAAAACGAAATTGAAATGTTTAAACCCGACTTTACGTTTCAGCAATTGTTAAATGTATAAAATGGAATAAAACGGCACATAACAAACAAATTGGCAATAGAGCCGGTGAAGTACTTCTATTGAACTTTTGTGCAATGTTGAAGATTAGTAATTCTATTCAACATTTGTGCTAAAAGTCGGCTCCATCGCCAATTTGCCAAACGATGTGTCGCAATTCTTCGCTCTGCTACGAATCGCAACACATCTATCGGCGGATTACATCTGTTGATGTTCTCACTTCTCGCTAACGCTCGAACTGCGCACATCAACAGATTTGTGAAATTCAAAATTCACGTAAATTCGTTACTAAATTTTGAACTATCACAAATCCGCCGATAGTTGGCGGTCATTGTAGAGCGACACCAGAACTGACAACGCAACGACCAAAACTTAAAATAAATAATCTAGAGTTTAAATGAATTATTGGCACATACAATTACACCCAGATGACAACGGAACAATATCAAGAGATGTTGTCATTAGAATTCTTCAAGAAAAATCTGTTATCGGAATTGGCGAATGGGACAACGGTCAAAGTTTAGTTCAACAGTTTGAAAATGAAATGCAAATTGGAGACATTGTAGCAGTAAAAGACGGCTCAAATCCTATTGCATTAGTTAGAGTTACAGGTAATTATTGGTTTGAACGAATAGTAACAGACGATTTTGATTGGTTTCCTCATAGACGAAATGTTGAAATTCTTGACCTTTACGAAACAGACTACAACTTTACAATTCCACAACCAAGAGGAACATTATCAATTTGTAGAAATTTAAATACTGAAACCGCCCAAATAATAATTCAATGGTATCGAAATGCAGTTAACAAAAGACTAATGGAAAATATAAAACTATCAGCCGAGCGACAATCTCAAATCAAAGCACTTTGGAATAAATTCAAAAACGAAACCAAAGAGGAAGATAAAAAATTCAATAATCAAGAGATTGATAGTTTAATTGCTCAATGGAGACAATACAAAGACAAAATTGTAAATGACACATTGGCTTTGGATGATTATACAAATACATTAGGGAGTTCCACAGCGACTATGCCAGGCGGTTATTTGTGTAATTTCTTAGAAAGGACAACAAAAACGGTTTTAGGTTCTTCCAAACCTGGAAATGCCGAAAATTTTGAAGTAAAACTGAATAATGATAATCAAACATATTTCATCAAAAGCCAAAAGAAACCTAATGCAAATCGACAAGAAGCAGAAACTTACTTCAATGAGAACATTAAAAATTTATTGAAGAATATTGTTTCTACTTCTGACGCATTAGAAAAAATTCGTTTAGTTGAAGAAACCAGTTATAGTGCCAAACAAGTTTTAATGAAATTGGCAGTATTAGATAATTTGTCTGACTTTCTTTACATATACTCTTCATATTGGTTGGAAGAATTGTATAGCGAGTTTATTGACAGTGATACCGAAGGTATTTTTACCAAGAACTATCAGATTTGTTTTGTTGCAAAGAAGCTTTTAGAGGTAAATGAACAAGATAAAAATGAACTTGTTTTGCTATCACGTTTTTTATGGCGATTTGTAAATTCAAAAGCTATTGCAGATACAAATAATCCAAATGTTATTCTTTATGGACCACCGGGAACTGGAAAGACATTTTCCGCAAAAAATAGTTTAGATTTTGTTTGTCAAGGCGACAGTTCACGATACGAAATTTTGCAATTTCACCCTTCATTTACTTACGAAGATTTTATTGAAGGTATCAAACCAAAAGGAGTTTCAATAGACGGAAACATTCGTTTTGAATTAGTAAATGGTGTTTTTAAAAACTTTTGTATCAAAGCAAAAGAACAGCCAAACAAGGATTTTTATTTCGTAGTTGACGAAATAAACCGTGCTAATCTTTCAACCGTATTTGGCGAAACGTTATCGTTATTGGAAAAAGATTACAGACACAACACAGAAAATAACAAAAATCTCATCAGAACGCAATACTCTACACTCATTGAAGATTTAATCAAAGAGGATAAAGAAAAATTCAAACATTTGGCTTACGAAATTGATAATAAAGAAGTAAAATTCGGTGTACCTAAAAACGTATTTTTCATAGGAATGATGAATGATGTGGACAAAAGCATTGACGCTTTTGATTTAGCCCTTCGCAGACGATTTAAGTGGATAAGAAAAGATTGTGATTACGAAGTTATTGAGGAAGAAACACGTTTCAAAGGAAAAGAAGAGTTCAACAATATTAACCAGTATATAAAAGCCTGCGAAAAATTGAACAATTATATTTCTAATGATTTAGGTTTGGGAAAATCGTATGAATTTGGTCATTCCTTTTTTATGAAAATTAGCGACATCGCTAAACGAAAAGAAATTACACCAAACAATGTTGAAGTTTTATTCAACTTGTTTTTGCGACCAACTTTGAAAGAGTATTTAAGAGCAGTATTTGCGGAAAGTGAATTAGAAAGTAAATTAGATGAAGCGTTGAGTAAGTTTAAAGAAACAATGAAATAAAATGAAAATTAGCGTTCCTGTCAATCATAATTTTTACGAAGAAGCACCCATACAAGAATTGAATTTGGGAGAGGCTTTTAATGTGAAAAAGTCAGGAATTAAGAACTTACAACAAATTTTTTCTTCAGTTTATGAATTAAAACTCGGTGCAGAGCAATTAAAACAAGTCAAAGTATTTAGTTTCAAAAGTAAACGCATTTTTGAACCTGACGAAGAACGTCTAATCCTAAAATTATATTCCAAGGAAAAGACCAGCCAAGAAAAAGAATATTTTATTCAAACTGGTTTATATGCTGGTGTTCTTTTTCACAAGGGTTGCAAAATCAATATCACAACAAAATATGGCGACACTTTTCTAAAACGTATGCTTAATTTCGTAAATGATATTTACGTTGATAACGAACAGACCAAAGCCAAGAAAGACGAAACTGAAAATCAGTTTTTATTTATCATCGCTCATTTATTCATTCAATCATTAGAAAAAGCAGTTGTTTTAGGTTTACCACAACAATATCAAAAACAACAAGAACGTAGCCATAAAGTAAGAGGAAGTATAAATTTTAACGACTACTTAAAAAGAGATATTCCGTTTCAAGGTAAACTAACAACAACATTCAAAGAACAAAAGTATGTTCAAGAAATTATTGATGTTTTATATTTAGCGTTAAGAAAATTAGAAAGTGCTTTTGGAAAAGAAATTCACAGTCGTTTACTTGGTTTAAGTCAATTATTAAAACAGCATCATTCTGGACGTTTTGCGAGTTACGAAACAATACAAAAAGCCAAAACACACCAAACCATAAACAATCCAATGTATAGTGGATTTAAAAAGGTTTTGGAATATGCAGAAATTATTTTGTTGAATAAAGACTTAATGCCTGACAATGAAAAGCAAAATTTGGCAACAACTGGCTATTTGTTTGATATTGCTGAACTATACGAAATTTACCTTGAAAAACTTTTAAGTAGAAATTTCCCCGATTGGTTTGTCAGTGGTCAAGTAGAAATTCCTATTTATCAAAAACAGTTTTATTGCAGGTCAATATTTCCAGACTTAATAATGAAACACAAGACAAGCGGAAAAATTATTGCTCTTGATGCAAAATTCAAGAAAATGGAAATGCAAAATAAAGACATTGACAGAGCAGATTTGCATCAAATCCATTCTTATTCAGGTTATTATCAAAAAGATTTAATTACAAGTGGACTAATCTATCCATTATCAAAACAAATAAACATTGATAAATCACATTCCGACACTTTATACGGCAACAACGACAATGATGTAAATTTTATAGTGGACGGAGTTTATGTTTTCGAAAATCAGACAATGGACGAACTAATTGAAAGTGAAAATATTTTTGTAAAAAGAATGGAGAATTTGACAAGTAAACAAGACCTAACCGCTTGACAAAAATGACAAATACCATCACAGACAGAAAACAACGAACCGCCAACAGGCGTTTGGCTCAATGGCGGATTAAGTGCTAAATTCAACGATAGTAATTCTATTGAACTTTAGTGCAAAAACTGAACTTTTGTGCTTCGATTTACGCCACTTCGCCAAGCTGCAAACCGTTATGCCCAAGCGTAAAAGACAGTGCAACCCTGAAAATGACGACTGAAAAACGGAGACTTTGCAACCTGACAATTTAAGCGGACTGACTTAAAAGCGTTCTTTAACAAACTAACACGGTAAGACCAAGCCGACACGCAAACCAACCCGAATGTTTTTAAAATTTTTCCCACCGCACATTTTAAAAAATAATTTTAGCCAGCCGCACATTGGCACATTTGCAAAACCGCACAAGCCGACACACGACCCAAGTTTTGCAAAAGAGCCAATTCTGCACACCCGCCTGACAAATGATAACCTGTTGAAAACTTTGGAGACTTTTTCAGAAGATTTTCCAAAAGAACTTTGTATTTTTGACAAAATCATTCAAAATAGAATTGTTCAAAATGGACAGCTTAGGCGAAACGATAAGAAAACTACGGGAAGATAAGGAATTGCCACTGCGGACAGTTGCAGCATACCTCGACATTGACCAGGCAATTTTAAGCAAAATTGAGAGAGGACAACGCAATGCAAGCCGTGAACAGGTGATAAAACTTGCCGAGTTTTTTAAGATTAAAGAAACCGATTTGCTTGTTTCTTGGCTGTCTGACAAGTTGGTGTATGAGGTAGCGGACAAAGATGTGGCTTTGAAAGCATTGCAAGTAGCAGAGGAAAAAGTAAAATACAATAAGACCAAACGTAAGTAATGGATGAATTAAATGAAATAGCAGAAGTTGAACAGCAAGTGGAAACACTTGAAACGGAAGTAAAGAAATTTGCTGACGGACTGCCCTATTGGGCAAAGTTTATTTGTTCTGAAATTCTTTCAGGTAATGAATTAACAGAGGACAAATATGAATCTGCATTTTCATATCTTCTTGAAGAGCTTGACCTAAAAGAAAAGGGCGAAAAACCCGTACTTTCTATTTCATACAATCCAAACGCATCTGATGATTTTAAAGCAAACATAATCTTTAACTCCTTGTCAAATATTGAAGGCGTTAATGCTTTGGCAGAAAATCAATCCATTGAATTAACTGAAAACCTTACAATTATATACGGTTCAAATGGTGCAGGAAAATCAGGATATGTAAGACTTCTTAAGAATGTGTTCTATTCAAAAGATAGAGAACCGATTGAACCGAACATTCACCTTGATAATGGACACAAGCCGATAAAAGCTGATTTTCAATTTACAACTGATGAAGGTGCTTTATCGCTTAAATATCCTGATGATGTTGGCAATGGTGTATTTAACCAATTTGCTGTTTTTGATGGTGAAATTGGCAGACGACATTTGAAATATCGAAATGACTTTAAATTCAGACCAGCAGGATTAAGACTATTCAATGAGTTTAACACTGCACTTGAGAATTTGAATAGTCGTTTGATCACGGAAATCAGAACAAAGAATATTGCAAACCCTTTTGCAGATGAAGATATTTTTCAAGGTGAATCAGAAATTAAAACTTTTCTTTCTTCGCTTTCGCACAACTCAAAGCTCGAAGATTTAAAAAAGCATCTGCCATTCACTGAAGAAGAAAAAACGAAAAAAACTGAAATTGAAAAGAAGTATGACGATTTAAAAATTTCTCTTTCACAGAAGGACAAAGCGTTAAAGGAGCTTCGCAATATAAAAACTCAATTAGCAGCAAGAAAAAAGAATCTCGAAACTATAAATCTTTGGTTTACTCAAAATCAATTAAACACGGTTAAAAATTCCATAGCTGACTGTAAAACCAAAGAAGAAACAGCCCAAAAAGAAGGTAGTGAAAAATTCAAAACGGATAAGATTAAAAACATTGGCTCTCCCGAATGGAAGCAGTTTATTGAAGCCGCTGAAAAATATGCAATAACACAAAAGGAAAACGGTGTAGAATATCCTGAAATTGGTGACAGTTGTTTGTTGTGCCAACAATCAATTAATGAGGATGCTCCAAAAAAGCTTATTGCCAGTTATTGGGCATATATAAAAAGCGTTGCAGAACAAGAGGCAAAAACTGCAAAGGAAAATCTTGATAAAATTAAGAAGGACTACAATGATTTAAATCTTAATCAATTTCCAGAGACGGATACGCTTACAGCTTGGTTGAATGAAAAATATGAAGCTGATTTAACTCTATTAAAAGAAGGTTTAGAGAAACAGAAAACACTTGCTGAAAGAATAGTAGCGAACATCATTGCCAAAGATTCGAAAGCAGAAATTGAGTTTCAATTGGGTTTAACAGGTTTAGAAAAAATTGAAACTGAAATTGACAAAGACATAAAAGCCTTTGAGGAGGATGAACAAAACAAAGTTTTGGCAGACCTTCTAAAGCAAAAGACCTACTTAGCACATAAAGAAAAGCTTTCACTAAGATTTACGGATATTGAAAACTTGCACAAGAATCTGATTTGGGAAAACAAAGCAGATAAGTTTAACAAACAATGGTACAAAACCCAATCAACCAATACTGAAAAGAGATTGTCAAAACAGTATTTCAATGCTGATTACATAAAATCGTTTAATGAGGAATGTGAAAAGTTAGAGGGAAAATTCGGAATTGAAATTGATGCAAGAAGTTCTGATGCTCAAAGCAACCGACAACTATTTTTAAAAGGCAAAGACCCATCTGCAATTCTTAGTGAAGGAGAACAAAAGGTAATTGCATTAGCTGATTTTATTGCTGAATCAACAATTACTACAATAAATAAAGGAATTGTTTTTGACGACCCTGTTACTTCCCTTGATGAAGAACGGAAAAAAGTAATTGCCAAAAGAATTTGTGAATTATCTCAAAGCAAACAAGTTTTACTATTTACACACGATTTAGTGTTTGTTTCAGCACTAATAAATTACTGCACAGATTTTCAAATTCCATACAGATGCCATAGCATTGAGAATTTAGAAGAGCCAGGAAAGATATTTCCTGATAATACACCATCTCACGAAGCAAAATATAAAACATCAGCAGAAGCAAGGAGATATATCAAACTTGCTAAGGATGCAGACCCTGAAATAAGAGAAGCGTTTATAAAAAGCGGTTTTGCTGCATTACGTTCTTCATACGAAGCATTTGTCATATTTGAATTGTTCTGTGGTGCTGTAAAAAGATTTGATGACAGAGTAAGTATTGATTCCCTAAAGGGGTTACACGTTGATGATTCATTAGTTAAAGAGATAATGGATAATTTCAAATTGTGTTGCCGATATATGGAAGGACATATTCACAGTGATAAATATTTGGCGGCAAAGCCACAATTAAAACATTTGCAAGAGGAAGCAGACAGATTTGATACTATGCGTCCAAAACTTGATAAACTTAAAAAAGAACACGGAAAAAAATAGAAGATATGCCAACACTCCATTTCAAAGGAAAAACATTTGTGCAAAACCACCATTTGGCGGTTAAATACCACCAACTTGTGCCAAAGGCAGAATTGAGTTTAACCGACAAAGTTTCCTTGCACGATAACCTGATTATTCAAGGCGACAACCTGAAAGCATTGAAGGCATTACTTCCAACTTATGCAGGGAAAGTAAAATGTATTTACATAGACCCACCCTATAATACAGGTAACGAAAAATGGGTGTATAACGACAATGTAAACAGCCCAATGATTAAGGAGTGGTTGGGCAGTGTGGTGGACAAAGAAGATATGACACGCCACGACAAATGGCTTTGTATGATGATGCCACGCCTAAAACTGTTGCGTGAATTATTGAGCGAGGACGGAGCCATTTTTATTTCTTGTGATGATAATGAAAATTATCATTTAAGATGTTTACTTGATGAAATTTTTAGTGCAGATAATTTTGTTGCTAACATAACTGTAAAAGCCAACCCAAGAGGACGACAATCAGATAATAATGTAGCAACGCTTCATGACACACTCTTTATCTATGCAAAGAACAATCAGTTTTTTGAATTAGACGGCTTACCTCTTACACAAGAAGACATTGAAGATTTTGACAAACAAGATGAAGATGGTAAAATGTGGAGAGAATTAGGATTGCGACAACGTGGAGCAGCATCTTTGCGTACAGATAGACCTGATATGTTTTTTCCAATCTTTGTAAATCCAAATGATTGTTCGGTAAGTCTTACAAAATCTAAAACACATTCCATAGAAGTATTACCTAAAAAATCAGACGGAAGAGAAGGTAGATGGATGTGGGGACTTGATAAAACAAAAAATGAAGTAAATAGAGTTTATGCAAGGCTAATACATAGACGAAATGAATACGATATTTTTATCAAAGATTATTTAGATAGAAATGATGAACAAAGAACAAAAAAACCACGCTCAATATGGATTGACAAAGATGTCAACACAGAAGCAGGTGGAAAATTGTTGAAGCAAATCTTTCCAGATAGTAAATTCCCCTATCCTAAGCCATTAGGTTTATTGATAAAGGTTCTGCAAATTGGAACAGATAAAAATTCTATCATCCTCGACAGCTTCGCAGGTTCAGGAACAACGGCCCACGCTGTTTTGGAACTCAACAAAGAAGACGGTGGAAACCGTAAATTTATTTTGGTGGAGCAGGAAGATTATGCTAATACTATTACAGCCGAAAGAGTTCGCAGGGTTATCAAAGGCGTAAAAACAGCCAAAAGCGATTTGCTCAAAAAAGGAACAGGCGGTTCATTCAGTTACTTTGAATTGGGCGACACTATCGAAATGGAAAGTTTGTTGAGAGGTAAAAACCTACCTTCATTTACAGAATTTGCCCGATACCTTTTCTATACCGCCACAGGCGAAGAGTTTAACGAAAAGGCAATCAATGAGAAAACAGGTTTTATTGGAGAAAGCAAAAACTACGAGGTATATCTGTTTTACAAACCCGATTTGGAATGGTTAAAGAAAAACGCTCTGACTTTAGAAATTTGCCAATCACTTCCAAAATTCAAAAATAAACAGCGTTTGGTTTTTGCCCCTGCCAAATATGTGGACGACCATACTTTGTTGGATTACCGAATTGATTTTTGCCAGTTGCCTTACGAAATTTATAGAATACAAAAATAGCTATGAAAGAGAAAAACATAGAAAATACAGGAGCAAAATATTCAGAAATGCTTGTGCAACTTGTGGAGCAGTTTGATGAACTTTTGCCTGAAAACCTAACTTTTGAAGAAACTTTGGAAGTTGGTATTGAAGCTTGGAATTTGGCAAATAACAAAGAAAGTATAGGAGTTGATTTGTATAAAAAAGAATTAAAGGCACATAACCACAGTGATGTAATTGAAAAAATGGTTGAGTATAAATTGGAGCATTTCGCTGACTACAATAATATCATTGTTGATTTTAGCACCGAAAACCATATTCTTCAAGTAAAAAGCCAAACATTCGAACAGCACTTTAACAGCTTAATATCAAGTATGATTAATACAAGTATGATTAATATAAATCCAACAAAAAAGTGATAGAGCCGATTCCATATTTCTATGAAAGCATCAATCGCAACGCTATTGTGGTAAAACCCAAAAAACCGTTGTTTGATTGGATAAACTTTATTTATCCCGAAAGTCCTGTTTCCGAGAAAGAGGAAGGAAATATTTATCTCATTCGGGAAAAGGACAGCAACGAAGCACTAGAAAAATGGCTGAAACGGAATTTTGACCAAATTTTTCAAAACGAACTGAACGATTGGCATACGGACGAAAAAGATTGGCCACAAAAGAGAACATTCAAGATTTTTCAAGAATGGTTTGAATATGAAATACATTCAATGGTTTTAGACCTTGAAGAAACCGATATAACAAAAGACTAATGAGACTAAAGCATTATCAGGAAAAGGTATTAAAGGAACTCAAAGAATATTTGAGTGCTTTAGCTGATGCTAAAAAAGAGTTTGAGGAAATTGCCGAACTCAAACCGCATTTGGCAAAACATATCAATTTCCCGAAAGAGGCTTGGGAAAAGGCAACAGGGCGTTCTATTTATCATTCTAAAACCAACGGTTTAGACGAGCCATTGCCCGACATTTATTTGAAAGTTCCAACAGGTGGAGGAAAAACCTTGGTGGCTTGTCACGCTATTGACAGTATTCAAAAAACCTATCTCAATAAGCAAACGGGTTTGATTTTGTGGGTTGTGCCATCCACGCAAATTTACCGACAAACTATTTCGGCACTTAAAAATCGAGAGCATCCATACCGTCAGGTTTTGGACATTTCGAGCGGTGGCAGAACATTAATCAAGGAAAAAACAGAAGTGTTTAATCGCCTTGATATAGAAGAAAATTTGGTTGTGCTGATGTTAATGCTTCCGTCTGCCAACCGTCAAAACAAGGAAACACTAAAGGTTTTCAGAGACCAAGGCGGATTTACCGACTTTTTTCCTCGTGAAGATGATTTTCAAGGACACAAAAAACTAAAAGAGCTCATTCCGAATTTAGATTGCTTCACAACCGAAATGGAAGTATTCGGAACGCAAATAAAAACTTCGCTTGGAAACACTTTAAAGGTTTTACGTCCGCTTGTGGTAATTGACGAAGGACACCGTGCCTATGGAGAAAACGCACGAAATACAATACGCAATTTCAATCCGTCTTTTATACTTGAACTTTCGGCAACACCACCACCCAACAGCAACGAGTTGGTAAAAATTACAGGTCGGGAATTGCACGAAGAAGAAATGATAAAGTTGGACATTCACCTGACCAACAAAACCAGCTTAGATTGGCAAGACACTTTATTGGCAAGTTTTGAAAAGCGAAACGATTTAGAGAAAAAAGCCAAAGAATACGAAGGAAACACAGGTGAATACATTCGTCCGATTTGCTTGATTCAAGTTGAAAGAACAGGAAAAGACCAGCGAGATAAAAAATACATTCACGCAGAAGATGCCAAGGAATATTTAATCAAAAAATGCAATGTTCCCGAAAGTCATATCGCTATAAAATCAAGCGAAAAAGACGATATTGAGGGAATAGATTTGTTTGCCCAAGATTGTGAAATACGCTATATCATTACCAAACAAGCCTTGCAAGAGGGTTGGGATTGTTCATTTGCGTATGTACTTACGGTGCTTACCAATCCAAGTTCTGCAACAGGAATTACGCAGTTGGTTGGTCGTATTTTAAGACAACCATTTGCACGAAAAACCAAAGTACAGGATTTAGACGAATGTTATGTTTTTACGTTCCGTCAAAATGCAAAATCGTTGGTAAGCGACATCAAAAAAGGATTGGAAGATGAGGGATTGGGCGACATTGCAGGAAGAATTGTAAGCGATGAAGCAGGAACAGATACAGGCGGTTTAAAAGAACGTGAAATGTTGTATCGTCCGGGTTTTAAAAAATTTGAGGGAAAAATTTATTTACCAAAATTCGTCATTCAAGAAAAAGAAAGTTGGCGAGATATGAATTTTGAAATTGATATTCTCAGTGAAATAGATTGGGAAAGTATCAACATTGATGAAATCAAAAATCTTTCTCTCCAAAATAAGCGAAACCAAGAACAGGAAATCGCCTTAGGATTGAGTGATGAAGAAAAGGAATTACTAAAGGAAACAGGCAGAGCGGAAAAATCAGGCACATTAGAAATAGACGAAGTATTTCTAACTAGACAGATTACAGAAATTATTCCTAATCCTTGGCATTGTTTCCAAATCGGAGAAAAAGCGATTCAACTACTTTTGGAGAAATACGAGCGTGAAACAGTTGCAGCCAATTTCGTTTTCATCATTGAAGAACTCAAAAAGATTTTAGAGAAAGAGCGAAACCGTTTATCTGAACAGGTTTTTAGAAAAATGGTTGCCGACAAAAAATTATGCTTCTTCCTGATTACAGACAAAGGCGGTTTTGAATTGCCATCAAGAATAAAAGTAAAGAGCAACAAACAGTTGGTGCGTAATGACAACACACCAATTCAAAAATCATTGTTCGACTATGTTCCCGAAGAAAACATAAACGACCTTGAAAAATCAGTTGCCATTTACCTTGACGAGCAAGAAAAGTTATTGTGGTGGTATCGCAATATGAGCAGACAAGACTACCACATACAAGGTTGGAAACGAAATAAAATCTATCCTGACTTTCTTGCAGCAGACAAGCAAGAAGAAAAAGACGATTACGGAACGGTGTATGTTTTGGAAACAAAAGGAATCCACCTCAAAAATGAGGACACCAAATACAAACAAGACGTATTTGCACTTTGCAACGAATTAGGAGCAAAGAAAGCTTGGAAAGAGCTCTTTGACGAATTTCCAGACCACGACTTTGAATTTCAAGTAGTATTTGAAGACGAGTGGCAAAATAAGATTAACGAACTAATGGAATAAGCCAATGCACAGGTGTAAGCACATACCACAGCCCCTCAAAGCCGACCCACAAGCCAAAGCTGTGGTAAGAGCTTCCACCTCTCCCACCCGAGAAAAATTATTTTTTAAAATCTCCTTCCCTTCTAAAAATTTTAAAAACGCCAACACACAACCCGACAGAAAAACATTCGGACAGTTGGTTGCAAAACTCAATATTGACAAGGGTTGCAAGACACGGACGACAAGAACGCCAGGGCATAACAACGTGTATGTGGCAATAGCGGGTGAAGTGGTAAATCGTAGGTCTGTGCTTCTAAAAAACTTTGTGCTAAACGGACAGGTAAGTGCTTCTAATCCGCTACTGCACATACACGCAAACCGTTAGTGGCAATTTTTGCAGACTCAGTAAACAAAACAAACATTAATTGTTCAACATAAAACGGACAAACCGAACACCGTAATAAGAAGTAGGTAAAAAAATAATTAAAAAAAATGAACACAAAAATTTTAGCAACAGCGTTAGTATCACTAACCCTATTTTCTTGTAACCAAGGAACAAAAACGGAAACAAAAAATGAAGGTTCGACAGAAACCAAAGAAGTAACAAAAAACGTTATAACACACGTTATGACCAAAGAACAACAAGCAGCCTTGACACCAGATGCTGTTTTGCAGGAATTCGTAGAAGGTAACAAAAGGTTTAATTCTGGGAATAGCACACCAAGAGATTTATCTATTCAGGCAAAAAAATCTGCCGTTGGTCAATTTCCAAAAGCAGTAGTTTTGAGTTGTTTAGACAGTCGTGTACCAGTAGAAAATGTGTTTGACCAAGGTTTGGGCGACATTTTTGTTGCCAGAGTAGCAGGCAACTTTGTTAACGAAGACATTTTGGGTAGTATGGAATTTGCGTGCAAAGTAGCAGGTGCAAAATTAGTTTTTGTTTTAGGACACCAACATTGCGGAGCAGTAAAAAGTGCTATTGACGATGTGAAACTGGGTAACATTACAGCAATGCTTGCTAAAATAAAGCCAGCAGTAGCAATGAGCCAAGATTTTGCAGGTGAAAAAACTTCAAAAAACGATGAATTTGTGAGACACGTTTGTGAAAACAATGTAATTCATACGATTAATGAAATTAGAGCAAAAAGCCCAATTCTTAAAGAAATGGAAGACAAAGGTGAAATCAAAATTGTAGGTGCTTTTTATCGTTTAACAGATGGAACACTTCAATTTGTAAAATAAAATGCAAAAAAAAATCATAGTTATACTTGTTTTGATTTGGTGCATTAGTAATAATGTATCAGGTCAAAACAATCGTATAAATACACACGAAAATATTGGTTGGTACAATTATTTTGGTACTTTCAAATTATCAGAGAAATTTGGTTTACATACCGAGTACCAATTCCGTAGAGACAATTTCATAACAGATTGGCAACAAAGCCTTTTACGAGTTGGCGTAAACTATCAACTTAATTCGAGAGTATTATTTAGAGCAGGTTATGCTTGGATTGAAACTTTTCCGTATGGTGAAATTCCAATAAACGGACTTGGCAGAGATTTTACCGAACATAGATTATTTCAAATGGTACAACTTTCACACAAAGAAGGTATTGTTGATTTTTCTCACCGATTTATGTTAGAACAAAGATTTGTAGGAAGATACAGTTCTGCCAGTGTAGAAAAGGAAGATGAATTTCCGCTACTACACAGAATGCGTTATATGGTAAGACTACAAGTGCCATTAAAAGGTACAGAAATAAAAGACAAAACACCATACTTGGCATTGTATGACGAAATTTTCATTGGTTTTGGAGAAAATGTAAATGCTAATATTTTTGACCAAAATAGAATTGGCTTTTTGCTTGGTTATCGGTTCAACAAGAACGTAAGAATTGAAGGTGGTTATTTAAACCAAACCGTTCAATTTGGCAGACAAATAAGCGGACAAAATGTGTTTCAAAACAACAACGGAATTATCATAAATGCAAACTTCAATATTGACTTGACTAAAAAGGAAAAAAAATAAAACTGCCACTAATAACCAGAGTTTCGTTGGGCTCGAAGAGCCAACAATGAAACTCCTGTTGAACCCTTCGGCTAGCTCAGGGCAGGCTCGCTTTGGGAGCTTTTTCAACACTATGGGTTTATCGTAAAGTTTTTAGAAAATATTTCAAGAGAACAGGACGTTCTCTTTTTTTTAGGCATTCGTTTTTGGCGAACTTTGTCGGTTTTATCGTGTTTTCCTTCATGTCGGGGCATAATTTCCCTTACCCAAAAATCTATTTTTTAGGCGTTGGCTGGCTTTGGCTCATTTCCAAAAACCATTGTGGCGGACCTCGAAGATCGAACGTGGCAATCGTTACCAAATTTCCTACTTTACAACAACTACATTTCGGCTGAAAAACTTTAGAAAGGGGCTTTTCTTTGGTTTGAATGCCTAATTTTTGTTGCAGTTTTTTAAGCTTAATTCGTTTCCAAGTGCTGCTCAAAAAACCATAATGACGGATTTTCACAAATCTTTTCGGCAAAATATGCATCGCAAAACGGCGGATAAACTCCTCGTGGCTCAAAACCATCTGCTTTCTGATGCCTTTCTGGCGGTAATCTTTGTAAGAAAAAGTGACCGTTTCCGCATCAATTTTCCTGATTCTCTGGTTACTGATGGCAATTTTATGCGTATATCTGCCCAAATATTCCACCACAGATTTTGGGCTTCCAAAAGGCTTTTTAGCAAAAACCACCCAAGGTTTTTCCCACAGACTTTGCCTGATTTTGGGATATTCTTCAAGATTTTTATCTTTTAGTTTCTCACAAAATTTAGCCCTAAAAACTTTAGACAACGCCTTTACAGGAAAGAGAAATTTCCCATCTGAACGTAGATTTTTCCAAGCTCCGCTTTCATCCACTCCACCGCCCGGAACAATGCAGTGCAAATGCGGATGAAGGCTCAGATTCTGCCCCCAAGTGTGCAAAACAGCAATCATTCCCATTTGGAGATTTTTGTTTTTCCCAAACGTTTGAAGCGTTTCCCAGGCAGATTCAAATAAAAAATCGTACAACATTTTGGGCTCGTGAAGCGCGGTTTTGTTCAATACATCAGGAAGCGTAAAAACCACGTGAATTAAGCGAAGCGTATCACGAATACAATTAAAACGAATAATAAAAAATGAGTAAAATAAGGTACCGGAAGCAGTTCGGTTTCCCGATTTTCAATCCATTGCTCTCG
>NZ_JAAGKM010000040.1 GCF_019308355.1 Empedobacter falsenii | reverse complement strand
TTTCATAACTCAATTCTACCGCTCGTAATTTAAATGAAGCATCGTAATGATTTTTTATTCCTTTCATAATTGTAAGATAAGTATTATATACCTTTTCTTACTCTGGAACTTTCGTTAGGATATCCAGAAATTGATTGGGAAGAATTCTGGAATGTTGTGAAAGGAAACGGTAAATGTAACAAACAACGTTTGGATGCTCGCCGTAATGCTCACAACGAAGGAGCTTGGGTTCGTGATGCTGCAACAGCTTACCACGAAAAAAGAAAACAAAGAGAATTAGAAAAAGAACAACGCAAAAACGCATAAAAAGATGGAAAATAGAGATTGGCCTTTATGGGAAGTATTCATTAGAAGTAAACAAGGGTTAGACCACAAACACGTTGGGAGCTTACATGCTGCTGATGCTACAATGGCACTAGAAAATGCACGTGATGTATATACGCGTCGTTTAGAAGGTGTAAGTATTTGGGTGGTAGAATCTGCTAATATTCATGCTTCTAATCCTGATGAAGCAGAACAATTTTTTGATCCTGCAGAAGACAAAGTTTACCGTCATCCAACTTTTTATGATGTACCAGAAGAAATTAAAAACATGTAATTTATGACAAGTACAGTTTATCAAAACAATCAAAATTACATCGATTTTATCTTACATTTAGCAGATACAAATCTAATTTTGGCACAACGTTTATGCGAATGGTGTGGTCATGGTCCAATTTTAGAACAAGACATCGCAATGTCTAATATGGCGTTAGATTTATTAGGTCAAACATCTAATTATTATGACTATGCGGCTGAAATGATCGGAAATGGAGCAACAGAAGATACGTTAGCAATGTTACGCGAAGAGCGTGAATACAAAAACTTATTGTTAGTTGAGTTACCAAACGGACATTTCGGTGATACAGTTGCACGTCAATTCTTTTATGATTCTTACCACGCGTTATTGCTAGAACAATTCTTGAAAGTAAAAGATCTTAAATTACAAGCTATCGCTGAAAAATCATTAAAAGAAGTAAAATATCACTTAAAATGGTCATCAGAATGGATGATTCGTTTAGGGGATGGAACACAAGAATCTCACGATAAAATTCAGGAAGCTGTAAATAATATTTTACCTTATGTAAAAGAAGCGTTTTTATTAGCGCCTTACCAAAAAGCTTTAGTTGAAGAAGGATTAATTTCAAGTCCAGAAGAATTCCAAGCGACTTGGTTAACAAATGTAAAAGTAATTTTAGACGAAGCGACAATCGAAGCTGATGTAGAAAATGCTTTTGTACAAAAAGGAGGTAAAGAAGGTGTTCATACAGAGCATTTAGGATTTATCTTAACAGATTTACAATATTTACAAAGAACTTATCCAGATTCGCAATGGTAACCGAAAAAGAAATTTGGCAATACATGGAGGAAGTCGCTGATCCAGAAATTCCTGTGATTAGTGTAATTGATCTTGGTGTTGTGCGTAAAATTGAATTAATTGACCAAGAAAGTGTCAACGTTACAATTACGCCTACGTATTCGGGATGTCCTGCTATGAGTGCAATTTCAATTTCTGTTCGTTTAAAATTAATCGAAAAAGGATTCAAAAATATCAATGTCATTAATCAGTTGAGCCCTTCGTGGTCAACTGATTGGATGACAGAAGAAGGAAAGCAAAAAATGAAGGCTTATGGAATTGCGCCTCCAACTAAAAATCCTTCGAGCGATGAGCTCTTTTCAGACGAACAAAATGTAGAATGTCCACAATGTGGCTCTACAGATACCAGACTTATCAGTCAATTTGGTTCTACGGCCTGTAAAGCTATGTATCAATGCAATAGTTGCCACGAACCATTTGATTATTTCAAATGTCATCATTAAAAAATTATGGAAAATTCAACATCAATCCTATACACACAAGAGGGAGGAATTGCTACGATTACGTTGAATCGTCCTTCTGTTTTTAACAGTTTTAATCAGGAAATGATTAAATCTCTTCAACATCACTTGGATGTTGCAGCTCAAGATGTTTCTGTTCGTGCAGTGGTTTTAACTGGAACGGGAAAAGCATTCTGCGCTGGTCAAGATTTAGGAGAAGTTTTAGAAGAAAAAGAAATCGACTTCAATAAAATCGTTCAAGAAAATTACAATCCATTGGTTCTTAAAATTAGAAACATGAACAAACCAGTTGTTGCTGCTGTAAACGGTGTTGCTGCCGGTGCGGGAGCAAATTTAGCTTTGGCTTGTGACATTGTTGTTGCGAAAGAATCGACAAATTTCATTCAAGCTTTTTCTAAAATTGGTTTAATCCCAGATTGTGGAGGAACTTATTTCTTACCTCGTTTAATTGGACTTCAAAAAGCAACTGCTTTAATGATGCTTGCAGATAAAGTTTCGGCGGCTCAAGCAAAAGAAATCGGAATGATTTATGAGTTTTTCGCTGACGATATTTTCGATGCTGAAGTTGCAAAGATTGCTGATAAATTAGCCAATCTTCCAACAAAAGGTTTGGCTTATACAAAGAAATTATTGAATCAAACATTTAATAATTCAATCGAAGAACAATTAATTCAAGAAGGATTATTTCAAGCTAAATCAGGGAATACATCAGATTATCAAGAAGGTGTAGACGCATTTATCGAGAAAAGAAATCCTGTTTTTAAAGGCGAGTAAGAAATGAAAAAAATAGGAATTATTGGTGGAGGAGCAATGGGGTCTGGAATTGCACAAGTTTTTGCTCAATCTGGTCATCCAGTTGTTTTATATGACACAAATAAAGAAGCTTTAGATCGTTCAAAACAAAACTTAGCGAAGACATTCGAGAAGTTAGTGGCGAAAGAAAAATATACTGCTGAAAAAGCACAAGAAATTCAAAACAATATCGAATATGCAGATAGCTTAACCGCTTTTGCATCGATTGATTTAATGATTGAAGCAATTATTGAAAATTTAGATATTAAAAAATCAGTTTTCAAACAAGTGGAAGAACTCGTTTCTGACGAATGTATTTTAGCTTCAAACACTTCTTCATTATCAATCGCATCAATTGCATCTGCGTGTTCAAAACCAGAACGTGTTATTGGAATTCACTTTTTTAATCCTGCGCCTTTAATGGCTTTGGTAGAGATTATTCCAGCCGTACAAACGCGAGAAGGTTTAGCAGAAGAAGTAAAAGCCTTGATTCAATCTGTTGGTAAATTACCTGTAATTACGAAAGATACGCCAGGATTTATTGTAAATCGTGTAGCTCGTCCATTTTATAGCGAATCAATTCGTTTATTAGAAGAAGGAGTTGCAGATGCAGAAACAATAGACTTTGCGATGACTTCTGTTGGAGGTTTCCGTATGGGACCATTTGAATTAATGGATTTTATTGGTCATGATGTGAATTATCGTGTAACCGAATCGGTTTTCGAATCATTCTTTTATGATCCAAGATTTAAACCATCTTTCTCTCAAAAACGCTTATTCGAAGCTGGATATTACGGACGTAAATCTGGTCGAGGATTCTACAATTATGCAGAAGGGGTGGAGAAAAAAGTACCATCTCAAGATCAAGCTTTATTAGAAAAAATATACAAACGTGTTTTGGTGATGTTAATCAACGAAGCAGCTGATGCTTTATTTTTAAACATTGCAAACCGTGAGGATTTAGATACGGCGATGACAAAAGGTGTAAATTATCCAAAAGGATTATTGAAATGGGCGGATGAATATGGACTGGAAAATGTACAAAATGATTTAGATGAATTGTACAATTATTACCATGAAGATCGTTACCGTTTAAGTCCAATTATCAGAAATTTCGTCAAAGAAAATAAAACATTCTACTAAAAATTATCAAAAAAAATGGAATCACAAAAGTTATTAAATAGAATGCTTGACCACGATAAATTTAGTGAATGGTTAGGTTTAGAAGTAATCGAAGTTAGAGAAGGATATGCAAAATTACAAGCAGCAATTCGTCCAGAAATGATGAACGGAGTAGGCTCAGTTCACGGAGGAGTTACATTTTCGATGGCTGATTCTGCTTTTGCTTTTTCTTGTAATATGTACAATAATATTTCTGTAGCCTTAGATGTTCACATTTCGTTTACGAAAGCTGGACGCGAGGGAGATGTATTTACCATTGAATCTCAAGAAGTTTCGAAAACGAAAAAAACAGGTATTTACGATATCAAAGTTACAAATCAAAACAACGAATTAATTGCTTTATTTAAAGGAACTTGCTTTAGAACAGGTAAACCTTTAATTGAAGAATAAATTTTATAAATTGCCTAAAGCATAAAGTTTTAGGTATAAAGCTTTAAAACAATGAACCAAACATATATAATAGATGGAGTTAGAACTCCAATTGGTAAATTAAAAGGTGGATTATCTGCTGTTCGTCCAGATGATATGGGGGCAATGGTAATCGCCGAATTATTAAAAAGAAATCCATCAATTGATCCTGCTGCATTCTACGATGTAATTTTAGGGAATGCAAATCAAGCAGGAGAGGATAACCGTAATATAGCTCGTATGTCGGCTTTATTATCTGGATTACCTTACACAGTTCCAGGTGAAACAGTGAATCGTTTATGTGCTTCTGGCTTATCAGCTGCAATTGCAGCATCGAGAGCAATTCAGGTTGGTGATGCACAATTAATGATTTCTGGTGGAGCAGAATCGATGACACGTGCACCTTTAGTAATTTCTAAATCGGCTTCTCCATTTGGTGGTGATGCACAAATTTATGACTCAACTTTTGGTTGGCGTTTTATCAACCCAAAAATGAAAGAAATGTGGGGTGTTGATGGAATGGGAAATACAGCTGAAAACTTAGCAGAGCGTGATAATATTTCGCGTGAAGATCAAGATTTATTTGCGGTTTGGTCTCAACAAAAAACGGCTGCTGCCCAAGTGAATGGACGTTTAGCGAAAGAGATTATTCCTGTTGTTATTCCACAACGTAAAGGTGATGCAATCATTTTTGATACTGATGAATTCCCAAAGAATAATACAACAATGGAGATTTTATCAAAGTTACGCCCAGCTTTCAAAGCAGATGGAACGGTAACTGCGGGTAATGCTTCTGGACTTAATGATGGTGCGGCAGCGAATATTTTAGCTTCTGAACAAGCGATTAAATATTTTGGTTTAACACCAATGGCACGTATTGTTTCTTCTGGTGTTGCAGGTGTTGAGCCTCGCATTATGGGAATTGGACCAGTGAATGCAACGAAAATTGCATTAGAAAAAGCTGGTTTAACAATGAATGATATTGATGTAATTGAATTAAATGAAGCTTTTGCAGCGCAATCTTTAGCATGTACGCGTGCATTAGGTTTAGTAGATAACGATTCTCGTATCAATCCAAATGGTGGAGCTATCGCTTTAGGACATCCACTTGGAATGTCAGGAGCGCGTATCTTAAATTCTGCGGCTTACGAATTACAAGCTACAGGAAAACGTTATGCATTGGTTACAATGTGTATCGGTTTAGGACAAGGTTACGCTGTAATTATTGAAAGAGCATAAAATAGTTATTCGAAATTCGAAGTTAGTTTTTCGAGTAATACTAAGTTCGAATTTCGTCAAACGAAAAACTATATTAGAAAAATGATTTACGAATTCAAAGGATATAAACCCGTTGTTCATCCAACAGCATTTATTCATCCGCAAGCTGTGGTGACAGGAAATGTGATTATTGGGAAAGATGTTTACATTGGTCCAGGTTGTGCGTTACGTGGTGATTGGGGACAAATTATTATCGAAGATAATTGCAATGTACAAGAAAATTGTACGATTCATATGTTTCCAGGAACAACAGTTCATTTAAAAGAAAAAGCGCATATCGGTCACGGCGCAATTATTCACGGCGCAACAATTGGTCGTAATTGTATGGTTGGGATGAATGCAGTTGTTATGGATAATGTTGTGGTAGAAGACGAATGTATTGTTGGTGCTTTAGCTTTTGTAAAGGCTGATACACATATTCCGACAAGAAGTGTTGTGGTTGGAAATCCTGCAAAAATCGTAAAACAAGTTTCGGATCAAATGATCGAATGGAAAGATCAAGGTACTCAACAATATATGCAATTACCAAGTGATTGTCATGATAGTTTAAAACCTTGTGAACCATTAACAGAAGTTCCAGATTATTATTACGAGTCAATGGCTTCGAATTATAAAACGTGGAATGAAAGTAAGTAAAATGTAAAAAGTATTATGTAAAATGTCATACTGAACTTGTTTCAGTATCACACTTAAATTTAATGAGATTCTGAGATGAACTCAGAATGACAAAAACTTATAACTTAATACTTACGACTTATAACTAAAAAAATACACAAACAACATAAAAATGGCTAAACAATTAGAAAATTATGCTTTAGGACAATGGACAAAAGGTTCGTCTGAAGGGCAAATGTTATATAACGCCATCAATGGCGAAGAAATAGGAACTGCATCATCAGCTGGATTAGATTTCGGTGCGATGATGGATTATGCACGTACAGTTGGTGGACCAGTTTTACGTAAAATGACGTTCCAAGAAAGAGGTTTAATGTTGAAAAAATTAGCCTTATACTTAATGGATCGTAAAGAAGAATTTTACACGGTTTCTTGGGCAACAGGTGCGACTCGTGCAGATTCTTGGGTTGATATTGAAGGAGGAATTGGAAACTTATTTGCCAATGCATCTTTACGACGTCAATTCGGAGATCAACCATTTTATGTTGAAGGAGAAACGCATAAAATCTCTAAAAACGGAACATTCTTAGGTACACATATTTTAACACCAAAACGAGGTGTTGCAATTCATATTAATGCATTCAATTTCCCAGTTTGGGGAATGTTAGAAAAAGTTGCGGTTAATTTATTGGCTGGAGTTCCAGCTATTGTAAAACCTGCGACAATTACTTCTTTCTTAACGGAAACTGTTGTTCGTGCAATCATTGAATCTGGAATTTTACCTGACGGTGCTTTACAATTAATCACAGGTTCAGCAAACGGAATTTTAGATAATGTAGAGTCAGAAGATGTTGTAACATTTACAGGTTCTGCTTGGACAGGACAAATGTTAAAAGCACATCCAAGAATTACTTCAGAAGGTGTTCCATTCAACTTAGAAGCAGATTCTTTAAACGCTTGTGTTTTAGGAGAAGATGTACAAGTTGGCTCACTAGAATTTGATATTTTTATTAAAGAGGTTACACGTGAAATGACAACTAAAGCAGGACAAAAATGTACAGCGGTTCGTCGTGCGTTGGTTCCAGCTCATTTGGTTGAGGATGTACAAATTGCTTTAGGACAACGTTTGGCAACGACTACAATTGGAGACCCAAATGTGGAAGGTGTTCGTATGGGAGCTTTGGCGGGAGCAGCGCAAGTTAAAGAAGTTCGTGAGAAAGTAGAAGAATTAGCTAAATCGCAAGAAATTATTTTTGGAAACTTAGATAATTTCGAAGTGAAAGGTGCTGATAAAAACAAAGGTTCTTTCATTTCTCCAATTTTATTTTTAAACAACGATCCATTCAATAAAACTGATGTTCACAACATCGAAGCTTTTGGACCAGTTTCTACAATTATTCCTTACAACGGAACTGCTGAAGCAATTGAGTTAGTTCGTATGGGGAAAGGATCGTTAGTTTGTTCGATTGTTACTGCGGATAATGATATCGCAACAGAATTTGTATTGAATGCAGGTTCTTTACACGGACGTATCGTTATTTTGGATGCAGAATGTATCAAAGAGTCTACAGGTCACGGATCACCACTTCCATTATTAGTACACGGAGGTCCAGGTCGTGCAGGTGGAGGAGAAGAAATGGGAGGTAAGCGTGGTGTATTACACTATATGCAACGTACAGCAATCCAGGGTTCTCCAAATAAACTAACAGCTGTTACTCAACAATACCAATATGGAGCAAATTATATCGAAGAAGATAAACATCCATTCGCGAAGCATTTCGAAGAAGTTAAAGTTGGTGATACATTAATCACAGCAAAACATACGATTCAACAATCAGATATTAATGCATTTGCAGCTTTATCTGGGGATAATTTCTATGCACATGTTGACGCAACTTCTTTAGAAGGAACTATTTTTGAGCGTAATGTTGCTCACGGATACTATTTATTGTCTAAAGCGGCAGGTTTATTTGTTTTAGCGAAAAAAGGTCCAGTTTTATTAAACTATGGTTTAGATGAATGTCGTTTTGTGAAGCCTGTATATCCAGGTTCTACAATTGGAGTGCGTTTTACGTGTAAAGAAAAAATCGATCAAGAGAAAAAAGATGAAAACGATGTGGCAAAAGGAATTGTTCGTTGGTTGGTTGATATTTACGACGAAACGGGAGAAACAGTTGGTATTGCAACAATTTTAACAATGGTTAAAAAATTAAATCAAGATTAATATAATGTGAGAATGTGGTAATTTGTTAATGAGAAGATGATTTAGAATCATTTTCAAATTGAAAAATTACGTGAAATATTTGTCATGCTGAGCATGTCGAAGCATCTCAAATTATTAATTGTTTTGATTCAAACAATTAAACATATAATGAATAATTTATTAGTTAAATTTGCTCATTACCACATTTAAAAAAATTATCAAATTAGATATGGAAGCATACGTAAAATCAGATATACAAAATGGAATTGGTACAATTGAATTCTTTCACCCGCAAAGTAATTCAATGCCAGGTTCTCAATTAAGAAATTTAGCAACAGAAATTGAAAAATTAGGAAACGATGACGAAGTAAAAGTTATTGTTTTAAAAAGTGCTGGAGATAGAACATTCTGTGCTGGTGCATCTTTTGACGAATTAATTTCAATCAAAGATCGTGAAACTGGTCTAGAATTTTTCTCAGGATTTGCACATGTTATCAACGCAATTCGCAAAGCACCAAAATTTGTTTTAGCACGTATTCAAGGTAAAGCAGTCGGAGGTGGAGTTGGAATTGCTTCGGCAGCAGATTATACTTTTGCAACAGAATTTGCATCTGTAAAGTTATCAGAATTAGCAGTAGGTATCGGACCGTTTGTAGTTGGACCTGCTGTAGAACGTAAAGTTGGAAATTCTGCTTTTACACAAATGGCGATTAATGCAACTGAATTTCAGTCGGCTGAATGGGCTAAAGAAAAAGGTTTGTATGCAGAAGTTTATGCAAATTCAGTTGAAATGGATGAAGGCATCGATATTTTAGCTAAAAAATTAGCTAATTCAAATCCAGAAGCAATGAAACATTTGAAACGTGTTTCTTGGGAAGGAACAGAAAATTGGGATGAGTTATTAATCGAGCGTGCAAAAATTTCGGGTGAATTAGTTTTATCAGAATTTACGATTAACGCGATTAACAAATTCAAAGCAAAATAAGAATACAATATAGTTTATAAAAAAATCCACTTCAAAATGAAGTGGATTTTTTTTATAATTTAAAATACTCGTCTTTATAATATTTACTTTTCTTTACATATAAAATATCTTTTTCTGGATTGAGAATTAGATTGAAACGTTTAATCAAATCGCCACCCATAATATTTTTGTGTTGAATTTTTATTGTACTATCAAAAAATGACATTGGTACATTTTTGAATGTTTGATTTGCCAATTCGAAATTAGGTAAAATTGATTTTTTGGAAAGTATTACATTACCAGCAGCATCATTTAGTTTTGATTCTCCAATAATTTCAAATTTTTCTAATAATTTATTTTCTTTGGCAAAATCATCCGAAATCATCAATGCTCCAGAAAAACCTGTGTGAATCATAAACTCTGTTTCAATCGGTTTTTTGTCAATAAATGGAAAAGCTTTTATATACAGTGTTTCTTGAGAATATCTCGAATTTAATTTTGTATACTTTATTAGTTTGGTAGGAGCTTTATCATAAACATATAATTTATTCTCATCAAAATTGATTTCTAAATATTTTCCTTCAAAAAATTTCAAACCAATTTTTCCATCACTCTCATGTCCAGATTGTTTGTCAATAAAAATTGGAATTTTGCTGAACTCTTCATTACCAAATTTAATCACATTGCTTTGACTCATTTTCATATCCGAATATCCAGCCCAAGATGTCACATTGTTTAAGGTATCAGAAATCGAAATAGATTTCATTTTTTTATACGAATCTTCAATAATTGTAATATAATCAGAGCCTGTATGTAACATCAATTGCACCGTATCTTTTTGATTGATAATAACTGGTACTAAAATATTGTTGTATTTTGTTAATCGAAATGGTATTTCTTTTACGATATTCTGCCCGAAAATTACAATTGAAATAATAGTAAAAAGTAACGAAAATATTATCTTTTTCATTTAGTTGTATAATTTCATTAAAAGTAAACTAATTTGTAGAAATGATTAATATGCTATAATTAAAAATATTCCTTTTAAATTTGTGGTATGGGAGTAGCTGAATTATTACTAAAACGCAAACAAGAATTGATTGAAAAGAATAAAACTGAAGGTTTAGCTTTTCGAGAAGAATATAAATTGAAAGAAGGTGTAACCGAAACTGAAAGCGGATTATTGTACGAAATAATCACATTGGGCGAAGGAGTGAAGCCAACTTTATCCGATACAGTTTTGTGTCATTATCATGGAACAAATATCAAAGGTGAAGTTTTTGATAGTTCGGTTCAACGTAAGAAGCCAGCCGCTTTTCCTTTGGAAAATGTAATAAAAGGATGGGCGGAAGGAGTACAATTAATGCCAGTTGGAAGTAAATTTAGATTTGTTGTAAAACCAGAAATTGGTTATAAAGATCGCGAAATTTCAAAAGAATTAGGACCATATTCTACCATGATCTTTGAAGTAGAGTTGATGGGGATTTTATAAAATATTAAAAAACAAAAACCTCCAAATTTTGGAGGTTTTTTTATGCTTAATTTTTTGCGTTATTGCGACGTTTTTTCTTTAAACGATTCGTTTGAACTAATTGTTTATGTTTTGGATCTTTTAATTTATCCACTAAAACTTGTAAATGATTTTCTTCTTTTTTTGCCTTTTTAGCCATTTTTCTTGGTTTTAAATTTGATTTAAATTAATCATTATTCCTCAAGTAGTCAAACTTATTTATTTAATTATAAAATATTTAACGTTTATTTTTTAGGTTTGTCACTCATATAAAAAATGATTTTTCCGCCATTAACAATATCAAAATGATTCAAATTAAAAGATGAAAAACTCTTTCCGTTCAACTCTATTTTATGGATGTAAACATTCTTCTTCGATTGATTTTTCACTTCAATTTCAAATTGTTTTCCATTCTCTAAATTCAATATAGCATGATCTACCAAAGGACTCCCAATTGCGTAATCTGTCGATCCTTGCTGAACAGGATAAAAACCTAAAGCACTAAAAATATACCATGCACTCATTTGTCCAGTATCATCATTTCCACCCAAACCATCAGGCGTTGGCTTGTATTGCATATCCAAAATCATTCTGATTTTTTCTTGTGTTTTCCACGCTTGTCCCGCCCAATTATACAAATACGCAACGTGGTGTGCCGGCTCATTTCCATGAACATAACCACCAATTATTCCTTCACGCGTAATGTCTTCTGTCTCCGCAAAATATTCGTCAGGCAAATGCATCGTAAATAATTTGTCCAATTTTGCTCCAAACTTCTTTTTTCCACCCATTGCTTCAATTAATCCATTTGGATTTTGAGGAACAAAAAAGCTAAAATTCCACGAATTTCCTTCAATAAAACCTTGTCCATGTGTATTCAATGGATCAAATTCTTTCTTGAAACTTCCATCCGCTAATCGAGGACGCATAAATCCAATCGAAACATCATAATTATTTTTCCAATTCTCAGAACGCTTCATAAATGTTTCATATACATCCATTCGATTCAATTTTTTTGCAGCTTGCGCAATCGACCAATCATCGAAAGCATATTCTAACGTATTCGAAATTGATGTACCATTTTTCTCAGCTGGAATATAACCTTTGTCGATATAATCGCCAATTCCTTCATAATCACGTTTATTTGCCGTAACAATACACGCGTCCAAAGCAGCATTTGCATCTTCGTTATAAACACCTTTTACAATCGCATCTGCAACAACTGTAACAGAATGATAGCCGCTCATACACCAGTTTTCGTTGGCATAATGCGACCAAATTGGCAACATTTTTATTGGATTTTGCTCATAATGTTTCATCATCGATTTTACCATGTCATTGTTGCGTTTTGGTTGAATGATATTGAACAACGGATGCAGTGCACGATAGGTATCCCAAAGTGAAAAAGTGGTGTAATTTGTAAAATCTTTGGCTTGATGAATTTCTTGATCCAAACCTTTGTACTGCCCATTCACATCCATATAAGTTGTCGGATTGATGAAGGTATGATACATCGCTGTATAGAAATTTATTTTATCATTTTCTGAAGCTTTAATCTGAATTCGATTCAATTCCTTGTTCCAATTTTCTTTTGCTTCGTTACGCACTTGTTCAAAATTCCAATGTGGAATTTCTGTTGTCAGATTTTCTAACGCATTGGTTTGACTGACTGGAGAAATCGCAAATTTGATTTTTACTTTTTCATCTTTTTCTGTATCAAAATCGAAATACATTTTGATCTTTTTCCCTTCGATTAATGGAAAATTCTGAGTTTCGTTCCATTTACGCCAAAAACCTTTGTAATCAACTTGTCCGTCTTCATTTTTTTGTCCATAATTTTTAAATGGTTTTGAAAAAGTCATCGCAAAATAAACCGTTCTATTTCTTGCCCAACCTCGTGTTTGTCTATAACCCGTAATCAATGTGTCATTCACCACGCGAACATACGTCCATGTATTTTTGTCATCATAATTATAAATTCCAGCATTCAAATCCAAAATAATATGTGAATCAATCGATTTTGGAAATGTATATTGATGAAAACCAACTCGAGTAGAAGCGGTCATTTCTGCCCAAATATTATAATCATCCAATTTGACTTTGTAATATCCAGTTTCGGCAGTTTCGTTTTGATGCGAAAATCGAGAACGATAACCGCTATCAGGATTTTGAGCAGTTCCGGGATTTAATTTTAATTTTCCAACGGTTGGCATAATTAAGAAATCACCCAAATCAGAATGTCCTGTTCCATTAAAATGTGTATGACTAAATCCTGTTATTGTTTTATCTTCAAAACGATAACCCGCACAATAATTATAAACTTTTGGATTGTATTTGTGATTGATAGCATAAGGAATAGAATCTGTTTCTGGGCTTAATTGAACAGCGCCAAAGGGAACAGTTGCACCAGGGAAAGTATGTCCCATTTTTTCTGTTCCAATCATGGGATTGACATATTTTACTAAATTCTGTTGCTGCGCAAAAGCAAGAGAATTGAGTGAAAGTAGAGCGATTACTAATTTTGTTTGCATCGATTTTTAAGTATTAATTTGAATAAAGTTAAACAAATCGAGCATAAAAAAAGGAAAGCTTTTTAACTTTCCTTTCGAATCTTTATTTTTTATAAAATCATTTCGGGAATTTCTCCTTCAATAATTAATTTTCCTTCAGTTGCATTTTTGATGTCTTCCACAGAAATTCCTGGTGCTCGCTCTAATAATTTGAAACCACCTTCTGGTAAAACTTCTAAAACAGCTAATTCAGTAACAATTTTTTTGACACATTTTATTCCTGTTAAAGGAAGTGTACATTCTTTTAGAAGTTTAGATTCTCCTGCTTTGTTCACATGTTGCATGGCTACAATAATATTATCAGCCGAAGCTACTAAATCCATTGCACCGCCCATTCCTTTTACCATTTTTCCAGGAATTTTCCAGTTGGCAATGTCTCCATTCTCCGAAACTTCCATTGCGCCAAGAATTGTTAAATTGATTTTTCGTGCGCGAATCATTCCGAAACTCATCGTCGAATCAAAGAAAGCTGAACCTGGTAAAGTTGTAATCGTTTGTTTACCCGCATTGATAAAATCAGGATCTTCTTCACCATCGATAGGGAAAGGTCCCATTCCTAATAATCCATTTTCTGATTGTAAAACAACATTTACATTTTCGGGAATATAATTAGCAACCAACGTTGGAATTCCGATACCTAAATTCACATAAAATCCGTCTTGTACTTCTTTTGCAATACGTTTTGCAATACCATTTTTATCTAACATTTTCTTTTATGATTTAGGTTGAACAGTTCTATTTTCGATACGTTTCTCGTATTTCGCACCTTGAATAATTCGATTGACATAAACGCCAGGCGTATGAATTTGATTTGGATCTAATTCTCCAATTTCTACCAATTCTTCCACTTCGGCAATCGTAATTTTTCCACACATAGCAGCTGGATGATTGAAATTTGCTGTTGCACCACGGAAAACTAAATTCCCCGCTGTATCACCTTTCCACGCTTTTACAATTGCAAAATCAGGCTCGAAAGCATATTCTAACAAATATTCTTTTTCGATTCCGTGAAAGGTAAATTTTCTGATTTCTTTTCCTTCAGCGACTTCAGTTCCAACTCCAGCAGGCGTAAAAATTGCAGGCATTCCATAACCAGCAGCCATTAAGCGAGTAGCTAAAGTTCCTTGCGGAATCAATTCAACCTCTAATTCACCTGAAAGCATTTGACGTTCAAATTCTGCATTTTCTCCAACATAAGAAGAAATCATTTTTTTGATTTGTCGTCCTTGTAATAATAATCCCAAACCAAAATCATCTACACCAGCATTATTACTGATACACGTAAGATTATTGATTTTTTTGTCCACTAAACCTTGAATAAGATTTTCAGGAATTCCAGAAAGTCCAAAGCCTCCAACAGCCAGCGTCATTCCGCTTTCTACACCTTGCAGTGCTTCTTCGATGCTGTTTACTTTTTTGTTTATCATTTTTGTTGTGTTTGATCGTATAAATTCTATTGCTAAAGATAAATAAAATCGAATCATAATTCAATTAACCTACAAAAATCTTGGGTTAACCTCTAAAATTTAGTCGAATTAAGATGATAAATTATATTTGTTTCAAGATAATATGAAGTATGATAAAGTTGTGTAAAGCTGAGAATCGAAATTTATTTGAGAATAAATATATCAGAATTAATGCGTTAAATGATGATAATTCTATTTCTGATTTTGCTTTTATTGATGATGTTGCTGTGAATGGTCAAGGTACTTATCAAAAAGTAATCAAGGAAAGTGGTTATTTGATTTTGTTGCCTTTGATGAATAATATTCGTTTGAACATGAATGGTTTTAATTGGAAAATTGAAGTCAATCAATCGTTTATTTATTATTTAGACAAAGGAACCATTATCGATGTCGAAGGTGAATACAGCAACGATTATTCGTATTTCTATTCGTTATTTTTGGTAAAAGAAAAACAGCAAATTGCTAAAATGATTGTTCCAATTGATTTTGAACGAGAGAATAGATTAGAGAAAATTATTCGCCATGATTTGTTTAATGTTTTTTTAGGAAAATTTGATTTGAGAAGAGAATCAGAAATACCAATGAAAAAAGTTGAAAGAAATTGGTTGGTTATTTCGTTAACAGGAATTTTTGAGATTCATAATCGTTTAATCGAATCCAGAGATTTATTGGAAATTAAGTCAGATGAACACGTAGAATTTGAATCGTTGAGCGAAAATTCTTTGTTAATGGTGATTGATTACTAATACTAAAAATACATTACAAAATGGAAAGAAAAGATTTTATAAAAAATAGTTTGGGTTTATTGGGCGCAAGTTTAATTGTTCCAAAAGTGTTGATGAGTTGCAAAGACTCTAATGTTGTAAATGATTGTGAACTATGGGCCTCTGAAACAGAAGGTCCATTTCCTACAAAAAAGCCAGAAGATTTTTTATCTAAAAATATAAAAGGTGATCGAACAGGAGTAGAGGTGACAATCAAAATTAATGTAACCAATGTTGATGAAAGTTGTCAACCCTTAATAGGCGCGATTGTTGATATTTGGCATTGTGATAAAGATGGAAATTATTCACAATATGGCGGAATGCGTATGCAACCAATCGATTATAAATCGTATAAATTTTTGAGAGGTAGACAAGTAACTGATGAAAATGGAAATGTTGAATTCAATTCTATTTTCCCAGGTTGGTACGAAAGTCGTGCAACGCATATCCATGTGCACATTTACAATGCAAATGGCGTTTCGATAAAAGTAACGCAAATTGCTTTTCCAGAAGGTGAAAATTCTGTTGTAGAAATTGTAAATTCAGCCAAAAAATATGGTTATACAAAAGGTTTGACAGGTTATACGTACAATGCGAATGACAATGTCTTTTCGGATGATACAGACGGAAATCAATTGGCAAAAGTGAGCGGAAGTTTAGAAAAAGGATATACAATTGAAGCAAATATTGTAATTTCTACAGAAAATATAGAGGAAGCAAAAGAGCCAATGGGCGGAGGGCTAGGAATGCCACCACCTTTTGATAGAAAACCAAAAGATGAAAACAATTAAAAAAGTTCAGTTTGCTTATCGTTTAGTGATTGATGCTTCGACAACGTCAATTTGGGAGAAATATGTTTTTGATGCGACGTACAAAGAGTATTATTTGCAAGAACAACTTTTTCAGCAAGAAACGTATAAGGTAGAAACTTTTCGAGAATTGTTGCGTCAAAATAAAAAAGCAACGCAATTGCATTATTTGGTGGGAATGGCGGCGATCCCATATATCGAACAATTGGAAGGAAATTTGTATCAAATCACAGATAATTTGAACAAAACCTATCTTAACTTTGTAGATTTCGAGTTGGATATTATAAATTCATCTAATCAAAATCATGCAAATCACAAGGTTGCGCTTACATTTTACACCAAACAATATTTCTATTTTGGAGAAGTGAACAATCATTATTTAATTTCTTCGGATGAAGAATTAAACGTAAATATTAAAACGTTGATGATTCCAAATAGACAGCATTTTTCTATTGTTTCAATTGAATTAGAAGATGAATAAAGTAAAAATTACAAAGAGAGAAATCGTTATTTTCAGCATAGTTTCAATCATTTTTATGTTGATTCCGTTTATAGCTGCGCCAAATTTTTCGAGTGATCAATCCATTTTCAAAACAGGTTTTTTCAAGCGAATGCTTTTTGAAAATATCTTATTGTTAGTGTTCTTTTTGGTGAATTATTTCGTGTTAATTCCAAAATTATATTTTCAGAAACGTTATTTTTTCTACATCGTTATTCTCATCATTTTCTTTTTTGTGGTGTATAAAGTTCCAGAATTTGCGTTTCATTTTAACAAAGTTCCACCAAAAATTCCGCCTTTTAATCGTTTTGAGTCTCGAAAACCGCCTCGTAATTTTATGATGTGGAGCCCGAAAATTATTATGTTTTCGATGATGGCGATTGTTTCGCTTTTTATTCGACAAAATAAACGTTTTCAGGAAATGAAAAATGAAAAACAATTGTCTGAAATTGCTTATTTAAGAGCACAAATCAATCCACATTTTTTGTTCAATACGTTGAATAATATTTATGCTTTAACGCTTCAAAAGTCAGATTCTGCTTCGGATGCGGTGATGAAATTATCCAAAATGATGCGATTTGTGGTTTCAGATTCTTCCAAAGATTTTGTGCCATTGCAACAAGATTTAGATTATATCAAGAATTATATTGAGTTACAAAAATTGAGATTAACGCACAAAGAATCTGTTATTTTTGAGGTTGAAGGAAATCCTGCCGATTTAAGAATTTCGCCATTAATTTTAATTAATTTTATCGAAAATGCATTCAAATATGGTGTGATTGATGAAGCCTCGCAACCTGTTATTATTTCGATAAAAGTTGAGCAACAAACATTGTTTTTAAACGTTGAAAATACCATTTCGAAAGAGGTGAATCCTGAAACTGAAAAAAGTGAAATTGGTTTGAAGAATACGAAAAAGAGATTAGATTTTTTTTATACAAATCATTATAAATTAACTATTAATAATGATTTATCTAAATTTATTGTTGAACTAAAAATTTTCTTGAATGATTAAAGTAATTGCGATAGATGACGAGCCTTTAGCATTAATGGTAATCGAAAATTATTGTTCGAGAAATGAACATGTCGAGTTAGTGAAAACATTCTCAAATTTGAAAGATGCACAGAAATATATCAATCAATTTCCAATCGATTTGATGTTTTTGGATATTCAGATTTCGCGTACGAATGGAATGGAATTTTACAAAAATTTAGAAAAGAAAATTCCTGTTATTTTTACTACGGCTTTTGCAGAATATGCGGTTGATGGTTTTAATGTTGCGGCGATAGATTATTTGTTGAAACCGATAGATTACGATAGATTTGAAGAAGCAGTGAATAAAGCAGTGTTGATTTTGGTGGATAAAAAACTGAATGAAGACAAAGATTTTTTGACGATTAGAGCCGATTATAAATTGAATAAAATTGCCTACGATGAAATTGATTTTATTGAAGGTTTGGACGATTATGTAAAAATTCATCTCGCAAACGGAAAACGAATTACTGCTCGAATATCGATGAAATCTATCTTAGAAAAACTGCCCGATCAACTTTTTGTCCGAGTTCATCGATCTTATATCGTTTCGATAAAAAAAGTGAAATCAATTCAAAATAAAGTCTTATATTTGAAAGACGAAGAAATTCCGATTGGTGAAACGTATAAAAATGTCATTCTAGAATTTTTCAAAATTTAAGAGGTTAAGAAAATGGAAAAAAAAGTGATTAGTCGATTTATCGTAAACATTTTTTTTTCCAATTTTTTTTTAATTCTACTTTCTATCGTGCTCAATATAGAGACGAATATCAAAATTGGTTTACCGTTTAATTCAATTGCGTATTACGCTTTTATTAGCACCATTACCGTATTGTTTTATTTGTATGCCTACAGAATTCCAAAATCTTTAAAATCATCAAGTAATCCAAGAACTCAGTTTTACATTACTCATCGTAAATCTGTTTGTATTTATACCGCTATTTTAGCCGTAATCGCTTTAGTTTCTGGAATTATTTTAGCACTAAATTGTTTATCGAATTACGAAATATTAACTTGGAAATGGTTGGCTGTCTTATTTTTTACGACAGTTTTATCCTTTGGTTATTATGATTTAAAATTAGGAATTTCATTACGTAAAACGATGTTGTTAAAACCATTTTTAATTGGCTGGACTTGGGCGATTACAACCGTTTTTTTACCTGTTTTATTTTTGATGTTGAAGAATGAAACGCATTATGTCATTGATGCAAAATTCTATTTTCTATTTTCTCAAACCTTTATGTATTGCGTTGTGAATGCGATTTTGTTTGATTTGAAAGATTATGAAGATGATAGCAACCGAAATTTAAAAACCTTTGTTGTAAAATATGGTTATCATTTTACGTTAAACCGCATTATTTTACCCTTAATATTTCTAGGATTTTTGAGTTTTGTAATCTTCGGAATATGTTATGGATTACCACTTCACCGCATATTGTTTATGTTAATTCCGATTGTTTTTTTAGCTATTTTCGCCTTTAAACTCAATCGTCCAAAAGCCATTTTATATTATTTAATTGCGATTGATGGAATGATTTTGTTGAAAGCAATTTGTGGAATTTTAAGCGTAATTTTATTCGAATAATGAATTACAATTTTATTGCGCCATATTATCATTCGTTGAGCCAGTTGATTTTTTTGAATCGTCAACATCAAGCTCATTTTGTGATTTTAAAACATTTGAAAGAGAATGATAAAATCTTGTGGGTTGGAGGAGGAGCGGGAAAATTTATCGCTGAAATAGAAAAGTTAAATCTAAAATTGGATATAGATTATGTTGATTTTTCTTCGAAAATGATTGATTTAGCGAAAAAAGAAAAAACGTCGAACTTAAATATAAATTTTATTGTTGCGGATATTTTTGATTTCGAAACGGATAAAAAATATGATGTTGTGATGACTACTTTTTTGTTTGATCATTTTAATCAATCCAAAGCAGAAGAATTATTTAGTCAATTAAATTCGTATTTGAAAGTAGGAGGTTTGTGGTTTTATGTTGATTTTGTACAAAATCAGAAAGGTTGGCAAAAAAGTGTAACGAATGTGATGTTGAGCTTTTTTAGAATTGTTATTGGTTTGGATATTTCTCAATTACCACAAATGAAGCAAAGTTTTATGTCGTATTTTAAAATCGTCGAACAAAAACTCTTTTTCAAGAAATATATAGAGAGTATTGTTTATCAGAAGAAATAAAAAAAGCGATTCAATTTATTGAATCGCTTTCATTTTACATATAATCGGTGTCTAATTTACCTTTTTTGAATTGAATGATATTCAGTTTATTCATTGCCCAAATGCATGGATACATCGGATCAAATTCCCATTTCTTAACTGCGAAATTAGGACGTCCACCAAATTTATGGTGATTATTATGTAAACATTCTCCCCACATTAACCAGTCAATCGGCATTAAGTTTGTCGAAGTATCTCCAACATCATAATTACGGTAACCTAATTTGTGTGAAAACCAGTTGATGATTACACCATGTAGTGGACTCATTAAAACTTGCATTGGAATGAATACAAAATACGTCCAAAGTGGAGCATCAACAGCAACATAAATTAATATGTAAATGATTACCCAAGCCATACGTACTGCATTATTTCCAGCAAATCTATCCCAAGAACGCCAAGAAGGAACGCCTTTTTTGAATTTTTCTAAAACTTGTGTTTTATCGTGATCGATTTCGTTATAAACAATACGAGTTCTCCACATCATCGCAAAGAAATTTGGATCATATTGTGGCGAATGTGGATCCTTTTCTGTGTCTGCATACGCGTGGTGATGTCTGTGCATAACCCCGTATGTATAGGGACTTAGATAAGATGAACCTTGAAAAATCCACGCTAAAACGTGAAATATTTTTTCCCAAGCTCTTGACATCGTAAACATTGCATGTGATGCATATCGGTGATGAAAAAAAGTTTGGAAAAATAAAGAAGCATACCAATGTATAACAAAGATAATGATTACTGCTGTCATTACTAATTTTAAATTTTTACAAATATAATCGCTAGGATTGTGAATTCCACTAATTAAAATCATAGAACTCATAAAATTATTGATTATTTATAATGAAAAAATTTAATTTTTAATAGACTTTAATCAAATAAATTATCCATTTGTTAGTAAGGTTTTTACGTGTAAATATTTAATACTAAATGCATTGATTAAATAAATGTTAAAGTTACACACCTAAATAAGCAATTATTTCTCTTGCAATTGCTGCACCAGCTCTATTTGCACCCATTGAATGGGCAAGCCTTCTCTCACACGTTTATCTACAATTGCTACGGCTTCTTGCCCTAATTCTTCGGTGAATTTGTTATCTCTAAAATCGAGTGATCTTCTTTTTACCTATGTTGCATCGGTAGCTTTTGAGATTTCGTCTAATAATTGAACGACTTCCAATCACAACGATATCAACTTTGTAAAATAGTTCTGAATGATTCATTTTATAAAGCTAATTAAAAGTATTTGTAAAGTCATGTGAAGAAATCGTTTTATTTGGTTTTCTTCTGAATGCGATATGTAAATAGTGAAACTTTACATCCCCAAAGTTTTAGAATTTGAATTGCTTGTAAATGATTATCTTTTTCTTTTACAATTAATTGATCGGTAAATGAAGATATAAATTGAGCCCAATAATTGTGTTTAGCATCATTCAATAAAAAGTAGAAACCAGCATCTCCAAATTGTTTTCCGCTCGAATCTAAAATCAATTCATTCTCATGACTGACTCTAGGACTCATAATAACTGTTGCATTGCCTTTTGGTAAAGGAAAAACAGCTTTGATACAGGTTTTGCCAGAAGGAAGTGTACACGTCCCGTAAATTCCCGAATAAATAACTTTACCCGAAGTTTTGAATTTTCTCAACCAAATGGTATAAATAATTTCGTTGTTTTGCGGATGATTTAGTGTGATAATTTCACTTACTAAATCTTCAGATTGCGCGATATTTTTTGTCGGAATATTTAATTGATTAATTCGCTGACTAAATAATCGGTTGACCAAATAACCAAAAAATGAAAAATAAGGATTCCATTTTACATTGAATTCTAAATCATAATTTGCTGTAGATTCATAAAAATCGATCACTTTTTTTGGTAGAATTTCAAGTTGATTATCAGTGAAATTCAATTCATGAATAGATCTTAATAATCCTTTTGAAGTTGAATTTCGAGTGACAATTAAATTTTCATTTTTTGCTAATTGATAAATAAACTCTTCGCCAATTCCGTTCAATTCTCCGAAAGGAGCAATCAACCACGGATAATCTGTAGGATTAATTTTTCTTCCCCAAAGAATCACCCATTGTTGCGTAAACCAATCCTGAAATTTTTGCATTGTAAAAGCTAAATTCATCTAAATATTTTCTTTTTTTGGAAGAAAAGATTCGCAATTATTCCATTGTCCATGTTCAGAAATTGGTTTAAACCGGAGAGTTGTAAATTCAAAATGAAAATCCTTTCGATTACGCTCTTTCATTGCGTTAGCGTGTCTTTTTGGATCAGATATTTTGCTATGTCCATTTACCATATTTGTCATTTCTAATTGAGATTTCCAGATCGAAAATGTCGAAATAATATTGGGATATCGAATAGAAGCCAAAGAAAGTGTTGTGCCTTTGTGATCACGAACTAATTTCTCGACTAGTCTTCCCCAGCGCAGAAAACGAGGAATTTCTGTGTATTTCATTCGCGCAATTGTTACCGCAACAACAGGCTCATTTGTCATATTTACCTCGATATTTTTTGTCGGAATTTGAAAACCAGAAATATTTCCCCATTGTCTCAAAAAATCTAATCGAACATGCCAGCCTTTCGTCAAAAGTTTTCCGTATGAATTGGATTTTAGAAAATTTTCGAGTGATTTTTCATCTTCCCATTGTGCAAATACAATAATAGTTTGATTGAAAATCCTTGTTTTCGAAAAAATGGGCGAACCTAATTTCATTGTGGACATCGTTTCGGAATGTTTCAAACCATTTATTTTATTTGTTTTCAAAGGAAAAAACATCAATTTAAAAGCTTGAAAATAGCTAAGCTTTGCGATATGATACGAGAAAATATTCATCTATGCAAAATACTATTTTAAAAATGAAAAGATGAAGTTGTCATTAAATATTTTGAAAGGAATTTCAAGAAAATTAAATATCAATATATAATGTTCTCTTTACTTAGTTGAGGTAGTTTTCATATTTAATCACTGTTTATAAAAAGATGAAATAATTAGAAACTTCTAATTTGATTGACAATAATTTGTACTGTGGATATCCCCCTGAATTTTCCAGTGTAAGTTAAGCTACATTTTTTAAAAATTGTAAATTATTATTAAACTCAAAAATAGTTTTATAATTCAAAGCTTTATGTCTTCTATTTCTGTTATACCAAATT